>PNBD01000024.1 GCA_003135855.1 Deltaproteobacteria bacterium
TCGTCATCGACGAGCTGGCCGACCTGATGATGGTGGACACCAACGGCGTCGAGGAATCCATCACGCGCCTCGCACAAATGGCGCGCGCCGTCGGCATCCACTTGATCCTTGCCACACAGCGTCCTTCGGTGGACGTCATCACCGGGCTCATCAAGGCGAACGTCCCGACGCGCATTGCGTTCCAGGTTTCCGCGAAGGTCGACTCGCGCACCATCCTCGACCAGCAGGGCGCCGAGAGCCTGCTCGGCCAGGGTGACATGCTTTACCTCACTCCGGGCCACGGGATGCCCACGCGGGTCCACGGCGCCTACGTCGGCGACGCGGAAGTGCATCGTGTGGTCGAGTCGTTGAAGAAGCAGGGCGAGGCGCAGTACATCGACGGCATCCTCGACGAGCCCGACGCGGCCGAAGGAACCTCCGGCGATGGCGCTGTCCCAGGAGAAGCGGATCCCCTCTACGACCAGGCCGTGCAGATCGTCCTCCAGAACAAGCGCGCCTCCATCTCGCTCGTGCAGCGCCACCTGCGCATCGGCTACAACCGCGCTGCGCGCCTGATCGAGCAGGCCGGTGCGGAGCTTCTCGCCAATCGTGCGCATCCGCTCGATCCCGCCGCTCGCCTGCAATTCGTTCAGCGTGGCAAGACCTGCCGCCATCGGCACCGCGCTGGTGAAATACGAACCGGTGAAGAAGACTTCCTGCGCCGCCTGTTTGAGACTGTCTCGTCCGAGGCACGCCGACAGCGGGTACCCGTTCGCGATCGCCTTGCAGTAGGTCGATAGATCGGGACGCACGCCGAACACTTCACCGGAGCCGCCCATGTGCAAACGGAAGCCGGCGCGCACGTCGTCGAGGATGAAGACGATTCCATTGTCGTCGCAGATTTTCCGCACCCCGCTGAGAAACCCTTCGACCGGCAATTCGGAATCATGGCCGGCGTCATGCTTGAACGGTGAGAGAATCACGCCAGCAATCTCGCCGTGATTCTGATCCGCCAACTGGCGCAGACTGTCGAGATCGTTGTAGCGAAAATAAAGCACGTTGGCGCGATCCTCCGGCGTGACACCGCCGGGCAGCGGCGTACACCACGCATGCGCGCCGTGATATGCGCCCGCGCACATCGCGATTTTGCTGCGGCCGGTGGCATGGCGCGCAACCTCGGTCGCCCACGTGCATACGTCGGAGCCGTTCTTGCCGAACACCGTCCAATCGGCGAACGGCGTGATCGACACCAGATGCTCCGCCAAATCGACCCACACCGGTCCAGGCGCGTTGAAGCAGTTGCCCCGATCCATTTGGCGCGCCGCCGCCTCTTCGACCTTGGGATGACGATGGCCCAGCACGATCGGACCATACGAGCACATGTAGTCGATGTATTCGTTGCCATCGACGTCCCAGATGTGGGAGCCCTCGCCGCGCGCGAAGAACGACGGGTAAGCACCCTTGGTCAGCAGCAACGGCGTCTGATGTCCGTAGATTCCGCCCGGGACGACTTTCTTGGCGCGCTGCATGAGCGCTTCGCTGTGCTCGAATGTGTAGGGTTTCACGCCGGTGACCTCGTCGGGAATTTTCAGTCTCGATGATGCTCGCAAAGATTCCTACTGCGGCACGGAGCGGTCAAGTGTGGGCCGTCACCGATCGCTAATCCTTCATGTGCGCGAGCGCGTTCTGAAAAATCCGCAGTGAATTCAGACCGAACAGCACGAACTCGACGGACTCGAGCGTCGTCTTACTTTTCAAATGATCGCGCACCTCTTCCAGCATCACCTGGGCGCATCGCTCGATCGGAAATCCCGCGATGCCGCTGCCGATCGCCGGAAACGCGATCGACTTGAGCGAATTTTCCGCCGCTCGCTTGAGCGAATTCCGGGTCGCAGCGCGCAAATTCTCCTCCGCCGTCGATTCACCAAGCCGCATGCTGGCCGCATGGATCACATGTCGCGCGGGGAGCCATCCGGCCCCTGTGATCGCCGCCTCGCCGAGCGGAATTCGCCCGATTACATCGCATTCCGCCTGGATGCTCGGACCGCCCTTGGCTCGAATCGCGCCCGCGACGCCGCCGCCGAGCATCAGATCAGTGTTCGCCGCGTTTACGATCGCGTCCACTTGCGCCTCGGTCAGGTCGCCTTGGCGAAGCCGGATTTTCGCGCGCCAGTCCTGATTCATGATCGACTCCACAAGCGAAGCACGCCGTCTCTTCTGCTATTATCGCGCCGATAGCGATGAAGCGAAAATGGGCGCGGTTCGGAAGCCGGTGTTGGTGAGGATGATGATTGCTCGGATGCGCCGCTGCGCGTGGCTACTGACACTGACGATGATCGCGCTTACTTCATGCACTGGCGCGCATCGCTCACCGGACACGATCCAGGTCGATATCGAAGGCTCGCCCATCTCGACCGATCCGCGCTTCACCACCGACATCCTCTCGTCGCGAATCAACGAACTGGTGTTCGACGCTATGGTGCGCATCGATCGTAACGGTCAATTCGTCGCCCGTCTCGCCGAGAGTTACGAACGACCGACGCCCACCGAGTTGGTCTTCCATCTACGCCACGATGTGCACTTCAGCGACGGACGCCCGCTCACCGCGCGCGACGTGAAGTTCACTTTCGACTCGATTCTCGCGCCCGAAACGGGAACCCCGAAGCGCGCCGGCCTGTCGCATCTGAAATCCGTGAGCACGCCTGACGACTACACCGTCGTTATGACGACTGACGGTCCGTATGCGCCCGCGCTCGAATTCGCGATGCAGACCATCGTCCCGGACGGCACGCCGCTGCCGGCACGATCGTCAGCAATTGGTCCGCCGGGTGCGGGGCCGTTTCGTATGGCAAGTTTCGTTCGCGACGAATCGATCGTGCTCGAGCGCAATCCTTATTTTCCCGCGCCGGCCAACGCGCCAAGCACTATCTTGTTCAAAGTCGTCCCCGATCCGACGGTTCGTGCGCTCGAACTTACCGAGGGCGTTTCCGATTTTTCCGAAAACAATATCCAGCCCGACGTATTACCCTATCTCAGCAAACAGCCGCATCTTGCGATTAGTAAGTCGCCCGGAAGTAGCTATCGCTATCTCGCCTTCAACTTTCGCGATCCGTACCTTCGCGACGTGCGCGTCCGCCGTGCGATTGCATACTCAATCGATCGCGCATCGATTATCAACTCGATGATGCGAGGCGCGGCGCGCGCCGCTACTGGACTACTCGCTCCGGAGAACTGGGCATACGACGGCAATCTGCCGATTTACAATTACGATCCCGCCAAGGCGCGCCAGTTGCTCGACGAGGCGGGCTATCCCGCCGGTCCCGATGGGATGCGCCGCCTCCGTTTCGTTTACAAAACCACGCCTGAGCAATCGTCGTTGGCGCAGGCGCTGCAAGCGATGTTCAAGCGGGTCGGCATCACGCTCGAAATTCGCAGCAACGAATTCGCGACCTTCTACAGCGACATCCAGAAGGGCAATTTCGATCTCACTTCACTGAATTGGGTCGGCACCAACGACCCCAATCATTACTACATGATATTCGATTCGAAGATGACGCCGCCTCATGGTGGATTCAATCGCGGATACTATACGAATCCCGAAATGGATCGCCTGGTCGAGACTGGAGCGCGTACTCTCGATCTCAGCGAGCGCGAACAAATCTACGCGCAGGTGCAGCGGCTCGCGGCCGAGGATCTGCCGTACGTATCGCTATGGTGGGACGACACCGTCGTGGTGATGAATCGCGAGTTGCACGGCTTCACTCCGTACCCCAACGGTAGCTTGATTTCGCTGGCGACGCTGACGCTGCAAGGGCCCGGCGCCGCGGAGCCCTCCGAGTGATCGCGTATGTCACGCGCCGCCTGTTTGCGCTGATTCCGGTCGCGCTCGGGGTAGCGACTCTCACCTTCGCGATTATTCATCTCGTTCCGGGCGACCCGGTGATCGCGATGCTCGGTGAAACGGCCGCGCCGGCCGACGTTGAAGGGATGCGCCATCAACTCGGCCTCGACCGCCCCGTGCTCGAGCAGTACTTCAGCTATCTCGGCGGTCTCGCCGTCGGCGATCTCGGCGAATCGATTTCGTATCGCAAACCAGTCTCGCGCATTATCGCGGAGCGGTATCCCGCCACTATCGAGCTGGCCGCGGCCGGTATGTTGGTCGCTCTCCTGATTGCATTTCCGCTCGGTATCATCGCGGGTTCGAAGCCCGGCGGCACGGGCGACATCGCCGCAATGGGGTTCGCGATTCTCGGCATCTCAGTGCCGCACATTTATCTCGGCCCGTTGCTGATGATTCTCTTCTCGCTCGATCTGCGATGGCTTCCGCTGACCGGGCGCGGCGGTTTCTCGCATCTGGTTTTGCCCGCGATCACCCTAGGCACCGCACTCGCCGCGATCATAGCGCGGATGCTTCGCCAGAGTCTGATCGGCGTGCGCGAGAGCGACTACATGCGTACCGCGATCAGCAAGGGTCTCAGCGAGCGCGCCGCGCTCATTCGCCATGGTCTAAGGAACGCGCTCACTTCAGTGATCACCATCATCGGGCTGCAGATGGGCTCACTGCTGAGCGGCACGCTGATCACCGAAATGATTTTTTCCTGGCCGGGTCTCGGCCGCCTGCTCATCAGCGCGATCGGGGCGCGCGACTATCCAACCGTCGAAGGATGCGTACTCGCGTTCGCGCTCACCTACGTCGTCGTGAACATGGCGACCGACCTGATTTACGCGCTGGTCGATCCGCGCGTAAGGATTTCGTGACCGCGCCGAGCCGCAATCCGTCACTGCTGATCGGCGTCGCAATAGTCATTGCGCTGATCGGAACCGCAATCCTTGGTCCGATACTTTTTCGCGTCGACCCACTGGCTATCGATCTGGCTAATACACTAGCGAGCCCGAGCCTCGCCCATCCTTTTGGATGCGACGCGCTCGGCCGCGATGTGCTCGCCCGCGTGCTATGGGGCGCGCGCCTATCGCTCTCGATTTCCGCCGCCGTGGTCGCGCTGTCGCTGATAGTGGGCAGCTTGATCGGCGGCGCTGCCGCGCTATCGGGCGGTCGTATCGACAATCTCGTAATGCGCGGTGTCGATATCGTGCTGGCATTTCCGGGAATTCTTCTGGCTATTGCGCTCGCTGCGATTCTCGGACCCGGACTGCTCGACTTGGTAATCGCGCTGACCGCGATGGGCTGGACTGGCTATGCGCGAATCGTTCGCGGCGAAGTACTCACTCTGCGCGAACGTGAATACGTACTTGCAGCGGAAGCCCTCGGCGCCCGCCAATCGCGCATCCTATTTCGGCATCTACTACCCGGCATCGCGGGTCCGCTGGCGGTGCAAGCGACTTTCGGAATCGGCGGGATCATCGGCGCCGAAGCGGCCCTCTCGTTCCTCGGCCTCGGCGCGATGCCGCCGACGCCGAGCTGGGGCAATATGCTCGACGCTGGCCGCGCGTTCCTGCTGGTCGCGCCTCATCTCACGACCGCACCCGGAATCGCGATCGGCGCATCGATCCTTGGCTTCAATCTTCTCGGCGATGGCATCGCGCAGGCGGTCGGCCATCGAACCTGATCATGCGCGGCGATGAAAGTTTGTGCTACAGCTTTCCATTCGGAGCCGGGGCGCGAGATTCACCTAATGGATACTAAGGAGATGACGCAACGGCTCACGGATTTCATCCGCGAGCAGGGGCCATTCGACAAAGTCACGATCGAGAATTTCAGCAAGATGCCGGGCGGCGCATCGCGCGAGATTTACTCCTTCGACTGCGCGATGGAGCGCGCCGGCGAAGTGAAGCGGCGCGCGATGGTGATGCGGCAGGATCCCGGCGCGCATAACATTTCGTCGAATCGCCGCGATGAATTCCTCGTCATCCGCGCCGCCTTCGAGGAACACGTGCCGGTACCTGAGGTGTTCTGGATCTCCGAGGACCCGGCAGTTCTTGGCTCCTCGTTTTTTATTATGGAGCGCGTCGAGGGTGAGACCCTAGCGCGACGACTGCTCCGCGACGCCGCCTACGCCAAGGCCCGCGAGGTGATGCCTGCTCAGCTTGCCGACATTCTCGCCCGCATTCATCGCGTCGACCCGGTCGCGCACAAACTTGATTTTCTTTCCGAGCCGGGCGACAACGCCGCGCTCACCGAAGTCCAACGCTACGAAGCAAACTTTCGTCAACTCGCCCTGGAACCGCATCCCGCGTTCGAGTTGGCCTTCCGCTGGCTGCTCGGCCGGATTCCGAAAACGCCGCGCAAGACTCTGGTGCACGGCGATTACCGAATCGGCAACGTGATTTTCGGGCCGGAGGGCGTGCGTTCGATCCTCGATTGGGAACTCGCGCATGTCGGCGATCCGATGGAAGACGTCGGCTGGATGTGCGTTCGCGCCTGGCGCTTCGGCAATGATCGAATGCCGGTCGGCGGGCTCGGTACGCGTGAGGATTTCTTCAATGTATACGAGCGGGCGAGCGGCGTGCCGGTCGATCCGGAGGCCGCCCGTTTCTGGGAAGTCTTTGGCAACCTGCGCTGGGGAATTATCACAATCAGCCAGGCGCGCCGGCACATGGATAAATTCGTCAACAGCGTCGAGCTTGCCAGTATCGGCCGGCGCACCGCGGAAACCGAACTCGAACTGCTGAACCTGATTCAAATAGCAACTAGCTAATGGCGCCGAATCGTGCGGCGCGCTTGTGAGTAATCGCATATGCAGGACAGACCAACCTCGATCGAGTTGCTCGAAGCCGCGGCAGATTTCGTCGATCGCGAAATCGTGCCGATCCTCGACGGCCAGCGCCAGTTCCAATCGCGCGTCGTCGCCAACGTGATGCGCATCGTTGCGCGCGAAATCAAGCTGGAAGATCCATTCGTGCGGAGCGAGGTCCGCGCGTTGTCAAAACTGCTCGCGCATCCCGAGCCGCACGTTCATAGCCTCGACGATCTCGGCAAAGTTGCCTTCAAACTCAACGAGGAATTGAGTGAGAAGATTCGCACCGGCGCAGCCGACAGCGGAGCGTGGCGTGCGGAAGTCTTGTCGATGGTGCGGCGCAGCGTCGAAGACAAACTTCGGATCGCAAATCCCCGCTACCTCGAGAGCGACGTTGCTCTGCGAAAAGAAGCGATCGAGCAAGACTGAACCGCCTTCGTAATGCCGGTTATGAAGTGCTAGTCGTGGTGATACGCGTCCGCGTCAAAGGGAGATCGACTAATGGCTGAGCGCAAAGTGATGCTGCTGGAGCAGGATGACCTGATGCATCCAAACACCGGGGAATCCAACTTCAACGAAAGCGCTTACTACAACTTTTACGATCGCAAGCAGCGGCTCGGCGGGTTCATTCGGCTCGGTAATCGCGCCAACGAAGGCCATGCCGAAATGACCATCTGCCTCTATCTGCCGGACAAAACGGTTGGCTTCATGTTTCAGCGACCCGAGATCAAGAACAACGAAGCACACGATGCAGGCGGCGCAAAATTCGAAGTTGTTAAAAATTTCGAACACCATCGCGTGAGCTACAACGGCAAAGTCTGCATCCTGAAGAATCCGTTGGAGATGGCCGATCCGGCGCAGGCATTCAAGACCAATCCGTACTCGCGCGCGAAACTCGAACTCGACTATCGCGCCGTCTCATCTGGATGGGGCGGTGAGCTGCGCGAAAAGAGCGCGGACGGCAATTGGGCTTCGATCAAGCCATCGGGTGCGCCGGGCGCCGAATTCGCGCGCGGCCATTTCGAGCAACTGGGGCACGCCACTGGCAAACTCACTCTCACCGACGGCGGCGGCCCGCGCGAATTCAATATCGATGGACTCGGGCTCCGCGATCATAGTTGGGGGCCGCGCTACTGGCAGGCGCCCAAGTACTATCGATGGCTCACGATGAACTTCGACGAGGGCCTCGGCGGGATGGCGACGATTACCGTGAATCGCGACGGCAGTGTGCGTCCAGGTGGCTTCATCGCGCGCAAGGGCCAACCCAATTTGAATATCGTCAAGGTTGACATCGATACTCAGTTCACCGGCGAGCAGCAGCTCCACGATCAAATCAAAGTAACTTGCGAGACTGCGGACGGCGCGGCCCCAATAGTCATTACTGGCAAAGTGTTGTCGATTATCCCGCTCCGCAATCGGCGCGCGGGAGTAGTCACTCGAATCACCGAAGGAATGACCGAGTGGAACTGGGACGGGAAAGTTGGCTACGGTCTCGCCGAGTACCTCGATCATCTCGAAGAATAGCAAGTAAGCGTTACGCCCAGTTCGCGAGATAGCTAGTCAGTTCTTTTCCTTGAGCGCGCGCAGGCTCTCAGTGTACGGCGGATAGGCGACGCCGCGTTCGGTGATGATTGCCGTCACCAACTCGGCCGGGGTCACATCGAAGGCCGGATTGAAGGTATGCACGCCCTTCGGAGCAATCTGCTTGCCGCCGAATTCCGTGAGCTCCCTCCCCGCGCGTTCCTCAATCGGGATCGAAGCGCCGTTCGGGCAATTCAGATCGATCGAAGATAGCGGTGCCGCGACATAAAACGGCACGCCATGACGGCGCGCCATGACCGCCAGCGGATACGTGCCAATTTTGTTGGCGACATCGCCGTTGGCTGCGGTCCGATCGGTGCCGACGACCACGCAATCAATCTTCTTCTGCGCGAGCACGGTCGCCGCCATGTTGTCGGCAATCACGGTCACCGGAATGTGATCCTTGCGCAGTTCCCAGGCGGTCAGCCGCGAGCCTTGCAGGAATGGACGAGTCTCGTCGGCGAACACTTCGATTATTTTTCCGGCGTCGCGCGCGGCGCGCACCACGCCGAGCGCGGTGCCATATCCCGCAGTCGCGAGCGCACCGGCGTTGCAGTGCGTCAGGATCGTCGCGGGATTGCCGACCAGCGCCGCGCCGAATTGTCCGAGCGATCGATTCACCGCCAAATCTTCATCGTAGATCGCGATTGCTTCCGCGCGCATCGCGCCAAACAACTCGTCTTCTCCGAGCGCCAGATTGGCTTCGAGCACGCGGCCCATCCGATCGACCGCCCACGCGAGGTTTACCGCAGTCGGCCGTGTGGCTTTGAGCGTTTTCGCAACCAGTTCGAATCGCTTCCTGGCCCGTTCGTGCGCGGTGCCACGAATACCCAGCGCGACGCCCATCGCCGCCGCCACGCCGATCGCCGGCGCTCCGCGAATCACCATCGTGCGGATCGCTTCGGCGACGCCGCGATAATCGCGATACGTCCGAAACACTTCCCGCGCTGGAAGTAGACGCTGATCAATCATGCGGACGGTATTCGCCCGCCATTCAATCGTTTTTACGGTCACGTCTTCCCGCTTTTCAAATGAGTGTTCGGAACCCAGAGATTATCCAGATCTAATCTTGTCCGATAGACATCTTGATTTTGCGGAAGACCGTAATGAACAAGCAGCGTGGCGAACAAGTCGCCAGCCACTTTTCGATTTCACGATCGGCTTGGAAGACGATTAGCTACTGTGCCGATCCGCCGCGATCAGCCTTTCTCGTAAACGCCGCGCGCTCTGCGCTTCGCCATGCCGGCGTCGATCCATCGTGTGATCGCCGCGAAAATTTCCGAAGGGCGCTTGCCCTTGAGCCCGCGCACGTCGCGCACGTCCGAGGCTTTGAATTGCCTTGGCAATTGCGCGAGCACGCTCTTCCAGTTGACTCGCCCCCGCGAACCAGCGGAGATTCCCGCGGCCGCGCCGTTGGCCCGTCCGATCAGGGAGTCCAGCCGCGCTTCCTCGCCCTTGAGACGATTCAGTTCAGATTCCTTGGTGCGTATTTCCTTGCGCAGATTTACCAGCAGAGTTCGGGCTTGTCTTTGAACTTGCTCGAAAGCGGATGAGTTTCCACCTGCGCTCTTTCGTGGCATGTGTAGTCTCCTTCGGCAATGGTTAGTGAATAATTGCGCCTAACCTACACAATTAGTATCTCTACTACAAGTATGCCCACTCTCGTGATTATCTACATTTGGCGAGTGGGTATAGCGCGTAGTCCACTGATCGCGACGACTGAGTTATCTAGTTCAACCCTCAAGGCACTACTACAGATCCGCCACTGATACTGACCACTTCACCGGTAATATAGGATGACATGTCACTAGCCAGAAACAGGGCGAGATTAGCTACATCGCGCGGTTCACCCAGTCGTCCCAAGGGATTGCGCTTCTTCGCGGCCTCAAACATTCCCGCCGGATATATGCGTTCCAGGAATTCATTGTATATAACGCCGGGCGCGATTGCGTTTACGCGAATACCTTTTCCCGCCACTTCCGCCGATGCCGCTCGCGTCAGTCCCATCACTCCTGCCTTGGCCGCACAGTAAGGCGCTTCACCGTCGCCGGCGGCGATCCATCCGGCCGCCGATGCCATATTCACTATTGCGCCTTTACCCAGTTTCATCATGTGAGGCAGTACCGCTCGAATCATCCAGAATGTTCCGCGAAGACAAATGTTCAAAACCAGATCCCAGGTTTCATCCTTGCACTCCCAGATCGGTTCGAGCTTGTTGATGCCGGCGTTGTTAAACAGGATGTCGATGCGTCCGAACCGGGCGACTGCCTGAGTCACGGCGCCCTCGATCTGCGCGCGCTGCAGCACATCGACCGGGATCCCCAGCACCTCGCGTTTGAACTGTGTGCTTAGTTCCGCCGCAACTTCGATCGTCCGGCGCGGATGCGCGTCGGTTACCACGACCTCGGCTCCTTCTTCGAGAAACCGGGTCGCCACTGCGCGTCCGATGCCCGCACCTGCGGCAGCCGTCACGATCGCTACTTTGCCTTCGAGCAACATATGTCGCACCTCCTCTGAGTTGAGTTACCGTCGGAGCCCGCGCTTCAGGCTCTCAGCCTAGTGCATCCAACGAGAAGGTAAAGCGTGTGGAAAACTTTTAGTAGACTTTAATAAACGACATTAGAGAACTTATAGAGACTACGAGCTTTGGGCGCATCGGCGAGTAATCTTTTCGTCACAAAAGAAGGCCTCGGCAAAATCGATGGGCCGGTGCCGTGCGGCCTGTGCTGGAGGAGGAGAAAAATCTCGACCGGTTGGTGGAAAGCGCTATTGTTGAACGTGGCACGGTGCTATAAGCATGGCCGGAATTTGGATTAGATGCGCGCCGAAGAGGTTGCCCCGCAGCTTGAGTGTCTGTGTGACAAATCAGGCATCGGACTGCCAGTAGTTAGCGACAGTTTGCCCCGTGGGAATCCACTGCTGCGCGCCAGGAGAGGGTAATGGGTCGCAGACTGTATGTTGGGAATCTGGCGTGGACGGTCACCGATCAGGACTTGCTCGACGTATTCTCCGAAGCGGGCAAGGTGGACAGTTCACAAGTCATCATCGATCGCGCGACGAATCGCTCGCGGGGATTCGGGTTCGTCGAAATGGCGACTGACGACTCGGCCGAAGCTGCCATCAAAAAACTGAACGGCAGAGACATCAAGGGCCGTCCGATACGGGTCAATGAAGCGCAGGCGCGCAGCGGCGGCGGTGGTGCCGGAGGCGGTGGAGGTGGAGGCGGGGGCGAACGACGCGGTGGACGCGATCGCTAATTGATTTCGACTCTTTGTTGGCGCGGCGCGAGATCAAGGATCTCGCGTCCTGGTCGCGTCGCTCGCATGAAACGATTGAACGTATGACCCACGTTCGACACGCACCCTTCTGACCTGCTCATAATTCCCGGCTCGACAGATCTGATTTCGCGATCTTCGAGGTTGCGTTAGAGTCTCGTCATGGAAACGATTGAGATCAAAGCCGACACCGAACGTGCTTTGATCATCCCCGAAGCAGGATGCCAGTGCTTCAGCTACAAGGTCGGCGCACTCGAGCTGATTGCCGGACCGGTGAGCGCGGATGCATGGCGCGCGCACCCTCATCGCGGCGGAATCCCGATCCTCTTTCCATGGCCTGGGCGCATCGCCAATGCTCAGTTCACATTCGACGGTCGCGAATATCACGTGCCGGTGAACGAACCCGCGAGCGGGAACGCGATTCACGGCTTCGCTTGCGAGAAGGCTTTTCGAGTTCTGCGGCGTGGACCCTACTTCGTTAGTTCGATTCTCGATTCCACGGAGCATCCCGAACTTGAAGCCATTTGGCCGTGGCCGTTCGCGCTCGAAATCGACTACGAAGTCGGAAGCGGACTCAGGCTGCGTGCCCGAATCAAGAACACGGGGGCCACGGCGATGCCGTTCGGCTTCGGCGCGCATCCGTATTTTCACGCACCTCTCAGTGCGGCCGGACGCCGCGACGCGATGCTGGTGCAACTGGACGCTGATGCTCGATGGCGGCTCGATTCGCACCTGCTACCGACTGGAGCCACCGAGCCGCTCGAGGGCAGGTACGATTTGCGAGCGCCGCGTCAACTCGAATCGCTCACCTACGACGACGCGTTTCGGATGACGCCCTCGAGCGATGCGCAGAAGCCGCGTGCTCGATTGATCGATCCGTCGGAAAAAATCGTGCTCGAGTTGCTTGCCGATCCTGCCTTTCGGGACTTCGTCGTGTATGCCCCCGGCGATAGTCCCGTAGTCGCGCTGGAGCCTTATACCTGCGCGCCCGACGCGTTTAATCTCGCGGCGCGAGGCGTCGATAGCGGCCTTCGCGAGCTTGCGCCGGGCGCAGCCTTCGAGGCCGGTTTCAAGATTCGGCTCAGCGCCCCTTGAAGCGCGGATCGCGCCGCTGCGCCAGTGCGCTCGCGCCTTCGCGGAAGTCCTCGGTCATCAGCAGCGAGCTTTGGGCAAGCACTTCGAGTTCCTGAAACGTCATCTTGTCGAGGCCGTAACCCTGATCGATGATACGTTTCGCGAGCCCGACCGCAATCGGCGCGTTGCGCGCCATCTCACGCGCCAGTTCCTCGGCCGCCGCGATATGCGCACCGTCGGCGACGACGCGATTGACCAGTCCCATTCGCTCCGCGTCCTCAGCGCCGATCATGCGCGCCGTCATGATCAATTCTTTTGCGCGCGCGTAGCCAACCGTTCGCGTGAGACGCGTGGTGCCGCCAACATCAGGCACCAGCCCGATGCGCACTTCGGGCATTCCGAGGCGCGATCCGGCCGCCGCGATGCGAGCATCGCAGGCGAGCGCGAGTTCCAGTCCGAGACCGCCGACGAAGCCATGCAGCGCGCCGATCACCGGCTTCTCGATACTCTCAAGCCGATTGAGCGAGGCTTGTGATTCGTGAACGAAGCGTCGAAAGCGCTGCATGTCCGGCCCGCCGCCGCTGGCGCCCTGCGCGCCGGTATCGTTGGTCAGCGAGGTGAAATCGATTCCGGCAGAAAACGCCTGACCCTCGCCGTAGATGATTATCGCGCGCACCTCGGGACGATCGAGTTCATCGAGCGCTTGCGGAATAGCTCGTAGCATCGCCTGGTTGATTGCATTTCGCTTTTCGGGACGATTCAACCCGATGTATGCCAACTCGCCTTCGATTCTGATTTTGAGTATTTCTTCCGCCATTGGAAACCTCACTCGTGAACGAATCATGGCACAGAAGCAAACCGGTTTGCAGGTCTGGTCAACCAGGGTGATAAGATTGGACAAAGTCCCGCGGGAGGCGTTCGATGATTCAGGATATCAAGAAAATCCTCGCGCCAATCGATTTCTCGGAGTTCTCGATGGACGCGCTGCGCGAAGCGATGGAGTTGGCAAAAGACGTTGGCGCCGAGGTGCACATCGTGCACGTGGTCGCACCGCACTTCTCGCTGCTGGAGAAATCACGTGAACAGGTGCGAGAGACGCTGATGCTCGACGAATCGGAGCAGGAACTCGCGCGCATCAAGAAGGAACAATTCGGCAACTCGAGCAATGTGATCACGTGCGCAGAGATTGGACCGCCGGTGGCCAAGCTCGTCGACTACGCGAAGGAACATCAGATCGATTTGATTGTCCTGTCCACCCATGGGCGAACCGGGCCGCAGCATATAATGATTGGCAGCGTCGCCGAGAAGCTCGCCAGACTCGCGCCCTGCTCGGTGCTGGTGTTCCGCCGGCGAAATCCGTAGCTGCTGTAGTCGCTCAGCTTGGCCGCGATGCAGGTAGAGCGCCCTTCTACCGAAACCGAACCATAGTGGAGATCACTCTGATGAGCCTTGAGCAAAACAAAGAAACCGCACTCACGTTCCTGAAGAACTTCGAGCATCCCGACGCGAAGGCATTCGAGAAGCTGCTTACCGACGATTTCGAGTTTGAGATGATGGGCCGTTTGCCCGGAGTCTCACCCATGCGCGGCAAGGCCTTGTTCCTGAAATCGATGCCGGACACGCTGAAAGCGATGTTTCCGAAGGGCCTCAACCTGACCTTTCAAACCGTCGTCGCGGAAGGCCCGCACGTTGCCATCCAGGCCGCATCGGACACCGTGGCTGGCAACGGCAAGAAGTATGCGAATCGCTATCACTTCTATTTCCTGTTCCAAGGCGACAAGATCGCGCAGGTTCGCGAATACAATGACGTGAATCATGTCCGCGAAGTCTTCATGAGCTGACGAGTCCGCTACGGACTAGTGCTGACCGACGAGCGGATACTGTTCAGTCAGTCGCGATCAAAATCCGTCGATTGGAAATATCTGGAGCAACAGAAATTCGGGCCAGACAGATTGCTCCGTCCGGCCCATAGCCAACCGGGAAAAGGGGGGCAAACCCCGGCCAGCAACCGTATTGTACGCAAGTGGCGTTCACTTGCAACAAGAATCTAAGCTAGAACCTTAGATCACTAGGCAATTGGCGCTACCGTCGAGACGTCGGTAACTTAGGTCCCTCCGCCAATCGCAGGGATGAAATGGACCTCGCTGTCTTCTCCGACGCGCTCCAGCACTCCGCCGGTCGCCATCTCACCATCGATTGAAACCGCGACCGACGGCTTCAATTCATCGTGCTCGATCAGTTGATCGATGATTCCTGGAAAGCGCGTTCCGAGATTCCGGACAACTTCCCGGATTGTTCCTCCGGCGACATCGACGCGATCGATGCCATCGGTAAATTTGCGAAGCAAGGCCGGAATTATGACGGTCGCCATCTTTGAAAAACGAAGGGCCGGGCGAGGCCGCCCGGCCCACCGATCATTGAATCTTCAATCTGCTGCGGCTGAATGCTGCGCGCTGCCGCCGTGCTTAAGGACCGCTTTGAGCACCTTCGGCGGAGACATCGGCGTCTCGAGCATCCTGACCCCCACCGCGCGATAAATCGCGTTGGCGAGCGCCGCCGGCGGCGGAACAATCGACACTTCGCCCACGCCCCGAACGCCCAGCGGGTGGCCGGGGTTCGCTTCCTCGACGACGCAAGTCTCAATCATTGGCAAATCGAGGCAAGTCGGCATCCGGTAGTCGAGCAATCCGACGTTACGCAGGATGCCCTTCTCGTCGTAGAAATACTCTTCGTTGAGACCCCAGCCGAGTCCCTGCGCCGTGCCGCCTTGCATCTGGCCTTCGACGTAGCTTGGATGGATCGCCTTGCCGGCATCCTGCGCGATGGTGCAGCGCAGGATTTGCACTTTGCCGGTTTCGGGATCGACTTCCACGTCCACGCAAGTGGTGGCGAATCCAGGCCCGACTCCACGCCCGTTCACGCTGGCGCGTCCGGTAATCGGTCCACCGGTGCGGCTGAAGCGGGGTGCGAGATCCTTGATCGACATCGGCGGGACGCCGTTGCCTTTCGCGAAGAACTTCCCGTCGCGGAACTCGACTTCATCGGGCTTCTTCTCCCACACCTTGGATGCGCGTTCGATCATTTGTTTCACCGCATCCTGAGCGGCCTCGTAAACGGCCATTCCGGTTGCGAACGTGACCCGGCTGCCGCCGGTGACGTCGGTATGTCCGATCGAATCGGTATCCGCGGTCACGGGACGCACGTCGTTGGCCGACAGTCCCAGCACCTCGGCCGTGATCATCGCCATCGAGGCGCGCGAACCGCCGATATCCGGCGAGCCGGTCACGACGCTGGCGGTGCCGTCAGCGTGGATGTTCACGGTGGCGGACGAATTCATTCCGGCGTTGAACCAGAAGCCCGACGCGACGCCGCGGCCGCGGTTCTTGCCGGTCAGTTTCGACTTGTAGTGGGGGCTGTTCTTGATCGCTTCGCAGGTCTGGATGAATCCGATCCGCTTGAACGGAGGTCCGACCGTCTGCGCGTCGCCTTCCTTCACGCCATTCTTGATGCGGAAATCGATCGGATCGATTCCGCACTTCTCGGCCAGTTCATCGATCACCGTCTCCGAAGCGAACGCCGCGTTGGTCGCGCCGGGCGCGCGGTAGGCCGCGGTCTTGGGCCGATTAACGACGACATCGTAGGCATCGATCAGGAAATTCTCGACCTTGTACGGCGTGATGATACACATCGCGCCCGCGCCGACTGGCGATCCCGGAAATGCGCCGGCCTCGTATGCCATCCAGATCTCGGCGGCGACCAGTTTGCCATCTTTGGTCGCGCCCATCTTCACTTTGATTTGCGAGCCGGAGGTCGGACCGCTGGCACGGAGCACTTCGGCCCGCGACATCACGAGTTTCACCGGCGCGCCGGTCTTTTTCGAGAGCAGCACCGAGAGCGGCTCGAGGTAAACCGTGGTCTTGCCGCCGAAGCCGCCGCCGATCTCAGCCGGCACGACGCGAATCTTGCCGACCGGCATGCCGAGCACCTGTGCGCTGAATGAACGCACTTCGAACGCGCCCTGCGTCGAGCAATAGATCGTCGCGGTTCCGTCAGAGCTATAGATCCCGACCGCGTTGTGCGGCTCGATGTATCCCTGATGGACCATCGCGGTTTTGAACTCGCGCTCGACGACGTAATCCGCGGCCTTGAATCCGGCGGCCACGTCGCCCCGCTTGAACTGATAGTGCTGTGCGACATTGGTCTGCTTGTCGCCATCTTCCTGGTTGCGCAGATCTTTGTGCAGGATCGTCGCGCCCGGCTTCATCGCCACGTCGACCGTCATGACCGGCGGCAGCACTTCGTATTCTACTTCGATCAGGCGCACCGCTTCTTCCGCGATATGCCCGTTGATTGCGGCGACCGCTGCGATCGCGTGTCCGTCGTAGAGCACCCGGTCGTGCGCGAGAATGTTCATCGACAGATGATGCGGATTAATCGCCATCTCGCCCGCTTGCTCGAGCTTGTTGGCTACCGACGGAAGATCCTTGCTGGTGACGATCGCCTTGACGCCGGGCAGCTTGAGCGCCTTGTCGAAATTGATCGACTTGATGATCGCATGCGCATGCGGGCTGCGCAGAACCTTGCCGTGCAGCATCCCGGGGAAGGTGTAGTCGGCGCCGTATTTGGCCCGGCCGGTGACCTTGTCCGCACCATCATGCCGAATTGGACGGGTGCCGATTACTTTGTATTTGCCGTTGGTAGTTGCTTCCGCCATGGTCAAACCTCTTCGTTCACTTGGTCGTATCTTTGATCGCCCGCAACGCCAATTCTAGCGGGCTGCCGCCTTGCCTTCGCCGTGGGTGCGGAGATCGGCTGCCGCATCTAATACCGCTTTCACGATCTTATCGTAACCGGTGCATCGGCAGAGATTCCCTGCCAGCGCATACCGCACGTCGGCCTCGTTGGGCTCCGGATTGCGATCGAGCAACCCCTTCGCCGCCATCAGAAATCCCGGCGTGCAGATTCCGCACTGCAAACTCGCGTGCTCGAGGAACTTGCGCTGCAAGGAGTGCAGTGTGCCGGTCGTCGCCAGCCCCTCGACCGTGGTGATATTGGTGCCCTGCGCTTCGACGCCAAACATCAGGCACGAACACACCACGCGCCCGTCGATCATCACGCTGCATGCGCCGCAATCGCCGGTCAGGCATCCTTCTTTGGCGCCCGTCAGCTCGAGGATGTCGCGCAGGCTTTCGAGCAGGCTTTGGCGCGGCTCGCACAGGAACTCGACCGTTTCGCCGTTAACTGTCGCTTCTACCAGTGTCTTTTTCGACATTTATCCTTCGCCGTATTTAATTTTTTCGCGTCGTATTTGATTTTGCGCGTTCAGTTCTTCTTCGCGCGCTCGGCGGCAATCGCAAGCGCACGCCGCGTCAGCACGCCCGTGATATGGCGCCGATATTCCGCGGTGCCACGCATGTCGTCGATCGGAGAGGTGATCTCGCTGGCTAAGCGCCCGGCTTCCTCGAGCACCTTGGCGTCGAGCTTCTTGCCCGCGAGCGACTCGGCGGCCTTGCTCGCCAGCAGAGGAGTCGCCGCAACCGCAGCGAGACCGATGCGCGCGGACTTGACTTTCTCGCCGTCGAGCGTCACCGCCACGCCGACTCCTACCACCGCGATGTCCATCTCATTGCGCGGAATGAATCGCAGGTAGGCGTCGCCGGAATGGGGCGATGGCGCGGGAATCAGAATTTCGACCAACAATTCGCCGGGTCCGAGCACGGTGCGTCCCGGTGAGAGCACGAATGTCTCGACCGGCACTTCGCGCTCGCCCTTACCGCCGACAATCCGGGCCTTGGCGCCGAGCGCGATTAGCGCGGGCGTCGTATCGGCCGCGGGCGATCCGTTGCACAGATTGCCGCCGACCGAAGCGCGGTTCTGAATCTGCAACGAGCCGATCAGATGCGCCGCTTCGGTCAGTCCGGGATACATCCGATGCATCATCTCGTTCTCGTGAATCTCGATGCATGGGACGGCGGCGCCCAGGCGCAGCCCCTTCTTCGCGTCGAAGGAGAGATTGCGCAATTCCTTGATTTTCTTGATATCGACCAGGTGTTCGGTGCGGCGAACCCCGGCGCGCAGCTGGATAATGATATCAGTGCCGCCGCAAAACGGACGCGCGTTCTCGCCGTGCGCCTTCAGGATGCTGACCGCCTGATCGAGGGTGCTAGGAGCTTCGTAATTGATCGCGTGCAACGGTGGCAGACCTCCGGGGTCGGGGACACGATGTGCCCGACTTTATTCCTTAGATAGCCTACTTAAGGCGTTTCGCAAAAAAGGGCAAGCAGCGCATCGTTGGCATCCGACGCGATTAGCGTAATCATCATGCATCGGAGGCGCTCGCAACGATGGCTGACCACGTCGTATTTCTCTTCGATGTCGATAACACGCTGATTGATAACGATCGCATCATTGCCGACATGATGCATCATCTCGAGCAGGACATCGGCCCGGCGTCCGCGAAAAAATACTGGGAATACTTCGAGCAGATTCGCGGAGAGCTTGGCTACGCTGACTATTTGGGCGCGCTCCAGCGGTATCGAATCAACCATCCGCGCGATTTTCATATCGTCTCGGTGTCGCGCTTCCTGATCAACTATCACTTTGCCAACCGGCTCATGCCAGGCTCGCTCGACGTGCTCGAACGCTTCCAGCAATTCGGCGAGACCGCGATCCTCTCCGACGGCGACATGATTTTCCAGCCGCTCAAAGTCGAACGGTCGGGGCTGGACGACGCCGTTGACGGCAAAGTGATGATCTACATTCATAAGGAGCAGGAGCTGGACGACGTCACGGCCCGTTATCCAGCCGATCACTACATACTGATCGACGACAAGATTCGAATCCTGGCCGCGGTGAAGAAAATCTGGGGTAAGCGCGTGACGACCGTGTTTCCGCGCCAGGGACATTACGCAGCCGACGCGAACGAGGTCGCCAAGTACCCAGCGGCCGACGTCACGATCGACCGAATCGATCAGATGCTCGAGTACGATCTCGACCGCCTGCGCGCCGCCACCCGCTGACCGCATCGACGACGCCCCACAGCCACTCCGTCATTCTGAGCGCAGTCTGCGAAGCTCACGCGAGATCGAACAGCAGTATCTCGGCGTCCGAGTCGGCGACAATCTTGAGTTTCGATTCGTCGCTGATCGCGGCGCCATCGCCCTGTGCAAGCGCTACTCCGTTGAGTGCCACGCCGCCGCGCGCCACTTGCAGCCATCCGTGGCGGCCCGCATTGAGCGTCGTCTCGAGAGTGGCGCCTCGTGGCACAGTTGCCGTCGATAGCGTGGCATCCTGATGAATCTTCACGGCGCCGTCTTTGGCCTGTGCCGTCGCGATCGGAAGCAATGCGCCGCGCGATTTCTGCAGCTCGATCGGCTTCTGCTCGTATCCCGGCGCGATTCCGCGCTGCGCAGGCACTATCCAGATTTGCAGAAAATGAACCGGCTCGCTTTTGGAATGATTGAACTCGCTGTGCTGGATCCCCGCGCCGGCGCTCATTCGCTGCACCTCGCCGACGCGAATGATCGACCCGTTGCCAAGGCTATCCTTGTGCTCTAGCGCGCCATCGAGCACATACGTGATGATTTCCATGTCGCGATGCCCGTGCGTTGGGAAACCGGCGCCCGCGCGCACCTGGTCCTCATTGATCACGCGCAGCGTGCGAAATCCCATCTGAGCGGGATCGTAATACTCGCCAAATGAAAACGAATGACGGCTATCGAGCCAATCGATTTTCGTACGCCCTCGTTCTGCAGATTTGCGAACGTTAATCATTTTTCAATACTCCACAAATTAAAAATCCGGCGAAGGTTTGCGCTTCGCCGGCTCAAATCGAATCTTCTTCAGGCGGCGGCCGCAGATGCGGCCTTCATCTTCATCCGGATCGGCATGTGCTTGATTCCACCGACGAAGCTCGAGCGCAAGCGCTCAACCGCGCCCGCCAACTCTGCGTGATCGAGCCGCTCAACCAGTTGCTGGAAAATCACCTTGAGTTCGAGCCGCGCGAGGTTCGCGCCGAGGCAGAAATGCTCGCCGATTCCGAATGCGACATGCGGATTCGGCTCACGGCTGATATCGAACTTGAACGGCTCGTCGAAAACCTCTTCGTCACGATTCGCCGATGGATAGAACAGGCACACCGATTCGCCCGCTTTGATCTTCTGCCCACGAATTTCGGTATCTTCGGTCGCCGTCCGCGCAAACTGGATGACGGGGGTGGTCCAGCGCACGATCTCCTCGACCGCCGAGTCGATCAGTCCGGGATTTTTCTTCAACTTCTGCCATTCGCCAGGATTCTCGATGAACGCCAGCAGTCCGCCGGTGGTCGCATTGCGCGTGGTCTCGTTGCCCGCGACGACGAGCAGGAAGTAGTACGAGAGCATCTCGAATTGCGGCATCGGCTCGCCATTGATTTTCGCGTTGGCCACGATGCTCGTGATGTCGTTGGTCGGATGCTTCATCCGCTCGGTGACCATATCGGTGAAATACTGGAACAGCCCCAGCCGCGATCGATCCATTGTCTCTTGCGGCGTCGAGCCCTGTTGGAACTCCGGATCGCCGCTGCCGATCGTCTCGTTGGTCCATTGAAAGAGCTGTTCCCAGTCCTTGTGTGGAACGCCGAGCAGTTCCGCGATCACCGCGAGCGGAATCTTCGAGGATACGTCGGTTACGAAATCGCATTCGTCGCGACCGGTCACGTCGTCGAGCACTTTGCGCGTGATGCGCTCGATTTCCTGCTGCAGCGGACGCACACCGCGCGGCGTGAAATGCTTGCTGACAATCACCCGGTATTCGCCGTGAACGGGCGGGTCCATATCCAGCAGATGCCTGAACGGCGGGGTCGGGCTCTCTTCCATTCCCGATTCGTTGACGAACACCAGCAACCGCGGCCCGTTCAGGAAAAGGCGCGGCTGCTTGGAAATCTGCACGAGGTCGGCGTGCTTGGTAATCGCCCAGAACGGATCGGTCTTGGGATACTCACACCAGAAGACCGGTTTGTGCTTGCGCAACCAGGTCCATTCTTTATGCGGGTAGCCATTTTTCGCGTAATGCTCCGGCCCGATGATGTTCAGATTTTCGAGTGAGATATCCGGCGAGAGTTGTTGTTCGATTGACATGGAGTGACTTCTCCGCGCTTAGCGATGCATGATTCTGACGCGTTGCCTCAAGTCAGTCACGTGGTTTTTTAATCGTCGCTTACCGTGATCGCCTGTCGCGGACACAGCCGCGCCGCCAGCTTCAGTTTTTCGCGCATCGCCTCGGGCGGTTTCTCGATAAGCAGGTGGCTCTTGTCGTCGTCGCGGACCTCAAACACTTCCGGCGCCGCCTCCTGGCATCGCATATTTCCCTCGCACAGTTGCTGGTCGATAACTACTTTCATTTGGATTCTCCTTGCCGGCGCCTGACGATGCGATCCCGGCGCTGAATCGTCGCGGTCGCTCGGCGGAATCGTCTGGGGACCGGCGCGCGCGCCGATTCGAATCTTACAAGACGATCCGGCATCGGACCAGCGCCGCGATTCGATGCAAGCTCGGCTGCGCCTTTGGAAGCAACCCCGCGACTGCGATACAGTTGCGCGCGGTCGCGCAATTTCTGCGCATAGGGGAGGTCCTGCGCACCGGGGACAAGGCATGGAGGATTTCACATTCGATCCGATGGACGAGGAGACGCGGCGAAACCCTTTTCCGCTCTACGCCCGCGGCCGCCTCGAGCATCCCGTTTACGCGCATCGCAATCTGCCGGTCATCTCGGTATTCCGTCACGCCGACATCATGCGCATCTTCGGCGACCCGGAAACATGGTCGAGCGATTTTGCGATGTTCATCCAGCCGTACCTGCTCACCCAGCCGGAACTCGCGGACGAGTTGCCGCCATTCTTCGCGACTACCGACGGCGAACGCCATCACCGCCAGCGCCTGCTGGTCAACAAAGCGTTCACGCCGAGGATGGTCGGCGCGCTGGAAGCCTCGATGCTCGCCACCGCGCGCGAACTAATCGACCAGGCAGCCACCGGAAATGTCGTTGATCTGATCCCGGCTTTCACGGCTCCGTTTCCCGTTCGCGTGATAGGTCAACTGATTGGCGTGCCCGAACAAGACGCGCCCAGGTTTCTAAGATGGTCGCGCGAGCTTACCGAGAGCCAGGTGCAAGGCATCCTGAAACCGCCCGACCCTGTTTTCATCGAACGGCAGATCACTGCGACGCGCGCGATGCATGACTACTTCAGGGTGCTGGTGAAGCAGCGCTCGGCCGATCCGAAGCCAGACCTGATCTCCGCGCTGGTCGCCGTCGAGGAAGAGGGCGCGGGCCTCTCGACGCCTGAGATGCTGCAGATGCTCACGGTGCTTCTGATCGCGGGCAACGCCACTACCACTGCGATGCTAAGTAATCTGATCGTCGAGTTGCTGGCGCATCCCGAGCAACTCGACCGTCTGCGCGCCGATCACAGTTTGATTCCGAGCACAGTTCAGGAAGTGCTGCGATTCTCGTCACCGGTGCAGGCGATGCCACGCTTGTGTGCGAAGCCGACGCAACTTGATGGCATCGAGATCAACGCGGGCCAGTTCGTGTTGCTCTGGATTGGTTCGGCAAATCGCGACGAAGCCGTCTTCGATCGTCCCGATGATTTCGACATCGGCCGCACGCCGAATCCGCACATTGCCTTCGGCTTCGGCACCCATTCATGTATCGGGTCGCACCTTGCCTCGATCGAAGGATGTATCGTGTTGCGCGCGCTGCTCGAACAGACTCGCAGCTTTGAGTTGGTGAATCGCGACCCGCTACCGATGCATTCGAGCTTCGTCGCGCGATCGTACCGCTCATTGCCGGTCCATCTTGTACCCGCCTGACGCGCGCGGCGCGTGATCACGCACATCAATTCGTGACGCTTCCCTTCCCTAATGTTGTGCAAGCATCTTTCTGTCATCGCCACATGACTTATAGTCACCGTTAAGGTTCTTCTGAGAACCCGCTGCTCGCGCAACCTCCTTGCGCCCCCTAGGTCTTCCTGCGATACCCTGAGTGAGTTCTGACTTGTTTTGAAGGCACTTGCCCTATGACAACTCTCTATGCTGATTGTCATACCAATATACGCCTTAGAGCACTCGTGGAGAGCCGGCTATGGCATATGATCTGATTGTCAAGAACGGCACCGTCATCGACGGCACGGGCGCGTTTCGCCGCCGTGCCGATGTAGCGGTTCATGACGGCAAGGTCGCGGAAATCGGCAAGATCACCGACGGCGCCGCGAGAACGATCGATGCTTCCGACTTAATCGTAGCGCCGGGATTCGTCGACCCGCACACGCATTACGACGCGCAGATCTGCTGGGATCCCCTGGTCAGCTGCACCTCATGGCACGGCGTCACCACCGTCGTGATGGGCAATTGCGGCGTCGGTATCGCACCATGCAAACCGCGCGTCCGTGACGTCGCGGCCTGGGACCTGGTCAATGTCGAAGCGATTCCGTTCGAGGCGCTGTCTAAGGGCATTACCTGGGAATGGGAGAGCTTTCCCGAATTCATGACGGCCGCCGAGCGGCGCGGAGTGGGAATCAATCTGGCGTTCCTCGCACCGCTGACTCCGTTTCGGCATTACGTGCTCGGCGACGAATCGATGGAACGCGAAGCGCAGCCGGATGAAATCGCAAAAATCGCGGGCCTGTTGCGCGAGGCAATCACCGCCGGTGCGTTTGGTTTCTCGACCACCACGCTGCCGCAGCATATCGGCTACCAAGGCAGGCCGCTGGCCTGCCGGCTCGCCTCGAGCGACGAACTCAAAGCCTACGCCAACGTGCTGCGCGATCTCGGCCGCGGCTCGATCGAAATCGCGCTTACCCGCAGCGTCGGCCGCGTCTCCGAAGAAGAACAGGCACTGCTCGAATTTCTGCTCGACGAAAGCCAGCGCCCGGTCACGTGGCTCGCGATGGCCAGCCGGCCCGACCGGCCCGAAGCGAGCTTCGACACGTTGGATCGCCTCGATCGGTTGATTCAGCGCGGCGGCGTGCCGCAGGTGTTATGCAAGCCGTTCGTCATTCAGATGGATCTCCGCAATCCGTTCACCTTCGCCGACATGGCGATGTGGGGACCGGTGTTCAATCAGCCGGTCGAAACGCAAAAGAGGTTCTACCGCGATCCGGACTTCCGCGGCGCGTTTCGCGAGGAACTGAAAAAGCCGCATCTGTTCCAAGGCCGCTGGAACCGGGTCGAAGTGCTCGAAGTCACCAGCCCCGCGCTGAAATCGTGCGAGCGCAAGTCGCTGGCCGAAATCGCTCACGAACGCCGCCAAGATCCGCTCGATACTTTTTTCGACCTCGCCCTCGAAGACGATTTGAACATTCAATACACGATGCAGCAGTACCATGAGGAAGGGATCAAGCAGTTGATCGGCGACTCGCGCACGATGATCGGGCTCTCCGACGGCGGCGCGCACGTCAATATGCTGTGCGACGCGGGTTACTGCACCTACTTGCTCGGCACTTGGGTGCGCGAGCGTCGCGCGATGACTCTGGAACACGCCGTCAAGCGCATCACCTCCGAACCGGCAGATTTTTTTGGCATCAAGGATCGCGGACGGCTGAAAGTCGGCCTGCCCGCGGATATCGCGATCTTCAATGAAAGCCGGGTTGGCTCGGCCACTCGCGCGCGCATGCAAAACGATTTGCCCGGCGGCGGCCGGCGCCTCGTGATGCCGGCGGAAGGAATCGAGTACACTATCGTCAACGGCGATGTGCTCTACGATCAGGGTCATCATTCGGGCTATTTGCCCGGCCGCGTGTTGCGCTCGTCAACCTGACCCGCGCCGCTGGATTCGATAAAGCCTACTGCATCGTCGCGCTGAGCAGGACGAATCGGCGCGAAGTTGTGCTATGGAACTGGGTTGGGCGGTTCACCCGCCGCATCAAGCCAGGAGGAATTACCATGGCCGAATTCGGAATCTCGATGTTCCCGACCGACTACGCAATCCAGCCGGTCGAACTTGCAATCGCTGCCGAGCAACGGGGCTTCGAGTCGATGTTCTTTCCCGAACACACTCATATACCGGCATCTCGCAAGACGCCGTTCCCGGGCGGGACCGAATTGCCGAAGGAATACTGGCATACGCACGATCCCTTCGTCGCGCTCGGCGCGGCGGCCGCCGTCACCAAGAAACTGAAGCTCGGCACGGGCGTTTGCCTGGTGATCGAGCGCGATCCGATTACGCTCGCCAAGGAAGTCGCGTCGCTCGATATGATCTCGAATGGCCGTGTCGTATTTGGCATCGGCGCGGGCTGGAACGTCGAGGAGATGTCGAATCATGGCGCGGTATTCAAGCGCCGTTGGAAAATCGTCAAGGAGAAAATCCTCGCGATTCGTCAAATCTGGACCAAGGAAGCGGCCGAGTTTCACGGCGAGTTCGTCAATTTCGATCCGATCTGGTCATTTCCTAAGCCCGTGCAGGCTGGCGGTCCGCCGATCCTGCTCGGTTCGCAGTCGCCCAAGACCTTCGATCGAGTCGCCGAATATTGCGACGGATGGATGCCGATCAATTTTCCGAGCTACGACCTGGCCGCCAACGTTAAGGCGCTCAACGAAGCGGGCAAAAAGGCCGGCCGTGGCAAACTGCCGATTTCGATGTTTGGGGTCGGTCCCAACGAAGATCAGATAAAGAAATTCCTTGACCTCGGCCTCGACCGCCTCATCTTTGCGCTGCCGCCCGCGCCGCGCGAAACCGTGCTCCCGATGCTCGACAAGTACGCGGAACTCAAGGCCAAGGCGCACTAAGAATCGCAAGGCCGGTACGATTTGCACAGAGGGATCCCCTCAGGGTCCCTTTGTTTTGTGAAGAGCGCAGCATCGTCAAAGTGTGGCGTTGGTTTCCTTCCTTGAGAGCGGGCCGAATTTATTTGTCGAGGCCGCTTGACACACGCGCAATTACTTAATTAGTCTAGCCGCTCTATTGAGAATGTTATCTAAGAAATCCAAATACGCACTCAAGGCGCTGATCGTGCTCGCCAAAGAATACGGGCAGGGTCCGGTGCTGATCTCGGATATCGCGCGCCGCGAAGCGATTCCACCCAAGTTTCTTGAACTTATCCTGCTGGAACTCAAGAACCAGGGAATCCTGCAGAGCAAGAAGGGCAAAGGCGGCGGATATTTCCTCGGTCGGGAGCCTCGTTTGATTAGCGTAGGGCATGTCGTAAGAGTCCTAGATGGGCCAATCGCGCCCCTGCCGTGCGTGAGCAAGACTGCATACATGCGCTGTCGCGAGTGCCGCGATGAAAAGAGTTGCGCTATCCGCATGGTGATGAAAGAGGTACGAGACGCGACTGCAAAAATCATGGACTCGACGTCGCTGGCGGACATGCTAAAAAGGACCGAATCGGTCGTGACCGGCAAGGAATCACTGAGTTTCGCGATCTAATCTTTTTTTTGTGAACTTAGTCTAGTCACCTAATAGGTTAATTTATGAAACCAGAACCAGCAACGGCCTGCCTTGGTTCAAGTTCCTCGGAACCCGAGAGCCACCAGCAGATCCTCGAGCGGATTGCTCACGCAATCAGCGGCCTACGCTTCGGCTCAGTCGAGGTCGTAGTCCAGGACTCGCGAGTGGTCCAAATCGAGCGCAAGGAAAAGTTCCGCTTCGATAAGGGTGGCCGGCACTAGAGCCGATCCACTCGAATTCGGATTTTTATTGGGGGAGAGCCGCCGGACCAGAGAAGGATCCGGCGCGCCACAAACATGATGAGAAATAACTCCGAGCTGACCGGACATCCGGAAGTTCCCCACCAAATGAGGAACCTCCGTGATGAGAAAACCAACGCTACAGATCCTGCCAATCATGCTGGCGGCGATGCTGATTGGAGCGTTTATTCCCACGCCTCCCGCGCTAGCTCAGTCATCGCTGAGCCGGGATCCGAAGGACCGGGATCGGAAAGACCAGGAAATCTCCGAGCTTAAGAACGAGATCAGATTGCTGGAGCATAGAGTCGAAACTTTGGAGGGGCTCGATCAAAAGGTGCGCGTCATCGACCGCAAACTTGAAGTCCAGGCGGAGACCCAACAGGTCAAGGCCCAAGAGGCGCCGATCATCAAGGCCGACGCCCAGGGCTTCTCGATCTCGTCCGCCAACCCCGACGACTGGCAGCTAAAGTTTGGCGGGATCATACAGGCCGACGGCCGGTTCTTCACCAGCGGTGACGACAAATCGCCGAGTACGTTTTATCTCAACCGCGTGCGCCCGATTCTGTCCGGCACGCTCTGGAAGTACTACGACTTCAACATCACCCCCGATTTCGGCCAGGGAAAGGTCGTGCTGCAGGACGCGTACATCAATGACAGGTATTTCCAGCAGGCGCAGTTGCAGGTCGGAAAATATAAGGCGCCCTTCGACCTGGAACGTTTGCAATCCGATCGTGACCTCCTGTTTAGCGAACGCGCGTTGACGATCAACCTGGCGCCGAACCGTGATACCGGCGCCGAACTGCACAGCGATTTGTTTGACGGGCGGTTGACCTACCAGTTCGCAGTCATGAACGGCGTGCCAAACAACACCGCCAGCGTCGATATCGACAACAACGACGCCAAGGATTTCATCGGTCGCCTGTTCGCGCAGCCTTTCAAGCATAGCGAGTATCAATGGGCCAAGGGTCTTGGCTTTGGCTTCGCGGCGACTTATGGCGACGAGAGTAACAACACCACCTCGGTGTACAAGACCTATGGGCAATCAACCTGGTTCTCCTACAACAAGGGCGTGACCGCAGCCGGCGCGCGCTTTCGATTTAGCCCGCAAGCCTACTACTACGCAGGCGGCTTCGGACTGCTGACCGAATATGTGTCAGATCGGCACGAGCTCAACCGGAACATCCAACTCAAGGAGGGCAGTTTCTTTAAATACGTGAACGACTACGAGACCTTCGCGGACTCCGGCTATAGCATGCAGGGATCGTATCTCCTGACAGGGGAGGACGCCTCCTACTACACCATCAAGCCGTACCATCCGTTCGACCCGCGCCACGGTACTTGGGGGGCGTGGGAAATCGCCGCGCGAATCAGCAACCTCGCGACTGACCGCGGCCAGTTCAAACTGAACTTCGCCGATCCGACCGTCTCCGCCGAGAGCGCCACTGAGTACGACCTGGGTATCAACTGGTACTTAAGCCAGAACGTGAAATGGCAGTTCGACTATGCTCGCACTTTCTTCAATGGAGGAGCCGGCGTGACGAGCGCGATCAAGGATCGTCGCGATGAAAGTGTCTTCGAAACGCAACTGCAGATCGCATTTTGACCGAAGGCGCAATCGAAGATGCAATCAAAACTTGGACCTATGAAACTGGAGCCGGCGATGTTTCGATCGAAATTTAACTTGAAGCTTGCCGCCGTCATTACGGCGATGAGCCTGCTTCTCAATTTGAGTTCAGCGCACGCCAAAGAAATCACGCTGCTTAATGTCTCGTACGATCCCACCCGCGAGCTGTATGAAGCGGTGAATGCCCAGTTCGCGAAAAACTGGAAGGCGAAAACCGGCGACGAAGTTACGATCAATCAATCGCATGGCGGCTCGGGCAAGCAGGCGCGCGCCGTGATCGACGGCCTCGAGGCCGACGTCGTAACGCTCGGACTGGCCGGCGATATCGACGCGATCTCCGACAAGGCCAATCTGCTGCCATCCAACTGGCAGAAGCGGCTGCCCGACAACAGCGTTCCTTACCTTTCGACGATCGTGCTGCTGGTGCGCACCGGAAATCCCAAAAAAATCCATGATTGGGACGATCTCGTGAAGCCGGGCGTGAGCGTCGTCACGCCCAATCCGAAAACCTCGGGTGGCGCCCGCTGGAATTTCCTCGCGGCGTGGGGATACGCGTTGAAGAAAAACGGCGGCGATGAGGCCAAGGCGAATGACTTCATCTCGGCGCTGTTCAAAAATGTCCCGGTGCTCGATTCGGGCGCACGCGGCGCGACGACTACCTTTGTCGAACGCGGAATTGGCGACGTGCTGATCGCCTGGGAAAACGAAGCGCTGATGGCGCGCAAGCAATTCGGCCAGGACAAGTTCGAGATCGTGTATCCATCGATCAGTATCCGGGCCGAACCGCCGGTTGCGTGGGTCGATAAGGTCACCAGCCGGCATGGCACCGCGGATGTCGCCAAGGCCTATCTCGAATTTCTCTACACGCCGGCGGGCCAGGAAATCGGTGCGCAGAATTTTTATCGTCCGCGCGATCCCGCGGTAACCGCGAAATACGCGAGCCAATTCCCGGCGCTGCCGCTGCTCACGATCGACGGAGATTTCGGCGGATGGAAAACGGCCGAGGCCAAGTTTTTCGGTGACGGCGGCGTCTTCGACAAGATTTATCAGCCCGGCAGCTGATCTGCTTCATCGATGGCATCGAAGAAAAATAACGTGTTGCCGGGCTTCAATCTGACGCTCGGCTTCACGCTCGCTTATCTCGGAATCGTAGTTTTGATTCCGCTTTCGACGATCTTTCTCAAGACGTTCACGCTTACGTGGGCCGAGTTCTGGCATGCGGTCATGTCGCCGCGCACGCTGGCGGCATATCGATTGAGTTTTGGCGCGTCGCTCGCAGGCGCGCTGATCAACTCGGTCTTCGGTTTCGTCGTGGCCTGGACCCTGGTCCGTTACGAATTCCCTTTCAAAAAACTCATCGACGTGATGGTCGATCTTCCGTTCGCGCTGCCCACTTCTGTGGCCGGCATCACGCTCACCGCGATCTACGCGCAGAATGGATGGCTCGGCCGCTTTCTCGAGCCGCACGGAGTTAAGGTAGCGTTCGCGCCGCTCGGCGTGGTGGTAGCGCTGACTTTCGTCGGACTTCCGTTTACGGTCCGAACGATTCAGCCGGTGCTCGAGGATCTCGACGTTGAGTATGAAGAAGCCGCGGCAACGCTCGGCGCCGGCCGCTTGCAGACCTTCGCCCGAGTGATCATGCCGGCTCTGATTCCGGCCCTGTTGACCGGATTTGCGCTGGCCTTTGCGCGCGCGCTCGGCGAGTACGGCTCGGTGGTTTTTATTTCGGGCAATATGCCGATGCGCACGGAAGTCGTGCCGCTGTTGATCATGGCCAAGCTGGAACAATTCGATTACGCCGGTGCGACCGCGATCGCCGTGGTGATGCTGGTCGTATCTTTCCTGCTGTTGCTCGGCGTGAATATCTTGCAGCGCTGGAGCAGTCAGAGATTGGCAGCGTGAGTTTTTCCGGAGGAAAGCAATGTTCGAGAATTTCGGTTGGCTGAGCCAATCTCAGGCTGACCCGCGTAAATCCGCGACCGCCGATCCGCCGCTGGTGCGTTTCGCGCTGATCGCGATTGCGATGCTTTTCCTCGGGCTGTTTCTTTTCATTCCGGTGGCCGCGGTCTTCGCGCAGGCTCTGCAGCACGGGTTGGGCGAGTATCTTAAATCGATCATCGATCCCGAGGCGCGCTCCGCGATTCGCCTGACGCTGATGACCGCGGCAATCGCGGTGCCGCTCAACGTGCTATTCGGCGTCGCGGCGTCGTGGGCGATTGCGCGTTTCGATTTTCCCGGCAAGCAAACCCTGCTCACACTGATCGACATTCCGTTCTCGGTCTCGCCGGTGATCGCCGGCATGATGTTCGTGCTGTTACTCGGCGTGCGCGCGCCGATTGGCGGTTGGCTCTACGATCACGGAATCAGGATCATCTTCGCCGAGCCGGGAATCGTGCTGGCGACCATCTTCGTAACGTTCCCGCTCGCCGCGCGCGAACTGATTCCGATCATGCAGGCGGTCGGCAGCGAAGAAGAGGAGGCCGCGATCGTCCTCGGCGCCGGTGGCTGGCAGACCTTCCTTCGCGTGACGCTGCCGAACGTCAAATGGGGCCTGCTCTACGGGATGGTGCTGTGCAACGCGCGCGCGATGGGCGAGTTTGGCGCGGTGTCGGTCGTCTCGGGCCACATCCGGGGCCACACCAACACGATGCCGCTGTACATCGAAATCATGTACAATGACTACCACTACGTGGCCGCGTTCGCAGTGTCGTCGCTGCTTACCTTGCTCGCTATCGCAACCCTGATCGCGAAGCATTTCCTTGAGCGCCGCGTAATTCCCGTACCGCAAAAGGGCGCGGACGAAATCGAGACCAAGGTAGCTGCATGAGTATCGAGCTGCTGAACATCAGCAAGAAATTCGGCGATTTCGTCGCGCTCGACAATATCAATCTGAAGATCGAGACCGGTGAGTTGGTGGCGCTGCTTGGACTTTCGGGTTCGGGCAAAACCACCCTGCTCAGGATTATCGCGGGCCTCGAAACGCCTGACCACGGCGAGGTGCGATTTCACGGCGAAGACACCGCCGACGTGCGCGTTCGCGAACGTAAAGTGGGCTTCGTCTTCCAGCATTACGCGCTGTTCCGTCACATGACGGTGTTCGAAAATATCGCGTTCGGGCTTCGCGTACTTCCGCGCGGTTCTCGGCCCAACGAAGCCGAGATCTCGCGCCGCGTTCACGAACTACTGAAGCTGGTTCAGCTTGATTTCCTCCACGATCGCTATCCCTCGCAGCTATCCGGCGGGCAGCGGCAGCGCGTCGCGTTGGCGCGCACGCTTGCGGTCGAGCCCAAGGTGCTGCTGCTCGACGAACCGTTCGGCGCGCTCGATGCAAAAGTGCGCCAGGAACTGCGCCGATGGCTGCGCCGACTCCACGACGAGATCAAAATCACCAGCGTGTTCGTTACGCATGATCAGGAAGAAGCGCTCGAACTCGCGAATCGAATTGTGGTGATGAACCAGGGACGCATCGAGCAGATCGGCTCGGCGGAAGAAGTCTATCATCAACCGGCCAACGCCTTCGTTTACAATTTTCTTGGCAATGTGAACCTGTTCCACGGCCGAATCGAGAACGGCAAGGTGTTCATCGGCGACACCGCCGTCGAGGTCGATAAGACACACGCGCACGTCCATTCGGAAGACGGTAAAGCGGTCCTCTATGTGCGGCCGCATCTATTGGAAATTGTGACGAAGTCCAACGGCAAGCAAAGTTTCCCCGCTACTGTCAAATCGATAAATCCCGCCGGCCCGCAGGTCAAAGTCGAGCTGGTCGCCGCGTGGGGAGATTTGGTGCAGGTCGAGATCGATCACGAGCGCTACCAGGAACTCAAGCTGGCAGCCGGCGCGAATGTGTTCTTGCGGCCCAAGGAACAAAAATTGTTCGTGTACCAAATCTGATTTTTTTCGAGGCCGTTTCTTCCTCGTCGAAGTCGGCCAAGTCGATTGAATTGATTAGTCAGTCGTCCGTGATGCGAGGACTAGTCAACCGCGCATTGCGGGAACAAACAGATCGCTATCGCCGTTAGTTTTTACAGTGGAGAATACTACTATGGCGACGGTGATTGCGGGAAAAATTGGCGATAGTGGTAGCCGACTCATCGGGCGCCGGACTTTCATCGGCGCGCTCGCGCTGATACCGGCGGCGATCGCGCTCGGATTCGACTATAATGTTATCGGTGCGGCGTCCGACGCGACTGACGACCAAGTTTCCAATGCGCCCGGCGTCACGAAAGTCAAACTGGTCGAATTCACGGATTCCGGTCAAAGGAAGGGAATCATCATGGCTGATAAAGTCGTCAAAACAGATGAAGAATGGCGCAAACAACTGACGCCTGAGCAATATCGAGTCGCACGCAAGAAGGGCACCGAGCGTCCGTTCACGAATCTCTACGCGAACAATCACGACCCGGGCCTCTACCGATGCATCTGCTGCGGCAATGCACTGTTCAGTTCCGATACCAAGTTCGAGTCGGGCACTGGGTGGCCGAGTTTTTATCAGCCGATCGCGCCTGAGAATGTCCGCAATGAATCCGATCGCTCGTTTTTCATGAAGCGCACCGAGGTCGTCTGCGCGAAATGCGACGCTCATCTTGGACACGTTTTCGATGACGGCCCGGCGCCCACCGGCCAGCGCTATTGCATGAATTCGGCGGCGCTGAATTTCGCCAAGGCAGACGAAGCAAAAAAATCCTGAGCTGGCATTCCTTAAACGCTCCCGCGCCGCTACTCGCTCAGAGTCAGTGCGCCGCCACGACGGGTACGAGGTGAGCATGTGTGCAGTTGAGTATTTCAGTGATGGCGAGGTTGCGATCGTTACGATCGATCGGCCGGAAGCCAGAAATGCCGTCGACAAGCCAACTGCGATACTGCTCGCGAACGCGTTCCGACGCTTCGATGCCGACGCGGCGCTGTCGGTCGCGATCCTGACCGGTGCGAACGGCACATTCTGCGCCGGCGCGGACTTGAAGGCGGTCGCTAGCGAGCGCGGTAATCGCGTCGGCGAAGATGGCGACGGACCGCTCGGATGCACGCGGATGCTACTCGGCAAGCCGGTGATCGCGGCGGTCGAAGGATTTGCCGTCGCGGGCGGACTCGAACTCGCGCTCTGGTGCGATCTGCGCGTCGCGGCGCGCGACGCGACCTTCGGCGTTTATTGCCGGCGTTTCGGCGTGCCGCTGGTCGATGGCGGTACGATTCGATTGCCGCGATTGATCGGGATGAGCCGCGCGATGGACATGATCCTCACCGGGCGCGGCGTGTCGGGCGAAGAAGCATTTGCGATGGGGCTGGCGAATCGCGTGGTCGAACCGGGCCGCGCGCTTTCGGCGGCGCGTGAACTCGCGAAAGAGATCGCGGGATTCCCGCAGCGATGCGTGCGCTCAGACCGGATGTCAGCTTACGAGGGCTGGGGGGTTACCCTCGACGACGCGATGTTGAATGAGTATCGGCACGGCATCGCAACGATCAATTCTGGCGAGACGCGCGCCGGCGCCGAGCGATTCGCCGCAGGCGTCGGTCGTCACGGCAAATTTTGATCGGCTGCAAATCGTCGCTCGACCCATTGTTTTGTATTGCTGCGTCCTGTAGAGTCACGACCAAGCCAATCGCGGCTTATGCGCGCGTCGGATTCCGTGACGCCACCACCCTCAACTCATCAGACCCACACGTTCGGCGTATTGCCAACTGGAATCCGGGGGTTCTGAACTAAGGATTCTTTTTGTCGTTTTCTGAATTTACCCTATCACCCGAGATCCATCGTTCAATCAAAGACCGCGGTCATCACACGGCGACCCCGGTCCAGGCCGGCACTATCGCGGTTGCGCTCCAAGGGCGCGACATCGTGGCGACCGCCGAAACCGGCAGCGGCAAGACCGCGGCTTTTCTGATTCCGACCATCGATCGGTTGCATCGCAAGAATGTGCGTCATCTCGCCGCGCTCGTGATCGCGCCGACGCGTGAGCTTGCGGCGCAAGTTACGCGCGAATTCGAGCTGGTCGCTCGGCACACGCATATCCGCGCGGCGACAGTCGTCGGCGGCGAGTCCGAGCGGCGCCAGATCGAGGAGATCCGCCGCGGCGCGCAGGTGCTGGTCGCATGTCCGGGGCGTCTGATCGACTACATCGATCGCGGCATCGTTAAGCTCGACAAAATCGAAGTCGTCGTGATCGACGAGGCGGATCGCCTGCTCGATATGGGCTTCCTGCCGCAGCTCAGAAGGATCATGCGGATGGTGCCCAAGAGCCGTCAGACCATGATGTTCTCGGCGACCATGGCCAGCGGACCCGAGATGATCGCGCGCGAGTTTCTCTCGACGCCTGAGCGCGTGACGATCGGCGGCAAGAGCGCGCCGCCGCCCTCGATTCGGCAATCGATCTATCCGGTCACGCTCGAAAACAAAGGACCGGTGCTGCTCGAGATATTGAAGCGGCCAGAAGTCGAAAGCGCGATCGTATTCACGCGGACCAAGAGCCGCGCCGACCGCGTCGCCAAAATGCTGCAGCGATCGAATATCAAAGCGGTGCAGATTCACGGCGATCGCTCCCAGGGCCAGCGCAACGCGGCGCTCGCAGGATTCCGTTCGCGGAAATTCCGCGTGATGGTCGCGACGGATGTCGCCGCGCGCGGGCTCGATATCCCGGACGTATCGCACGTGATCAACTTCGATCTGCCCGAGGAGACCGAGGGCTATATTCATCGCATCGGTCGCACCGCTCGGATGGGCAAGGCGGGCGAGGCGATCAGCCTGGTCACGCCGGAAGAGCGCGTCAGCCTCGCGCGGCTCGAGCGCACGCTGGGCAATTCGCTTGATCGCGAGCACGTCGAGGGTTTCGAGAAGCTCGAGATCCTGGCGCCCAAGCCGGTTACCGTGTTCCGCTCTTCGGGCGCGCGCAATCGTTCGACGCGCAATCGCCCGCGCTCGCGTTGGGCCTGAACTTCGCAAACGTCCAACACCACAATTGATTCTCAGCGCAGAGCCGTGATCGGCGGCTCTGCGCCCTTTCATTTGCCTTGAATTTTCTGGTTGAGGCAGGCGTAGTATTTTCTACAAGCAGTGCAGAAATTTCATGCCGCATCCTTTGTATTGAGTCATTTGTGTTGAGTCATTCGCTTTGCGATTTCGCGCAGTTTGTGATGCAGAATCGACTCAACGCTTAACCGACCCTCCAAGGTATGATTTTTGTACTAATGGTCCTTTGCTCCAAAGTGGGACCCTTATGCTGCCATCCTGTTATCGCCGCATCCTGATAATCTTGTCCCTGGCGCTGATGGTTGTTGCGTCGTGTTCTCCCGCGGCCAAGCTCATCGTCGAAGGCGGGGAAAAACAAGTTCGCGACCAGCCGCGCCTCCTCAAGCCGGGACCATTTGTTCTGATCTTCGCTTTTGACGGAGCCGGGTACGCTCAATTAATGGACGCCCTCAATTCCGGCAAGGCGCCGAATATGTCTGCTCTGCTCGGTAAGGACATGGGTGGCGGCGTTTACGAGCACGCCTACTCGGCTCCGAATGCGATCAGCATCCTGCCCTCGACCACGATCGCTGCCTGGTCTTCGATCTTCACCGGCAAAGGGCCGGCTCACACCGGTGTCACGGGCAATGAATGGTTCGTGCGCGAGCAAATGAAGTTCTATGCGCCCGCGCCGGTTTCGATCGAGGAGACCGATGATGTCTTAAAGATGATCGCGGAGGACCTGGTCGGCAATTCGGTCAGGTCGGCGACTTTGTTCGAACTGGCCAAGGTCAAATCGTCCGTTTCGCTGAATCCCGTTTATCGCGGTGCTGATATATTCACCGCGCTGCCGACCACTTCGATGCTAAGCGTCGCGACCAGCTTCATGGCGGGCAACATGGAGCAGTCTTCAGAAAAACAGAATATTTACGAACGGATGGATCGCGACTCGGTGCCCAGGCTCATCGAGTCGATCAACACACACGGCCTCGCGAATCTGCAGGTGGTTTATTTCCCGGGGATCGATCTCTACACGCATCTGGCTCACGACCCGCTCCAAATGGAAGTCTCCTACCTTGAGAACGTGACCGATCCTCTGGTTGGCGATGTCTTGAAGGCGTACCAGGAGAAGGGCGTGCTCGACGACACTTACGTCGTGTTCATCGCCGATCACGGGCATACCCCGGTGCTGAAGGATTCGAGTCATGCACTCGGTATGCAGCCGAACAACGAGCCTGCTCAGGTGGTCAAGGCGGCTGGTTTTCGCATTCGCCCCTTCGTGCTGGAACCCGGTCCCGATGAGCAGGACTACCAGGCCGCTTTCGCTTACCAGGGCGCGATCGCCTACGTGTACCTCGCCGATCGATCGACATGTCCCAAGGAGGGCGACCGATGCGATTGGAATCAGCCGCCGCGCTTCGATCGCGACGTCATGCCGGTGGCGAACGCTTTCTACAAGGCCAATCGTGTTGGCGGCGCGGATGGTCAGCTGAAAGGTGCTATCGATCTGATTTTTGCCCGGCGTCCCTCCCCGCCCGGAAAGGACACTTTGCCTTTTCAGATTTACGACGGCAAAAAACTGGTCCCAATACCTGCGTATCTAGAGGAGCACCCACGGCCCGACTTGATCGATCTGGACGAGCGGATGCGATGGCTTGCGGTTGGACCTTACGGCAATCGCGCGGGCGACATTCTGCTTCTTTCAAAAACCGGTCTCGAACGCCCGATCTATCAAAGATATTACTTCTCAGGCCCGTATTATTCCTGGCATGGCAGTGCATCGATGCAGGACAGTCACATCCCGCTGATCGTCGCGCGCCGCAACTACTCGGGAGCAAAGCTGCAAGAGGTCGTTCACCGCGCGGCGCCTGAGCTAGTCCCGTCGCAGCTCGATCTGGTGCCGATCGTGCGCGCATTGCTGACGACCGGACCTCCGGGCGGAACGCAGCAGCCTCCGGTCAGCGCGGCAACGGCCCCGTCAGCGACGCCCGCTGCGAAATCTCGATAAAGTTGCCGTCGGGATCGCGGATGAATGAGATCCGCGCAACCTCGCCGAGCGTCACTGGCGCCGCACCTTCCCATACGCCCATCGAGATGAAACGACGATGCTCCTCGTCGCAATCGCGCACCTGGATTGTGATGTAGCGAATGCCAACCGCGCGCATCGCGCCTACCACGTCCATCGCGCTCGCCGACGCGGTCTTGGGCGCGCGAACCGCGGCTGCATCCTTCGCAAAGCTGATGATCGTATCGCCAATCTGAAAGCGTCCCGAGCCGAGCTTGCGGCCATGCAGCGCGTCGCCGTAGAAATGCTCAAAAGCTGGCTCGTCGGTGACGCCAAGCTGAATCTCGATTTGCTTGATGCCGCGTTGGCCTGCTGGAACCAGCTCGATCTCGNNCTTGAGGACTGAGCCAAGCATCCCGAACCGATGCTGTTTCATGCCGGGGCCGACCGCCAGGATCTCCTCAAACGGCAATCGAATCTGCTCCGAGTAAAACGCACGCATCTCGGCGAGATTATTCGTGAACAACCCGACATCGACGAATTGCTTGGCAAGTTTCATGTCGTCCTAACCTCCCGCGGACCGACCTACGATTGCAAGCGCCGCGGCGCGTTTGCTCAGAAAGCAATCCGTGGAGCGACGTCCGGCGCGGTCCGCCCGCTTTCGCGGCGCGCATACGCTTCGATCCGCTCCGATAGCCGGCGCGCGAAAGTTCGAAATGCAGTGAGTTCGGCAGCCGGCAGATCGCTCCAAATCGCATCGATCGCAGCCTGTCGCGTCGTGCGCACACTATCGAGAACTCTCTTGCCGCGATTGGTCAGCGCGTAGTTGCGCTGGCGACGATCGCGTTTGGCGATTGCCACTGCGATCAGATTATCGTCGAGTAGCTGGCGAAGAATCTTCGACACCGCCGCCTGCGAACTTGCCCGGCTGCGGGCGAACATCGAGGGGATGAAATGCTCAGTCGCGATTTCCTCGAGCACGCGCCATTGCTCGACGGTCACTCCGGCGTCGCGGGCCAGCGCCGCGCGCCGCTCCTCGAACACCTCCGCCAGTATGCCGAGTTGCTCGATCGCGCCATGGATATCTTTCATCCTTGCTAACTGTTGCATCGCAGATATTATTAACTATAGTTAAGCATAATCGCAAACGCCTGACGCGGTGACCAAGGAGGAAGTTTTCTTATGAGCGCTACCCAGAGTTGGAATCCCGAAAAATACGCGGAAAATGCCCGCTTTGTGTCAGATCTCGGCGCACCGGTGATCGAGCTGTTGGCGCCCAAGGCTGGCGAGAAGATTCTCGATTTGGGATGCGGCGATGGCGCGCTCACGATTAAACTGGCCGAGCTTGGATGCGACGTTATCGGGGTGGATTCGAGCGCACCACAGATCGAAGGCAGTCGGCGACTCGGTCTCGATGCGCGCGTGGCCGATGGTGAGCGGCTCGATTTCGGACCCGAATTCGACGCGGTATTCAGCAACGCGGCAATCCATTGGATGAAGCGTGCCGACGACGTAATCGCCGGCGTGTGGAAGGCGCTGAAGCCGAGCGGCAGGTTCGTGGGCGAGTTCGGTGGTCACGGATNNGATGCGTCGCGAAGATCAAACGCGCATTGATCGCGGCGCTGGCGCGGCGCGGAATCGACGGCGAACTGCTGAATCCCTGGTATTTTCCGACCGTGGAAGATTATAAGGCACGCCTGGAACGAGGCGGCTTCAATGTCAGCTATATCGCGCTGATCCCTCGCCCCACCCCCCTGCCGACTGAAATCAATGGCTGGCTGGAAACTTTTGCGCAGAGCTTCATGGCGCCTCTAAAGGGCAGTGATCGCGCCGCTTACATTGCGGAAGTTCGCGAGGCCCTCCGGCCCGAACTGTGCGATGCCCAAGGCAAGTGGTTTGCCGATTATATGCGGTTACGTTTCGCAGCCGATAAGCCGCGCGCCTGAGTGTCGCTATTGGATTCGGGCCTTCCGTGCGGCAGAATTCGACCTGGTGAGTCTGTTTCGAGAACTGACCGCAGGACTGCCACGGCTGCCGCTTTCCACCGCTGGATGATACAAGAGGGTACCGTCCTCTTGGTTTCCGGGTGCATCGATGCGCTGTTCAAAATGCGGGACCAACAACCCTTCGACTAATAATTTCTGCGCGCGATGCGGGAATGCGCTCATCAAACTCTGCGCAAACTGCAAAGCGGAAAACCCGCCGACGTCCGATTTCTGTGGCCAGTGCGGCGCTCCACTAACTAGCGGCACAGGCGCGACAGTCGCAACTCCGTCGCCGCCAGGATCGGGCGCCGGCGTTCGCATCGCAGCGGAACAGCCCGATGCCTCACCTCCTCTCGAAGGTGAGCGCAAGACGGTG
>PNBD01000081.1 GCA_003135855.1 Deltaproteobacteria bacterium
ACCTCCAACATCTGCACCAACCATTCGCTGTGCGCGCTGGCCGTGACCGTCTATCTCAGTCTGATGGGCAAACAAGGCCTTCGCGATCTGGCCGAGCGCAACGTTGAACTGGCGCATCAGGCCGCCGACGTATTGCTCGCCGCCGGAATCGAACGGCGCTTCTCGGGTCCCTTCTTCAACGAGTTTGCCGTGAAGGTCGCACGCCCCGCCGCCGCTCTCGAGCACGCCGAAAAGAAAAAAATTCTCGCCGGCCTCGCTCTCGGCAACGACTATCCGGAACTTCCCGATGCGCTCCTCGTCGCGGTCACCGAGATGAATCATAGCGAACAGTTCGGCCCGCTGGCCGCGGCATTTGCGCAGATGCCAATTCCGGAGGTGCGGTAATGGCCAGCGCGGGCAGAATCAGTCCAATCAAGCCAGTCGAGAACGCGCCGGCAGTCGCAACCACTCCGCCGGTCGCAGGCGTGCCGCTCATCTTCGAATTGTCGTCCGACGGACGCCGCGGCGCCGACGTATCGCCGAAAGCCTTGGGCACTCGCCGCGGTGCCGACATCCTCGGCGCAGAGCTATGCCGCGATCAGCTCGAAGGATTCCCCGAGCTCAGTGAGCCGCAAGTGCTGCGTCATTTCCTCCGCCTCTCGCAACTCAACTTCGCGCAAGCGCTGCAGTTCTATCCGCTCGGNNCGCTCGGCTCGTGCACGATGAAGTACAACCCGCTGCTCAACGACGAGATGGCAGCGCTGCCCGGATTTGCCGGCCTCCATCCCGCGACGCCCTCGCATCTCGCCCAAGGCGCGCTCGAACTGATCGTCCGGATGGAAGCGGCGCTCGCGGAAATCACGGGCATGGATGCGGTCTCCCTCCATCCCGCCGCTGGCGCGCAAGGCGAGCTCACCGGCCTGCTGCTGATTCGCGCCTATCATCGCAAGCGCGGCGAGAACCGTCACAAGGTGATCATTCCCGACACCAGCCACGGCACCAACCCGGCCAGTTGCACGCTCGCCGGCTTCGAGGTGATCGTCGCCAAGAGTAACGCGCGCGGCTATCTCGAGGCGTCTGAAGTTCGCCGCCTTGTCACCGACGATGTCGCCGCCATGATGGTCACCAATCCCAACACGCTCGGCATTTTCGAGCCGCAGATCCAGGAGATCGCCGCCGCACTTCATGAGCGTGGTGCGATGCTCTACCTTGACGGCGCCAACATGAACGCGCTGCTCGGTGTCGCCAAGCCCGGCCACATGGGCGCAGATATCGTGCAGCTGAATCTCCACAAAACTTTTTCGACGCCGCACGGTGGCGGTGGTCCGGGCGCCGGTCCGGTCGCAGTCAGGAAGCATCTCGAGCCCTTTCTGCCGATGCCGCGTCTTAAGCAAACCCCCGACGGCTACCGCTTCGATTACGATCGTCCCGATTCGATCGGCCGCCTCCGCTCGTTCCACAATAACTTCGGCATGATCGTCCGCGCCTATGCTTACATCCTCGCGCTCGGCGGTGACGGCCTCGCGATGGCGAGTCGGCTCGCGATTCTCGGCGCCAACTATGTCCGCAAGCGCCTCGCCGAACATTTCCCGAGCCCGACCGCGGAACCCTCGATGCATGAATGCGTCCTCTCCCACGATCTCGAAAAGCGCGCCGGCGTCAGCACTCTCGAGATCGCCAAGCGCCTGCTCGATTTCGGCATTCATCCGCCGACCATTTATTTTCCGCTGGTGGTGCCGGGCGCGCTGATGATCGAGCCGACCGAGACCGAGAGCAAGGAAATTCTCGACAACTTCATCACCGTGATGGAACGCATCTACGACGAAGCGCTCGCGGATTCCGAGCGCGTCCGGAATGCGCCGCAGACGACGCCGGTCTCGCGCGTCGATGAAGCGGAAGCCGCCCGCCGCCCGATTCTCCGCTGGCTCCCCCGACCGCCTGACGCCTGACCCTGTCAATTGCTATACTCAGCCTTTATGAGGTCCAGGAGATGGCAACTTACCTCGAATATCTAAACGCGGCCATGAAGAAAGCCCAATTCGAGCAAATGGAAAACGGTGACTACTTCGGTAGCATCCCCGGATTCGACGGACTATGGGCGAGCGGACATACGCGCGAAGAGGCAGCGCGTGATCTATATTCTGCCTTGGATGGCTGGATCGATGTGCATCTGAAAATTGGGCGTCACGCACTGCCAACAATTGACGGCGCACACGTTTATGACCCTTCGAAGTTGGTTGAGGATTGAAGCAGTCGCCGCAACGACATGCCCGGCCTCACGCCCTGTAAACGTCGCGAGTTCATTCGCAAGCTAAGAGCACTTCATTACGCCGGGCCTTACAGCGGCGGTAATCACAGTTACATGGAAAGAACGCCGCAGGTGACCATCACCGGAGCGCCTTCTCGCGGTGATCTGCGATTTCGCGCTCTCGCTCTACGGGATGATCAACGTGTATCGGAGAGCTTGTGAGTCCGTTCGACTCGTATCCGGGTCAGATATTTCGTCTGAAGCCCTTACGCTTGAGTGTTCGGCGACCGCCGCCGCGTCGTGCACGAATGATTTCCGTCATTGCTGTTTCCTCACTCGCTGTTCTTTCATTTTCTTGAGATACCGCGCAAGCCGTTCAAAATATTTGAAGTAAGACGAGTCATCCTCGCCGCCGCGGATCGCCCCTATTGCTTCTCTAATTCGGGTGTCTTCCCAAGCATCTATGATGTCATCGCCGAGAATTTCATCAACCAACTCAATATCAACGAGATCGCGATAGAAGTAGATTCCTATCTCTTCAAAGAAACCAAGATATTCCTGTATTTCGTCGTCGGTGAGGGTTTCCCTTTTGCTGCTGATTCGTCGTAGATTTTCGTCTTCGGTGAACTCTCTTCTGAACCGCTCGAAAGATTGGACCTGAAATCGCTCTCGTTCGCGCTTTCCTGCCAGATAGTGTGCCAGAAACTGCGACGCAAGCGCAGCCCCTGCGCCCACCAACGCTCCGACGACGATTCCCCCCATATTGAAGCCAATATAACACGAGCCTTCATTGGTCAAAACCGCCTACTATCGCGATCGTTCGCCTCTCCCATCCGAGAGACTCCGCTTCACACGCCAGTGTCCACTTCGTGACAACCGCCCTCCCCCTTACCTCTTCTCCCCAAACCCCGCGAGCTCCAGCGCCCTTGCATAATCCTCAGGCGTGTTCACGTTGAAAAAACTGCGCAGCAATGGATCGAGCGCGAGCAACTCCTGCTCCGGCACCCGCCGCGCATTCACCGCCGTCGCATTCGCCGTCAGCCGGCGCTCGCCCTTCGCCGCGAGCGACTCGATCGCATTGGCGCATCGGCGGCGATACACCGCGTGCAGCGGCTGCAGCTTGCCGCCGACCTCCGGAATCACCGCGTCGAAATCTTCGAGCTGTCCGACCAGCGCGTCCGCCACGTACGCATTCAGCAGCGCCAAATCGACCGAGCAGGCAAACGCCACGTCATGCTCGAGCGCGAGCAGGCCGCGTCTCAGCGCCTCGAGCGGCCCCTGGAACGCCTCCTCGTCGTGAATCACTTTCACACCCGCGATCGGCACGCCCGGCGTAGTCGAAAGATCCGGCGCCGCGACAATGACTATTTCGTCGAAGCGCCGTTTCAGCTCAATGACTATTCGAGTGAGTAATGGAGTCCCGCCGAAATCGAGCGACATCTTGGGCTGGCCCATCCGCGAGCTCCGCCCGCCGACCAGCACGATCGCCCCGGCCTGTGAGCGCGCGTCGTCTTTGATATCCAACGGCTCAAGTCTCTTTGGAATGCGGCAATAGCGCGCCCGCGATTACGCGGCGGCGCGATTTTCCGTGGCGCGATTCGCGCGCAACTCGGTGCCGATAATTCGCAGCACCTCAGGATGAAAGATCAGTGCGAGATGCCCGACGTCGTGCAGCGTGATAATTCGCGCGAACGCCGACGGGTTCACTAGCGACTCGATCGGCGCCGGCACAATCGGATCGTTGTCGCCGAAAATCCCGACCTCACTCGGACTCCACTGCCCGTAGGAATACGGCGAGCCGAGCGTGATCAGCGTTCGCACCACGCGATGTTTCGCGCCCGCCGTAAAATGCCGCGCCACCGTGCCGCCGAGACTGTGGCCAATCAGATGCACACCGCTCGCTCCGTTGGTTTTCTCACGGACAAATTCGCCGAGCTGCGCCGACGAAACGCTGATCGGCTGCCAGCGCGGATATTCGAAATATGAAACGTTGTCGAAACCCGCGAGCCGCAGATACGCCGACAGCGCCAGCAAGTTCGAGCGATTGCCGCCGAGTCCATGCACCAAAATTACCGGTTCGCCCGGTTCGATACATGGCGACGGAAGATATCGCTCGCCCTGCTTGACTAGCCAATCCAACGGATACGAACCAATCAAAAGTCCGGCCGCGGCAATCTCAGTGATGACTGTTTTGGCGTTCACGTTTCCTCCGCGCAACTGCGCGCAACTATCCCTCTAACTATTTAAACGTAACCACGCCGCGAGTCTGCGCAACGTGCGACGCGCGTGAGTCCTTCTCTTTCTCGATTGCATGTTTGCGCATCTCCATCTCATCGGCGCACAATTGCCCTCGGATGCGCGCCTTTCGCGCGACGCATCCAAATCGAGGTGACTGTGATGGCCGAATCCAAACGAGAATCCAAAGGACCCATCCTCGGTTATTTTCGCGATAAATCGGTCATCGTCACCGGCGCCTCGAGCGGTATCGGCCACGACGTCGCGCTCGCATTCGGCGAGCAGGGCGCGAAGGTCGCGGTGCTCGCCCGCCGCCGCGTGCAACTCGAAGAGCTCGCCAAAAAAATCGACAAGGCCGGCGGCCACTCCCTCGCCCTCGATTGCGACGTCACCGATCGCGCGCGCGTCTTCTGGTCCGTCGAGCAAGTCAAGGAAGCCTTCGGCGGCGTCGACATCCTCGTCAATTCCGCCGGCCTCCTGATCACCGACGACGTCGAACATATCCGTCCCGAAGATCTGCGCAGCATGATGGAGGTCAACCTCTTCGGCGCGCTCAATGCGATGCAGGTCGTGCTCCCCGTCATGCGCAAAGCCAAAGGCGGCAACATCGTCAACATCTCGT
>PNBD01000082.1 GCA_003135855.1 Deltaproteobacteria bacterium
GCGCGGCACGAACACCGGCTCGCCCGGCGCCAGGTCCGCACCCAGCGTATGATGTTCGAGCGTGCCCTTCTGATAGTCGCGCTTCAGCAGCGCCTGGAATCCCGGCTGATTGGTGCGATCGTCGGCATTGCCGCCGGCGAAGTAGCCGTAGCGATGCTTTCTTCCGGCCAGTCGTTCGTCGAGCCGCGGAAACTCGCCCGAGACGTCGTCAATTTGATTCTGCCGAATCGAACCGTCCTTCAAGTTGAGATTCCATCGCCATGGCAGCGGCGGATTCCCGCCGAACGAAGAACCGGTCATGTCGAGCGCCTTCATGCGGCAGCCATCGACAATCAGCGAGCCGTTTTCCTCGTAGGCATTCAGAAAATGAAACACGTAGAACGCTTCGTCATGAAACCAAGTCACGTCGCCGGTCTTGCGGTTCATCGCGCCGATCTTGGTGCCGTGTTGCGGCTCCCACATCAGCGGCGGCTTGCCCTGCGGCACGTTCTCGATATGAAACACCGACGGGCACACAAAAAAGATCGCGTAGTTATCCGTGGTGATAAAATCATGCATCATCACCGGGATTCCTGAGTCGATCGGCCGCGACTCGAGCAACTTTCCGTCGCGCGCGGCGCGATACCAGGTCACATACGGCGGAAACGGCTGATACCCGAAGAACAGCAAATCGCCGTTGGCCGGATCGACCTTGGGATGCGCCGTCACCGGCCCTGAAATCTTGCCGCCGAAGTCATACAGACCGACGGTCTCGAGCGTCTCGGGTTGCAACTCATGCGGCAGTCCCGCCTCCCATAACGCGAGCAGTCGATTGTTGAACCCAATGATGTTGGTGTTGGCGGCGTTCTTGAACGGCGGCTGATCGGGCGGCAACTCGCGCGGCTGCTCGATCAACCCGCCGTAGAGTGCGCGCCCGGCTTTCATCTCGGCCTGCAGACCGCCGGTCCGCACGTAGCGATTGCGATACGCCGCGCGCCCGTCGCGCAGCAGAAACCCATGCACCATCCCGTCGCCATCGAACCAGTGATAGCGTCCGAACGGCTTGAAGTGCGGGTTCGGCCCAATCCGATATAGCGCTCCGTTCAGCTCGCGCGGCAGCTTGCCCTCAATTTCGAGATCGTAGGCCTCACCCTCTTCCCGCCACGGCGCATAGTTGCCATTGAGAAATGGATTGTCCGAATCGTACATGGAGAGAAGCTCCTAGCTTGGTCTGGATTAGACTATACCACTAAAGACTAGAAGGTCAAGGCCCCCTTCGCCTCACTGCAATCACCCGACTGCGTTGCGCGCATCGCTTGGCGGACTTACGATCATCATCGATGCTGCTCGGCATAGTCATATTTGCGGCCGGCATGTTCGCGTGGACACTGCTCGAGTACGTGATCCACGGGGTGCTAGGGCATGCGCATCGGACGTTCGTGACGCCGCTGCACGACGTGCATCATCGCGACCCGCACGCGGTGTTTGCGCTGGGCGCGTGGATTCCGGCGACGGTGGTGATGCTGGGTGGGTGGTACCTGTTCGGTCTTGCGCCGGGGATGATATTCCTCGGCGGCATCGTCGCAGGATTTGCGGCGTATGAATTAATCCACTATCGGATACACTTCACGAAACCGGCGGGCAGCATCGAGGCGTCGCTAAGGGCGCGGCACTTGGCGCATCATTTTCGCGAGCCCGATCGGATTTTCGGCGTGACGACGCCGCTGTGGGATTATGTGTTCGGCAGCGAGCCGCCGTCGCATCGGATGCGAGCGCTCAGCGAGGCCGGCGGGCGCATCGCGCCACTCGCAGGGCGCAGCAATCTGGGCCGCATCGTCCACGCGGCGCGCGCTTCAATCCGCAGTTGAATCACTGCATCTTGATCGATCGACACATTGTTGATTCATATATCAAGTCGAGCTATTGACTCGATACGTATGGACGAAAATACCGCAAAGACTGGTTCGGGCAGAGTCTCCCTGCTTCGCAGTCCGCATCGGAGCTTGAATGGGCGCGCATTCGCGCCGGGCAAACCGTTGTTCAGGATCGAACAGACGCCGCCCCGGATGGATGTGAAGTTTCCGATCCTGGGCTTTCTGAGGGAGTCGGAGGCGACCGGTTACGATCTCAAGCGCCGGTTCCAGAATCCGGTGGGGTTTTTCTACCGCGTGAGCGACGGATCGATTTATCCGGCGCTCAAGAAACTCGCGAGCGACGGGTTGGTCCGTTTGCGAAAATCGCGACAGGGACGGCGCGCGCGAAAGGTTTACGCGATCACGCCGAAGGGGCGCGAGCATTTCGCGCGGATGCTGCACGAACCGGCGCAGCCGCTGTTCGTGTTCGATGAAGCGCAGGTGAAAATTTATTTCGCGGACCACGATCCCGCCGCCGCGCTGGAGCATATGGAGCGCACCCGGCGTGACGACCAGCAACGCGCCGAATTTCTGACGCAGGTATTGCATCAGATGGTGCGGGCGGGCGAGAGTCCGGTGCGCCGAATCGTGGTGGAACTCGGCCGCGCGATCACCGAGGCGAAGGCGCGCGTGCTGACCAGACTGTGCGCACAATTGAAGCGCGATATCAGAGACAAACGGCGGGCCAATCGGCGAATCCGGCCGGTGCGCGCCGCGGCCGCGGGAAAGTGACTTCACAAGTGAAAGGGAGGACGCGATGGACGAAAAGTATGCAATCGATCTCGAACATGTAGTCAGAATCTACAAGCGCGATGAGTTCGAGGTTCGCGCGCTCGACGATGTGACGATCCAGATTCCGGCGGGGCGGTTTGTCGCGATCATGGGGCCGTCAGGCTCGGGTAAGACCACGATGCTGAACCTGATCGCGGGTATCGACCATGCGACTACTGGCAGAGTCGCGGTCGGCGGCGAGGAAATCACCGGCATGAAAGAGCGCGACCTCGCCAGCTGGCGCGCGCGGCATATCGGGTTGGTGTTTCAGTTCTACAATCTGATCCCGGTGCTCACCGCTTTCGAAAATGTCGAGCTGCCGCTGCTGCTGACGCGTCTCAGCAAGGCTGAACGCCGCTCGCACGTCGAGACGGCGCTCCGCGTGGTGAATTTGGCGGACCGGATGGATCACTATCCGCGCCAGCTCTCGGGCGGACAGGAGCAGCGGGTCGCGATCGCACGCGCGATTGTCGCTGACCCGACGATCATCGTGGCGGACGAACCGACCGGCGATCTCGATGCGAAGTCGGCCGAGGAGATTCTCGGGTTGCTGGTGGACCTGAACCGGCAGTTCCACAAGACGATCGTGATGGTGACGCACGACCCGCGGGCCGAGCGGTACGTCGACACGGTTTATCGTCTCGACAAGGGTTTGCTGGTCGGGACGGAGCCCGGCAGGCGCGGTGCGCCGGCCGAGGCTGCGGCGACGAGCGCGTGAGCGGCGCGCGGGTGAAAGGAGCAGCGCGTTCAGGCGAGCGACTTTGATCGAACAGGGGCGAGCATGAAATACGCCGTACTGGTTTTCAAAAATCTGTTTCGCAGCAAGCGGCGAACGATTCTGACCGTGCTATCGATCGCAGTTTCGCTGTTTATTTTTTCGGCGCTGGTCAGTGTCCCGACCGTCGCGAACCAGATTCTCAGCGACACCGCGTCATCGACGCGAATCGCGGCCCACAACAAGGCGGGACTGGCGTATTCGATTCCGGTCGCATATCGGCAACGAATCGTCGCAATTCCTCACGTCGAAGCGGCGATGACGCAGAGCTGGTTCGGCGGGGTTTATCACGAGCTTTATGATCAGTTTCCGAATTTTGCGGTCGATCATGAGCAGATCGAAAAAGTCTATTCCGATTGGGCAATCTCGCCGGAATCGATTGAGCAGTTCAAGAAAATAAGGACGGCGTGCCTGGTCGGCGCCGAAACGATGAAGCGCTTTCATCTGCACGTCGGCCAGCAAATACAGCTGAAAGGATCGATCTACAATTTCAACGTCACGCTGCAAATTGTCGGAGTGCTGGGCGGCAAGGCCCCGCCCACCTTCCTGCTTTTTCGGCGCGATTATCTGGAAGAGGCAGCCGGCCGGCCGGGTTTCGTCAGCATGATCTGGGTCAAGGTTGACAAGCCGGAGAACGTGCCCCAGGTGATCGCCGCGATCGATGAAGGTTTCGCCAACTCGTCGGCCGAGACGCTGTCGGAGTCGGAGTCCGCATTCATCGGCGGTTTCATGCAGAGCTATCGCACCATCTTCAGGATGGCGGAGATTCTCGGCTTCATCGTGGTGCTGACGATCGGTCTGGTAGCGGCCAACACCGCGGCGATGTCGATTCGGGAACGGCGCGGCGAAATCGCGGTGATGCGTTCGATCGGTTTCACTTCGCGCACGATTCTATCGTTGCTGCTGTCGGAGTCGCTGGTCATCGGGCTTCTTGGCGGGCTGCTCGGATGCGGTTCGGCATTTATCGTGCTCAAGCTGTTCGCGGTCGGAACGGGCAGCATGGGTCCGATGAGTTCAATCCGAATGCCACCGCTGGTACTGGCGGAAACGCTGATCGCGTCGGCGCTGATCGGAGTGTTCAGTGCGCTCGGGCCGGCGGTGTCGGCGGCGCGGCGCAATATCGTCGATGCGCTGCGGATGGTTGCATAGGATGGCGATCCCGCTGAAATACAACGTCAGAAGCCTGCTGGTCCGGCGCGTCTCGACTGCGATGACGGCGGGCGGGATTGCGCTGGTGGTGGCGGTGTTCGTGATCGTGATGGCGCTGGTGGCGGGCCTTAACTCCGCGATCGCCGATACCGGTTCTCCCGACAATCTGATCGTGCTGCGCAAAGGCGCGACTACGGAAACCGTGTCAGGCTTTCAGCTCGATCAGTTCGACGCGTTGAAATTCCTGCCGCAGATTCGGCGCGAAGCGGACGGTGAAGTTGACGTGTCGCCCGAACTGCCGGTGCAGGCGTTGATGGATCGAATCGGTGGCGGACGCGACAACATCGTGGTGCGCGGAGTGCTGCCGATCGCACTCAAAGTTCACGACAAGGTCCATATTATCGCGGGGCGGATGTTCGCTCCCTCGATGAACGAGGTCGTAGTCGGCAAAGGACTGCTCGGTCATTACAAGGACCTGTCGCTCGGATCGATGCTGCACTTCGGGCGCGGCAAGTGGAAAGTGGTAGGAATATTATCGTCCGGTGGCGGCTCGTACGAGTCGGAAGTCTGGGCCGATATCCATAATGTCCAGGACGATGCGCAGCGCGGCAAATACTATGCGGCGGTGCGTCTGAAACTGGCGCCCGGCGCGGACGGTGCGGCGCTGATTCGTCGGCTGGCCGATGATCCGCGGATCAATCTGCAGGGGCAGACGGAGCCTGACTACTATCGCGACCAAGCAGTGGTCGCCAACCAGATGCGGGCGCTCGGAATGATCGTCGCAGTGATCATGGCGGTGGGCGCGATCTTCGGCGCGATGAACACGATGTACGCGGCAGTGTCGGCCCGTACTACCGAGATCGGCACGCTCCGCGCATTGGGCTTTGCGCCCGGCGCGGTGATGTCGTCGTTTCTGCTCGAGTCGCTGGTGCTGTCGCTGGCTGCGGGCGCGATCGGAATCATGCTGGCGATGCCGATCAACGGCCTCTCGACCACGTTTGGAAATTTCGTTAGCTTCTCGACCTTGGCCTTCAATTTCCGGGTCACGTTCACGATCGTAATCGAGGCCCTGCTCTTCGCCGCCGTGATGGGCGTAGTCGGAGGATGGCTGCCGGCCCGCCAGGCGATGAAAATGCCCGTAGTCGATGCGCTCAGGAGCTTGTAACTGTGTCGGTCGAATCTCCCCGCGGACCTAATATTCGCGAGCTTGAATCGCTCAGAATCGCTCGCGCCGCTGAGCCCGAGCGTCGGAGCCGGCTGGTGCCGGCCGCGATCGCGATCGTGGTGATAGCGGTGATCGGCGCCGCAGGATGGCTGGTCTATCAGCGCACGCTCGGCCGGCCAATCGAAGTGCAGACCGCGATCGTCACCATGAAACAGGCTGGGCAAGCGGGCACCCTGCTGACCGGCAGCGGCTACATAATTACGCAGCACAAGTACATCGTGATCGGCACCAAGATTCTCGGGCAAATCATCGCCGAGCCAATCGAGGAAGGCCAGAAAGTAAAGGCCGGCGACCTGCTCGCACGAATCGACGATCGCGACTACCAGGCGCAGTTGCGCCAGGCATACGCGGATCGCGATCTGGCGGTGGCGAACGTCACACTAAAGCAGCAGCGCGCGGACCGGCTGCGAGCGCTGTACAAGGAAGGCGTGCAGTCGAAAGATTCGCTCGATGATGCAGAGAACCAACTATCGGTCGCGGCGGCCGGGCTTAAGCGCGCCGACAGCGCAATCGACTACGCGAAATTCAACGTCAGTCAGACCGTGCTGAGATCACCGATCAACGGTGTCGTGCTGCAGAAGTATCGCGAGGTCGGAGACACGATCAATTATGGCGGAAGTATCCAGGCGGGCGGCGGTGCGACTGATATCGCGCAACTGGCGGACCTGAGCGACCTGCGCTGCGAAGTCGATATCAACGAAAGCGACATCGCGAAAGTTACGATGGGTTCGCCGGCCACGGTGATCCCGGACGCGTATCCCGACAATCCCTTTGCCGCCAAGGTGGTGAAGATTTATCCCGAAGCCGATCGCCAGAAAGGCACGGTGAAGGTTGAGGTGCGAATCCTGCAGCCGGATCTGAAAATGATCAAACCCGAAATGAGCGCGAAGGTCACGTTCCTGTCGAGCACGCCGACCACCAAGGTCGAAGCGGCGACGGTATTGGCGCCGAAGAAGGCGATCGTGACCGAGGGCAAGTCGAATTCGGTGTGGGTGATTCGCGACGGCATTGCGCATTCGGTGCCGGTGGTACTCGGGCGCGAATACCAGGAAGGCGTCGAGGTGAAGCAAGGTCTGAACGGCGGCGAGATGGTGATCGTGGTGCCGCCGGCGCAATTGCATGACGGCGAGCCGGTCACGCCCGCAAGTTCGTAAGCGTCGCCAGCGCGGGCCGGCAATCGACGCTCGCCGGCTGCGATTCTGATGGCCTACCAAATCACGATCGGCTCGACTGGCGAGTCGTTCGAAGCAAATCACGGTGAGACGATCCTCGAGGCGGGCGAAAATGCCGGCCTCGATTTCCCTTATGGATGCCGTCGCGGAATGTGCGGCACCTGCGTCGCGCGCGTGGTTCGGGGCATCGTCAAAATGCCCGGCGAAGATCTATTCGGCTTAATGGACGACGAACGCGAGCGCGGTTACATCCTGATGTGCTCGACCTATGCGGCGTCGGACCTCGAGCTTGACGATATCGGGGCCGCGCCGTGAAATAACGCAATCACAATGCAAGCGCGACTGCGCGCGATCGCCACAGTCGCGCCGCTGGTCAGATCTCAGCGCAAGTTGACGCCGTTACGGACAGGTGTTCGTCGGCGGCGGCAGCGATGGAATCGCTGTGAGATATGCGTAGATCGCGTTGAGATCCCCATTGGTCATATTCTGGAAAATCGGCCACGGCATCACTTGCAAGATTCCGCCGTCAGAGGGATCGATGCCGGTGCGGATCACGTCCCTGAATTGCGCGCGCGTCAATCCCGCGGGCAGCCCGTTGCTATCGGGTGTGATGTCTGCGGAGATGATCGGGCCAAAGCATTTGCCACCGCCGAAGTAGCCGTTCGCGTTGATCTTCTCGGGTTGTCCGAGAAATGGATTGCCGCCCGGGGCGTACGGCGGATTCGTGTGGCAGTCGTTGCATCCGGCAACCGCGTTGACGAGATAACTGCCGAGCGCGACTTGTCGGCGGTTCTTCCTGTGCAGATCCAGCGGAACCGGCGCGAGACTGAGACCGTATTTAGTGGTGATTTCCGCCGCAGGAACTTGCGCCAAAGCCGGCTCTGCTGATCCCAACGAGATCATACACGCCGCGAACATCCCCGCCACCACAATCACTGTCTTGAGCATCGCCACTCCCTTTCTTTTTTCTGAACATTGTTGAAAGCGAATTCGAAATCATGCGCGCGAGCAGAGTAGCATCCGCTTGACGCCGCGCCAAGGTGCCGCCGCCAATGCATCGCGATTACAACGCGGATCAAGCGCGGCGCAAATCCTGGATGATCTCCTTCAGCACGCCGCGATCGTGATCGGTCCTGGTCGGCATGTCGAACGAGAGCCGATTGACTCCGGCGAAGCGTTTCTTGATCACGCTCGCAATCTGATCGTAGGTGCCGACCGCCGCGAATGCGTGAACCATTTCTTCGCTGACGAGCTTCGCCATTTCGGGCCATTTTTGTTGCACAGACATTTTGTGCAATTCATCGGCGGTATCGCCCCATCCGTCGATCTCGAAGCTGGAGCGATAGGAACGCGTGGAGCCGTAGAATGCGATCGTCGATTTCATTCCGCTCACCGCGCGCGCGAGTGAATCCTGATCTTTCGCCGCGCATAGAAATCCGCCGCCGCCAATCTGGAAGCCGTCCCACTCAGACGAGGGACGCCCCGACTTGTCGAAGCCCTTTTTCAGATTTGGAAAAGCGATCTGATCGAGATATTTGCGGGTGACGATGCCATGCAGCCGCACGCCCTCGCACACTTCGCCGGCGACTTGCAGCATCCGTTCCTGCACGGCCGCGATCAGCACCGGGATTTGCGGATTGGAAACGGGCGGCGGCGCGAAGTTCGGCGTCATGAGCGAGAGATTGTAATGCTCGCTGCGGAAATTGAGCGGCTCGCCGGTCTGCCAGGTGTTCCAGCACGCGCGCATCGCATTGACGTAATCCTTCATTCGTTGCGCGGGCTTCGACCACGGCATCCCAAATCGGCGCATCACGTGGCCCTTGACCTGCGAGCCAAGTCCGAGCACCAGGCGGCCGCCGCTCATGCGCTGAATATCCCACGCGGTGTAAGCGGTCGCGACCGGGCTCTTGGTGAAGCACAGCGCGATACCGGTGGCGAGCTCAAGCTTGGACGGCTCCTGCGCGGCGATCGCGAGATCGAGATAAGGATCGTGCTGCGTCTCCACCGCGAGAATAGTGTCGTAGCCAAGCGCTTCGGCGTCGCGCACCTGATCGCGAATGGTGCTCCAGGTGGGCTCGGGACGCTTGCCGCCATCCTGCATGTCGGGTGTGTACGGAACTCCGTGATGAAGACCGCGTTCAATTTTGATTTGTGCCATGCGGCGTTTATCGCGTCCGCGGCGCGATGCTGTCAAGCTTTCGGAAATCGCGGAACGCGAAATTTTGGCATTCAAGTGAAGTGCAGGATGCCGAGAATGACCTCGAGCAAAATCAGCAGGACGACTACGACTTCCAGCAAAATCAGGCGGCGTTCGCGCGCGACGTCGAGCAGGAGGACGAGCGATTCCTGGATGCTCTGCAACTTGCTCGCGAGTGCGGCGTAGCGATCGACGAGATCGAACTCGTCGCGCAGATCGTCGTAAATGCGGTCCATCGCGGGATCGTCCCAGGTCGCGGCGGGCTTGTCGAGCAGGTGCAGAACCGAGAGCACTTCGGTGCGGGTCGAGATCGCCTCGCCGATAAATCGATGCAGCGGTTTAACGCGGAACGGCACGGTGCCGCGCACCTCGAGCCGCTGCACGAGCTTGCCGGTGCGATCGAAGAGGTCGTCGACGATTCGTTCGTAATATTCCATCGCCGCGCTTTGCGCGACGGTCAGGGCGACGACGCCGGCTCGGGCCGGAGTTAAACGATCGACTCGCAGCATTCCGTCGAAGATGCCGATCGTCGCGGCGGGATCTTCGAGCACGGAATAATGTTCGCGAAGGATCTGGGTCGTGAGCCTGGGCAATACTTGCGCGAGCCGCGCAAAAACTGGTTCGCGATTTTCCGGGGACACGTCGTGCGTTACCACCGCGCCGAACGGGAAGATATACAGGCCTCCGTCGACGCCCAACGGCAGATACAATTCGAGCGGCGTGATTCTCGCCTCGGGAAATGCGGGCGCGATCTGACGCAGTGAAAAATTCTCCTCGAATGCGACCGCGTAGAATTGATGAATCCGGCCGGGCATGTTTCAAATTTCCAGGCGCCCAGACTGTCTCTCGACAGTGAAGTTGCGATCTGCCAATAGTCTCAGCCCCATGCACCGATTGAAAGCGGTTCGGGCCCGAGCCGCAACTGCGCACCTCGCCGCCACGCTCGCTTGCATCGTTTTGCTGGCGTCGAATTTTTCGCCGGCCGCCGCCGACACTGCTGCCAATCGCACGGAATCCGATCCTAACGCGAGCTTCCACAAGCAGACGGCGGATTTCATCGAAGCCGAGATGCGGCTTTATCCAGAACACGCCACCGCGCTGGGCGATCATCGCTTCGACGATCGGATCGACGATTTGTCGGCCGCAGGCGCCGCCGATGTGATCAGTCACGCACATCATTGGATCAAAATATTCGGCGCCGACGATCCGCGCGCGCTCATCGCGAACGACGAAGCCGATCGCGAATGGCTGCTGGCGCATCTAGACGGGGAGCTGCTCCGGACCCAGCAAATTCGCACCTATGAGCGCGACCCCGGCAGTTACCTGCCCACCTCCGCGATCAACAGTCTGATCAAGCGCGACTTCGCTCCGCTGCTCGTGCGGATGCATTCCGTGGCGGCCCGCGAGATCGCCGCGCTCAAGAATCTCGCCGCGGCGCGCATCAATCTGAAGGCGGCCAGGACGCCAAAGGTTGCGATCGAAATCACTTTGCAGCAGATGCCGGCAACGATCGGATTTTTCAGGAACGACGTGCCGTTGGCATTCGCGAAGGCGCCGGACAGCGATGAGAAGGCGAGCTTCCTGCGGGCGAATGCGAATTTGATCATCGCGATCGAAGATTACTCGCGATGGCTCAAGAACGATCTGATGCCTCACGCGACAGGCAACTATGCGATCGGCGCCGATGCTTATCGCAGGATGCTCGAGGATGGCGACATGGTCGACCTGCCGCTCGAGCAACTCGAAGCGGTCGGCGTGAAAGAGCTCGCGCGTCTGCAGGACGAGTTCAAAACGACGGCCGCCGCGATCGATCCGAATCGCACTCCAGCGGATGTGATCAAAACGTTGAGCCAGGATCATCCCGATAGCGAGGGCGTTCTGCCTGAGGTGGCGTCGGGACTGTCGGACCTGCGGAATTACGTGATCGCTCATCGGCTCGCGACCATTCCATCCGACGTGCTGCCGATGGTTCGCGAGACACCGCCGTACATGCGTGCGACGACCTTCGCCTCGATGGATACTCCCGGTCCGTTTGAAAAAACCACCGAGGCGTTTTTTTATGTGACGTTGCCGGAGCCGTCGTGGAGCGAGGAGAAAAAAGCGCAGCTGCTCGCCTTCTATGCGCCGCCGACAATTTCGGATACCTCCGTGCACGAGGTTTATCCCGGCCACTACGTCCAATTTCTCAATAACCGGCTGCTCCCGGACCAGGTGCGCCAGATTTATCATTCGGGCGCCGACAGCGAAGGATGGGCGCTCTACTGCGAGCAGATGATGCTCGATGAAGGTCTGCATCAGGGCGATCCGAAATACCGGCTCGCACAACTGCAGATGGCGCTGATGCGCGCGTGTCGTTACCTCGCAGGAATCAGGATGCATACGCAGGGGATGACGGTGGATGAAGCCGCGAAATTTTTCGAGCTCAATGCGTATCAGACTCCGCACAACGCCATGGTCGAAGCGCTACGCGGAACCGACGACCCCGGCTATCTTCGCTACCAGCTCGGCAAGCTGATGATTCTGAAATTGCGCGAAGACGTGCGGCGACAGCAAGGCGCGGCTTTCGATTTAGGAAAGTTCCACGACGATTTTCTGAAGCAAGGTGCGATGCCGATCAAATTGATTCGTCGCGCGATGCTCGGTAGTGACGGTCCCCTGCTCCAGGAATCGCCGCGATGACAAGCGCGCCAAACAGCGACCCCAATCAACGCGGGTGGTACGAACTCGAACCCGATCGCGAGGCGGGCTTGCGCGGACGCGCACGCGTCGCAGCCGAAGCGTTCGCAACAATTTACATCGCGCTGATCGCGACGGTGGCGGCGGTCAGCGGAATTTACTTCATCATGTTTCCTGAACTGGGCGCGCTTTCTTACGATGTGTTCGGCCGGCCGCGCGGGCACTGGAGCAACTCGCCTGTTCAACTGGCGCTGACTCCCGTCTTCACCGCAGTGGTTGGAATAGTCATGACGCGCAACCTGCCATACGGCTTCGTGTCGGTGATGCTCACGGTGATCGGCGCGCTCGCGATTATCCTGGCGCTGCGCTCGCCAGTTGCGCCGGCGATTTCGGCGGGTCTTTTGCCGCTAGTGCTGGGAATCAGAAGTTGGGCGTATCCGCCGGGGATTTTGCTTGGGACGACGATTCTCGCGCTGCTGTCGATTCTTTGGCGGCGATATCATTCCGTCGCACAAGAAAATGTTCCGCGCGATCGCGAACCCGACGCGCTTCCGGGCGGCATCGCATGGCTGATCGCGCTGCTGATGTTCGTCGCGCTCGCAGCCTGCATCGTGAAAATAACCGGACTCCGCTTCATCCTGTTTCCGCCGTTGGTTGTTATCGCATATGAGATGTTCGCGCACGAAGCGTCGTGTGCGTGGGCCGACAAACCGTTCAGATTGCCGGTCGCAGCTTTTCTGGCTTCCGCGGGTGGATTTGGATTCTGGTATTTGCTCGGGGCCACTCCGCTGACTGCCGCGTGCAGCATGATTTGCGGAATCGGCGTGCTGCGCGCGACTCGCGTACACGTGCCGCCCGCGCTCGCGGTAGCGCTGCTGCCGATGGTGATGGACGCGCCGACTATCGCGTACCCGTTTGCAGTCGGGTTGGGCACGCTAATTCTGACGGTGTGGTTCTATCTCTATCGCCGAATTCTCGGCTGGTACGGTTCCCCGATTTTGCGCGCGGTGATTTGATCGCAAAAAAAGGCGGGCATCGCTGCCCGCCTGACTTCACGTAGTGAAATTTGCGATCTTGCGCGCTGCGCTAAAGCGACGACTTGACCGGGCGCCCGGCGATGACTTCGTCGATCAGCCCGTACTCAACCGCCTGCGCAGCCGACATGAAGTTGTCGCGATCGGTGTCCTTTTCGACCTTCTTGATATTCTGACCGGTGTGTTTCGACAGGATTTCATTCAGAATTTCGCGCAGCCGCAGCGCCTCACGCGCGTGGATCTCGATGTCGCTCGCCTGCCCTTCGAATCCGCCCGACACCTGATGAATCAGAATGCGCGAATGAGGCAAAGAATAGCGGCGGCCTTTGGCGCCGGCGGCGAGCAGCAGCGCGCCCATGCTGGAAGCCTGCCCCACGCATAGCGTCGAGACGGGCGGCTTGACGAATTGCATCGTGTCGTAGATCGCCAGGCCGGCCGTAACGGAACCGCCGGGCGAATTGATGTACATATTGATCTCGCGATCAGGGTCCTCGGACTCGAGGAACAGCAGCTGCGCGGTGACGAGGTTTGCGAGATCGTCGGTGACGGTCCCGCCCATGAAGACGATTCGATCTTTGAGCAGTCGCGAATAGATGTCGTACGACCGCTCGCCTCGACCCGTCTGTTCGACTACGTAAGGAACAAGTACGCCCATGTGTTGAAAATACTATTTGGCGGCATCCTGGTCGAGAGCGGAAAGTGCTAATTCGAGCGAAACTGACGAGCCAGTGCCTGGTGACGGCGATGCTTTGGATCGTCGCGTGTGGCGCGATCGCATCGGCCGCGCCGGTTGACGACAAGCACTACTACCTGCCCGATGAGGCGGCGTCGAAGATCGTTTCAGTTGCAAAGGGAGGCAAGGCCGAAGCCGAAGTGATCGTGTTGACGGAGGCGGTCGCAATCAAGGAGACCGGGCCGAAGGAAACGGTCGCAAAATTCGGCGAGGTTTACGCGTTTTCGCCGACGTTCATCGCGGTTCAGCGAGAAGTCCCGACCATGCTGACCTTTTGGAATCTGCAGTCCGACGACGAGCACGATTTCATGCTGGCCGACGCGAACTCAAAGGTCCTGATGCATGTGAAGCTGCTGCCGCTCTCGAAAACCTCGTATGTGTTCACGTTCCACAAAGATGGAATTTTCAATTTCTACTGCGTGATGCATCAGCCGGAGATGAATGGACAGATCATGGTGATGCCGGCATCGAAATGAGCCGACCGCGGAAATTCAAGCGCGCTGCTCGGTAAGCTTCACGGCACTGTTGAGGCGTTCGACGGTGCGATGCTTCCCCAACACTTCGATCACTTCGTAGATGCCGGGACTCACGGTGCCGCCGGTGATCGCGACGCGAACCGGCTGCGCCAATTGTCCAAGCTTGAAGTTGAATTTGGCGAGCACCCGCTCGAAGACCTGTTGCACCGCCGCGGCCGAGAATTCGCCCTCGATGGAATCGATTTCAGCGGCCAGGGTCCGTAGCGGCGCGGCGATTTCGGGCTTGAGAAATTTCGCGGCTGCCTTTGCGTCGATCGTGATGTCGTCCTTCAGATAGAAGGACGCGAATTCGGCCAACTCGTCCAGCGTCTTCGCGCGCTCATGCAGCGTGGCTACCATTTTCTCGAGCCACGCGTCGTCGCCCGGGATCGGCCATCCGCGTTTCTCGATGAACGGTGTGACCTCGCGAGCTAACTGCGCCACCGGCCGTTCCTTAAGATAGTGGAAATTCAGCCACAGCAGTTTTTCGGGATTGAAGACACCAGCCGACTTGCCGCAATCGGCGAAATCGAAAAACTGGATCAGTTCATCCTTCGAGAAAATTTCCTGGTCGCCGTGCGACCAGCCGAGCCGCGCGAGATAGTTGAGCATCGCCTCGGGGAAGTAGCCACCTTCGCGATACGCGACGACGGAGGTGGCGCCGTGACGCTTGGACAACGGCGAGCCGTCGGGGCCCAGCACCTGCGGCAGGTGCGCGAACGCCGGCGGCTCGAATCCCAGCGCCTTGAACATCTGAATCTGGCGCGGAGTGTTGGGAACATGATCGTCGCCGCGCACGATATGCGTGATGCGCAGGTCGGCATCGTCGAGCACGCTCGCGAAATTGTAAATCGGCGAGCCGTCGGACCGGATGATGATCCAGTCGTCGAGGTCGGCGTTCTGGAAGACCATGCGGCCTTTCACGAGATCTTCGAGCACCGTCTCACCGTCGAGCGGCGCCTTGAAACGAATGGTGTAATTGCGGCCGGCCGCTTTGTCGGGCAACGCGAGGTCGGACGGAAAATCGAGGTTGCGGCATTTGCGATCGTAGACCGGGCGGCGATGCTCGCGCTCGGCCTGCTTGCGTTTCGCATCCAATTCTTCGGCGCTGCAGTAGCATGGATAGGCTTTCCCCTCGCGCAGCAAGGTCAGCGCGGCGGCGCGATGGCGCTCGACGCGATTGGTCTGAAAATATGCGGGATCGGGCGGCCCTTCGTCCCAGTCCATCCCGAGCCAGCGCAAATCGTCGAGTTGTTCCTCGAGCGATTCCTTGCTCGAGCGCTCGCGATCGGTGTCGTCGATGCGAAGGATGAATACGCCACCGTGGTGCCGCGCGAAGAGCCACGCGAAGAGTCCGGAACGGACGTTGCCGATGTGCAGCGAGCCGGTCGGGCTCGGCGCGAACCGCGAGCGTACTTTCACGATAACGTTTTCACTCGCACGGTGTCACTCCCACTCGATGGTCGCGGGCGGCTTGGACGTGATGTCGTAAACGACGCGATTGACGCCCTTCACTTCGTTGGTGATACGACTCGACACGCGCGCGAGAAACAACGGATCGAGCCGCGCCCAATCCGCCGTCATGCCGTCCTGCGACTCGACCACGCGAATCGCGATCACGCTTTCGTAGCTGCGGCCATCGCCCATCACGCCAACAGTTTTAAGCGGCAGCAGAACCGCAAATGATTGCCAGATTCTAAGACCAAAGCCAGCCGCGGCTGTTTCTTCCATCACGATCGCATCGGCACGGCGCAACAGATCGAGGCGATCGCGCGTCACCTCGCCGACGATTCGCACCGCGAGTCCGGGACCAGGGAAGGGCTCGCGATCTACCACCTCCGGCGCAAGCCCGAGGCTGCGGCCAGCCTCGCGCACTTCGTCCTTGAACAATTCGCGCAGCGGTTCGACCAACTCGAGCCGCATCTGCTCGGGAAGTCCACCGACATTGTGATGACTTTTGATGACCGCGGACGGGCCCTTGAACGAGACTGATTCGATCACATCAGGATAGAGCGTGCCCTGGCCCAGAAACTTCGCGTCGCCGAGCGACTGCGCTTCTTTTTCGAACACCTCGATAAAAGTATGGCCGATGATGCGGCGCTTCTGTTCGGGATCGAGCACGCCCGCGAGCCGCGCGAGGAAAATATCGGACGCGTCGACAACCTTGAGCTCGAGTCCTAGCTGGCCGGCGAAGACGTGCTCCATGCGGTCGCGCTCGCCCGCGCGCAGCAGTCCGGTATCGACGAAAACGCACTCGAGGCGTGCGCCGATCGCGCGATGAATCAGCGCGGCTGCAACTGAGGAATCGACGCCGCCTGAAAGTCCCATCAGAACTTTGTCGGTCGGGCCGACCTGTTTGCGAATCTCGGCGAGTTTGGTCTCGACGAAATTAACCATCGTCCAGTCGCCCCGCTCGCCGCAAATCTTCAAAACGAAATTGCGCAGCACCTGCGCGCCGCACGGGGTGTGAACAACTTCAGGATGAAACTGGATGCCGCGGATTCGGTTGTCGCGCGTTTTGAACGCGGCGTACGGCGAGTTTCCGCTGTGGGCAATCGGGGTGAGCGCCTCGGGAATCGCTTCGACGCGATCGCCGTGACTCATCCACACTCGATGCTCGCGGCCGGCCAGACCCTCGAACAAGACGTCATCGCCGTCGATCGTCAAAGTGGCGGGGCCGTACTCGCGCGCGCGCGAGCCGACGCTCGAGGCGCCAAGGTGCTGCGCGATCACATACAGGCCGTAGCAGATTCCGAGTATCGGGCATCCGAGGTCAAGCACCGCATCGCTGATATCCGGTGCGTTCTCCTCGTACAGACTCGCCGGCCCTCCGGAAAGAATAATCCCGCGCGGTTTCATTTCGCGGATTTTTTCCGGCGCGAGATTGAACGGATGAATCTCGCAATACACGTTGGCCTCGCGCACGCGGCGCGCGATCAGCTGGGTGTATTGACTGCCGAAATCAAGAATCAGGATCACGAGAATGGCCTTGTAACGCCGCGATGCATTGAACGACGAATATACCGGACGCTCGAAGGTGTACGAAGCGCGTCGTTATCGGTGTTCCACAGGCTCATGTCAAACTCGCTGGGGCTTCTGCCGCGGTCGAGGCTTGCCGCGCGGCTGGCGCGCGGGAGCACTGCCCTGCACCCACGATCGGCCAGTGCGGCGAAAATCGAGCCGGAGCGGCGTGCCGACCAAGCCGAGCGATTTTGTGAATCGGGTTTCCAGAAAACGCACATAGTGAGCTGGAATCCCTCGCTCCACGTTGGTGAAGAATCTGAGCCGCGGCGGCGCGCTGCCGACTTGCGTCACGTACATTATGTTGAGGCGTCGTCGATCGACCAGCGGCGGATCCATCGCGGCGGTCGCTTCCGCCAAGATTCGATTGAGCAACGAAGTCTGAAAAACAGCGCGCCACGAGTCGCCCGCGGCGATCGCCGCCGGAATAATTCCGTTGACGCCGTCGCCCGTGAGCGCCGAAGTAAATACCATCGTCGCGTATTCCAGAAACGGGTAGCGCTCGTGAGCGTCGCGCACGAAGGTCGCGAGCTTGTGTCCGAGTTTCGCGGCGGCGTCCCATTTGTTGCAGACAATGACCATCGCGCGATCGTTGGTGTCGGCCAGCCGCGCAAGGCGCGCATCCTGGTCGGTAATTCCCTCCGAAGCGTCGATCACCAACAACACGACGTTGGCGCGCCGAATCGTTTCGATCGCGCGGCCTACCGAATGATGCTCCAGTTCGCCCTCGACGCGCGTCGGCCGGCGAATCCCGGCAGTGTCGATCAGCAGAACCTCGCGGCCCTCAGCCGACAGCCGGACATCGACAGGATCGCGCGTCGTGCCGGGTGTGTCGTCCACGATCGCGCGCTCGAATCCCGAGAGCCGATTGAGCAGCGACGACTTGCCGACGTTGGGACGTCCCACCAGCGCGAGCCTCAAATCCGGACCGGACACGGTCGCGGCTTCCCGCTCCGGAAGCAGCGCGACGATTCGATCAAGCAGCTCGGAAACGCCAAGGCCGTGCGCCGCCGAGATGAACGAGATGTCGTCGCTGCCGAGCGCGTAGAACTCGGACGCCTGCGCTTCCTGCCCGGGCCGATCGATCTTGTTGACGGCCATGATCAGCGGGCATCCGGTTTCACGAACCAATCCGAGCGCCTCGGTGTCCGCATCGCTCAATCCGCTCTTGCCGTCGAGCAGAAATACGACGACGTCCGCGACACCGACTGCGGCGAGCGCCTCGCTCACGATCCGATCGGTCATTCGCTCGCGACCGCCAAGCTCGAGACCGCCGCTGTCGACCACGACAAACTCGCGATCGTTGTGGGTCGCGCGCGCAAAATTCAAATCGCGAGTAGTGCCGGGAATCGAGCTGATGATCGCGCGCCCGCCTTTCGCGATTCGATTGAACAGGGTCGATTTGCCGGCGTTAGCGCGTCCGACCAGCACGACTGCCGGCAATCCTTCGGCCGCAATTCGTTTTGCTTCGGCGCCGCGCGCGACGCCGTTCGATCCGCGCCGCGCCGTCACAGTCCAAACTCCGCAATCCTGCGCGGGTCGCGCGTCCAGTTGCGTTCGACCTTGACGATAATTTCGAGAAACACCTTCCCGCCGAGCAGTTGCTCGAGTTCGATCCGCGCCGCACTGCCGATCTCCTTCATGGTTCGGCCGCCTGCGCCGATCAGCATCCCTTTGTGCGATTCGCGATCGACGATCACCGTCGCATGAATCTTTTTCAGATTGCGTTCCGCGTCTTCCTCGAATTCATCGACTCGCACGGCCGTCGAGAACGGAATCTCCTGGCGCATCTTGATAAAGATTTTCTCCCGCACGATCTCCTCGGCAATCATCCGCTCGGTTTGATCGGTGTATTCATCGCCCGGCATCAGCGCCGGACTGACCGGCAGCAGGTGCTTGATTGTCGCCACCAATTCGTCGACATTTTCGCCGCTGAGTGCGCTGATAGGAATGATCTCGGCATCGGGGAAGCCTTGATGGATCTCCTCGATCAACGGCAGAATTCGCGGCCGCGCGATGCGATCGATCTTGTTGATCACGACGATCGTGGGATGCCGCAGCGCTCGAATATCGGTCAGTACGATGCGATCGCCGGGGTTGAGCTTGTCCGCCGCTTCCACCACGGCCAGAACGACTTCGCCCTCCGCGATTGCGCGGCGCGCGATCTGCACCATTCGTTGATTGAGTTCCTTTTTTGCTTCGTGCAGGCCTGGCGTATCGAGCAACAGCATCTGCGAATCCGCGTCAGTGCGGATTCCGAGAATCCGCCGGCGCGTGGTCTGCGGACGCGGCGTCACGATCGCGATCTTTTGCCCGACCAGCCGGTTGACCAGGGTCGATTTGCCGACATTGGTCCGGCCTCCGATCGCAACGAACCCGGCGCGATGCTCACTCATTTGGATTCGCCGCGCTCCTGCATGATGCGATCCAGAGCCAGCCGGGCCGCAGCTTGCTCGCTTTGCTTTTTGCTGAAGCCTTCGCCCACGCCGAGGTCGCGTCCGGCGATCCTGATTCGGGTCGTGAAGCGTTTGGCGTGATCGGGGCCTTCGGTCGCGATCAATTCGTACACCGGTTGCGTGCGAAAACTGCGATAGGCGGTTTCCTGCAGCTCGGTTTTGTAATCGCGCTCCGCGGCGGGCCCGCCGATGTCGTCGGCGAAGAGACGCTCGATCGTCTGCTGCGCGGGCGCCAGACCACCGTCGGTGTAAATCGCACCGACTATGGCTTCGAACGCAGCCGCCAGGATCGAGGTCTTCTCGCGCCCGCCACTCTTTTCCTCGCCTTTGCCAAGTTTCAGCATCTCGTTCAAATCGATCGACTGCGCCTTGAGCGCCAGTGTGCGTGCGTTCACGATCGACGCGCGCTGCTTCGACAGCAGTCCTTCTTTGGCAGTCGGAAACTTCCGCATCAGCAGATCGGCGATCGCCAAATCGAGCACCGCATCGCCAAGAAATTCGAGCCGTTCGTAATGCGCGTCAGAGCCGACCGCCGCGCTCGGATGCGTGAGTGCGGTCTCCAGTAATTCGGCACGCTCGAACGTGTAGCCGACCACGCGCTCGAGCTTGATTCGGGGGTTTTCAGGAGGCTCGGTCGGACGCGGTATCGCCCGCGTGCGGCCGAACAATCTCCGCCACCAGTTGAGCGCCTTCAACGGCTGACGCCTCCACCTCGACTTCGTGATTGGTCAGATCATCGGGACCGTGGGTCAAGACGCGCACGTAATTGCGACTGTAGCCCCGAAGTTTGCCGCTTTCCGCACGCTCTTCAAATAATACTTTAAGTCTTGTTCCAACGAAGCGCCGCGCAAATTGATGACGCTTGAGATCGCCCAAATCCCGCATCAGCGCGGCGCGGCGCTTGATCTCTGCCGGATTGACCCGGCCCGGCAGCTTGGCCGCAGTAGTCCCAGCCCGAACCGAGTATGGAAAGACGTGAAAGTACGCGAGCCCGAGCGCTTCGACAAAATCGAAGTAAGATTCGAAGTGCCGCGGCGTCTCGCCCGGAAATCCAACAATCAGGTCGGTGCCGATAGCGGCGTCCGGCCATACCGTCAGCACCTTCTCGACGCGTTCGCGAAAATGCCCGCGCTGATATCGACGGCGCATCTTTGACAGCAGCTCGTCCTCACCGGCCTGCAGCGGCAGATGAAGATGTTCGCAAAATTTTTCGCTGCTCGAAATTATTCGGATGATTCGATCGCTCAGCTCTTCGGGATCGAGCGAGCTTATGCGCACGCGCTCGATCGGGCATCGTTCGGCGACCATCTCAAGCAGGTCAGCCAAGGTGACTTGCGGCTCGAGGTCCTTGCCGTAGCCGCCAAGATGCACGCCCGAAAGGATAACTTCCTTGAAACCGCGCGCGTGCAGCTCGTCGAGCGCCGTCATCACGCGGCGCGGCTCGACACTTCGCGACGTTCCGCGCGAAAAGGGCACGATACAGAACGTGCAAAACTGGTCGCATCCTTCCTGCAATTTCAGAAACGCGCGGGTATGGCCGTCGAGCGTCACCGCACCGAGTTCGATCGGCGCCTTCTGCTTGCGGAGGTCGGAGACCATCACGCGCTCGCCAGCGCCGAACTCGATCATGCGTTCGAGATCGTCGAGACGGCCGAGGCCCACGACCGCATCGACTTCGCTGGCTTTCGCGAGCGTGTCGGGGTTCGCCTGCGCGAGGCATCCGGTCATCACGACGCGGGCGTTGGGGTTTAGCCGGCGCGCGCGGCGCGCAATCCGCAGACTCTCCGCGTCGGCACGATCGGTCACCGTGCAAGTATTAACGATGTAAACGTCGGCGGGTTCCGTGAAGTCGCAGCGCTGCATTCCGCGCGCCTTCAGGCGCGACTCGATGATCGCGGAATCGTACTGATTCACTTTGCATCCGAGTGTGGCGATAGCGAAGCGCATGTCGATCAAGCCTCGAGTGCCCGCTCGATAAATCCGCCGCCGAGCACTTCATCGCCGCGATAAAAGACGCAGGCCTGGCCGGGCGTGACGGCAGGACCGCCATCAGTAAAACGAACTTCGGCGCGTCCATCCGATTCTAAATGAAACGACGCGGGAATCGCGGCGTGCCGATAGCGAATCTTCACTTCGACCGGAACTTCGCCGCGCGAAGCGATCGATTCGTCGACCAGACTGACGCGGCTTGCGATCAATCCCGGTGAATTGAGTTCCTCGCGGCGCCCGACGACAACGTCACCCGACGCGGCGCGAATTTCACGCACGTAAAGACGATCGCCAGTGGCGATTCCAAGTCCGCGGCGCTGGCCGACGGTGAAACGATGCACTCCGTCATGGTCGGCGAGCGCCCGACCCTGCGCATCGATGATTCGACCGCTCCGAATCTGTGAGTGATCGCTCTGCCGTTCGACGAATCGGGCGTAGTCGCCATCGGGCACAAAACAGATTTCCTGGCTCTCCGGCTTGTCCGCGGTCGCAAGACCCAACTCGCGCGCTCGCTCGCGAACCTCGGCCTTGGTCATCGTCCCGAGCGGAAAAATAGTGCGCGACAATTCAGCCTGGCCAAGCGTGAAAAGAAAATATGACTGATCCTTGGCGTCGTCGGCCGCGCGCATCAGATGGAAACCTCCGCGATCGTCACGATGGATACGCGCATAGTGACCGGTCGCGATGTAATCAGCGTCGAGCGCGCGGGCGCGGCTCCAGAGCCGATCGAACTTGATCTCGCGATTGCACATCACGCACGGATTCGGAGTTCGGCCGCCAAGATATTCGGAAACGAAGTTGTCGATTACGCGAGCGTTGAAATCAGCGCGCAAATCGATCACGTAAAATGGAAAATCCATCCGCTCCGCGACGCGGCGCGCATCCTCGAAATCGTCGTGCGAACAGCAGGTGCCGCGGCGCTTGGCGACGGGCGTGGTGGGCTCGGACGCCAGCCGCATCGCGATGCCGATCACATCGTAGCCCTGCTCGCACAGCAGCGCGGCAGCGACACTGCTGTCCACTCCGCCGGACATCGCGACGATCACGCGCGGGCTCATCCGACTTGCGCCTGCTGCGCGGGTTCGGCGTCGGCTACGCGGCGCCACACCCGCGGAATAACTTGCGCGACCTGATCGATTTCATCGGCGGTGTTATTCCAGCCGAGGCTGATTCGGAGCGAACTGCGGGCATCGGCGACGCTGCGGCCCATCGCGAGCAATACGTGCGACGGCTCGACGGCGCCCGCCGCGCAGGCGGAACCCATCGAGACTTCGACACCCTCGAGGTCGAGCGCAATCAGCATGCTTTCGCCAAGCACGGCGGGAAACGTGAGATTCAGCGTGTTCGCGATTCTGTTGGACGCCGAGCCGTTGAGCTTCAGACCAGGAATCGCCTCGCCGAGACGCGCATATAGTGTCGCTGTCAGCGCAGCGATCCGGGCTGTCTCGGTCGGCATCGCCGCCCGAACGGCTTCGGCGGCGGCGCCGAATGCGATCGCGCCGAGCAAGTTCGGCGTTCCAGCACGAAGGCCGTTTTCCTGCGGACCGCCCAAGATGAGCGGCGCAATGCGGGCCGCGTCGCGAACATAGAGCGCTCCGATTCCGGCCGGCGCGCCAAGCTTGTGGCCGCTGATAGTCATAAGATCGCATCCGAGTCCATCAACGTCGATCGGAATTCGTCCGACCGCCTGCGCCGCATCGATATGAAAGAGGGCGCCAGCGTCGCGGAGTTCGCGCGTGAGGGTCGTAAGATCCTGAATCGTTCCGACTTCAGAATTAGCGAGGCCGAGCGTCACCAGTGCGGTATTTCGATCAAGCGCGGCGACGATGCGTGCGGGATCGAGCCGGCCGTCGGATGAGGGCGCGATTCGCACGATCTCAAGACCGCGGCGCTCCAGTTCCTTCAGGGAGCCAAGAATCGACGAATGCTCGATCTCGGACGAAATCACCCTGCGGCGATTGTTCGTAGCCGTGATCGCGCCGAAGATCGCAAAATTATTTGATTCGGTGCCGCCACTGGTAAACACGATCTGCTTCGGCTGCGCGCCGCACAGCGATGCGACCTGCGCGCGAGCCCGCTCGAGCATCCGGCGAGCACGCTGGCCATCGCGATGCACCGATGAGGGATTCCCGTTCGCCTCGGCGACAAAGCGCGCAATCGCAGCGCCCGCTTCGGGCCGGAGCGGAGCGCCCGCGTTATTATCGAGGTAAATCGCCATTGACCGTTTGATAGGTTAGCAGAGAACCATCTAACCTATCTCACCCGAATCCGCGGAAAAAGACGGGGTGCCGGCCTGGTCCAGCCAACCAACGGCCCCGCAAGGAGCGATTCCGGAACATTGGGCAGCAGACGCAACGCAAACGTAATCGTGGTCGGCGCGGGAGTGGTGGGATGCTCGATCGCGTTCCACCTGGCGCGGGCCGGCGCGGCCGTGCGGGTGTTCGACAAAGGCGGAATTTGCGCCGGAATGTCGGCACGGTCGGGCGCGTTGGTGCGGATGCATTACACGTTTCGCCCGGAAGCCGAGCTCGCGCGCAGAAGCCTCGACTACTTTCAGAATTGGGCGGAGATCGTCGGCGGGCGATGCGGTTTCGTGACGACCGGATTCGCGGTCGTGGTCGATGAGCACAATGCGGAGCGGCTGCGCGCGAATGTCGCGATGCTGCAATCGGTCGGCGTCGATACGCGCATCGTCACTGCCGACGAATTGAAGCGGATCGAGCCGGCTGCATATGTCGAAGACGTCGCACTCGCAGCGGTCGAACCGGAAAGCGGATATGCGGACCCGATCGCGACCACTGAATCGCTGGCGGACGCGGCATGCCGGCACGGCGCGGAGTTCGTGCTCAATACGGCAATAGCGCAGATCGTCAATCGCGGTGGAGGAGCGGCTGGCGTCGTCGATAGCGGCGGACATACGCACGAAGCGGACGCGGTATGCGTCGTGGCCGGACCGTGGACCGATACGTTGCTCGCGCCGCTCGGGGTGAAGATTGGCATCAGAGCCGAGCGCGCGCAGATCGCATTCTTCAGGCGTCCGCCTCCACTCAAGCATTCGGTTTATATCGATACGATCGCGGGCAGCTATTTTCGTCCGCATGGCGACGATCTCACGCTCGCGGGACTCGGTGGTTGGAAGCCCGAGCCGGATGCGGACCCCGACCAGTTTCGCGAGAGCAACGATGACGACTTCGTCGCGGCAGTGCGGAAACGTCTGGCGAAGCGGATCCCTTCGCTGGCCGACGCGCCTTACGCGCACGGCCATGCCGGGATATACGACGTCAGTCCCGATTCGCGCGCGGTGATGGGTGCGATTTCTGACGTCGCAGGACTGTTCGTCGCGGCGGGATTCAGCGGCACGGGATTCAAGACGGCGCCGGCGGTTGGCGCGTCGATGGCCGAGATGATTCTCGATGGCCGCAGCGCGACGGTCGATCTGGCGCCATTCGGATTCGAGCGAATCCTTAGCGGGCGGCTAATCGAGAGCCCGAATGAATACGTGATGGGCGCGGGCTTCGGCCACAAATTGTAACGTCAAACTTTGTTGGCGCGGATCGCCTCGGGAGTCGGCGGGTGATGCTCACTGACTTTGTCTTCGAGGCAGTCCTGGCGCTCCTCGATCTCTTCCATGCGCGCGCCCATCCGGTTGAGCTTCTCGACCACGTTGCTGATCGCACGCGCGACCGGGTCGGGCAATTTGGCGTGATCGAGTTCCATCACTTCATGGCGCGCGCTGTCGCCCTCGATGATTTTTCCCGGGATGCCGACGATGGTCGAATACGGCGGCGCCGACGACACCACGACCGCGCCCGCGCCGATACGACTGCCCTCGCCTATCCGCACCGGCCCGATCACCGACGCACCCGCACTGACCATCACGTGGTCTTCGAGCGTGGGATGGCGCTTTTCTTTCTTGAGGCTGGTGCCACCGAGCGTCACGCCCTGGTAGATGAGGACGTCGTCGCCGATCTCGGTAGTCTCGCCGATCACTACGCCCATGCCGTGGTCGATAAATAATCGTCGTCCGATTTTTGCGCCAGGGTGAATCTCGATACCGGTGATCAATCGTGAGAACTCGCTCACCAGCCGGCCGAGCAGCTTAAGGTGATGCGTCCAGAGCAAGTGCGCGAGATGGTGAAACCAAATCGCGTGCAGGCCCGGGTATGCGAGCACGACCTCGACTGAGGTGCGAGCAGCGGGGTCACGATCGAAGACCGCCTGGATGTCTTCCCTGATCCGGTTGATAACACCCATAGGCAAGTTCCTCTTCTGCTAGCCGCGCGAACTCAGATCTTCGCCGGCGACGCGTGATTGATCGCAGCAGCCTTCGACAGCGGACGCGCGCCGTTGAGTTTCTGCGCGGCGGGCCTGGATCGCGGCTTCACGTTATCCTTGTGCAGCTTGTACTCGATCGAGTCAACCAGGGCCTGCCAGCTCGCCTCGACGACGTTGCTCGAAAGCCCCACCGTACCCCAACGCCGTTTGCCGTCGGTCGATTCGATCAGAACGCGCACTCGCGCCTCGGTACCGGCGCCGTTGTCGAGCACCCGAACCTTGTAATCCACCAACTGCATCTTCTGCAGACTCGGATAATACGGCACCAGCGCCGCGCGCAGCGCGGAATCGAGCGCGTTGACGGGACCGTTGCCGATCGCGGAATTGCGGGTGCGCGCGCCGTCGGGACCTTCGAGCACAATCACCGCCTCGCTGAACGGTGCCTGGTCCTCATGCCACTTGTCGTCGAACACGCGGAAACTGACGAAGTTGAAATGTTCGCGAGTCAACCCGAGCGTACGCAGCATCAGCAATTCGAATGACGCGTCGGCGCCGTCGTAGGTATAGCCCTGAGCTTCGAGCCGCTTCAGCTCTTCGAGCAGCACGCTAATTTTGGCGTTCGACGAATCGAGCTCGAGGCCGAATTCCTTGGCCTTGTACACGATGTTGGCGCGGCCGGAAAGTTCCGACAACAGCACCCGGCGATCGTTGCCGACCAGTTCGGGATCGAGATGCTCATAAGTCCGCGTGTTGCGCTGGATTCCCGAAACGTGCAGGCCGCCCTTATGCGCGAATGCGCTCCGCCCGACATACGGCTGCCTCGCGAACGGCGTGATATTCGCGAGCTCGTACACCAGCCTCGATACTTCGCTAAGAGTCTTGAGCTTGGCCGCCGGCACACAGTGATAGCCGAGCTTGAGCTGCAGATTGGCGATGATCGAAACGAGGTTCGCATTGCCGCAGCGCTCGCCGAAGCCGTTGATCGTTCCCTGCACCTGGACGGCGCCCGCATGCACACCCGCGAGCGTGTTCGCGACGGCGACTTCGGAGTCGTTGTGGCAATGAATTCCGATCGGACATTTCACCGCAGCTCGCGCCGCCGTGACGCCGGCCTCGATTTCATGCGGCAGGCGTCCGCCATTGGTATCGCACAGCGCGATCAGCGTGACGCCCGCATCGTCAACAGCGCGCAGACACGCCAGCGCGAACTCGGGATTCGCGAAGTAGCCGTCGAAGAAATGCTCGGCGTCAAAGATCGCTTCGTCGAAGTTCTTTTTCAGAAACGCGATCGTATCGTTAAGAATTTCGAGATTTTCGTTGTTCGTGATTCGGAGCGCTTCGCGCACGTGCAGATCCCAGGTCTTGCCAACGACGGTTGCGACCGGCGTCTCGGCGCGCAGCAGCAGTTGCAGATTGCGATCGGCCGCCGCTTTGACTCCGGCCCGGCGGGTCGCGCCGAACGCCGCAATCTTCGCGTGCCGAATTTTGATTTTCTTGACTTCCTTGAAGAACGCAGCGTCGCGATCGTTCGAACCCGGCCATCCGCCTTCGACGTAATCGATACCGAGTTCGTCCAGCCGTTCCGCGATTGTGACTTTGTCCTCAACCGTCAATGAGACGTCTTCGGATTGGCATCCGTCGCGCAGAGTCGTGTCGTAAACCTGTACGTGTTTGGCATCCGCCATCATGCTAGACCGTCGGGCGCGGCAGTCGCGGCGCCGTTGATAAACGCGTCGTGCAGCGCACGCATCGCGAGTTCTCCGTATTTCGAATTCACCACCACTGAGACTTTGATCTCGGAGGTCGCAATCATTTCGATATTAATTCGTTCGTTCGCCAGCACCTGGAACATCCTGGCCGCGACGCCCGCATGCGAGCGCATCCCGAGCCCGACCACCGATACTTTCGCGGTCTGGTCCTGATGCCGTACGTCTGTTGCGCCAATTTCGTTCGCTACGCGCCGGGTCAGATCGAGCGTGCGCGGCAAATCTTCGCGCCCGATCGTGAAGGTCATGTCGGTGCGTCCATCGGCGCTGGCGTTCTGAATAATCATGTCGACCACGATCCCCGCGTCCGCAATCGGTCCGAAAATTCGCGCCGCGAGTCCCGGCCGATCTTCGACGCCGGCAATCGTGATCTTGCTCTGGTTTTGATCGAGCGTCACGCCTGAAACGAGCACGTCTTCCATGGACTGATCCTCTTTGCCGACCCAAGTTCCTTCGGCTTCGCTGAAGCTCGAGCGAACGACCAGCGGCACATTGTAGCGGCGGGCAAGTTCAACTGAACGAAGCTGCAGGACCTTCGCCCCCAGTCCCGCCATCTCGAGCATCTCGTCATAAGAGATGCGGCCGAGTTTCTTCGCTTTCGGACAGACGTTTGGATCGGCGGTGTAGACGCCGTCCACGTCAGTGTAGATTTCGCAGGCGTCGGCTTTGAGAGCGGCCGCCAGCGCCACCGCAGTGAGATCCGACGCACCGCGGCCGAGCGTCGTGATGTCGCCATCGGCGTTCACACCCTGGTAGCCCGCAACGACGACGATTCGGCCATCGTCGAGCGCGCGCATCACGCGATCGCATTGGACGGATTTGATTCGTGCGCGGCCATGATTCGAATCGGTCGCGAGATTCATCTGAAAGCCAAGAAATGAAACCGCCGGATAACCAAGCCCTTGCAGACGAATCGAGAGCAGCGCGGCCGACACTTGCTCGCCGGTCGCGACCAGCGCGTCGGTCTCGCGCACGTCGGGGAGTTCAGTGAGTTCCGACGCGAGCTTGAATAGCCGATTGGTTTCGCCCGCCATCGCCGAGACGACGACTACCAATCGATCGCCGCGATCGCGCGCCTTCGCGACGCGGGCAGCGACTGCCTTGATCCGGTCGATCGAGCCGACCGAGGTGCCTCCGTACTTTTGAACGACTAATGCCAACGAAAATGACCCTTCTCTGCGAAAAATCGAGGCAATCCAACATTATGGGCGGAAACTGAGGTGCAAACCAGCCCCGCACGGGGTCGGTTGCAGGCACCTGAACTGCCCCGCGGGTTCAGGCGAAACGATTCTTCAGCTTGGTAATAATCGAGGCGTGGCGAATATCGGCGGCGCTGAATTCGATTCGACGGCTGTTCGCTCCCGAGAAGCTGATTCGAACCGAGAGCGATTCGAGCTCGGTCGAGCCGCGCAATCGCTCGAACCATTCCACGGCGGCGATACCTTCCGAAAAAAGATATTCGCGCAGCCCCAGGTCATCGAGGCCGGCTTCATCGAGCCGGTAAAGATCGATGTGGAAAAGCTGGAAGCGCCCGTGATGCTCCTGAATCATGGTGAAGGTCGGGCTCAGAATATCTTCCTCGCGCAGGTTGAGCCCGCTCGCGAGGCCCTTGATGAAGCAGGTCTTGCCACTGCCGAGATCGCCAATCAGGCCGAGCAACTCGCCGCCTTCGAGCACCGACGCCAGCCGCCGTCCCCACGATTTGGTTTCGTGCTGCGAACGGCTTTCGATCACGAACGTGAAGCTCGCGCTCTCTGTCGCAACTTGAGGCATCGACAATAACTTACCACAGAGCTGTCACCGCGCAATTGCTTCGAGCGCCGAGGGCAGTTCTTCGATCAAGTCACCAGTGATGTAGCCAACGCGGCCAATCCTCGCGGCGACCCGATCGGCTGCGTAACCGTGGACGAAAACGCCGACTGCGAGCGCGTCGAGCGGCTGGCTGGATTTGGATTGTCCGAGCAGCGCGCCGACGATCCCGGAAAGCGCGTCGCCCATTCCGGGCGTGGACATTCCGGGGTTTCCCGACGAATTGATCAGGACGGTGCCGTCAGGCGAGGCGATGACCGAGCGCGCGCCTTTGACAAGCACGCAGGCTCCCGTTTTTTCTGCCAATCGGCGCGCGGCTGAGACGCGATCTGCGTTTACTACGGAAGTGGCCTGGTTGAGCAGTCGCGATGCTTCCCCCGGATGCGGCGTCAGCACGATCGGGCCGCTCGCACGCCGCGCGAAATCGCATCCGATCGCGGCCAGCGCGTTCAGTCCGTCCGCATCAATAAGAATTGGCCGGTGCGGTTCCGATGCTTCCGTGATCAGCCACTCGATTAGCAGCTTGGTGTCGTCGCTGACTCCGATGCCGGGGCCGACGATTAGCGAATTCTTGCCCTCGATGATCATCTTCAATGCATCGAGCGCGTGCGCGCCGTCAAAGTGCCCATCGCGATCCGCGATCGACTCGGTCATCAGTTCGGCCTGCCCCGCTGCGATTATCGGCTGAACGCATTGCGGCACCGCCGCCGTCACCAGGCCGGCACCCATCCGGAGCGCAGCGCGCGAGGCCAGCAGCACTGCGCCCGACTTGCCGCGACTGCCCGCGATGACTAGCGGATGCCCATACATCCCTTTGTGCGAATTTTCTGGACGTCGATGAATCAGCGGACGGATGTCGCCGGCTTCGAGAAAACGTCCTCGCGGCGCAATTTCCTCCAGCGCGCGACCGGCGAATCCGATATCGACGATCTTCAGTTCGCCGCAGAGTCCCGCGCCGGGAAAAGACACGTGACCATATTTCGCAAAGCCGAAGGTCGCCGTGAGCACAGCCTGGACAGCATCACCCATCACGGCGCCGGTGTCGGAATTCACACCCGAGGCAATATCCACCGCGACGACCGGCACTCCGAGCGAATTGACGATCGAAATCGCGTGACGTTGTATGCCCTTCACCTCAGCATTCAGACCGGTGCCGAAAATCGCATCGATTACCGCGCTCGGACGCGGTTTGAACGCGGCTTCCAGCGTCGCTTCGTCGATCGCCTCGACAACTGCGCCGCCACTCTCGCGAAAATCCCGGTATGCCCGTGCCGCATCGCCTTTCAAATCCGCAACACGCCCAAGCAGGATCGCACGGACCTTGAAGCCGGCCTCAGCGAGCCGTCGCCCCGCCACGAAACCGTCACCGCCATTGTTGCCCTTGCCCGCGACCACCATCACGTCGGTGATCGCTTCGGGAAATTTCTCGACCACCGCATCGGCGACGCTCTCGCCCGCGCGCGTCATGAGCGAATACGAGGCGATGCCATATTTGTCCTGGCTGATACGATCGAGTTCGCGGCTTTCGGCGGCATTGAGCAGAATCATCAGTCTATACCTGCGTCGAATATTATCAGAGCAGCGCGACCGCATCTCTCCGAATCGCCCCCGAGTCCGCCGCGCGTGCTGCTTCGATTATCGCGCTCTGTTAAGTTCTAGGCCCTCACCGTTCCGCGATGGCGAGAATCATGATTCGGCTCAGCGTCAACCTAAACAAGATCGCTCTGATCAGAAACGCCCGCGGCGGCAAGCTTCCCAGTGTGATCGATGCTGCGCGCACCTGCATCGCGGCGGGATGCCACGGGATCACGGTTCATCCGCGGCCCGACGCGCGCCACATCACGCGGCAGGACGTGCTCGATCTCGCCGCGATGTTGACCGTCGAGTTCAACATCGAGGGCTACCCAAGTCCTGAGTTCCTCGAGCTGGTCCGTCGCGTCAAACCGACGCAGGCGACGCTGGTACCCGACCCGCCGAACGTTCTGACTTCCAACGCAGGCTGGAAACTCACCGAAGGCGCCGATTGGCTGCGCGACGTACTTTCACAACTCGGCGGCGAGGGAATTCGAACCAGCTTGTTCATGGAACCAGAGCCGGAACAAATCGAACGCGCGAGAGAACTGGGCGCCGCGCGAATCGAACTCTACACCGGCCCTTATGCCGATGCGTTCGGCACCGTCGAGGGCGAAAAGATCCTGCGCGCGCATCGCGATGCAGCGCGATTCGCGAGAAGCATCGAGCTCGGCATCAACGCCGGTCACGATCTCGATCTGAGAAACATCCCGACATATGCGAAAGCGGTGAAGGGATTGCAGGAAGTCTCGATCGGTCACGCGCTCATTTCAGATGCGCTGTATATGGGTATGACGCGCGCCGTCAAAGCCTATCTGAAGGCGCTCGGCTCGAAGCCACAAGCCGCCCGGACGAAGCGCGCAAAGCCGAACCGATAGCCGATTTCGCGATCAGGGCGCGCCGGCGTGCTGCCGGATCGCATCGCCAATTTCCGCGGCGATCGCTGTGATCTGCGCGGCGTCTTGACCCTCGACCATCACGCGCGCGAGCATTTCAGTGCCGGAATAACGCACCAGCAAGCGGCCGGTTCCCGCCAGGCGCCGCTCCGCGTCCACGATCGCTCGCTGCACGTTGGGCATCTCCGCGAGCGGCACGCGATTTTTCACCGGCACGTTTTCCAGAACCTGCGGCACGCGACGCATCGCGCGGAGTTCGCTGAGCGGCTTGCCGCTTTCGACCATCTGGGCCAGCACGAGCATCGCACTGATCAGCCCGTCGCCAGTGGTCGAATGATCCATCAGGATCACGTGGCCGGATTGTTCGCCGCCGAGATTGTAGGAGTTGAGGCGCATCTCGCGCGCCACCGCAGGATCTCCAACCTCGGTGCGCACCAGCGTGAGTCCGGCATCGCGAAGTGCGATCTCAAGACCGAAATTACTCATCACGGTTGCGACCACCGTGCTGCCTGCGAGCCGCCCTTGCGCCGCCATGCTCCGCCCGAGCAACGCCATGATGTCGTCGCCATCGAAGACTTCGCCGCGCTCGTCGATCAGCATCACGCGATCGCCGTCGCCGTCCAGCGCGATACCGACGTGGGCACCTTCGGCCAGCACCTTGGCGCGAATCGCGTCGAGGTGAACGGCGCCGCAATTGAGATTGATGTTCTTTCCGTCGGGATCGACCGCCATCGGCGAGACGTCCGCGCCGAGTTCTTCCAGCGCTTCGGGACCGACCTTATACGCGGCGCCGTTGGCGCAATCGATCGCTATCTTCAAGCCGTCAAACGTAAGCGCGCGCGGCAGGCAGTTCTTCAGGAACACCAGGTAGCGGCCGAGTGCGTCGTCGATGCGAGCGGCCTTGCCGATGTCGTCGGCGCGCGCGCGAAATTTTGCGAGTTCGGCGTCGTTGTAGACCAGTTGCTCGATGTGGCTTTCGGTTTCGTCGTCGAGTTTGAATCCTTCGCGCGAGAAAAATTTGATGCCATTGTCCTGAAACGGATTGTGCGACGCGGAAATCACGACGCCCGCATCGGCGCGCATGCTGCGCGTGAGAAACGCGATGCCCGGTGTCGGCAGCGGCCCGACCAGCCACACATCAACGCCCATCGAGCAGATTCCCGATTCCAGCGCGGTCTCCAGCATGTAGCCCGACAACCGCGTGTCCTTGCCGATCAGGATTCGGCGATGACGCCCGCTGGAATTTCGGAAGACGAAGGCGAGCGCGCGGCCCAATCTGAGCGCGGTTTCGGAGGTGATTGGCTCCTCATTGGCAACGCCGCGGACGCCGTCGGTGCCGAACAGACGACCCATCCGGGCGTCCTACCGCTTGCTGTACTGCGGCGCCTTGCGGGCCT
>PNBD01000097.1:0-29320 GCA_003135855.1 Deltaproteobacteria bacterium
CGGTCGTTCACCGAACGACGCGCAGCGGTGAGGCGTCAGGAGAGGGTCCGCCTCGGAGATCTCCGTCAGTCATCCACCGAGAGACAGCCTTCGACTGCTTCATAGAGGTTTTTCAGCAGGTCTTCGAAAGAATCACCCTGAGTCGCGCAGCCCGGAATCGCAGGTACTTCCGCCCAGAATCCCCCTTCTTCAGCCTCGTGAACGATCACTTTCAGTTTCATTGATTCACCTTCGTGCCTTGGTGGTAATCCTAGCCGCGCAGCTTGCGCGCCACGTCCTTCGCGAAGTACGTCAGAATCAAATCCGCGCCCGCCCGCTTGATCGATGTCAGCACCTCGAGCGTCGCTCGCTCCTCATCGATCCATCCGTTCATTCCCGCGGCGCGAATCATCGAGTACTCGCCCGACACATTGTAAGCCGCCACCGGCGCGTTGAACTCATTCTTCACGCGCCAGATCAAATCGAGATACGGCAGCGCCGGCTTCACCATCACGATATCCGCGCCTTCTTCCAAATCCAGCGCGACCTCGCGCATCGCCTCGTTGCCGTTGGGCGGGTCCATCTGGTACGAGCGCCGATCGCCAAACTGCGGCGCCGATTCCGCCGCCTCGCGAAACGGCCCATAAAACGCCGACGCGAACTTGGCCGAGTACGCCATGATCGCGACCTGGCTGAAGCCATTCTGATCGAGCGCGCCTCGAATCGCGCCGACCCGCCCGTCCATCATGTCCGACGGGGCGACCATATCCGCGCCCGCCCGCGCATGCGACAGCGCCTCGCGCACCAGCAGCTCGAGACTCGCGTCGTTATCGACCTCATTGCCGACGACCGCGCCGCAATGACCATGGTCGGTGTACTCGCACATGCAGACGTCGGTGATTACCGCGAGGCCGGGCACCCGTTCCTTGATCTCGCGAATCGCGCGCTGCACTTCGCCGTTGTCGTTCCACGCTTCCGAACCGCGCGCGTCCTTGCGCTCTGGAATCCCGAACAGGATCACCGCCGGCACGCCCGCTTCCCACGTCTCGCGCGCTTCGATCACGACATTATCCACCGACATCTGCGCGACGCCCGGCATCGAGCCGATTTTATTCTTCACGCCCCGACCGGGGCAGACGAACATCGGCAAGATGAAATCGTCGGGCGCAAGCCGCGTCTCCCGAACCATCCGTCGAATCGTTTCAGTACGCCGAAGCCGCCGCGGCCGATTTAATGGAAATGCCATGGTAGAAAGCGTCCTCGTTCAGGCGATGATCTCGCTCGCGATTCCATTGCGCGATTATATAGCGCCGGCCGCGATTATGCTCGCAAAACTTTCACTAAAGTCTTGCACTCAAGATTTTCACTAAAAGGCGCGCCGGCCTGCGACTCAGCGCGAACGGAACTGCGGGATCACTTCCTCGGCAAACGCCTGGATATCCTCTTCCGCGGTCAGCGGCGGGCTATGCAAAAATATGAAGTGCGTGACTCCCGCCTTGATATAGCGTTCGAGCTTGTCGACGCATTCCTGCTTGCTGCCGATTATCATCCGCTCGCGCGCAAGCTCAGGCGTCGTCTGCGCCATCATCCCGATAATTTGGGAAAGTGTTTCCTCGCGATGCTTCGGCGCCTTGTAGCAGAGTGCGAGCATCAGCGTCTTTTCGATTTCGTCGGTGTCGCGCCCGACCGTGTCGCCGTGGCGCTCGATCACGCTGATCAGCCGCTTCATTTCGGCGGCATCGGCGTTGCCCATGTTCCACATGTCGGCGTGCTTCGCGACAATCTTGAGCAGGACCTTTTCGCCGTGTCCTCCGATCATCAACGGCAGATTCTTCTGCAGTGGCTTCGGATTGCACACCGCATCGACCACATTGTAATGCTTGCCCTTGAGCGTGGTTTTCTCCTGCGTGAACATCCCCTTGATTATCTGGCATGCCTCGTCGAGCGCTTGCAGGCGCCCGCCCACCGTCTTGAAATCGAAGCCCAGGCTCCGATGCTCCCCCTCGAACCATCCTGCGCCGAGGCCCAGGTTGAACCGGCCGCCGCTCGCGTGATCGACCGTCGCGCACATCTTCGCGGTGAGGCATGGGTTGCGATACGTGTTGCCGTTGACCAGCGCCCCAATCCGCGCCTGCTTGGTATGCTGTCCGAGCGCCGCCAGGAGCGTCCAGCCTTCGAAGCATGAGCCGTTCGGATCCGGCGTGAAGATTGGGTAGAAATGATCGAACACCCAGAGCGAGTCATAGCCCCAGCCGTCGGCCTTCGCCCAGAAGCTGCGCAATTGTTCCCATTCGATATTCTGCTGCCCGGTCTGAACTCCAAACCTGATCGGATGCTTGTCCATGGATTCTTCCTTCGCGATGAGCTTCGATCTTCTCGTTGAGTCGTCGCTCATGCGCTTCGCGTTGCCGCTTCGCTCAAGCGCTTCGTGTCGCGGCTTCGATGATGCACATCGTGTTGCGGCTTCGCTCATGCGCGATGCTATCCCGCCGCGCCCCGCGGGTCGATGATCTTTTCATCGACCCCGATGAAATCAGGCACTGGTCAAAGTTGTGTGAACTTTGACCGTGCCTGAAATCAAGCCCTGTCGCTACTTCCGTAGCGATCTAATTTGATGGGTGCGGCTTGCCCTGCTGATGCAGTCCCTTTTCTGCTACTGGAAAATCGCGACCGCACTGCTGACAAAAGAAACGTCCGAAGGGTCGCTTGCGAGTTGGCGTTTGTTCCTTCGGAGCGATAGACGGACGCGCCTTACGTTCCTTGTGGCTTGGCATCACTAACTCAGGAGAATTTTTTCAAGCTGTTCCAACACGGCTTTGTGATCCCCGGTCTTTAGTGGGGCTTGAGAGAAGTATTTGTTTTCTTCGAACTTGGCACCGAGTCGGCGTTCGATATTGAACGGCGTAGGAATCGGCGGGGGCGGATTTTTGGTCAAGTCGATATGCATCGTGAATCCAGTCAGTTCAAAATTTGAACCCTTTGAACCGTAGGCACTGAGCAAACTTGAGATCGCCTTTCCGATCAGATTCAACTGCTCAAAAGGTCGGCCTATTTCTTTTGCGAGAACAGCTTCAAGTGCACTGTGATAGGCATTCGGGTGAATAGGAGTAGTGTCGAGTTTGTAAGTTTCCTTTGCCCAGTCTAGAAGGTTTTCAAGGAATTCATCGCAGTCATCTGTTGAACTTCGAGTAGCAACACCAATCGAGGTTGCTTCTAGGCCGATATATGCGATTAGAAGCTGCTCAACCTCAATTACATGATCGCCCTTCTTCAGTTCACCTAAATGAAACATTGCGGGCGCTGACGTTGCCGATTGGTCGATTACGTTTGGCACTTGATGGAAGCTATATTTTTCTTTCAGCCCCTCAATCAATTTCAAGGGAATGATGGGCTCAAACAATCTCGGTTTGAGGGCGCGGAACGCTGTTGCACGTATAACAGATGCCTTCATATTGGATACTCTTGCTCGTGGGTCTGACTCTCGATTTGCATTTGAACTGGTTGCGGCAGAAGCAAAGAAGGGAGAGATCCTTGAGGCAGCCCAAAGGGATTTATGATCCCACTACTAGTATTGATAAATCCTCGAGAAGGCGAAGGTTGCAAACCTGGAAAGGGAACGAAGGCGGTTCCAGCAGCATAGGTAGTTGATCCCCTTACCGGAATAACGGGAAAGGTGACCACCTGAGCATAAAGCGGCCCTTGCCCGTTTACTACTTTCGACAAATCATCAAGCGAAGGCGCCACATTTTGTGTCGGCAGATTGGCTAAAATTTCGGTCTGTTCGGTAAATTCCCGTTCATATCGAGCGATAACATCTTCGTGAGCCTCAAAGACGATTCGCAATTGCGCGTCCAATGCTTCTGCGATACGAAGCAACGTCTTGTACGTCCACGCTGAGTAACCGGCCTTCTCAATCCGCGAGATGGCGGATTGCTTCATCTTAGCTTGGCGAGCCAAGTCTAACTGTCTAAACTGTCTGCGCTCACGGAGTTCTCGGATTTGCTGAGCAACTTCTTCTTGTGCGCGCAAGCGGAAGAATCGCCGCCTAAAAGCCAAATTGCCAAGCTTCTTGGCGAGGCGTTCCCTAATCCTGATCGTGGACAGGATCGATGTCTTCTCTTTCTCCATCTTCCTCGATCTGCGAGCGAATCCTTTTGGCGCGTTCTATGTCCTTGCGGTCCAGCTTGGATTGCTTCTTTGTCACAGCGTGCACGAACATGATCTCGCGGTTAGGTCGGAAATAAAACAGCAACCTCGTTGGCCCGGTGCCACGCAATTCAAAAATGCCATCCTCAATCGGCGCAGAGATTGGTCTACGACAAAGGTTACCTCTGTCCGCTAAGAGATCGAGCCTCATTTCTAGTGATTCGAGGTCCAGGGGCTGAGAGTCCAATACCGCTTCGACTACTTGACGATATTGCAGCAGCCTCCACACAGAAGTCATATCACATTTTTGTTTTGTGGGTCAAATTGGTTGACTGGCATAACAAAATCGTGATATCAATATATTCGTAATGAAGCTCACGTACAGATTGTCGGACAGGCGGTCTCCAAAGCCGTTCCCTAGGGTTTTTCTGTGCGTTTGGGAAAGGCGGGGGCGGTGGACGCATTGCACCCCGCCCGGATTGATAACGTGACGGGCGCAAGTGTGTCAACGCCTACGCCGGTCATAAGCATGAGGCGTCCGTGTGAACGGCCACAATCACAGCCTGCAAGCAAGATTGTCTCTTCGGGATCGCGGCGGCGTCAATGGGATCGGCCATGGTCAATGTCGGAACTTGTCCAAGCTACGTCAACATCTCAAAAAGGAATCTGGGTAAAAGGTCATGACAAAACAAGAAGCGATACATGTTCTCGACGGATTTCGGAAAGCCTTCAGGGCACTCGATCAGGTGAAGGCTATGCAAGCTTTCAATACGTTGATGAATGCTGATGGGATTGTGACTACTAACTTTAACGTAGCTGGCGATTTCTCGCATGCTTTGGCAACCCTCAGAAGCGTGTTTGATGCGATGGAGCGTAAGGGAATCGGATTTCCTTCAAATTAGATCGCTACTTTCGTTTTTCTCCGATGACCGTTCGGCGCGTTCAAGTTAAGAAGCCCCGCCCGCGGAGTCACCGCCCTCGGTGTCATTCCGAGCCGAAGCCCTGAGCGCAGTCGAACGGGGAAGCGAGGAATCCCGGAGCCGGGACCTCTCGTCGCAAGGCTCACTCGGGATGACACGGAGTGGAGCCTCGTTGTTTCACATGAAACTTCTTTCCTGACTCATTTTTCTGCTAGCGCGGAGCGCGCATCTCGGTCCTTTCTTTCCGCCTTTTTTTTTAATCTGTGAAATTCCCCCAAATCGGCGGTTTAACTCTTCTCCCGACAACTTGAAGTTTACAGAACTTAACCGATAGACTTAATCGCTATACGAACAGACGGCGATCATGTTTCACGTGAAACATTGGAGGCGCGGCTCATCGCCACCAAGGCACTGAGGCACGAAGACGGAAAATCTCTGCCGACTAATCTGTATAAACTTAGTGCCTTCATGGCTTGGTGGTTAAACCAACCCCTCTTGGTCGGCCTCCGATCTGCTCTTCGCGTTTCGTTCTCCTGAACTNNAATGTTTCACGTGAAACATCGCGCACCAACTATGTTTCACGTGAAACATCTTTGCCGGCGCCTTTTTCTATCAGCGCGCAGCGCGCATCTTCATCACAACGGGAAGCCCGAAACCCGTGAGGGGTTTCGGAAATTCTTCTCCGATTTTCTCTTTCCTCTTATCTTTTCTATCAAGGCGCAGCCCGCATCTTTCTTCACCCTTAGTGCCTTCGTGTCTTGGTGGTTAAATCAGCTTCGCGCGCGAAATAGTCGCGAATCGCCGCCGTCAGCGCGGAAATCGTGTATTCAGCCGGCGTGACGACCACCTCAAAGCCCTTTCGCCGCGCTGTCTCTGCCGTGATCGGCCCGATCGCTGCCGCCTTCAATCCTTTCCCAGCGATGCCGACCAACCCGCAGAAATTCTTGACCGTGCTGGAACTGGTGAACGTCACCAAATCGATCGCGCGCGACGCGATCAGCTCGCGCATCCGCTCGACCTGCGCGCCTTTGGGCTTAATCGTTCGGTAGGCCGGCGCGATCTGTACTTCGCGCGCGCCTTTCGCCCGCAAGATTCCAGGCAATGCCTCTCGCGCAACTTCGGCGCGCGGTATCAGAAATCGTTTGCCACGAATCCGCTTGATACCGATCGCATCGGCGATTGCTTCGGCGCGATACTCGTCGGGCATAGCCGCAACTTCCAGCCCGTAATGCGCCAGCCGCTCCGCCGTCGCCGGTCCGATCGCCGCAATCGACGCCCGTCCGATCCCGCGGATATCGCGGCCGAGAAACCGCATTCGCGCGATAAAACTCTCAACTCCAGTCGCGCTGGTGAAAATGATCCAGTCGAAAAACTTAACGCGCGCAATTGATGCGTCCAGCAGCGCGTAACTTTTCGGCGGGGCGGTCTCGATCGTTGGAAACTCGAGCACCTCGGCTCCCAGGCGGCGCAACGCGGACGCAAAATACGGCGCACTCGCTTGCGCTCGCGTGACGAGGATCGTGCGGCCGAACAGCGCCGTCCGCTCGACCCATTGCAACTGATCGCGCAGCCCGGCGCATTCGCCGACCACGATCACCGCCGGCGACTCAAGTCCTTCGCGCGCGCATGCGTCGGCCAATGTCGCGAGCGTCGCCGATACCGTCCTCTGCGCGGCGGTCGTAGCCCACTGGATTGCCGCGGCTGGAGTTTCACCGCTCAGCCCGGCGCGGCTCAATCTGTTAAGCGTCGCGCGCATCCGCGCGGTCGCCATCAGGATCACGATTGTGCCGCGCGACCGCGCCGCCGCGCCGAGTTCGTCCCACGGAATCGCCGAGCGCGCGCCCTTGCGCTCATCTTCATGTCCGGTAACGAACGCCACGAACGAGCCGTGCTCGCGATGCGTCAGCGGGATACCCGCAAACGCCGGCGCCGCAATCGCCGACGTGATGCCCGGCACCACCTCGAACGATATTTGCGCACGAGCCAGCGCCTCGGCCTCTTCACCGCCGCGCCCAAAGATAAAAGGGTCGCCGCCCTTCAGCCTCACGACCACGCGGCCCTTGCGCGCGTGATCGATTAGCATCCGGTTCAATTCAGCTTGCGCGATAGTTTTTTCGCCGCCGCCTTTTTTGCCGGCATAGATCAACTCGGCCTTTGACGGCGCGAGCTTGAGCAGTTCAGGACTCACCAGGTAATCGTAAATTACAACGTCGGCCCGGCTGAGAGCGTCGGCGCCGCGCATCGCGATTAAATCGGGAGCGCCCGGTCCCGCGCCGACCAGGAACACCCTGCCCGCGCGCTCATTCATCGCCAAGCAGTTCGGCGCCGCCGCGCGCGAGAATTTTCTCCGCTAATCGCTCACCGGCGCGAGCGGCTGCGGATGGCGCCAGGTCCGCATCGACGGGCTCCTCGATCGATTCCGACAACTCGCGACTGCCATCTGCACTGAAGAGCATCGCGCTAACCGAAAGATTGCCTCCCGCGATGATCGCCCTCACCCCGACCGGCGTAACGCATGACGCGCCGATGCCCGCGAGGAACGCGCGCTCCGACGCGGCCTCATAGAACGCACGTGAATCGTTAATCGCATTCAGCGCGCGATCGAGTTCCGATGACCCGCCGACACGGCGCTCCGCGAGCGTTTCGATCGCCAGCGCGCCCTGCCCTCCGGCCGGAATAAAATCGCTACCCGGCAACTCGACGAACTTCACTTCGCCGGTGCGTCCCAGCCGTTTCAATCCCGCCATCGCAATGATGATCGCATCGAGCTCGCCCTCCGCGACGCGCTTCAGACGCGTATCGACATTGCCGCGCAGCGCCACTATCTCCAGCGACCGGTTGATCCTGAGCGCTTGGAAGCGGCGCCGCGGCGACGAGGTTCCCAAACGCGTGCCGGCCTTAAGCGCCGTCAATGCCACACCGTCGCGCGTGACCAACACGTCCGCGGTATTTTCGCGTTGCGGCACCGATACGATTTTGAATTGTTCCGGCAACACGGCAGGCAGGTCTTTCATCGAGTGGACGGCGATATCGACCGATCTATCCGCGAGCGCCTGCTCAAGCTCCTTGATGAAAAGGCCTTTGCCGCCAACTTGCGCGAGCGACCCGGTCGTCAGCTTGTCGCCGCTGGTCCGAATCTCGACAATCTCGATTTCGATTCCGCCAATCGCCTCGGTCAGCTTCTGCGCTACGATCGACGCCTGGACCAGCGCCAGCTTGCTCGGCCGCGAACCAATCCTGAGTTTGATGAGCATCCGCGTTCAGCGCGCCGCGCATTCAGTCGTCGGCGATTTCATCGTCCGCGTCGTCTTCATCCTCGTCCGCGGCGTCGAATTCGGCGCCTAGTAGGCGCCGCGCGACTTCGGCCGCAAACGCCCCGTCGAGAACCTTATCGTCGCGCTGCTTGAGGCCGGAGAGAATGCGATGCAACAATTTGTTGGTGAGACCCCGCGTCAGCAATTCGACGCGTTCGCGCTCGCTGGCGTCGAGTCCCGCGAGCCATCCACGATGCCGCCCGAGTTCGACGTCGCGTAATCGCTCGATGCTGTAGCGGATATCCTTGATGGTCGGAATCAGATCGAGACCCGCCATCCATTTGAGAAACGATTCGAGTTCCAGTTCGACGATTTGCTCGGCCTTTTTCGCTTCCTGTTCGCGATCGCCAATAGAGCGCTGCACGACCGCACCGAGATCGTCGATGTCATAGAGATAGACGTTCCGCATCGCGTTCAGCCGTTCGTCGAAGTTGCGCGGCACGCCCATATCGATCAGAAACATCGGGCGGTAGCGGCGCTCACGAACGACCGATTCGAACTCCTCGGGGCCAAGCACTGGCTTGGTCGATGCGACCGAACCGATCAGCACATCGACCATTTTCAAATATGGCTTGTAGCTGTCGTATGGCACAGCAGTGCCGCCCAGCTCGCGCGCCAGCGCGACTGCCCGGTCGAAGGTGCGCGACGTAATCAGCAACGACTCGATGCCGAGCGCCTTCAGCTGGCGCGCCGTCAACTCCGCCATCTTCCCCGCGCCCATCAGCATTACCGTCTTGTCCGACAGCCGATCGAAAATCTGGCCCGCGAGACTGACTGCCGCTGAACTTACCGACACCGAGCCGTGCCCGATCAGCGTGCCTTTGCGGACTCGTTTGGCGACCGAAAATGCTTTGTGAAATGCGCGATGCAGCACCAGCCCGACAGTTCCAGCCTCTCCCGCCTGGGCATAAGCCGACTTGAGCTGCCCCAATATCTGCGGCTCGCCAACGACCATCGAATCGAGGCTGGCGCCGACCCGAAACATGTGCCGGGCCGCGTCGCGCCCCTCGAAGCTGTAGACGGCCTCAACAAAAGCACCTTCCTCGACGTTGCGGTCGAATGCGAGAAACGCCAGCGTCTCACGGGCGGCGCTCGCGGCATCGTTCGCAACGCCCACCACCTCGACGCGATTACAGGTCGAAATCAGCGCTGCTTCGGCAACTGCCGGCGACGCTTTGCGAAGCCGGCGCAAGGCCGCCGTGATTTCGTCGTCGGCAAACGCGAGGCGCTCACGCACTGCGACTGCCGCAGTGCGATGATTGATGCCGACGATGAATAAAGTCTGATCCATTCTCAGCCGAAACTGCCGCCATGCTTGCCGGGGAAAATCAGGTTAACGCCGACGAACGATCCCACTAACACGGTGAACAGCACAATCGTGAGCGCGGCCGCGCGCCGCCCACGCCATCCCACGGTCAGCCGCGATTCAAGCAGACTCGCATACAGTATCCAAATCACCAACGACCATGATTCCTTGGGCTCCCAGGACCAGAAATGGCCCCACGTCGCATCGGCCCAAATCGCGCCGCTGACGATCGCGAAACTCAACATTATGAAGCCCCATCCGAGCAGTCGATAGTTGATCCGATCGAGCTTTTCGAGGCTGGGGGCGGCCTCGTTGGCCGGGCCTAGCGCCCGTTTGGATTTCAGGCGCGATTCATACGCCAGGTAGACGATACTCACGCTCGCCGCCAGCACGAACATCGCGTAGCCGAGGATCGCGAGCGTCACGTGAATCGGCAGCCAGACGCTGTGCAAGGTCGCAGGGAGCACGATTCGTCTCGCCTTCATCGTGAGCGAAGCGGCGCCAAGCGCGATCGTGACCGCAGGTGCGACGAACGCACCAATCACGGCCATCCGAAGGCGCACGATCATCAGCAAGCCCGCGAGCGCCGTCAGCCACGCCAGGAACGACAGCGCCTGCGCGAAGTTGGTCACCGGGATGTTGCCCGCTTGCAAGCCACGGGCGGTCAGGTCGAGCGCATGAAAGATCGCGCCGCCGCCGAGCATCGCGACTGCATAGCCGGTCGCACGAGTCTGTCCCGATGTACTCTCGCTTGACGTGCGCTCGAAGATGAAGATCGCCGCCGAGATGGCGTAGCAGACGATCGCCGGCATCAACCAAAGTGTTTCCATGTGACTAGCGCGAAGCGTCTTGCCCGTTCGAGAGCCCTAACGATCCCGGATCGATTCCGAGGGTGGCGAGTCCAATCCCGTCACCCAGACAAGCGCCGACGATTCGCTCGATAGCAACGACGTCCCGGCGGCGCAGCGCCTCCGGAAGTTCGGATTCAGCAAGTGCCTTGAGGCGTTGCGAACGTTGCGCGAGGTCAGGATTTTGCGATCGCAGATATTCGCGCGCGGCCTGCATGATTCGCAGTGCCAGACCGTACTCGATGCCGAATTGACGTTCGAGCTCGCGCCTCAATCTGGCCGCAAAGGCGGGCGACGCACCTCCGGTCGAAATTGCAATCTGGAGCGCCCCCTGCTTGACGACCGCCGGCGCGATGAATGTGCACAGTCCGGGAACATCGACGACGTTCAGCATTATTCCGAGTTGGTGCGCTTCAGCCGCGATTTCGCGATGCAGCCGGGGGTTGTCCGTAGCCGCATAGACCAGCGCGAAGCCACTGAGATCGCCGCGCCGATATTCCCGATTGACGTGAGTTATTACACCCCGTTTAACCAGCGCATCAAGCGCATCGTCCAGTCGCGGGCTGACGACGGTCACCAGCGCTTCGCCGTCGAGCAACGACTCGACTTTACGCACGGCAACCTCGCCACCGCCCACGACCAAACACTTGCGCCCGGTGACGTCGAAAAATATCGGCAAGTATCCCATGAAACCGTGCCGATTTTATTACATGATGGCCTGGCGAGACAGTCCTTACGCAAACGGGAGGAGTCGGTGGGTGCCGACCCGGAAATGACAAATTTAATGCGCGCAAGAAATACGACTCGCGGCACCGTGCTATGCGAGCGCCTGGAGAACGCCGGCGGCCTGAGTGGTCAGAGCCGCGGACTGCTTGGACGCGACGGTCTCGACCCTGACGCCGGTCTGCTGTTCGAGACCGGACGATTCTCGCCGTTCATGTGGATGCACATGTTCTTCATGCGCTTCGCGATCGACATCGTATTTCTCGATCGGCGCGGCCAGGTGCTCACGATAAATCGCAACCTGAGGCCTTGGCAATTATCGTCGATCGTATTCGGCGCGCGGAAAGCGCTCGAGCTGTCATCCGGCGCAGCGGATCGCAGTTCGACACAGCCTGGAGATCGTATCGTCCTCGAAGTGACTTGACGCACAAGATCCGGACTTCGGACATGTAGCTACTCCATTTTTGGAGCGGCACTCCTCATCGCTTCTTTTCGTATCTTCTCTCCGAGCATCTCGGAAGATTGCGTCATCCAATTGATCCAAGCTGTTGCTGAGTCGCAACAAAGAGTTGCATCAGCGCCTGAAGTAGCCGAGAGAACTTTAGAAAGTTCAAGTCTCCTTTGGCTAGAACGTAGTGGCACACGATGTGCTCTCTCAAGCTCGCGCTTCGGACCTATCGACTTCGATAGGACCTCTTCTCGGTGTGTGGACTAAACAACGCGGGAATAGTGAGCGTACTTAACTAACGGGGACAATGGCTATTTTGCCAAAACAACCATGGAGGACACGTGAAATGGAACAACTTACGAAACTGGCTGTGAAAGTCGGTGAGTATCGGCGCGGACAGACGATGACTGAGTACGCGTTGATCATGGCCGCAGTCGCCGTAGTGGTGTTCGTGGGCTACCAGACTATGGGCACCACGATCAACACACTGCTCGGAAGCGTCGACACCAAGCTGTAAGCGAAGCGAGAAATGGGGGTGGCGGACTAAGCTAGTCCGCCACCCTCAAAGAACAGCCAAGGAACTGGAGGACATGAGAATGGATCTGTTGAGGAAGGCGTGCGTCGAGATCAACGAGTTTCGACGCGGTCAAACGATGACCGAGTACGCGCTGATCATGGCGGCGGTCGCAGTGGTGGTTTTCATCGGCTATCAGACGATGGGCACTACCATCAATACGTTGCTCGGTACCGTCAATACCCAGCTCTAATGCGAGCATGAACTGACGGTCGTCAGGAATCGTGATCTCTTAGCGGTGGCCCGATTACCGATCCGCCGCTAGGAGACACGGCTCCCGACAGACGATAGCCCTGGGAGGGGAAGTCAATGAGCCTTTTGCGAAGAGTCTGCGAAAGCTTCCCGCGCAACCGCGGACAAACGATGACTGAATACGCACTAATCCTCGCAACAGTCGCAGTAGTAATAGTTTCTTTTTACAACACCGCGGGAACAATAGTCAATGAATTAGTTAACCGCGTGGGGCCTCTGCTCTAGTTCAGATCCCGTTGGTCCTGGTTGGGGTTCGAATCATGACGGTTATTTTCTTCCGCCGCCGTAGCGGTATCGATTCATCCGCCGTTCGCAAATCGAAGCGATCGACTCGCGGCTATCGGCGCGGACAGGCGATGGTGGAATTTGCGTTGATCGCGACTATCGCGTTGATCGTGCTGATGGCAGGCATTCAGTTCGCCATCATCGGGCAGGCCGCGCTCGCGGTAAGCCAGGCGTCGTATGTGGCGGCCCGCAGCGCGACCATAAATACCAGCGTCACCAACGCCAACATCAGCAGCATCGTCTCTAATCAGTTTTCGCCAACGATAACGGCGCCGGCCAACGCACTGACGATCAATATGGTCACGGCCGGGGATGCGACCTGCGTTCCCAACCGCACACTTGGCTGCCAGGTCACCGTGACCGTTACTTACAACGCCACCAGCAAGCTCGCATTGCCCAATCCATTTTTGGGCATTTCTTTTCCGACAACGCTGACCAGTTCTGAATCAATGATGACCCAATGACTACTGAGTCGAAAGCACTTATGACTAGTCACGATTACAGCTTCGATCGCAAATCAATGACGGCCGTGCTGGCCTGGCTCGGCCTGAGAGGAAGCGCGCTATGAAACGACAAAAGATCTTTGTCCTGCTCGCGGGCGTCGCGGCGATGCTGGCTTCGATCATGGTCTACTCCGCGCTCAAGCGGCGCGAGGCCGAGGTCCAGCGAGCGATGGCGCACAACGTCCAGGTGCTGGTTGCCGCCCACGATCTTCCGCTCGGCAGTAAAGTGGAACCTGACTCGGTCAAGATGACTCGCTGGTCGGCTGATAGCGTGCCGCAAGGAGCTTATACCGATCCCAAGCAGGTGTTCGGCAGCTTCGTGAAGAACTCGATGGTCGCCAACGAGCCGATCGTGCAAGCAAAGCTGTTCACTGGCGACAAGACGGCGGGCGTGATGCCACTGCTAATCCCCTTCGGCATGCGCGCGGTGTCAGTTCCAGTCGATGAAGTCAGCGACATCGCGGGCTTCGTGCTGCCGCATACTCACGTCGACGTCCTGGTCGCGATCAACGGTGGAGCCTCCGACAAGCCTTTCTCCAAGGTCGTCCTGCAGAACATCGAGGTGCTGGCGGTTGCGCAGGAAGTTGAGATGAAGAAGGACGAACCGACCCTCGTCAAGGTCGTCACTTTACTGGTCTCGCCGCAGGAGGCGGAGCGCCTTTCGCTGGCCAGCCGCGAAGGAACGCTGCGTCTCGCAATGCGCAACTACAATGACAACAAGATCGTGCTTACCAGCGGCACCGACATCCCGCAGATGCTCCGCGCCTACAGCATCGCACCCGATCTACCGGTGATGCCCAGTCAACCTGCGACTCATCGTGCACTGATCGGTTTGCCGCGCCGCGCGCCGGTCGAGATCGAGATCATGCGCAACGGTAAGTCATCCGAGTCGGTGTCGTTCGTGAACGAGGCAGCCGCTGACAGCGAGTCACCCGCCAAGCCGTCACATCACGCGCACCACGACGCGGACGCGAGCGAACATGCGGCGGCCGATGCAACCAAGGCAGCGCCCCCCGCAGCTATCGCCAGCGCGCCTGCACCGGCGCCAGCGCCGGCGATCGTCGCGAGTGCTCCAGCTCCGCTGCCCGCGCCAGCGGTGGTCGCGAGCGCTCCTATGTCATCGCTCGACAACGACCATCGGACCGCAGCACCACTTAGTGGAGACATCTCATCGGTAGGTTCATCAGTCGTAACGAGCGACTCGCATGCGCCGACGCCCAAGACGATCGACATACCGTGAAGGAACCGGGGACGAGGTGAATAACATGAAGACAAAACGAGGATGCGTATTGGTGCCGTGGTTGGTCGCTGCGATCAGCCTGCTGACCTTGCGGCCCGGTCTGGTGCGCGCCGCCGACGGCGCGGGCGTGAGGAAATCTCTGACTATCGCCGCAGGCGAGAGCTACGTGATCGACAAGTTGAGTCCGGACGCTACGCCCGGAATCAAGATTGTCGACAATCCTCACGCGCTCGTCATCCACAGCGAGATGCCCGGAAAAATAATGCTGGTGGGTGCGGAAGCCGGTGAGTGGGACCTATCCGTCACGACCGCCGATGGACAGCCGATGACCTACGACATCAAGGTCACCAAAATCGCCGCGATGAACGACATCGATCATCCGGCAATGAGTCCGCCTGCGATCGCAGGAAGTGGCGAGAAGATTGGCAGCGCCGCTCCGCCAGTAGTCGCAAAGCTGGATCCAGGCACTGGCCCGGTCAAGGGCTCAGCGTCTCCGTCTTCATCGCCAAGTGGTAGCAGCAGTCCGGAGATCGCAACGCCGGCAAAAGACAGCCCTGAGATAGTTTCGATATCGTCTCATGCGACGCCTCTAGCACCGCCGGCTACAGTAGCGCCGCTCCCGGCAGAGACCGGTCCGGTTGCAGCAACCGGTTCTGATAGCAGCTCTATTTCATCACTTACAGTTCCCGCGCCGGCGGTCGCGAGTCAGACTGCTTCGGCTGCTGTGGCGTCGGGTCATGACAGGTTCAGGACGGATCCGGCGATCGCGCTGAACGGCGGCGACTACGCTACTGACGCCGTTTCCGGCGGTACGCACTATCTACCGGACGATGCGGTCGCATTGCAGACCGGCAACTCGACGATAATCGATTTCCCCAAGCGCCTGCGGCGCGTATCGATCGCCGATACCACTATCGCCGACATCCAGGTGATCAACCCGTTCCAGATCAACCTGATTGGCCACAAGCCGGGTTTCACGACGCTCGCAGTGTGGAATCAACAGGGCCATCACGATGAGCGCTCGGTACGAATCGATCCCAATGGCAAGCAGCAGGTGATGCTGAACGCGCTGGTGGCCGAGCTAGATCGCGGCAACGTCGAAAATCAGGGAACCAACTTGTCAGGTGCGCTCACAAAGTATGGCGTGTCGATGGTTGGAATGCCGGGTTCGGTCGCGACGCCCTATTCAGGCACGACCAATATCACCAGCACCGGACCGTTCGGCAACACCAGCGGCGCAGTACTACCGTTCGGCGGCTCGATCATTCCGATGCTGCTGTCGCAGGGACTGACCTATGGTTTGTCCGCTGGTAACTCGAACTTCCAGATGCAGGGTTTTTTCCAATACCTCGAGCAGCACAACCTAGCCAAGATCCTGGCGCAGCCTCATCTGCTGGCTAATTCCGGTGAGGAGGCCAAGTTCCTGTCAGGTGGTGAAATACCGATCGTCATCACCCAGGCGCTGAATACCTCGATCGTGTTCAAGCAGTTTGGCACCTCGGTCGAATTCGTACCGACGGTGGTCGGCCGCGATGATATCGAGCTGCTGGTGAAACCTGAAGTGTCGCAGCCTGACTACGCTCACGGCGTACAGTTGTTCGGCTTCACCGTGCCCGCATTCGTCACGCGGCGCGCCGAGACGATGGTGCGGATGCGCGATAATCAGACGCTCATCATCGCCGGACTGATCCTGCATGAAAAGAACACCCTCGTGCAGAAGGTGCCCTACGTCGGTGACATCCCATACCTGGGCGGCCTGTTCCGTAATACCAGCTACACGAACACGGAAACCGATCTCGTCATGAGTGTGACGCCGCAAATCGTGCGTCCGCTGCCGGCAGATGCATCGGTGTTCAACCCGACTGTAGTACCTGAGATGACCGTGGATCAGATTCACACGCGCGAACTGAGTCAACCGGACGCGAGCCGGCCGCGGTTCTAGCGCATGAGTGGATGGCGGTCCAAACGCGGGAGAAACCAGAGTGTCAGTGCTTAGCAAAAAGGATGGGCGGAGGGGAGCGCTGAAGGTGCAGCTGGTCGGCAAGGGCGATGAACAGCGGCATGATGTCCGCACCGCCCTTGCCGGCCTCATTGACCCGGCGTTGGACATACTTGAACTTGAACCCGACTCGAGCGCTATCACCGACGGCTCGACCGACGTCACGATGGTCGTCTTCAACGGTGACCAGGAACTCGAGCTGAATTATCTGAGCAATCAGGCCGGGCTCGAGCAGCGCCCGGTGTTGTTCGCCCTGCTGCACGATCGCTCGCCCGAGCTGATGAAGCGTGTGCTGCGGGCGGGGGCCGACGAGTTGGTGTTCCTGCCTCTCGATCCAGGCGAGATCACTCGCGCCTTGCTGAAGATCAGCGAGACCCGGCGCCGCGAGAAAGTTGGTGAAGGCGGGACGATCATCTCGCTGGTGAGCCTGATTGGCGGCACCGGCGTGACCAGCCTCTCAGCCAATCTGGCGCTCGCGTTACGCTATGCGTTCGACAAACGAGTCGCGGTGGTTGACCTCGATTTGCAGACCGGCGGCTTGTCGGTTTTTCTGAACCTCGAGCCCGAGCGCACGATCATGGCGCTGATCGACGAAAGCCGGAAGCTCGATTCGATTCAGCTCGAATCCGCGCTCAACAAGCACGCGTCGGGCATCTATCTGCTCGCGGCGCCGAAGCGGATCGAAGATAGCGAGCTGGTCACCGACACGACGGTTGGCTCGATCCTCGATCTGATGCGCCAGCTGTTCGATTTCGTGATCGTCGATTGCGGCACGCACGTGGACTCGACCACGGTTGCGGCCTGGGAACGCTCGCAGCATCTGTTCTACGTAATCGATCAGTCGATCGGCGCGGCGCGCTGTGCGTGGCGATTCGTCGATTTGTGCGGGCGGCTGGGACTCGCGAATGTCGAGCCCAATTTCATTCTCAGCCGCTTCGTTCAGGGACATCCGATTAGCGAAGATCAGTTGAGTCATACTCTGGCCAAGTCCTTCTACGCGAAGATTCCGCGCGAAGAAAAGGTGCTCGAGCGGGTCCAGTTGAGCGCGCAGGACCTCTGGCAGGTCGCGCCCAGCTCGCCGCTGGCCAAGAGCGTCGAGGACCTCGCGCGGCGGCTGGAAGTGGGCGCTGAGATGACCGCGGTCGACGGCGCAAATTCATTGGTCTCGCGATTTATGCTGGCGATTGGCGCTCGCACCTGAGGAATCCACCATGAAGCTAGTCGAGCGAATCTCTCAGCAGAACAATAATTCGGCGACGTCGATTCAGCGCTCGCTGATTGGCGGCGCGCAGAAGAAAACCAAGGACATACAGGCCCAAGGCTTTCAGCAGCTCAAGCTCGCGGTCCACAACCGCCTGTTCGAGACCCTCGACGTTACCCGCCTCGAGAGCCTCGAGCCCGCGCTCGCGTCGCAGAAGGTGACCGAAGCGATCACCGTGATACTCGACGAGGAGGGGCGCCTGCTCACCGACCTGGACAAGAGCCGGCTGATCGAGGAAATCAAAAACGAGCTGCTCGGCCTCGGGCCGCTCGAACCGCTGCTCTGGGATGACGAGATCACCGACATCCTGGTCAACGGCCATCGCCAGATTTACGTCGAAAAGCGCGGCAAGCTGCACGCGACCGATATCAAATTTCAGGACGACCAGCATCTGATGCTGATCATCGATCGGATCGTGTCGCAGGTCGGGCGCCGAGTCGATGAAGCGTCGCCGATGGTCGACGCGCGGTTGCCCGACGGTTCACGTATCAACGCGATCATTCCGCCGCTGGCGCTCGACGGCCCGGCGCTTTCGATTCGCCGCTTCGGACACAAACGTTTCAACATTGAGGACCTCGTTGCCAAGAAGACCCTGCCCCCGGAGATGGTCGACTTCCTCAAAACGATCGTGGCCGCACGATTGAACGTTCTGGTTTGCGGCGGCACCGGCTCCGGAAAAACCACGATGCTCAATTGCCTGTCCGCATTTGTGCCGGAGAACGAGCGAATCGTAACGATCGAAGACTCGGCGGAATTGTCGCTCCAGCAGCCGCACGTCGTACGGCTCGAAACGCGTCCGGCCAACGTCGAGGGCAAAGGCGAAGTGACGCAGCGCGACCTGGTCAAGAACACCCTGCGCATGCGCCCCGATCGCATCATCGTCGGCGAGGTTCGCGGCGGCGAGGTGTTCGACATGTTGCAGGCCATGTCCACCGGCCATGACGGCTCGATCGCGACCATCCACGCCAACACGCCGCGCGACAGCATGGGACGGCTCGAGATGATGATGCTGCTATCGGGCGTGTCGATTCCGCAGCGCGCGATGCGCCAGCAGATCGCCTCGGCGTTGAACATCATCGTTCACGTTTCGCGGCTCTCGGACGGTTCCCGCAAAGTGATGCGCATTTCAGAAATCAGCGGCATGGAAGGCGAGATGGTGATGATGCAGGATCTCTTCGAATTTAAGCGCACCGGGGTCGGGCCCAACGGCGAGGTGCTGGGTCAATTCGTCGCGACCGGCATTCGTTCCACATACTCGCAGCGGCTCGAAGCGGCGGGCTACAAACTCGACGCGAACATTTTCCGTAACACGATAGGGTAGGCGGCGTTATGGACCTATTGATGGCGGGAGGCATTTTCGCACTGATCTTCGTGTTCGTGCTGCTGTTCTTCACCAACCGCGGAACGGAAGTCGAGCAGCAGCGGCATGTCGCGCGGAGCCTCATCCGGCCCGAAGACGACCTCAGCATCGACGTGATGCGCAGGCGCAAACCCGAGCAGGGTCAACTGCTGAGCGCCCTCTATAACTTCAACCTGCTGCGCAAGCTCGAAGAGAATATGTGGCAGGCCGGCCTGTACATCCGGGTCGCCGACATCCTGCTGATCATGACGCTGCTCTTCGGCGGCGGACTGTTCGGCGGCAACGCGATCTTTAACGATTTGTGGTTGGCGCTGCTTTCCGGCCTGATCCTTGCCTGCATTCCCCTCTGGTTTATTCGCTTCCGCCGCAAGCGGCGCCTAAAGCAATTCGGCCAGCAGCTTCCGTTCACGCTGGACCTGATCAAATCGTCACTCGAAGCTGGACACTCGTTGCAGCGCGCGCTCCAGGTCGTGGTCAGCGAGTTCGCCGATCCAATCGGCAGCGAATTCCGCACCGTGCTCGAGCAGAATCGGATTGGTTTGTCGCTGCCACGCGCCCTGGAAGACATGCTGAAACGTGTTCCTGAAGAGGATCTCCGCCTGCTGGTGGTTGCGGTGAAGGTGCAATCCGAAGTCGGCTCGAGCCTGGCGCAGATTGTCGGACGGTTATCCGAAATTGTGCGGATCCGGCAGCGTCTGCGCCTGCAAATCAAGGCCATGACCGCACAGTCGCGGCTCGGCGGCATGATCGTCGGAGCGCTGCCGGTAATCGTGATGTTCGCGTTCAGCCTGATTCAACCGGGCTACACCGATAAGTTGTTCAATGACCCGACCGGCCAGAAAATTCTGAAATTCGCGGCCGGCTCGGACCTGCTGGCGATTCTCTCCATCAGGCGCTTGCTGCGGGTGAACTTCTAATGAGTCCGATAACGATTGGGATAGCAGTCTTCTTTTTGGCCGGGGCAGCGGCGATCGCGCTGTACATCGCATTTGCGCCCAACACCCGCGCAGTCGACGAAACGTTTGCCGACCTCGCGATCAAGATGCGGGTCTCGCTCGGCGCGCTGGAAGGCGGCGACGTTACCGACGACAACTTGCTGCGCATGATGTTCCGATGGGCCGCAAAACGTGTCCCGCCGCCGAACGCCGACACTCCCGCCGGCGAGAAGCTGCAGCAGACGCTCGCGCAGGCGGGCTTTCTGAAGTCGAGCTCCGCACAGTCCTACCAGGTAATTCGAATCATGCTGGCGGCGGGATGCAGTCTGGTCGGACTCATCATCGGACTGATTGTGGAGACATCGGCCGCGCAGCCGTTTATGTTCGCCGCGGGCGGCGCCGCGATTGGCATCTTCGTGCCGAGTTATATCCTCGGACGCCGCGCACGTACCCGCCAGGCCGCAATCTCTCGTCAGCTCTCGGACGTGCTCGATTTGCTGGTGGTTTGCGTCGAAGCCGGCCTTGGACTGTATGAAGCGATCCAAATCGTCGGCACCGAGAGCGAACGTCACGGCCAGGAAATCGGCACCGAACTGAACCTGGTCGCGGCCGATATCTCGGCGGGCGCCACGCTGGGTCAGGCGCTCCGATCGCTCGCCGATCGCACGGCAGTCGAGGATATCAAGCCGCTCGCAGCGACCCTGATTCAGAGCGAGCAGCTCGGCGCGCAGATCTCGCCCGCACTGAAGGCGAGTTCTGACGCGCTGCGGATGCGACGCCGTCTGCGCGCAGAGGAGATGGCGCAAAAGGCCACCATCAAGATTCTCTTTCCGCTGGTACTTTTCGTGCTGCCTTCTATGATCGCAGTCATCGTCGGACCTGCGATGATCCAGGTGGTGCGGACGCTTTCGGCGGGCGCGTAACAGGGCAGCTCAATTTAACTAACCAGTTTCTCCCAGGGGGCCTCGGGCTCGGCGCGGAAACGCGCCAGTCCGGGGCCTTTAGTTTCGTGCGTGCCGAATTTGCCGAGTGTTACGCGATCGATTTGGCTGGGCGCGGTTCTTCCGCGAGCGCTGCGCGCGCGGCGAGCCGATCGCGCATCGCGCGATGACTCTCGCGCGTGATCGGATAGCGCGAAAATACCGCCGCACTCACAAAGTAGATCGACGCCGGCCCGACGGCGAACACGATCCGCAGATTCTCGGCCGCGGCCGGCGTCAGCCCGGCCGACCCCGGCCGGTAGCCGACCCAGCCGAGGATTGGTCCTGACAGCAGCATCGTGATCGCGATCGCAACTTTGATCGACATCGAGGTGATGCCGCCGTAAGCGCCTTCCTGTCGCTGTCCGGTGCGCTCCTCGTCCCATTCAATTACGTCGGCCGACGCCGATATCTGGGTTACCCAGATTCCAATCGCGGCGAAGCCGCTAAACGCCATCAGGCCGTAGAGCGCCAGCGTGCTCTGCGGAGTGAGCATCAAAAAGCAGAGTGAGCCCAGCGCATTCGCAATCATCGCGACCACGAAGGCCGGCTTCTTTTCGATCCGCACCGTGATGCGAAACCAGAACGGATACGAAATCGCGGAGCCGACAAAATACGCGATCAGCCACCGCGCGGCCGCGTTCTCATCGTGATACCAGTACTTCGCGAGGAAGCGCAGCAGAATGGTCGGGATGTTGATCGCCATCACGGCCAGCGTGGTTGCGATCAGCAAAATGACGAACGGCCGATTGCTGAGCACTGATTTCATCGACGCGAACAGCTTCGAGCGCTCGCGCGTCGCGAACTCGCTGCGCTCGCGAAGGCCGCCGTATGCGAGCATCGCGCCGCCCGCGACTACGATCGCGCAGACAGCTCCGGTCACTCTGAAATCCGTGCCGCGCGCGAACAGATACGACGCAGCGAATGGCAGCAGCGCGCCACTGACGTCGCCAATCGTCGCGCATAGCTGACGGAAGGTCGCCAGCTTGGTGCGCTCATCATAGTCGAGCGTCAGTTCCGGCATCAGCGCGCCGTATGCGGTCTCGTAGAATTTCCGTGACGTCAGCATCAGGAAATAAAAGCCGAAGAACCACACGAACAGCCCGGCGCCCAGTTGCGGCGGCGACAGTAGAAAGTAGTAGCAGAGCGCCATCGGAATCGACGCGACGAAAAATGGTCGCCGCCGGCCATTGCGAAATCGCGCGCGATCGGAAATGTTGCCCACCAACGGATCGGTCACCGCGTCCAGCACCAGCGCGAGAAAAAATGCAAGGCCGGTGAGTGTTGGAGAGAGTCCCTTGCGATCGGTATAGAAATAAAGCAGGTGAAGGCCGAGCAGCGTCGCGCACAGGTTGAGACCCGTCTGCGCCTGCGCGTAGATTAGCAGGGGACGAAGCCCAATCTTTTCGCTCGAATCCTGGATTGCCACTCGCCGCAGAGAATACCCGACCAGCATGCTGATACACAAAGCGATTTCTTTCCTTCGCTCATGGCACGAGCAGCGATGAGTTTTTTTTCAAGCGGCCCACGCCGCAAGTTGTTCACCGCCGGATCGTCGCTGCTCGCGATCCTGATGCTCACGATCGCGCTGCAAGGATGCTCCTACGTGTCCTCGTTCTTCGCCAAGGACGACGCGGACCTCGACGATGCCGGACAAGCCGAGGGCGACAATCTGCCCCCGCCCATCGCCAATGTATCGGTTACCTACAAGCGGCCTGGCGATTCGCTGGTGCGAGCGACGGTGATCAAATTCTTCGGCGCCGAGGTGATCGCGAATAGACAGCGCGGCCCGGCGCAGACCGAATCGGTAGTGCGTTTCGACGGCGGTGTGCCGATTTGGGAGTTCAAGACTACCGAGAGCACGCTCGGCTCGATCATCGGGGCCGGCAAAACCAAGTACGCGCTCAAGACGATTGAATACGCGAAGCTGCCACAGCACTTCACCCAGATAATCCCCGAGGAAGGATCGCCGGAACCGCTCGATCGCGGCAGCTACTACGTCTTTCAGATCGAACGCCAATCTGGCTCGACCAGCTACCAGGCGGTCAAGGTGCTCGCCGATGGCAGTCTGCAGGCCTACGGCGCGCAGCCACGCGCGGGCAGTAGCTACCTGCTCTGCTGCAACGTGACCTCGGACTTCCCCGAGCCTGTCACGCTGCCCGAAGCGACGGCCAATCCGTCGACTGCCGGTCCTCCGCCGGAGGAACCTCCTCCCGATCAACCGCCCGCCGGCGAATCGCCCGATTCCGGCGGTCCACCCGCGCCCGAGCCCGGTCCCTAGACATTTCCGTCGGTTGAATTCCGGCGTCACCGTAAATTTTGCCCTGGGCGGACTCAAGCAGCTCGAGGAATTCGCCTTCACCGCCTGCGACCTGATGGTTACGAAGGTCGTCGATGGACAGCCGAAGGACGGATTTCTTTCGGGCGCCGAAATTTTCGACGAGGTCGGTATCTCGCCCAAGGATATCGAGGAAGAACTGCATCGGAATCCCGCGTGGCAGGAAGCAGAGAATCAGATGGAAAAACAGTTCAACTCGTTCCTGTTCGTCGATACGATCATTCCGTGCCTTCGTCAGCTCGATTTGATCAACGATCACACCGAGTCGTGGTATCGACAGCTCGGCGTGATGGAGATGGCGTCGGCAGCGGCGTAATCGCCGCAGAAAAAAGCCTGATAGCAGGGGCCGGTCCGAATCGAATCGCGACCGGCCCTTAGTTTACCTGTTTCGGAATTTTTCGAGCGGGGCACCTGACAGCGCGTACTCGGGCTCGCTGAACTCGGGCGTTAGCCGGCCGGTCTTTACAAAGCCGACGCTTAGATACAGCGCCTCCGCATTCACATTGCTGCGATAACACGTCAGCCGGATCTTTTCGCATCGCGGATACTTGCCCGCGATTAATCGCAGCACGAGGTCGAGCGCGATGCGCCCGTACCCTCTGCCCTGCTGCGACGCGTCGATCATGATGTCATCGATCCAGTAGTCGTCGGCACTCTTGGGATCGCAAACCAGCGTCACGTATCCCACCACCGCATCGTCATCGCGAATCACGAACGGCAGGTAATCGTATTCGTCGCCCCACGCGCGCACGTAGCACATCGCGAGCGACCTGACCGGTGGCGCGACGAACTTTTCCTGCCCCTCGCGAAGTCTAAGCGCGATCATCTCGCGCCAGTTCGTGTTGTCAGCCGGTTCCAGCTGTATCGCCATCACGACAATCCCGACCGCGGCGACCTTAAGCCTGCATCTTTAGAAAAATATCGCGTGCGTGATCGTCGCTGATTCGTTTCACTGAAGTGATTCGATCGGCGAATTTCGCGAGCGACGAGGTCTCGGCCGAGCCGACATCAACCAGCACCGCGAAGATCGAGAATTTCAGTTCGTCCTTTTTTTCGCGCAATCGCGCTAGCCAGTCGGCGCTGACCTGCGATTCGCCGTCGGTGATGATCACGATGTCGCCGCGCTTGAGTTTCTTTTCGCTGATCAACTCTACCGCCGCGTCGATTGGCTGCTCGAAATCGGTGCCGCCGCCCGGGAAATATTCCGCCATCTCGACAACCTTGGTTAGGTCGGGCTGATAGCGCCGCTCGCGATTCAGATCGAGCACCTTAAGGCTGTGCTCGCCCGAGGAAAACATCACGGCGCGGAACAGCCGCCGCTGTCGCCGCGCGATATCCATCAAGGTCAGTGCGACCGCCTTCGCCCACATCTCCTTGTCGCCCTGCATCGAGGAGCTGACGTCGATGCAGACCACCATCGGCCCCTTGCCCTTCTGCTCGTCGTCGCGCAGCCGATACTGAAGTACGGTCCCCTCCAGCAGGCGCCGATGGAAATCGCGCTTCAGCGCCGGATGATGCATCGCGAGCAGTTCGGACGGAATCAGCCGCCCGATATCCGCGCCCAACTCGATGTCGTAGGCCTCCGCCACGCCGCGCTCCAGGGTCTTATGTTTCAATGCGCGCGCGTCCTGCTTGAATCGTCCGACCATCCGCGCCAGTTCGCCGAGCTTCTTGTTGCGCGCGAGCCTACGGCCAAGCTCGAGCCGCGCTCCCGCCGCGACGCGCCCGCCCTGCCCGAACTCGCGGCTGAAGTCATGACTGTCCTCGGCCGCGCGATCGATTTCACGGGCCAGCTCCGCCGTCTGCAACTGCATCCGCTTGAGCGCCGTCTGATCGCTGCCTTTCAGAGCAGTTTCGATTTGCCGCGCCTTTTGATTCAGCCGCGCCTCCGAAACTTTGGCCGCCCGCTCGGCCGCGTCAGCCATTTCCGAGAGCTTCTTTTTTTCCGATTCATCGAGAGTCGGCTCACCCTCTTTCGGCTCCGCCATTTCGGCGACGGTTTTGACGCCCTCAGCCCGTCCTTCGAGATCTTCTTCCTGGCGCGCGAGATCTTGCAGGTCCGCCATTTCGCTGCGATTGATCAGGCGTTCGGATTTGATCATTTCGAGCGCCTGCTCGCTCATCACGATTGCGGCGATCGCCGCCTTGTCTTCTTCCAGCGCTGTGCGCGAACGCAAGGCCTGGAACGGCCCGGACGGAATTATCTGCTCGAGGATCGTGCGATTCAGCGCTGCCGCCCGGCGAACATCGTCCGGCTTGCGCCACTCAGGATTCATTTTGAACAGCGCCAGGAAAAAATCCTGCACCAGCGATCCGAAATGCGGAACGATGCGATCCCCCGCCTCGGCAAGTTCCGCGAGCGACGGCGCATCGGCGACGATCTCGCTCCAGGTCCGGCGATCGTAGCTGTCGCTCTCGAGCCACGACGCCGTCGCCGGCACTTTCGGGACGTAGAGCGGCCGCGGTTTGATCGTTTTGCCTTTGCGCGCCATCGAACTTCGTCTTGAGCTTAATCCACGTCAGACGCTGCCGCTATTGCCACTTTGGTGGTCCATTTAGATCATGCTCCTCCACGCTTTCGTCTGTCCGCGCCTGTTACCGCTTGATGTTGGGCGCGTTGCGTAACACAATTGAAATGTCGAGGCTGGTGGGCGAAAGTCGAACATTCGCATCGACAACTGCGATGAACCAGGACTCGGGAAATACCACCCTTGCGAAGCGTCGCCATGATCTTCTGTTGGCGACCGTGCAGGAATTCATCTCGACCGCGGAGCCGGTCGGCTCAGCGCAAATTGTCGCGCGGCATCAGTTGGGCGTGCGCGCCGCGATGGTTCGCAACCTGATGGCGGAACTCGAGGACGGCGGATTCCTTCGTCAGCCGCATACTTCGGCCGGTCGCGTCCCGACCGAGAAAGCGTACCGCTACTACGTCGACAATCTCGCGGCCGGGGCCCGAATCGGTTTCGAGGATCGCGCCCAGATTGAACTTCACTATTCGAGCGCCGCGCGCGATTTGAGCGCTATCCTGCGCGATACTCCACGCCTGCTCTCGCTGCTCACCGGGCAAGCCGCACTGGTGATGTCGCCGCGGCTCGAGGCGTCGATTCTCGAGCAGGTGAACTTCGTGCGACTGCGCGAGAAACAGGTGCTCGCCGTGTTCATTGCCGAGAAGGGCAGCGTGCAAAATCGCGTCGTCGATACGGAACGCGACCATTCGCAGGACGAGCTCGATCGCATGGCGCGCTATCTCAACGAGTCGCTCGAAGGCCGCACCCTCGACGAGGCTTGCAAATGGATCGCCGCGCAACTCAAGGAGGAGCGCGCGCGATACGATCACTTCATGCACGATGCGCTCGCGCTGGGCGAAGCAATCTCGCATTACGCAGGGCATGTCGATCTATACGTCGAAGGCGGCCTGCAGGCGCTCGAGCAGCCGGAGTTCGCCGATCGCGGCAAGATGCGCGAGCTGTTGCGCGCCCTCGAAGATAAAAGCGCCCTGCTCGAATTGCTCGAGCGCAGCCTGACGCGCGACGGCCTCACGGTGTCCATTGGCTCCGAGAATTACGACCCGCGGCTCGCGTCCCTAAGTGTGGTCGCGGCGTCTTACGTCAGCGGTTCCACGGCGCTCGGCAGTCTCGCGATCGTCGGTCCGCTGCGCATGGAATACGACCGCGTGATTCCGCTGGTCGAGTACACCGCACGCGCAATTTCTCGCTTGATGGATCACTGACCCGCGCGGTCGGTGTCCCCGATTTTTCAGCTGGCCCGCACGTATTCATAAACCGCCGATTCGTCGCACTTTTGGGAGCGTTTTTCGCTGGCATCTGGCGAATTCGTGCTTAGGTTAAAGTGGCTGCGGTTTCACGAAATGAATAAGCGACACAAGGGAAGAGAGGGCGGATTCGGCTCGGATTCCGAGTCCGATGACACGGCGCATGTTGGACCCTCAGACGGGGGCGAACACGCATTTTCGCCCGGCGACGAGCCGAGCGGTGGTGCCGACGCGCTCAAAGCGCAGCTCGCCGACAAGGACAAGGAAATCGCCGAGCTGAAGGACAAGTATCTTCGCACGCTGGCGGATTCGGAAAACGCCCGCAAGCGGATACGTCAGCAGAGCGATGAGTCAGTTCGAATCCAGCGCGAGAATACGCTGCGCGACCTGCTCCCGGTCGTCGACAATCTTGAACGCGCCGTCGACGCTGCTCGCGGTGGGACCGACGCCAAGACCGTGGTCCAGGGCGTCGAGATGGTACTTCGAGCGCTGCACGACTTCCTCCGCGCGCAGGGCGTAACGCCCGTCAACGCGGTCGGCCAGACATTCGATCCCAGCAAGCATGAGGCGGCGGATCATGTGCACTCCGACCAGCACAAGCCAAACACCGTCGTCAATGAGTTCCATCGCGGCTACCAAATGGGCGACCGCATTTTGCGTCCCGCGCGGGTGTCGGTTGCGAAGAATCGGCCGGCAGAGCGAAGCGGAGGCGAAAATGATGCCTCCGACATTGAAAACAATTAAACGATGATTATTTCTCTACAGGGGTTCTTAGGACAATGGCAAAAGTAATCGGAATCGATCTGGGCACCACGAACAGCTGCGTCGCGGTGATGGAAGGTGGCGATCCAGTCGTGATCGCCAACTCAGAAGGCAGCCGGACGACTCCTTCGGTGGTCGCATTCACCGAATCGGGCGAGCGGCTGGTTGGGCAAATCGCCAAGCGCCAATCGATCACCAATCCGACTAACACAGTATTCGCGATCAAACGGCTGATGGGCCGTCGCTTTGATGACGCCGAAGTACAAAAGGCGATCAAAGTTCTGCCCTACAAGGTCGTGAAGAACGACGACGGCGCGGCGTGGGTGGAAATTCGCGGCAAGAAATACAGCCCGGCCGAGATTTCCGCGTTCGTTCTTCAGAAGATGAAGCAAACGGCCGAAGACTACCTTGGTGAGAAAGTCACCGAGGCAGTCATAACCGTGCCGGCGTATTTCAATGACAGCCAGCGGCAAGCGACCAAAGACGCGGGCCGAATCGCTGGCTTGAATGTGCTTCGCATCATCAATGAGCCGACGGCGGCATCGCTCGCCTACGGCCTCGACAAGAAGAAGGACGAGAAAATCTCCGTCTTCGATCTCGGCGGCGGTACTTTTGATATCTCGATCCTCGAGCTCGGCGAGGGCGTGTTCGAGGTCAAGGCGACCAACGGCGATACCTTCCTCGGCGGTGAAGATTTCGACCAGCGCGTCATCGACTACCTGGCTGACGAATTCCGTAAGGACCAGGGAATCGATCTTCGCAAAGATCGAATGGCTTTGCAGCGCTTGAAGGAAGCCGCCGAGAAAGCCAAGACCGAACTCTCGACGGTCACCGAGACCGACATCAATCTGCCGTTCGTCACCGCGGATCAGTCCGGACCGAAACATCTCAACATCAAGCTGTCGCGGGCCAAGCTCGAGGCGCTATGCGCCGACCTGCTCGATCGGCTCGACGCGCCGTGCAAGACCGCGATGCAAGACGGGGGCATCAAGGCTAGCGATATCGACGAGATCGTCCTGGTCGGCGGCATGACTCGTATGCCGGCGGTGCAGGAGCGGGTGCGACGCCTGTTCGGCAAGGAAGGCCACAAGGGCGTCAATCCCGATGAAGTCGTCGCGATTGGCGCGGCGATTCAGGCGGGCGTGCTTAAGGGCGAAGTCAAGGACGTTTTGCTGCTCGACGTGACGCCGCTGTCGCTCGGAATCGAGACGCTGGGTGGGGTGTTCACCAAGCTCATCGAAAAGAACACGACGATCCCGACGCGCAAGGGCCAGGTTTTCTCGACCGCGCAGGACAATCAGACGGCGGTCACCATTCGAGTGTTCCAGGGCGAACGCGAGATGGCTTCCGACAACAAGCTGCTCGGCCAGTTCGA
>PNBD01000097.1:29327-29485 GCA_003135855.1 Deltaproteobacteria bacterium
AAGGACCTTGGCACCAACAAGGAACAGTCGATTCGCATCACGGCTTCTTCCGGTCTCAGCGAAGAAGAGATCAAGAAGATGGTGCGTGAGGCGGAGGCGCATGCGGCCGAGGATCATGCTAAGCGGCAACAGGCCGAGGCGCGCAACAAGCTCGACAA
>PNBD01000105.1:0-10682 GCA_003135855.1 Deltaproteobacteria bacterium
GAATCAGGATGCGGCAGCAGGTTCACCTGCGTCCCCCCAGCCGTCAGCGCCGCGAGGTGCGGCGTTTTTTCGGCGAGCACCTTGACCGCATCGTGCTCGAGATACCAGCGGCCGTCGCGCCCAATCCCGATCGGCACGACCTCGTACCGCTTCGGGTCCATCGCCGACATCACGGTCAGCGCCGAGCGCAGCGAAATTTCGTGCTCACTCGAACGTCCTCCGAAGAGCACGCCAACTCTGATTCGTTTGTTTCGAGCCATCCTGAACGCAGCCGTCCGCGATGGCGAAGATTCTGACACGGCGCGCCCGCAGGTTCGAGCGCCGACGAATTCAGCGGCGCTATTGCCGCAAATTACTGCCGCAAGTTATTGCCTATAGTTCGGCGCTTCCTTGGTGANNACGTCGTGCACGTGGCTCTCGCGCACGCCCGCGTCGCTGACTTTCACGAAGCGCGCGAGACGGCGGAGCTCCGCCAGATTCGCAGCGCCGAGGTATCCCATCCCCGATTGCAGACCGCCAATCAGCTGCTCGATATTCGACGCCAACGATCCGCGATGCGGTACGCGTCCCTCGATTCCCTCCGGCACGTGCTTACCCTCGGCGATCGCCATCTGCCCGTATCGGTCGCTGGTGCGCTCGTTCATCGCGCCGAGCGATCCCATCCCGCGATACAGCTTGTAGGTGCGCCCCTGGTAGAGAATCGTTTCGCCGGGGCTTTCTTCGGTGCCCGCGAACAGCGATCCGATCATCACGCTGCTCGCGCCTGCCGCGAGCGCCTTGGTGATGTCGCCCGAGAAGCGCACGCCGCCGTCGGCTATCACCGGGATTTTGCGAGGCTCCGCAACTGCGACCGCATCCATGATTGCGGTGATCTGCGGCACCCCAACTCCCGCGACGACCCGGGTCGTGCAAATCGAGCCGGGCCCCATCCCGACGCGCAATGCGTCGGCGCCGGCGTCGCAGAGCGCCTTCGCTCCTTCGCCGGTCGCGATATTGCCCGCCACAATTTCAAGGTCGGCAAACTCGCGCCTGGTCGCCGCGATCGCCTCGATCACGTTGCGCGTATGCCCATGCGCGGTATCGATGCAAATCACATCGACCCCCGCCCGCTTAAGCGCCGCGACCCGCGCCTCGCGCTCCGGTCCGACGCCCACCGCCGCGCCGACCCGCAGCCGTCCCATCGTGTCCTTGCTGGCATGCGGATGACGAATCGCCTTGTCCATATCCTTAACTGTGATCAGGCCGCGCAGCCGGTTCTGATCATCGACCAGCGGCAGCTTCTCGATCCGATGCGCCTGCAGAATCTCCTTGGCATGTTCCAGATCGATTCCGGGCCGCGCGGTGATTACCTTGCTGGTCATCACGTCGCGCACCGGTTTGTCGAGCCGGCGCTCGAAGCGAAGATCGCGATTGGTGAGAATTCCGACCAGCCGGCCATCAGCCACCACTGGCAGACCGGAAATCCGGTAACGCTCCATCACGGCGAGCGCGTCGCCAATCTTCTGCTCGGGATGAACCGTGATCGGATCGACGATCATGCCGCTTTCATATTTCTTGACGGTCTCGACTTCGGCGGCCTGCGCTTCGATCGAAAAATTGCGATGGATAAAACCGATCCCGCCCATTTGCGCGATACTGATCGCCGTGCGCGATTCGGTGACGGTATCCATCGGACTCGATATTAGCGGGATTCGAAGGCGAATCCGCGGCGTGAGCAGGGTCGAGACGTCGCACTGATTGGGCAGCAGGTCGGACGCCTGCGGCAGCAAGAGCACGTCGTCGAAAGTTAGTGCTTCGCGGAGCTCCTGATGCGCCATGATGAAACCTCCTGGGTAAAAAAAGAGCCCGCGGATTTCCCGCGGGCTCGAGTCGTCAATCAGTTCTTATACGCAGACTGTTTTGTCAGGTGCGCCATATCCGACTTTAACAAGCACGGATGACGCGATCAATACGGCAAATGCGCGAGCTTCCATTCATGACGATACCAGGCAAGAGTCGACGCGACGATTTGGCGCTCATTTCGGAGGATGCAAAAATGGCGAACGACACGCTCAATCCTAAGTCAAGAAAATTCAGAATCGAAGGGACGGGGCAAATGCTTGAGGCGCTGGCTCAGGCGATCAATCTGGCGCTCAAGGAAGCGCGCGCAACGCCGTATCGAACGGGCTCGGGCAGTGTCGCAACGGATGACCTCACGATCGAAGTCGAAGCGCTGGCGGGCGGGGAAAAGCTGAGATACATGCCGACCGATATCGACGAAGCTGCGGAAGTGATAACCGGATGGGCGGAGAAAAAACGCTGCGACGAATGCCAAGAGTTGGTGGCTTTGCTCTTCGACGACGCATATCTCGAAACTCGAGATGGAGAAGGAGTAATCTGCTGCGAATGCTATCGTCGCATCGAGGATGGCGAAGATACCTAGCGCAATGCGGGGGAAACCATGGGCGTTGAGGTGCCGTCGGAAAAACTGACCATCGGAGAAGTGTACTCTCGAAAATCTTTGGCTGCGATTTTTCGATTCACCGACACGACCCCTATGAAAACAGGCGTCTTCAAATCAAAGCGTTTTTCTTCTATGTGGCTTTTCGTCACCAAAAGAAAAGCGGCCAATCAAACGAAATATGTCGACCTCCTTTCGGGCGATACGCTCCAATGGCAAGGGCAAGCGTCGGGCAAAAGCGACGTGCTGATCATCGAACATCAAAAGCGCGGATTGGAACTGTTACTCTTCTATCGCAACGAGCCGAAGCAATACGCCGATTCAGGTTTTCGCTCCTTAGGACCAGTCGAGTACGTGGATCGCAAGGCAGGCAGTCCAACGAGTTTCACGCTTCGCCTGACAAAGTAGCTCGGTGACGTGTAGGTTCAAGCGCGTACTTGCCGAAGTTTTGATCCTCTCACGGGAACGAAGAACCCCGCGCCTGCTCGGATTGTTTCCGCCTGCCTTACGATGCTCGGCCACCACTGAATGAGCTTAGAGGCCTGCGTCCAAAACCCAAGATTCGTCCAGCCTGGTTCCAAAAAGAAAGCCGTAAGACCGGATTGTAGCCAAGCCTCTCGTTCGTGTCGGCCTCGCGCAATCCGCGGGTCCCCTGATACGACGACCCAATCTCGTTCCTTCGCTAGTTCGCGGAGCCAATCCGGGTCTTTCGCGTCGGGCGGAAATTTCCTTCGGAGAGCTACCACGTCGTGCTGGTCGTCGAGCGCATCGAGGGCATTCGCAAGGCGCGGCGGAAGGCAGTTGTCGATGAAGAATCTCAAGCAGCGAGCTGCTGTTCAAACTCCACGGCCGCGCGAACTGAACTGATCTTCACGTCGTACCACATTGCCGTCCGAGCGAATGATCCTTCCGTTTTGTAGGCCTTGAACAGAACTGCGGTCGGCACGCCTTCGCGATTAACAATCGGCTGACCAAACGTCCGCTGCGGATCGACCACGACGGGACGATGCTTTCCCAACGGCCACCAGCGCGATGCCGTATCATCGTCTGAGAACTCCAGCTGCCTGAGAAACGGCATGGTGAGCTTTCGGAATACCAATTGGTTCTTCACCAAATCCAGCAGTGCCGGTTCAGAGACTTCTCGACCTACTTCTACAAAAATTGATCGACCATCAGTCGAAAATTTTCGCGTCGAAAATGGATGTCCTGTACCAAAAATTTCTCTGCCCTTGAGGTGTGCCAATCTCAAGGCTTTCCAACTCACTCCGGCGTCCAGAAATGCGTCGACAAATCGAATCTCGACTATGTCGAGAAATTCAAGAGCGATCACACCTTCTATTGGCGGTAGGCCGGGCAGTATCGGGGGAGAACTGTGGAGACTATCAAGAACTCGAAACGAATAGCCTTTAACCCAACGGCGCACGCGCCCCGTGGAGACATGCGTCAACCTCGACGCTTCAGGAATCGTATAGATCCCGCGTCCAACTAGCGGATATGTTTCGATCAGTCCCATCGTATTGGTACTGGTTTCGACGATATCATGCCTCGCGGACAGCCTTAAAGCGTCCCTCCACGCTCACTTCCCGCGCCATACCGGTTTGCGCTTCTCCAGAAATGCGCCGATCCCTTCTTGCGCGTCGGCCGCGATCGCGTTGCGGCTCATCACTTCTTTCGTGTACTCATAGGCCCCCGCCGTATCGAGATCGATCTGCGCGTAGAATGCCTGCTTGCCGGTCGCGACCGTCATCGAACTCGCCTCGACGATTTGCATCGCGAGCTTGCGCGTCTCCGCGATCAGGTCCGCATCCGCCACGACGCGATTGACGAGTCCCCACTCCGCCGCGGTGCGTGCCTTGATCGGTTGTCCCGTCAGCAGCATCTCCATCGCATGCTTTCGTCCGACCGCTCGCGTCAGCGCGACCATCGGCGTCGAGCAGAAGAGTCCAATCCTCACACCCGGCGTGGCGAAGCTCGCACTTTCACCCGCGACCACCAGATCGCAGGTCGCCGCGAGCTGGCATCCCGCGGCAGTCGCGATCGCATGCACGCGCGCGATCACCGGTTGCGGAATTGCCTGGATCGTTTGCATGAGCTGCGCGCACAGATCGAATTCGTAGCGGTAGAATTCCAGATCGCGCTTGGCCAGCTCGCTCAGATCGTGTCCGGCTGAGAAGGCTGGCCCGTTGCCCGCGATTATCACCGCGCGCGTATCGCGACGCTCGCCCGCGGCCCGCAGCTCCGCCATCAGTTCGGCCATCATCGCGGTCGAGAGCGCGTTGCGTTTCTCCGGCCGGTTCATCGTGATCGTGACCAGACCGCCGTCTTGCTCGACGACCAGATTTTTCTGCGAATTGTTTTGCATCTCTTTTTCCGCCATCGAATTTTTCCACCATCGTCGTTCTCCTGACCTGAACTCTAATGCGATTTCACGAACAAATCGATTTCACGAAAACAAATCCTGGACCCGCTTGTGACGCTCGGACGGCTATGTTAGCGAGACTCCAACCCGAGACTGTCACCAATGTCACCTGGCTTCCTTCTTTACCTCGCCGCGATCGCAATCGGATCGCTCGGCGGCGGTTTGCTGCCGCTGTTCGGCTATTGGTCGCGACGCTCGCTGCTGGTGCCGGTCGCATTCTCCGGCGGAATCCTGCTCGGCGCCGCCTTCTTCGACATGATTCCCGAAAGCGTCGAGCTGCTGCACGGCGCGCTCGGATGGCCGCTGCTCGCGGGCTTCCTGACCATCTTCATCATGGAGCGCTTCGTGCTCGTGCATCCCTATCCCGAGCATGCCGCCGAACACGGCCGCGCGCATCACATTCATCTCGGCGTGACCGCGTACATCGGCCTTTCGTTTCACAGCCTGCTCGACGGTCTCGCGATTAGCTCGACCTACAATCGCCCCGAACTCGGCGGTGTGGTGCTGCTCGCCGTTTTATTTCACAAAATTCCCGACGCGTTCGCGCTCACCAGTCTGCTCCTGCTCGATCGATGGTCCGCGCGGCCGATTGTCGGCTGGATGACGCTCTTCGCATTCTCGACGCCGCTTGGCGCGATGCTCACGTACTTCGCGCTCGCCGATGCGAGCAGCAAAGTTGTCGGTGCGGCGATCGCGGTGTCGGCCGGCACCTTTCTGGCCGTTGCGACTTCCGACATCCTGCCGCAGCTTCGTCACGAGAATGAGCAGCGGATGTGGCCGCTGGTGGCGCTGTTTGTTGGACTGGTCGTGAGTTGGCTGGGGCGAATGATCGCGGGCTAGCCGCTATTTCTCGGATTCATTTTTCCACTCTTCCGGATAGAGCAGCAGCAAATCCTGGCCGAGCGCGCGCACCAGAAAGCGCTGAGCCTGATGGATCCCGCGTTCGATCGCGCGACCTGCGATCAGCCAATGCCCGCGTCCGGCAATCTTCACGATGCTCGCGCCGATCGATTCCGCAAACGCCGACGCTTGATCGAAGGGCGCAAAAATATCGGACTCGCCGGCAACGATCAGTCGCGGACGCGGCGGCGCCGAGGCAGTGAAATCAATCGCGCCGCTGATTACGTCGGTCGCGAGCGCGCCCGAATCGGGAACCATCGCCTTGATCAAGCCCTCGCGCGCGAATGGCTCCGCATCCGCAATCAATTCGAACAGCGCACGCCCGCGCGGCGGATTGATTGGCCGTCCCAGCATCATCGCGATTCGGTTTGCGATTCCGCCGGCCAGCGGCGTGCGAAAGCCCGGTATCAGCGGTGCGAATGCGACCGACGCCTTGACGCTGCGATGCTCGCCTAGTTTCAGCGCGGCCAATCCACCCACACCGTGACCGATTACCACAACCTCGCGGCCGATTGCTTCGATCGCTTCCGTCGCCAGCGCAATCAGATCGTTGAAGTTGAATTTCGCGAGTCGTGACGCATCGCCAATCGCGTGACGAAGATCCGGCACGTACGCTTCCCAGCCGATCGTCGTCAGATAGCCGAGCAGGATCGCAAGATGCTGCGGCGTCGCGAACAGTTCCGGCAGCAGCACCACCGGCCACGCGAACTTGATCGGCTCCGGCGTCTCGCGCTGCGCCTTGATTCGTCCGAGTTCGATGAAGTCCATGAAACTAGGCGGCGCGCACCGCCTTCGCCATCAGGCGCGCAAATCGAAACGACGGAAATGATCCGCGCGGCGTGAGCATCTGCGCGAATCGAATCATCTCGTCCGCCGCCCATTGCGCGCTCGCGGCTGCGCGATGCGCTATCCTGGTGCCCTTGTCCAGCCCAAGCTCTTGCGAGACGCGTAAGCTGGCTTTGTAAAACGGCAGCAGCCCGGCATCGCGACGACGCGTGAATTCTGCGAGCGCCGTGGCCGAGACGGTATCGCTAGCCGATTCGTGAAACCATCGCGGCAGTAGCTCGCCGACGATCGCCGCACTCATCAGCGCGAGCGAATGCCCTTGCCCGAACAGTGGATCGACGTGCAGGCCTGCATCGCCGAGCAGCAACGCGCCATCGGCCGCGGGATCGCGATAAGTGTTGTTGAGCAGTCCCGATGAAAAAACTTTGCTCGCTATCGTCGCACCTTCGAGCATCCGTCCGACCGCAAACGATCGATCGAGGTATCTTTGCAGATTGCCATTGAGGTCGCTGCGAAATGAATGCAGCTCGGCCGCATCGAATGCGGTCGCCGCCACGGTGCGGCCGTCTTCGCATCGACAGACGAGATTGCCGGCGCCGGCGCTCGATTCGAACTCCGTGATAACTTCGTCACCGAGCCGTGCCGCATCGACGCCCTCGAAGTATGCGTAGTAGTAGGCGCGCGCGCACGGTACGTCGGTGCGCTCGAACGCTCCGATCCTTTCCTCGCCCAGGTGCGCGATCGCGCTGCGCATACCGTCCGCACCAATCGTGAGCGGTGCGCGAAATTCGTGACGCCCGGTTTCGTCCTCTCCGCGAATGCCCGCGATCTTGCGATTCTCGATGATCAAATCCGTCACGCGGAACCGTTCGCGGAACTCGATCGATTCGAAACTGCGCGCCGCCTCGATCATCGCGGCATCCATCTTGACCCGCGACAGGCAGAGCCCGCGCTCATCGACGCCGTCGTGCACCAAATCGCCTGAGTAGTCGAAATCCGGACCGATCGAGCGCATGCGATCGAATCGCACGCCGCCTGCTTTTTCCAGCATCTCGAGCACGCCCAATTGTCCGAGCACTTTGGCGCCGCCGCCTAACACGATGTGCGTCGATATTGTGTCGGATGGAAATGCCGCCTTGTCGATCAGCAAGACCCGGCGCCGCTGCCGCCCGAGAAAAATTGCCGCCGCACTACCCGCGACCCGCGCGCCCACAACGATCGCGTCGAAATGTTTGTGTGGTTCAGGCACGCTCACCGTAACCCCGAAGTTATTACGCTATCACGCGTGCCTGCGCGATCGCCCACAAAGAAAGAGCCCCCTCTTTCAAGGGGGCCCTCCCGTGTTGCGAGGCCTCTCAGCCTCGGCTTATTCCAGCAGCAATCCTGGCAGCCTTAGCCAGCCCCCAGGGGTTCTGCCCCTGGAGGTAAACTCGTTAAGTGGTTACTTCTTTTTGGTCTTTTTTGCTGGCTTCTTTTTCATTTTGCTCTTAAGCATCGCTTTGGACTTGGTGGCCTTTTTGGCCTGCTTCTTCACTGGCATAGGTACCTCCTGTCGCTTAGGCTGCTGCTGGACAAGCACCCTTTACTAATGAGTGAGGGTCCATCCCTCACCGGTTCTGTTGCGACTATATAAATGTGTTATTCTCAAATCAATAGATGCGACGAGATTTATAAACAAATTTTAAAGCCGGAACATGGCCGGTGATCAATCGATTTTCCGGTCTTTAGAATGACGTTAACAATCTCACGACTTGAAATCCGGGATGCGCTTCCTCTAATGTGGGAGGGATGACGAGGTTAAGTTTCTTAATACGCCGCGAATGGCTCAGCCTAATCTTCGGCGCTGTCCTCGTCCTGCTGGTGCTGAGCCTGCTGGCCGCTCCGCTGGGACCCAAGGACCTGCTCGCGCTCCGGCGTCATAGCTCCGAACTCGAATCCAGGCGGGCAAATCTGGCCGCCGAAAACGATACGTTCAGAACAAACGTTCAGAAGCTACGTTCAGACGATCGATACCAGCAGCGGCTCATTCGCCGCGAGCTTGGCTACGCGCGGCCCAACGAGTTGGTGTACAAATTCGCCGGCGACAGCGACGATTCGTCGCATTAGCCGACGCGAGTTTTCGCCGCCCGCATTCAAACAATTTTCGTTCAGAAGATCGCGCGCGGAATCAATCGGTACTCGCGCGCGGTCCGCTCGAGAGCTTCGTGGAACTCCGGATGCGCGATCGAAATTAATGCACGCGCGCGCTCCGGCACCGATTTGCCCTTGAGATTCACCATCCCGTATTCGGTCACCACGTACATCACATCGGTGCGCGGCGTGGTGACGATATTCGAATCGTCGATGCGCGCGACGATCCGGCTGGCGCGGCGTCCTTCGCGCTCGTAGGTCGATGCGAGGCAGATAAATGATTTTCCGCCGCGCGAAGCATACGAGCCGCGCACGAATTGCAGTTGACCGCCGGTCCCGCTGATTTGCCGGATGCCAGCCGATTCCGAACAGGCCTGCCCGGTGAGATCGATTTGCGCGGCGTTGCAGATCGAGATCACGTTGTCGTTCAGCATGATGCGATGCGGCAGATTCGTGTAATCAACCGGGCCCGCGAAGCACGCCGAGTTGCGATCGAGAAAATCGTACATCCGCTTCGATCCCGCCGCGAAGGTGTACGCCATCTGGTAGCGATTGGTCGCCTTGTGCGCGCCGGTTACTTTGCCCGCTTCATACAGCGACACTAGCGAATCGACGAACATCTCCGTATGCACGCCGAGGTCCGTGATCGGCGAGCTCGCGAGCAACTCGCACACCGCATTCGGCATCGCGCCGATTCCAATCTGGATGCATCCGCCGCTGGGAATTTCCGGAGCGATCAGTTCCGCGACTTTCTGATCGACTGCACTCGCCGGCGGATTCTTAAGTTCCGGCATCTCGCTCGCGGGCGCCTCGATCACTCCATCCACATCGCGGAGATGCACCGCGTTCTCGATTCCGTAAACGTACGGCATACTCTCGTCGGTCTCGACGATCAGGCTCTTCGCTTTTTCGGTGATCGCTTTGTGATACGTCACCGATGGACCGAAATTGAAAAATCCATGCTCGTCGATTGGCGCAGTCTTCAACACCGCGACGTCGACCTCGACGAAGCGGCGGTAGTTATCCGGAGCTTCGCCGAAGTTCATCGGTGTGTGATAAGCCAGTCCGCGATCGTGCATTTTGCGTTCGAGCCCCGAGAAGTACCACGACAGGTAAACCACGTGCTGTGCTTCGGGGTCGGCTTCGATCGCCAGGCGCGGGCGCATCGCAAGGCAGCCGCGAATCTTGACGCGCTCGAGCTTCGCCACCCGCTCGGCCAGCGCGCGATCGAACGCGTCGGGCTGTCCGAGCCCGAAACCGTACTCGACCCAGTCGCCGGATTTGACCTTGGCCGCGGCTTCTTCCGCGCTGATTTTTTTGCGCTTGAGTTCACCGTCGTAAATCGCCATCGAGTTGAACGCTCCGATTATTCGCTTGACTGCGCGGATAGCGTAGGATTTGTTTCATTTCCGCGCACTCCCATCAATGCCAAGTATCGAACCACTCAAGCAAGCGTCCGGGCGCGCCGAGGCCGGCGGCGCGTCGCAGCTCATTCTTTTTCTCACCGTCTTCATCGACCTGGTGGGCTTCGGGATTATCATCCCCGTCCTTCCCCTTTACGCGGAGCATTTCCATGCCTCGCCAATCGCGATCGGCTGGCTCACCGGCATTTATTCCGGCATGCAAATTGTCTTCACACCGATTCTCGGGAAACTTTCCGACCGGTTCGGCCGCCGTCCCGTCTTGATAGTGAGCATCGCGGGCACGGCGATCGGCTTCGCCCTCATGGGAATGGCGACCGCGCTNNAACATTTCCATTCCTCAAGCCTACATTGCCGACGTCACCACTCCCGAAGAGCGCTCCCGCTCGATGGGCTTGATTGGCGCTGCGTTCGGTCTTGGTTTTACTTTCGGTCCGATGATTGGTGGAATCATGAGCCGCATTTCTTACAGCGCACCGTTCTTTTTTGCAGCGGGACTCGCCGTGGCGAATGCTCTGCTGGTTTATCTGATTTTGCCGGAAAGCCTTTCGCACGAGCACCGCGCCAGTCCGCATGAAGACGCCCC
>PNBD01000105.1:10702-11600 GCA_003135855.1 Deltaproteobacteria bacterium
TTCACCGAAAAGCGTTTCGGTTACGACGCTCGCGCCAATGGATATCTCTTTGGATTCATCGGCATTCTCACGGTCATCGTCCAGGGCGGATTGATTGGGCGGTTGGTCAAAATGTTCGGTGAAGTGACCCTGGCCCGAGTCGGCATGCTCTTGACGGCCGCCTCCCTGGCCTTGCTGCCGGTAAGCAGCAACCTCGCCCTNNGGGGTCATGCAGTCCGCCGGAAGCACCGGACGACTTCTTGGTCCGTTGCTCGGTGGATGGTTGTTGATGCTCGATTTGAAAAAGCCCGTCGCTGAATACGGCCGGACCCCTTTCCTCGTCGGCGCGTTTCTCTGTTTCATCGGTGCGCTCCTGGCGTTCTGTGTGAAAAAGCCGGCGGGCGACCAATCGGTTGAAACCATTCCACTGGGATCCAGCGTGTAGCGTCCCTCGATGAAGCGTGCGCTCGTCTTCACACTCGGCGGGCTGGCTCTTGCCGGCTGGATAATCTCGCGAGCGACACGCCGAACGTGTTCGTTTGCCCACAAGGTCGTCCTGATCACTGGCGGATCGCGAGGACTGGGATTGGTCCTCGCGCGCCAACTTTGCGCGGAAGGCGCACGTGTCGCGCTGCTCGCTCGCGATCCCGACGAACTGGCGAGAGCTCGCGTGGAGCTTGTAGAGCGCGGCGGCGAAGTGCTTACGATCTCGTGTGACTTACTCGAACGTGAGCAGATCGACGCCGCCGTCCAAAATGTCGTCGACCATTTTGGTGGCCTTGATGTCGTGATCAACAACGCGGGCATTATTGAAATCGGCCCTCTCGAGCATATGCGACGCGAAGATTTCGAGCGCGCCATGAACCTCCATTTTTGGGCGGCGTTCGATCTGATCATGAAAGCGATTCCGCATCTGCGG
>PNBD01000136.1:0-9758 GCA_003135855.1 Deltaproteobacteria bacterium
ATCCTTTCGCAGCGGGGCATCTAGGCCTGGACCATCACGCCGTTGTGGATCAGAAAACTCAGCACATCGGCGCCAAGGCGTTGGGACTCCAGGTCCGGGTTGCGATCGCGAAACTCAACAATCTTTCCCGCGTAATGGGTGCGCCATTTTGAGCTCACGACGCGCTCACCGTCTGACTTCCGAACCCGAAAGCATCGTCCGACAATCGTATCGGGATCGTCTCCCACGAATTCGCAGAATCGCTCGAGCGCGCGCAGCTTATCGGGCTCTTCGGCAATCGGATCGCCGCCCCATTGATCGCTTAGGTCGCGCCGCCACGTTCTGACTGACTCGTATCCTTCGATGGTCTGCTCGGTCATTGGCTCTACTCCGGAAGGTTGAGTTTCCGAGCGATCTGACGAACTTCTTCCCTGCGCCCGGGCAGCGGCGCCGACGCCTGGAGCATCTTCGTTCGCCGAAGCTCCTCGACGACTTTCGGATCGCGCGGGAAGGGCTTTCCATATTGGCCGAGAAAGTATTGCTCCTCGAACGGCGGGCGCGGCCGCTGGCCGCCAGCCTCACGCGATTCCATNNCGTACAGAGGCATCCAATCCTCCGGCGGTTTGACGTGTTCGGCGACGATCGGTGCGACGAACGCGCCGAGGCACGCACCGAGTCCCAGTTCGAACGCCATCAGCAGTCCCTGACACGCTGCGACGCCGCAATCGAACGCGGCGAACGCCGCATAATATGGCGATTCGGTTAGCGGCTTGAGGAGTTGCGGATAGACGAGTTCGTCAACGAACTTGTGACTCCATCCGTGCGTGGCATTCAGCGCACCGACGTCAACCAGTTCTTTCAGCCGCGCGCCTTTTTTTCGATTTACGACCGAGAGATCCGAGTAGAAGTAAATATGAACCGGCGCGAGTTCGATGATGAGCGCCTGGGTGGGACTCTTCATCTTTTGCAGCTCGGCCTTAGGAATGTCATCGCGATTGACGACGATAGCTCGCAGCCAATGTGCATTGACTGCGCACGACGCGATCAGGCACGCCTCGAGGATTTTCTGGATCTTTTCCTGCTCCACGGGCTTTTTGGGATCGAAGAAGCGGATCGACCGCCTTGAACCAATCAACTCCTGATATTCCATCGCGCTTCTCCTAGTTTGAGAAAATGTGAACCGACATCGCCGCGGCATCGCGTCCCAGAAAGCCGCCGCCGTTTTCCGTAAGCCCGACGCGCGCGCCTTTCACCTGGCGTGCACCGCTTCGCCCGCGTAGCTGATCGACGATTTCGACGATCTGCGCGATTCCAGTTGCGCCGATTGGATGGCCCTTGGAGAGGAGACCGCCGCTCGGATTGACGACGTGGGCGCCACCGAGATCCATTGCCCCGCTCGCGAGGAACCCGGGACCGTCGCCCCTGGCGCACATTCCAAGTTCTTCACATGCAATGAGTTCCGCCGGCGCGGCGGCGTCGTGAACCTCGAGCACGTCGATCTCCGCCGGCCCTACGCCGGCGATTTCGTAAGCGCGCTTGGCCACGCGCTCGAGCGCGGTGGGTTCGTCGGGCTCGCGATCACGACCCGAATAGATCACCGACGCGCGCACTTCGACCGGAGTTGTGATACCCAATCGGCGCGCATACTTCTCCGACATCAGCACTGCCGCGGCAGCACCGTCTCCGATCGGCGAACACATTAGTACGGTCAACGGCGGAGAGACCTCGCGCGCGGCAAGGACCTGCTCGCGGGTGACGCGTTCGTGGAACTGTGCCTTGGGATTCAGCGCGCCAAAGGCGTGACTCTTCACAGAGATATCGGCGAAGGTGTTTGCGGTCGCACCGCTGATCTTCATGTATTCGCGAGTGGAGGCCGCGTAGATGTCCATGAAGAACGATTTCTTTTCGCCGCCAGCTTCGATTCCTGGTTTCCGGTCGCCCGATTCCATCCGAGCCTTGAGTTCGCGCAGCTGCTCGAGATCCACGGCGGTGCCGATCGCCCTGAAAGCGAGCCCCTTATCGGGATGGGTCATCTTCTCCGCGCCGACGGCGAGTGTGACGTCGTAGAGTCCCGATTGAATCGCCATCCAGGCGAGATGGAATGCTGACGAAGCGGATGCGCAAGCGTTCTCCACGTTGAACATCGGTACGCCGAGGATTCCGGTATTTCGCAGCGCGACTTGTCCACGGATCATTTCCTGACCGGTGATCAATCCGGCAATCGCATTGGAAAAGAAAACCGCTTCGACATCCTTCGGCAGGATCCCGGCGTCCTTGAGTGCATCGCCAACCGCTTCCTCGGCCAGCGAGCGAACGCCGCGCTCGGAATACTTGCCGAAGCGCGTCATCCCGACTCCGGCAACGGTCACACGTTCTCTGTTTGACATGCCATTTCTCTCCGTCAGGCGCGGGCGACGTTGATTCCCGCTTTCTCTCGATCCCACGCGTTGCCGATCCCACGTTGTTTGAGCGCGGCGTATTGAATTCGTTGCGTACCGGTTTTGGGGAGCTCGTCGACCACCTCGACGTAGCGAGGGATGGCGTAATAGGCCATTCGCCCGCGGCAGAACTCGATCAGTTCTTCGGGAGCGAAGCGCGCGCCATCTTTCAGAACGACCGCAACTTTGACTTCATCCTCGCCGAGTTCGGAGGGTACTGCGTAGGCCGCAGATTCAAGCACCGCGGGATGATCGTTGACGACTGTCTCGATTTCCCAGGCGGAAATGTTCTCGCCACGACGGCGAATCGACGCCTTCTTTCGGCCGCTGAAGTAGAAGAACCCGTCGCCGTCGGTCTTGGCGAGATCGCCGGAATGAAACCATCCGCCTCGATACGCCTCGGCAGTGGCGTCGGGAAGCTTATGATATTGGCTGAGCTGACCCTTCGGATGGCGAAAGACCAATTCGCCGACCTTGCCTGCCGGAATCGGATTGTCGCCGTCATCAACGACCCTGAAGTCGACTCCACCGACCGGCTTACCCATCGACCCGACCCGGCCGGTATCGTTGAGCAGGAGTCCGGGCGAATCGACCATCCCGTAGAACTCGACGATTTTTACGCCAAAGCGCTGCTCGAATTCCTTCCACGCGGTTGGAGGGCATGCGGCCGACAGCACGACTCGCACGTTGTGCTTTCGGTCGTCGGGACGCGCCGGTTGCTTGAGCAGGATCGAGAGCATCCCGCCGAGCGTGTTGAATTCGACCGCGTCGAATTTGCGGCAGTCGTCCCAGAACCGCGAAGCGCTGAAGCGATCGCCGAGCGCAAACTTCGCATCGAGCGTCATCGAGCCGAAGCCCGAGATCATCAGCGCGTTGCCGTGGAACAGCGGCAGCGCGGTGTACATCGTCTCGCCCGGCTTGACCCCGGTGGCGGCAAGGACGGCCGCAAGAGAGTAACCGTCGGACCCACTGGCGACGACGCCCTTCGGCGGTCCGGTTGTGCCGGACGTGTACATCATCCCGCCGCCGCCCGCGTGTTCGCCGACCTCCACCTGCGGCTCGCGAGCGGAATGATCGAGCAATCGATCCAGCGTCCAGTCGACTCCACCTCCTGCCTTGCCGTCCGCAACCACCGTGCGCCTGAGGCTCGGCACGGTGGCCTTGACCGCCATCACCGCTTCCCTGAGCGGTTCTTCGAAAATGACTGAAGTTGAATCCGAATCCGCGAGAATGTGATGCAGAGTAGCGCCGCGCTGCGAGGTGTTCACGGGAACGCCGACCGCGCCGATGAATCCGATAGCGAAGTGAAGCCAGAGAAATTCGGGCCGATTGCCCATCATGATCGCGACACGCTCTCCGGGCCGGATACCCAGCTCGAGCAGGCCGTTGGCGGCGCGATGAATATTGTCGAGCACCTGTTCCCAGGTGAAACGCTGGTCCTTGAATTTCAGCCAGACCTCGGCCGGATGCTGTGCAACGCGATGCCTGATCAGTTGCTCGATCGGTCCCTGAAGACGTGCCATGTTGCTTCCTCTGCGATCTCGCGCGAGTGCTACTGCGCCATCGCGTGTTCAGTCACGCCGTTGCGATTAAGAATTTGGCGCGCGCCAGCGAGGCTAAGGACATCGGTGGTGCCGTCCTCAATCAACGAGGCGCGTGCGTCGCGGAAGAGTTTTTCGATTCCGTACTCCTTGCTGAGGCCATTGCCGCCGAACACCTGGAGTGCGTCGCTGGTGACCTCGAATGATGCCTGTGTGCAGAACGTCTTGGCCGCGATCGCGTGCTCCAATGATGGAGCCGTCGAGGTCTGGTTGTAGATCATCACGGCCCGCGACAGAGCCCGGCATGCCTCAACCTTGGTGAACATCTCGAACAGATGCTTCTGGACCAGTTGATGCTCGCAGATCGCCTGTCCGCCCTGCACGCGTTGTTTCGAGTAGTCAAGCGCTTCCTCGTAAGCAGCGCGTGCGACGCCGGTGAACGCAGTCGCCATCGCCGAGTTGGCAAAGGTGAGGGTTCGTTCGAGCTCAAGTTCGTAGCCGTCGCTCTTGGTAAGCATCCAGCTCCGCGGGATCCTCACATTATCGAAATAGATCTCGCCCTGATTGAGCGCGCGTTGGCCGAGCTTGTTGAGCGGCTTGCCTTTTGACACGCCCCGCAGGTTGAGCGGCACGAAAGCGATGCCTCCGCCCGCCATGCCGGCCTTGCGCTCGGTCGTCAGATAGAGCGCCGCATGGGTTGCGATCGTCCCGTTCGAGACCCACGCCGCCTTCTGCCCGTTGATCACATATGAGTCGCCATCGGCGCGCGCGACGACCTGACCGGTGACGCGAGGATTGTGGAACTGGGGCGTACCCGGGACTAGTTCATCGGAGCCATGCTGAGGCTCAGTGATCGCCCAGCATCCGATGAAACTACCCTCGCGATCGGCAAGGTAGGGCTTGACGAAAGTCTCGTAGAGCTCCGGATTGCCGCTCGCGGCTGCGGCAGTAAACGGAAAGCTAGCGCAGAGAAGGCTAAGCGCCAGATCCACCGCGCCCCACGACATTTCTTCGATCAGCACGTGCATGCCGAGCCCCTGCAGTCCCATGCCGCCAAGTTCCAGCGGAAAGCCGGCGATGTGGTATCCGAGTTGGTAGGCCTGTCTGAAAACGCTTCGTAGCGGCGAATCAAGGGCGATCACGTCGCGCGGATCGGTCATGCGATCGAGGACCGCCGCCGCCGGGCGAATGACGTCCCTCGCGAAGCGATGAACGTTCTCTTTGATGGACTCGATGTCTTTTGGCATGCCGACGTTGAGTTCTTGGTAAGTGTCCATTTTTTGCTCCTCGATGATTCAGCTGCGCGCGGGATTGGAAGTGGTGGTGCATACGTTGTGCCCGAGTGATTGATATTCAAGTGAAGAGTTTTCATCGGTTTGGATGTATCCGATCGCCGCAATGATTCCTTTCGGCACACCTGACTCGGCGCGCCAGTCGAATGCGCAGGTTTGTAAGCCAAATGAAAAGGAACGGGTACGACGATCGGCGCGCAGCCGGCGGTGAAGCAGCGATGCCCTAGTTACGGTAAGCGCAAGCTCGATTGAAGAGCTTGCTGAGCGTGCCCATGGTCGAGCCAGGCGCCCGCTTGCAGATAAGCTTCGGCGTCGTGCAGCGCGCTCGTAAAACATGCGGACCCGTCGAAATACGGGATCTTGTAGTGACAGCATTCGTGTCGCAGGTATTCGCTGAAGGTGCGAAGCTCGCCGATCAGGTTAAGCAAACGGGCATCGTCGAGTTCGTGCGTCCAGTCAGTTCGGCCCACGGCATATTGCCGAATCGCGCGCAGCTTCCTTGCCGGATTGGCATCCGCATATCCGATGAAGCACGCCTTGATGGCGGTGTGGTACCCGTGACCGAATTCCATCACATGCTTGGGTAAAAGCACGTCGCCTTCCAGCAGGAATTCGTCACCGCTTAGCAACGCATCGCTCGCGATCTTGCGGAGGGTCGGCCAGATTATTTCCATGCGCTTCAGCGCTGGATCGCGCACCCGCAGGCCGAGTTCCGGCTCCGCGCTCGCGACCCTGGCGATCAGCGTGTCAATCGAAAAGTAGGGGAGTCCATGCTCGGCGAGCATCCGCTCCGCTAGTATGGTTTTGCCAGAACGCGCGGCACCGCCGATCATGTAGAGCATCTGCCTTTACCTCGACACCTTTGGGAGGCTGCCTTCTAAGAGCAAGGCGTCTGCCAAGCTCGGGGTATGATGGACACGGCCAATTCAGCGGGCGTCGAGGATCGACCATGCATCCGAAGGGCCCAACCCCTTGTGCCTGCTGAAAACCCCGAAATCGGCGAGAAGGCGAGAGGTTTGGGATTCACCGCCCTAGTGTTCCGGGCATGCTCACTGCGTAGCGGCGCACACGTCATAAAGAAATCGACGCTCATCGATGGGAATCGACGATCCACGCCGGCGCGCTGAGCTACGCGATCCGAGAAACGCTCCCGGGTTCGCGCGAACATCGACTAAACGAAGCCGTTCAGCGCGCCAGGTGCGTCACGAACCAGTCGCGCGCAGGGTTCGCCGCACGCTCGAAATCACTGACATAGGCGTCGAAATGACCACCCGGTAGCAGCACCAGACGCTTCGGCTCTAGCGCGTCGTTGAAGGCAGCGATCGCTAACTCAGCGACCGCCAAAGTGTCGTTTACGGCGACGATCAGCATCAGCGGCGTCGGACTTATCTTAGCTATATAGCTGCCGGGCTCGTACTCCATCAGCATCTCGAGCGTGCGCAACGTGACCTCGTTGCGCCACGACTTCGCGCGCTCGCGGCCGGTCTCGGTGAACCACTGGTAGGAGTCTGGCGTCGGCAACGCCGATGGCGCCAGCGGATCGGCGGCGACCACCGGTATCATCGCGGGCGCTTCGCCGCGAAAGCGCGCATCGCGGTCGGCGTCGAGCTGGGCGCGCAGCGGGCCGATAAAGTCTGGACGCACCGAGCGTTGAATGTTGCGATAGCCGCTTATCAGCGGCACTTGGGAGACCACGCACTTGACGCGCCGATCGATCGCGCCGACGACGAGTGCGTGGCCGCCGGAGTAACTCGAGCCCCACACGCCGATACGCTCGGGATCGATCTCGCGCTGTGTGCGGGTCCAGGTGATCGCGTGGCGATAGTCGCGCACCTGCGCCCACGGATCGATTTCCTGGCGCGGCTGGCCGTCGGAGGCGCCGAAGTTACGGTTGTCGAACACCACCGCCGCCAAGCCAGCCGCGCAGAAGTGTTCGGCGAAGCGGTCGAGGTACATCTCTTTGACGGCAGAGAAGCCGTGCGCCATCACGATCGCCGGTGCCTTGCCGCTCGCGCGCTCGGGCGAGTAGAACCATCCACGCAAAATCGTTCCTTCCGCGTTGATCTCGACATCTTTACGCATCACTTTCTCCTCGTCTGTAAGTCTCGATTGATTGTTGCGCACACTGTTGTTGCTTCGGCGAGAGGGCAATTCCTACGAAACAAGCTAAAACACTTTTACTACGGTTGTGAAGACTTAGACGGATCTTCGTGCCATTGTTTTGTAGAATTGAAAGGCGCTGATGAACGGTGGGCTTTTCAGTTTCCCTCTACGGCAATCTCCGAGTGAGCAATAATTCAACAAATTTTCAAAAGGACATGCGCGGCGATGATCGGAGTGGCCGGACTCAGGAGAAATTTCGATGACGCCGGAATATACGACTTACGCGCTCTGGGGCGCGTGGGGGGTGTCGTGGAGCGTCGCGAGGTTTTGGTCCAACCGCACCGAAAAGAGGGACGGCGTAGGGGCTGAGCTTTTTTTCCGCGCTCTCCTTGGCGTCGGCGCGATCTTGCTGTTTGCGTTTCCACCGAGCCACCACTACTACGCGCAAAAGGAGCTTTGGTACCTCGGCGATGCGCTGAAATGGATTTTAGTCGCGCTGACGGTCGTTGGATTTTTGTTCATCTGGTGGGCGCGCATTCACCTGGGCCGTCTTTGGTCGGACTGGGGGGTGACGAAGAAGGCCGGCCACTATGTTGTAAATACCGGTCCTTATCGCCTCGTGCGTCATCCAATCTATTTGGGCCTCATCCTTGCCGCGTTCGCAACCGCGATAGAGAAAGGAACCTCATTCGCGTTGCTTGGTGCGGCCATTATAACCCTCGCCTTTTGCACAAAAGCGCGACGGGAGGAGCGCTTCTTGCGCGCAGAACTGGGCGAAGGCGCCTATGACGCCTATGCAACTAAGACGGCGATGCTGGTGCCATTCTTGCGAATCTCGAGCTAACCTGGCACGTCGATCAGGACAAACCGCTGTGTGACTCGCTGCGCTTCGATAGCTCCCTACAACGACATCCGCGACGTGCGCTGGCTGACCACAGTACGTCGCGGATTCATCGTTTGCTTTCGTAAATGCCTGATTTTCGCTAAAGAATCATTCTGAGCAACACCAAACTCACGAGGAACCTCAAATGAATGCGGCAGTCCGTACCGACCCTGAGACAGGCCTGAAAGTATTCAACACGCGAGCCGCCAAGGCGTCCGAAAAGATCGGCGGCAAAGGCTATTCCGTTCTGAGCGATCAGAAGATGAAGGAGCTGCCGGAACTGCCGCCTGGCGCGACCTTCAATGCCGAAGAGCAGGCCAAGTACCTCGCGTTCAAGGAAGCCCGCCGCGGCGCCGCCGACTACATGGGCATGGAAGGCGAGTTCAAGAAATATCTGGACGACGTCTATTCGGAGCCGCCGATCCCGCGCGAAGCNNGTGCGTTTCTGCGAGAAGGGCGGCGACGTCGGCGGCACCTGGTACTGGAACCGCTATCCCGGCATCGCCTGCGACGTCGAATCCTACAGCTACCTGCCGTTGCTCGAGGAGATGGGTTACGTCCCATCAATGAAGTTCGCCTCGGGGTTCGAGATCCTCGAATACTGCCAGAGCATGGCCCAGAAGTTCGGGTTCTACGACCATTGCCTGTTCCACACGACGGTCGAGGCGACGACCTGGGACGAGGCATCCGGCCGCTGGATCGTCAAGACGGATCGCGGCGACCAGATGCGTGCGCGATTCGTGATCCTGGCCAACGGCATCCTGACGACGCCGAAACTGGCGCGCATCGCCGGCATGGAGAAGTTCCAGGGCGAGTCCTTCCACACCTCGCGCTGGAACTACAACATAGACCTGCGCGGCAAGACGGTTGGCATCATTGGCACCGGCGCCACGGCCGTGCAGGCGGTGCCGGAGCTAGCCAAGACTGTCGGGCGGCTCTATGTGTTCCAGCGCACGCCGTCCTCGATCGATGTGCGCGACCAGCGCGCGACGACAGACGAGGAGCGAGCGACCTGGGCCAACGAGCGCGGATGGGCCCGGGCAAGGCGCGCGCGCTTCTCGAAGATCTCGGCCGGGCGCACCGCCATCCAGGCCAACGACGACTACCTGGCGGGCAAGATTCAGCACATCAAGAAGCCCAAGAAATACGATCGTGAGCTGACCCCGGAGGAGCTGACCCAGAAGCAGCTCGATTCCAACTTCCGCATCNNCTGAAGCCGTACTACCCGTATGGTTGCAAGCGGCCGACCTTCCACGACGAATACCTGCCGGCGTTCAACCTGCCGCACGTCCATCTGGTCGACACCGCACCGCGAGGCGTGTGCGAGATCAACGAGCGCGGCGTCGTCCATGAGGGGGTCGAATATCCGCTCGACGTGCTGATCTACGCGACCGGTTTCCAGTGGATGGGCACCTCGACCTTCAACATGGTCACCGGCCGCGGCGGCCGCACCCTGAAGGAGAAGTGGGAGACCGAGGGGACCAAGACGTTCCTCGGCCTGCATAGCCACGGCTTCCCCAAC
>PNBD01000136.1:9808-33573 GCA_003135855.1 Deltaproteobacteria bacterium
ACTGCGCCGCTGCGCGATTGCATCTCCTACTATAACGGTGAGGGCAACGCGGCACCGGGCAGCCTCGCCTATTACGGCGGCGGCAATTGGCATAAGCACCGCCTCGCGGCGCAGGCGACGCTAGAGCCCTATGTGTTCGAAAGCGGAGGTCCGACTGTTTCGGTGGCGGCCGAATGAGAACGCATGTGGCTGGCCCCATACCGCAGTCGCGGAGTAGCGCGAACTCCCAGGAAGGCGGTGCGCCGGTTCCGGGGGCACCGCGCGGCGGTGACGAGGCCGATTTTTTGAACCAGCGGGAGTGAGAGTGTCATACGGCATTAAGCACTGGCGAAGTCGAGGGCGGGACCGGCGCGCTAGGTCACTGGTACGGGTGGGCGATAGCCGAGAGCGGAGTTTTGGCGGTGGGTATTGTATGTCCGTGGGTATTCGCGGACCGAGAATCGCCTTCCATTCGCCAAACACCATCGAGCACGACGGGATGTGAGTTTGTCAACGGGGACCGGCACAATCCCAACTAGAGATGTTCGGGCAAAATCGGCGGCGAATTTAGCGACTGATTAGCGTCTCCGGTCCCCAATGATCGGAAGTTTTTCGCAAGATTGCGAAAGAATTCGCGAATGGGTGCCTCAAATCTCTGTCCGGCCCGACTCGTTGGCGGAGCGCAGTCGTTTCGAACTCTCAGGCGACTTCGCCGACTCGTAACGTTGACCCAAAAGAAATGAAAAGGTCGCCCTGTGAGGACTGGCTGTTTGCCGCCAATCGAGCAATGTGGGTGGTGCCCGGAGAAGAGACGGGCCCACATGAAAAACTCGATTGCGAAGGGCGATCTGAAGGGTCTGGCAGCGGCGCTGGATGCGGTTCTCGGCTCGGTCCTGAGGAGCTTGAGGCGAAATTGAAGTCTCTCCACGGATCGGATCCATCCCATCGGGCTCGCCGAGTTGGATGATCCAGGCTTTGGCTTATCGACCCGGACACGAGTTAGTAGAACGCCATGGATAAAAACTGCCCGCGGAACGGCTCTCGTCTTCGATACATCGCAAGCCGCGCCTCGTAGTCCTTTTGGTTTGCCTTGTCGTCGAGTTCCATGGCCGACATCTGCCACTTCACCGCTTCATCGAATTTCCCGTTTTCCGCGTAAGCCGCAGCCAACGTGTCCAGTACAAAAGCACGTTTCCATGAGGTCAATTCGCAGGCCCGCCTGGCGTACTCTATCGCCGCAGGTCCATCGCGATATGCGCTGATCGGCGATGTCGCCAGCGCCCAGCCGTAGGAGTTAAACATCCTCGGCTTATTCGAAAACAGACTCGATGCTTTGTCGAAATCAGCCCGCGCAGCCGACAGATCGCCCCGCTGTGCCAATGCAGCACCTCTATAGACATAGAGTCCCGAAGCGTTTGGTTTTATTGCAATCCCGGAATCGAAATTCTGGACCGCCTTAGCCAAATCGCCCTTGGCCTTGTAGGCGACCCCCCGGCCCAAATAGTCGAACCACTTGGGATCAAGTTCGATAGCGTGCGAATACTCGGCGATCGCATCGTCATATTTTTCCAGGCATATCATCGTGTCGGCTTTGCCCGAAATGGCGCGCGGATCGTTCGGCTGAGCGGCAAGAAATGCCGTGAATTCTGAATCGGCTGCCGAACAATCGTTGCGTCGGAGTAGTACGTAAGCCTTAGAGAGGGGATCTGGTGCGTGAAACGCGCTGTACACCGCGGCCGGGGCGATCAGTAGTTCGCAACTACCGAGTCCAATGACTCCGATGCCAACCACTATTGCGGTTATGACTTTAAGTTTACGGATCGCAATTAACGTATTTTGGCCTAGATAGTCCAGTTGAAATCTGGCCGAGCTATTGCGCTGGGCCGCTCGGCCGGAATTCTCCGCACAAAGTCCACACGCCTCAGGTTCAAAACGGATTCTCGGTCGCCAGGCCAAGAGCATGGCGGCCAAGCTGTTCGGATACGCGGTCAGGGTGCGCGTTGATGTGCAGCGGCATAGCCTGAAAGTCGCGATAGCGCCGCTCGAACGACTGCCCCTCTCGCAGACCATTGCCGCCCAACACTCGTAGTATCAGGCGCATGGCCTCGTCGCACAGGCGCAGCGCGATCATGCTGGCCCCGAGCTGTTCCAGGTAATCGCCCTCCGTCGGAGTTTGATGCGCCGCAATGCGGCCGTCCGTCCGAGTGCAGGCGTCATAGACGGCGGCGCGCGCCGCGGCGATTAGCGCGACGGCCTGACCCAGATTCACGTGAATTGTGGGCCGCTCTATCATCTTAACTCCCATGATGGCGACTCGGCCCTGTATGCCGCTGCACGCTTCCTTTAGCGCGGCGTCGGCGACGCCGACCGCCATACAGCCCAGCCACAGGTCGGAGAGGGCCACCCAATCCTCTCGATAGCGGTGATGGATAACTGCATAGGCAGGATCGCGGAAAACTTCACGGTAACGCGCCGGAAACGGTACCACGGTCGAGAGGGGCGCTCGCACTTCCTCGTAGTGCACGTGGTCGGTTGCGGAGGCGCGAAGGCTCATCGCCTTCCAGGTTGGGTCGATGCGCACACCTTGCTGATCGGTGCGCACCAACGTTAAGTGGGGCACGCGCTCGCCCTCGAAAACGAAAGTGACGCCCGCATAGTCGGAGTAGCGAGCGCCAGAGCCGAAGGAGGCGACGCCGTTCAACACGACCTCCTCCCCCTCCACCCGGCCGATCACCCCGGTACCCGCGCCGGCTGGCAGGCAGACCCAAAGCCGGTTGGCGGTGATGCTGCGCAGCAACTCAATATGAGCGGGCCCAAGAAGTCCACAGTAGAAGTGGAATACGCACAGGTGGTTCCAGAGGCACCAGCCCGTCGAGCCGCAGCCGGCTGCCACAGCTTCCAGCTCTCGTCCGATAGCGCCTATGCCGCTTTCGAGGCCGGCCAGGTCCCTTACAGCGGACATCCGCATGACGTCGTTTGACTTCAATCCTGCAATAACAGCGGGAGAGACGGAGCGGGTAGCGTCGGCCTCTGCGGCCTGCCCCGCGATCAAGGAGAGCAGCGGGGTAACCTGTAGACAGTTCGGATTGGCAGCCTCCTGTGATTCGCAACTATCCTTGGTCGATGGGATTCCCATTTTCGTGCTCACTTTTCGTTACCCTGCTCGGCTACTATGCCAAAGAACATCGGAGGTCTGTGACCTCGACCTCGCCTGACCACCTGAGGTGCAGATCCTGAGCGCCGAACACCTCGGGGCGGCCGAGATTCGGTCACTTCATCGGCGATAACGAGCGCGGTGGCGGCGCTGAACTTCATTTAGCCCCCTTCGCCTGTCTGATCGGCGGTTCTCTGTCGGGCGGTAGACCGCGATCATCTTGCGGTATCGTGAAGTGCGCGCTTGAGCGCGTTATCGCGATCAGCCTTGAATTGCTTTGACACCATTGCCGATGGAGCGAAAAGATCGAACCCATGAAACGCTCCAGGGTAAACGTGGAGTTCAGTAGGCACGCCCGCCTGGATGAGGCGCTGCGCGTACTCGATATTCTCGTCCACAAAAAGATCGAGTGCGCCGACCGGAATGTAAGCGGGCGGCAGATTTGTCAAATCGCTTGCTCGCGCCGCTGCCGCGTAAGGCGATACGTCCGCCCCGCCCCCGTCGCGTCCCAAGTAGGCTTTCCAGCCCAACAGGTTGCTCTCGCGATTCCACATGCGCGGGTCAGTAATCGCATAGCTGGCAGGGGTGACGTTACGATCATCGATCATAGGGTAAATGAGAAGTTGGAAAGCGACCTGCACTTCGCCTCGGTCGCGGGCCAGCAACGCCAACCCCGCGGCCAAGCCACCCCCTCCGCTGGCGCCGCCAATAGCGATGCGCGCAGGCTCAACGCCAAGCTCGTCGGAATGGGCAAACAGCCACTTTAACCCGGCGTAACAATCCTCGACCGGTGCGGGAAACGGGTGTTCAGGCGCTAATCGATAATCGACCGATACGCACACGCAACCAATTCTCTTGACCAACTGCATCATGAGTCGGTCGTCCTGCTCGATATCTCCCATCACGTAGCCGCCGCCGTGAATCCAGTACAGCGCGGGAAGCTTGCTCGTCTGATCGTTTGGCTGATACACGCGAACCCGCACGTCAGGATCGCCTTCAGAACCGGGCGCAAATCGATCCTGGCTGGTTACACCCTCGACCGCGGGCAAGTTCGCCAGCATCGCGGTCACCATTTTTTTCATTCCGGTCCGCGCTTTTGGAATCTCGTTGAGATTCATCGGGCGATCAGTCGGCAACTTTTCCACCACGACTCTCAGCTCTGGGTCCAATTGGTCGATGAAGTTCATATTTAGATCTCCCTCAGCAGTACTTCACTAATGTCGCGAGGTTATGGTAGTCAAGTAAGCTGGCGTGGCTCGGTCACCGCTGCGACACGCAGATCAGAAGTTGCCCCTCGAGGCTGGCCGCTCGGTGCACGCCGATCTCGGCGACTTCGGGAGAAGTCGCGATCTTCACAAAAGCCGCCGGCGAGGGATATTCAACAAGTCCCACGATGTCCCAGAGGTTTTCCACTTCGCCCACAGGCAAATACTTTATGTCGCCGGCAAAGAGAAATTTTCCGCCCTCGCGCTCGACAATCCTGCGCATCGCGTCCGCGTAAATCCCGTATGCCTGTGGGCCGGTGAGATCGCTTTTGCGGCCATCAGCATACTGCGCCTTAAGTCGAAATTTCAGCAGGTTGAGCATGACGATCGGTTTAGTTGAGGGATCCTTGCGGAGCGTCTCGATCTGGTCAGTGAGCGGATAGAGTGCGTTTTCGACTTTCATATTCCCTTTCTCCTAAGGTGCTCCTCGTATGAATCCGTGCAAGACGCGGGTCACCGCATCCGGTCGATCCTCTTGCAGGAAGTGCCCAGCACCGCTGACGTTAAAGCGCGGGAGGTCGAACTCCATGTCAGTGCTATACTAATCAGCAGATTGCAATACGCTCAGCATACGTGCATCGCAACAAGGGCATATTCCACGGAACTGACGATGGCCGTGTAGTAGAGTTTCTTGATGGTGGCGACGTCGCCGAGCTGGGGAATCCATTGCAGCAGCGTCGGCACAGGTATCCAATCGCCCTTAACCGCAACGGACTGCGGCGGCATTTCGACCTTGAAGGATTTTGCGTAGGCTGCCGCCAGGCCAGCCAGGGTATTGAGGTTGTTTTTAACGATGTAGTCGAATTGCGGACGATTGCGCGCCACCTGCTCGGCGATGCAGGGAAGCGGCGTGCCGCTGGTCGGAAACCCTCCCACTGCTGCGCCGACGGGTGCTTTGCAGCCGACATCGATTGTCTTAGCACGCAGGCTTAGCAGCGATGCGCTGGTATTGAGCGTCTTCACCAATTCGAGCACGCTCGCATGCAGTTTCATTGGTTCGCCAGCCGCGGGCCAATGAGGATTAGGTGTGAAGGTATCGTCATCTGAGGCCCAGGTTTCGAACACCACGGGCGATGGGTGGACCTTGGACGCTGGCGCCGCGAATTCGGTGAACAGCCGCCAGTATGAAGGCGTCGGAGTTCTCCGTCGTTCCCTCAACGGCTCCGGCCTTCGCCGGGACGGCGACGACCACGGTTCCCTGTGCCCAAGCGGTAGTTGAGATCAGCAAGGCAGCAACCAAGGTGGAGATGATGCCAAGATCGGATTTCGTCATCGCGTCCCCCTTAGCAATGGATAGATCGCGTCGGATGCCGCAAATTGTAGTTCTGTTGGTTCTCCCCGCCTTGCCGCAGGCTGGCCGACGTCGTAGGTTCTGCGTGCACTTTGCGGATCCAGTCTGATCGCTGCTCGGCTAAGGAGGGAGCAATGAATCTGCGGAAGAACCAAAGTAGTCTGAACGCCTCGGAGAAAAAAGCTTTTATCAACGCTGTCCTTGAGCTCAAACAGAAACCGAGCCGGCTCCATCCGGGCGACTCGAATTTCGGCCGCTACGATGACTTCGTCGAAGTCCATCTGAACGCGATGATGCCACCGATGATGTCACCGCCTCAGCCTGGCTGGGCGCATCAATCGGTCGTGTTCGCCCCGTGGCACCGCGTGCTCCTGCTTGAATTCGAGAAGGAGCTCCAAGCGATTGATCCTTCAGTAACCATTCCGTATTGGGATTGGACGAAAGACTCCAGTCCTAAGTCGTCGCTCTGGTCTGCGAATTTTCTCGGAGGAACCGGAACCGGTAAGGATGGAAAGGTAACTGACGGACCCTTCGCAGGTGCATCGAAAAAGTGGCCGATTCGCGTTAAGGACAGTCCGGGCGACCCGGACTATTTGCGACGTCAGATGAAGGCCGATCCGTCGGCGAAGAACCTTCCCTCTGCCTCAGACCAATCCAAAGTGCTGGGAATGACTCCCTACGACACGATGCCATGGGAGGACGCCGCTCGCGCACAGAAGCCAGCGGCCTGGAACGGTTTCCGTCCCCATCTCGAAGTCGATCTTCACAACCTGGTCCATCGCTGGATCGGGGGAACGATGGTGGATATGACTTCGCCGAACGACCCGGTCTTCTGGTTGCATCATTGCAATTGCGACCGGCTGTGGGCCATGTGGCAGCTGCAGAATCCGAAGGAGTTGCCGTATCTACCTTCCTCGGGTGCCGCTCCCGGCCACAATCTTAACGACATCATGATCTATCACTCACCCGGTGGTGTTGCTCCCTGGAACGGTGATTATCGGCTGGCCGACGTACTCGATCACCGCGCGCTGGGAATTGCCTATGACGACCCCAGCGGCGAAGTTCCCAGGTTCGAAGCGAAGGCTTGGGAAAGCCGGCGCAGCCGCTCAAAGGTTGTCGCTAAGGTTCTCGCGATTGTCGAATCGGCACGTCTCCGCCGCGCACTTCCGATGTTCGTTCTGGCCGCTGAATTACCGGCCCTCGCAGGCGACAAAGTAACAGGAAGTTATCTGAACGCGGTTGCTCTCAAGAGGATCGCAGACAGTAAGCTCTTCAAGTTTTCGAAAGCGGACAGGACGACTAGCAAATCGAGGGCGGTTAAAGAGATACGGGCGGGCGTAGCAAGCACCGCACCGCCGCCGCCAGGGAAAACTTACACTTGTCCCGTTGACCACGTCGATGTTACCGCTAAGGTTCAGAGCAGTTGTCAAATCTATCCGGCGGGAAGCGTTTTCGTTGAATGCCCAAACACTCACTGGGCTACTTATATCTGCCCCGGCCCATGACTCGATTCACTGCTGCTATGGCCCCAGAAAAGCCGCCGGTTTCACAGGGACTCGCATCGCACGAAGAGGGCGATAGGGTATCGGCCGACCAACTGGAACAACTGAAGAGGTTTCGCGAAAAATACTTTCCCGATGTACGGGTCGAAGCTCAAGATACATATGCCAAGTGGCTGTTCGCCCTGACCACCACCGTTGCAGCGCTGGGCAGCGGCTTTTCCAATGCTGCTTTCGCAAAATTGTCGAGCTGGGGCGTTCTGACGTATTCAGTTGCCGTCCTCGCGGCCGGTTGCGGACTGATGTTTGCTGTTTCCGCGCTGAGCGCAGAATGGCCGGATGCTAACTGGGCGTCGCTCGATGGAATGATCGCCGGCTTCAAAACGCTGCTGATAAAGAAAAGGAGAAGGCTGACCGGTGCGACCCTATGTCTCGGACTATCGCTGATACTCGCCGCCGGTGCCGGCCTTGCCACCTCTATCCAACGTCAGCCTTCTGAAGAACCGTCCGGCATTGGCGTTCAATTCGCCGAGCGTAAGCTTGGACCATCGATCACGCTCAGCGGGCTATCTCCCGGCGCACCCGCCGAGCTCCAGGTCTTTGAGAAAAGTTCAGGCAAGACAATCCTGATCGGCGTTTTCCGTCAAATTGCAGATGACGACGGCCAAATCAGCTACAAGGGTCCCGAACTTAAGATCTCTAGCGAAGCGGAGGGCCTCAAGCTGATGCTGACGTATGAGCGTCGGGGGAAGGCAGTTTCCGATCTAACTGAATTTAACTTTCCAGCAGAGCCCGCTTCTCCGAAAAATACTCCCGATAAACGAGGAGCCAGCGACGACGGGAGTGGTAAGAAGAGTTCCGTCCCTACAAATCCCCTCAAACAAACTCAATCCCCTTAAGACTGCGTGTTTGTGCTGTGATCGCGCGGGCAGCACTATCGTCAGTACGCTATGAACGATGCTTATATTCTAGGTTTCCTTCATATCTGAGATAGGCACAAAGCGCACCGCGTGGACGCCGGGCGGAGAGGAACTCATCGAAATACGCGACGGTACCGGCAATTGGCGATTCTCCAGTACCCTTTGATTGCGGTGAAGCTGCGCACGCGCGCGGATTTCGAGCAGTCCTGCAGAGAATGCCCAGCATAGAAGACTACTTGGCGGATGATGCAGTCAGATGCGAACTGCTCTCAAGCGGTGAATTCTCTGATCATCAGGGAAAATACAGGGAATTTCCGCGATTTCGACTGTCTCGGGGATCGAGTTGCAGCCAAAACGCCTTGTCTTTAATGGGATTTTTCCCCGAATTCCCTACTCAACAGAACAGGGAAATTTGAAACGTGAACAGGGAATTATTTGTCTGGATCAGGGAATTTTCGTCGAATAACAGGGAACGCATTTTGCCGGTTTCGTTCGAGTGACGGCGACCATCTCGCGAGTCATTCACGCGACGTAGGTTAGCGGCGCTAGCGCATCTTTCAGATAGTCTGCCGCGCAAGCTTCGGATTCGGGTTTTGGTCAGCAACAAGTGATACAGGTCGGCGTCGCTGTACGAGAGGTGACCAGGATTCATGCGCTGCTCGAAGTGCGGGACCGAAGGAGGCGTCCGGAAAAGGTTCTGCGCCGAGTGCGGCTGTCCCTTGCCGAACTGGTGTTCAAACGATGCGGACGACGGCGTTTACCTCAGCGGCGGCAACACGATTGGGTCTGGTGGTTGGGAAGCGGGCCACGGGCGGTTGTGCTTCGCCTCGATCTCGCCGATGACACGTTCCCAACGCTCCTTCCCGAAACTCTTGTAGGTCTGGAACGGGTTGACGTATTCGCGCATCCGGAACGCCTGACCGTTTCTGATGGTGATCAGCGTGAAATAGCGCTGGGTATAGCGGCCGTCGTCTACGGTATCGCCGCCCCCTGACGATTCCACGATGGTAGTATCCGGATCGGCTGTGGGATACGCCGCTACGGTCTTTGTGCTGAAGCGCGGCACCACGCTCAGCAGAAATTCCATAAAACGGCTCACGGCCTCGGATCCGATCAACGTCACTGGAATCTCAAACGTCGGCCCCTCCCAGATGGCGTCCTCGTGCAGGGCATCTGGCCAGATAGCGCGTTGTTCTTCCAGGGTGGTGATCTTGCCGCCGAAGGCGTCTCCGAGGTTCTTCCGGGCCATTGTTTGTCTCCTTTCCGCTCCTTAGTACGTTCGGCAGAGATTATCCATTACAGCAATTCGAACTTCGTGAACCACTTTGACATTGGCGCTCCCTCGGAAGTTTTCGCCTTCGATCAACGCTATAACGGCATGACTTTACGGAGTTTCCGATTCTCGCGAAATTTGCTCTATGTCCCTAGATCCGCGTGAGCGCAATCACCGGAATCTGACGGCTGGTCTTCTTCCGATAGTCATCGAAGAACGGCATCAGCGCGGCTTGCGCATTATAGAGCCTTTCGCGTTCGTCGCCCGAGGTGATCTTGGCCTTGGCCTGAAACTTTTCGTTCCCGATTTCGAGCGTTACCGTGGGGTCCGCCACGATGTTGTGATACCAGGACGGATGTTTGGGCGCACCCGCGAAGGAAGCGATCAGCACATAGCGGTCGCCGTCTTTCGTGTACACCAACGGATGAACGTATGGTTTGCCGCTCTTGGCGCCTTTCGTGGTGAGGAGCACCATAGGCGCCCCGGCGAACTGACCGCCAACCTTGCCGCCATTGGCGCGAAACTCCTCGATTACTTTGTTGTTGAACTCTGTCATCGTAGACATCGCTTCACTCCTCGTTCGAGCCCGAAGAATCCGGGGTTGTCTGCTTCACTGACGCGAGTAGCGATGTTGCCACGAGTCAGCGTATCGCTCAAACGTAGAATCGAGCGCAGGTGGATCAAGATCCCTTGCTCTCCTGTCCCTACCGAAAAGTTTGTGTGAACCGGAATTTGAGCAGCTTGCGAGAATCTGTGCCACATTCTCCGGGCTCGGTCAGTCGCAGGTTGTCCTTCGTGCAAAATTGATCCGCGCAGCACCTTCTGAAGGGGCCCCGCGTCCCTTCCCTGGGGCCGCCGATCAGACCTCGCATGTGATATTTTTTTCGATTCAGCAGACTTTAACGAACCTTCAACCCACAGAAAGGACGCATAGCAATGAAAAAATCACTCGTAGCTGGCGCCTGGTTCATTTTTTTCGTGTGCGCGATCCTGCTGGGGAAAGCTGCGCAGGCCTGCACCGGCATCAGGCTGATCGCGGCCGACGGGACGGTAATCTACGCGCGGACTTTGGAGTTTGCGCTCGATCTCGAGTCCGAAATCCTGGTGGTGCCGCGTGACTACGCGCGGACCGGCACAACCCCGGACGGCGACAATGGGATGAAGTGGACCTCGAAGTATGCCTCGGTCGGCGCCAACGGTGTCGGATTGCCGTTCCTGTTCGACGGCGTCAATGAGAAGGGTCTGGCCGTCGGCCTGTTCTATTTCCCCACCGCTGCGGGTTACGAGAAGTACGACAGCGGAGAAGCAGCCAAAACGCTCGCGCCGTGGGAGCTGGGTTCGTGGCTCCTGGAAAATTTCGCAACCGTCGCGGAAGTGAAACAGCACATCGACAGCGTCACGGTCGCGGAAGTCGTGTTCAAGCAGTGGGGCTTCGTGCCTCCGGCTCACTACGTCGTCCACGACGCAGCGGGCAACAGCATCGCGATCGAATACGTGGACGGTAAGCTCCATATCTATGACAACGCGCTGGGCGTGATCACCAACGCGCCGGCTTTCGATTGGCAGACGACCAACCTGCGCAACTACGTGAACCTTTCGATGGTGAATTCGCCGCCGGTGAAAGTCGGTGATGTGACGCTGACCGGCTTTGGCCAGGGCACAGGGATGTCGGGCTATGGCCAGGACGGACCGTATCGCGGGTATCTCGGCTACGGGCCCCGCCGCGGCACTCTCAGGGTTCTTCTTCACGACCGGTTACGAAGGAATGCCGCCGATGGAACTCGGCACATCATACATGGACCCCAACGCTGGGATCTTTGGCGCGATCGCAGTGATGAACGCGCTGATCTATCGGAAAAAGACCGGCCACGGTCAATACATCGATCAGTCACAGCTTGAAGCCGCCGTTCAGCTGATCGCGGAAGGTTTGCTTCAGTATCAGATCACCGGAAAAGAGCCCGAACGCGTCGGTAATCACCATTCTACGATGTCGCCACCATAACACCTACAAAACCGCCGGCGACGCCGACAAATGGGTTAGTATCGCGGTGGGAACCGAAGCTGAGTGGCTTGCCCTGTGTACGGCAATGGGTAGGCCGCGAACGGCGGCATGCTCTGTTCCAGGGTCTCGACATCGGTCATTCAAATTCTTCGGCGCGCATCAAGATCGCTGCAGATTCCATATCTCGCGAGCATACTCGGCGACCGCGCGGTCGCTCGAGAAATAGCCAATTCGGGACAGATTGAGTATTGCCTTTTTGTTCCACAGTTCTCGATTCTGATACTGATTCGAAATCTCCGACTGAGTATCTACGTAAGAACCAAAATCTGCGAGCAAGAAGTACTCATCGCGGTTGAGTAGTACGTCGCGCACCCAGCGGAACAAACCGGGCTCGTCTGGACAGAAACGATCGGACGCGAGTTCGTCGAGCACCCGTCTCAGCCGCGGGTCGGCTTCGTAGTATTCTCGAGGATGATAGGTTCCGAGCGTCGTGAATTCCTCGATCTTATCCGCAGTCAGGCCAAAGATGAAAATATTCTCGGCGCCGACCGCCTCGCGAATCTCGATATTGGCGCCGTCGAGCGTGCCCAGCGTCAATGCTCCATTCATCGCAAATTTCATGTTGCCGGTTCCCGACGCTTCTCGTCCCGCGGTGGAAATCTGTTCCGATACGTCGGCGGCCGGGATGATTTTTTCGGCGAGCGAGACCCGGTAGTCGGGTAGAAACGCGACCTTGATCAGCTCGCGCGTCTTGGGGTCGTTGTTGATCGCATCGGCCAGGCTGTTGATCAACTTGATAATCATCTTTGCGGCCCAATAACCGGGCGCGGCCTTGCCGGCCAGAATGTAGGCGCGCGGCATCGACGGCTCGACGCCATCTTCGACCAGCGTCAGGTACTGATGCACGATCCCCAACGCCATCAGCAGTTGGCGCTTGTATTCATGGATGCGCTTGGCCTGCACGTCGAAAACCGCTGCAGGGTCGATATCGACCGCCGACAGCCGATTCACGATCCGCCCGAGGCGCTCCTTGTTAGCCCGCTTGATGGCGGTAAACGCGGTCTGGAATTCTGCGTTATCGGCGAATTGTTCGACGCCGCTGAGTTGTTCGAGGTCGGTCGTCCATCCGCCGCCGATAGTCGCGTCCAGCAGATGTGCCAGGCCGGGATTCGCCATCATCAGCCATCGCCGCTGCGTGACGCCGTTGGTTTTGTTGCTGAAGCGCTCGGGCCACAGTCGATAAAAATCGGGCACCAACCGAGTCTTCACCAGCTCGGAGTGGAGCTTTGATACGCCGTTGACTGAATGGCTGCCCACGATCGCGAGGTTCGCCATGTGGACCTGCGGCTCGGCGCCATCCTGAACGATCGAAATCCGCCGGGTTCGTTCCGGAGCCTCCGACCATACGGCAGAAACCTCGCTCAGAAAGCGCCGGTTGATCTCGTAGATGACCTGCAAATGGCGCGGCACCACGCGCTCGAGCAAACTTACCGGCCATCGTTCGAGCGCTTCCGGCAACAGCGTGTGATTAGTATATGCAACTGTAGCTCGCGTAATTTCCCACGCTGTTTCCCATTCTATGTCCTGCTCGTCGACGAAGATCCGCATCAATTCCGCAATAGTCAGTGCGGGATGAGTGTCATTCAGTTGAATAGCCACTTTCGCGGGCAGATCGCTGAAGTCCTCGCCACGAGTGACGTAGTTACGCACGATGTCCTGTACCGCGCATGCGACAAAGAAATATTCCTGCAACAGGCGAAGCTCGCGGCCGGCGGCAACGGCGTCGGAGGGATAGAGCACTTTCGAGATGTTCTCGGAGAACATCTTTTGCTCGACTGCCTTCATATAGTCGCCGGCGTTGAAGATCTGCATGTCGAATTCGTCCGACGCGCTGGCCGAGTAGAGCCGGACGAAATTGACAGTGCGTCCGCCGAAGCCCGCGATCGGCAGATCGTGCGGCATCCCGATCAGTATCCGCTGATCGATCCATATCGGCCGGTATCTGCCTTTGCGATCGAAGCGATGCTCGACGCGTCCGTAGACCGGAATCCGGCACGACTCCATGGGTCTCGCTACCAGCCATGGCGAGATCTCGCGCTGCCACGCGTCGGGACGCTCGATTTGGTAGCCATCGCGGATTTCCTGGCGGAAGAGTCCGTATTCGTAGTTGATGCCGTAGGCGTAGCCGGGCAAGTCCAGCGTCGCGAGCGAATCCAGAAAACACGCCGCGAGCCTGCCCAGTCCGCCATTGCCGAGCGCCGCGTCCGGCTCTTCGTCGAAGAGGGTCTGCAGATCGATGCCGTTCTCGGCGAGAAAATCGCGGCAAATCCCGATCAGTCCCAAATTGAACAAATTATTTTCGAGCGAGCGTCCGATCAGAAATTCGAGCGAAAGATAGTAGAGCTTCTTGGCGTCGGCGCGATCGAATCGCGCGCGCGTTGCGAGCATCTTTTCGACCAGCATATCGCGCACCACCAACGCTGTGACGCGATACCAATCTTGCTTCGTCAGTTGGACACGGCGCTTTGCGAGCGTGAAGCGGATGTGATGGTCGATCAGCGAATTGAACAGGTTCCGGTTTTTTTCGGAAAGCGGAGGGACAGCCATTCTTACTCAGTCCTTGAACATCCTCGCGACACGCTAACGATAGTTTAGCAGACGGCGTCGAATAGTAGATCGCCCGGCGAGCATGATCATCGCGCACAGGTGCCCATCAGGTCGGTAAGATTGTCGCCAACTATCAAAATGAAAAACGGGAGCACCCCTACCGGATGCTCCCACTGTCTCACAGGCTGTTGCTGCGAGGTATTCCGATCAGCGGCCGCCGCGCTGCATCGCGGCCAGCGCCTCGCCCATTTCCGCGAGTCCCTTCTGCACTGTGGGTCGCGTCTGCACGTGCTTCCACCACCCAGCAAGCCGCGGGCGTCCTTCCACCGCCGGTTTGGCGCCGAATGCCGGGAGCAGGTTGGAGACGAAGAACATTGTGGGTGCGAGTGCGCAATCGGCGAGCGTGAAATCCGCGCCGCAGGCAAAGCCGCTCTCGGGCAGCATCTTGTCGAGTTGATCGAGACGCGTCGCGATTTCGCCGAGCTTGTCCGCGACCAGCTTCTCATCGCGCGTCTTGGGATTCATCTGCGGAAACAACGCGCGCAGTGGCGGCTCGAGATAGAGGTCGTGGAAGCGGCTCATCACGCGAACCTTGGCGCGCGCCTCGGGCGATTTCGGCATCAAGGCCGGCGTCGGGTATTTTTCCTCGAGATACTCGTTGATCACTTCGGACTCGAGGATGATCGTGCCGTCCGCGTCGAGGGTGGGGATTTTTCCCAGCGGATTAATTTTCAGGTATTCCGGCGAATGACTGTCCGGCGTAACCATCTCGACGTTCAGCCCTTTTTCGTAAATCACGAGTCGCGATTTGGTCGCGAAGTTGGAGAGATTCATGTTGTAGAGTTTCACGTTGTGCTCCTTTCTTGTTCCGAGAATTTCCTGCTTGAGATTAAGCGCGGAGGGTCAACCCCGCTTATCGCAGAGGGCGTGGCTCTCTGCAAGTCTCGTTGTTGAGACAGTGTATCCGCGAACGCCGCGAATGACTGTCGCGCGATCGGCGGTTAGCGGCCGCCCTCGGTCTGCTTCATCACGAAGATCAACGACTCGGCGAAATCCTCGGGATGCTCTAGCTGAGGGAATGCTCCTGACGTCTTGAACACCACGGTTGCCGAGCCGGGCATCGCTGCATGCAACGCTTCGCCCTCGGCAGCAGCGAAAAACGGACTCTTGGCGCCCCAAATGATGATCGTCAGGGTATTGAAGATCTGGCCGATTTTGGAGCGGATATGCGCCTCGTCGCGCGGAACTGAATTGAGCATGTCGGTCTCGGCCTGCATATCCTTGGCGAGTTCCGCCATCATCCGCTGGTAGATCACCTCAGGCAGCGGGGGCAAATCGAACAAACTCATTTCGGCCTGCGCGCGGATCGCCTCGACCGTCGTCGGCAGCATCCCGCTGCGCAGCTTGTCCGCGCCGCGCTTGCCAGCGAGTCCGCCGCCGACCAGCACGATCCGCTCGACCTTGTCCGGGTGATCGACCGCATAGTAGAGCGCAACATCGGCGCCCAGATCGCTGCCGACCAGGTTGATCTTGTCGATCTTCAGCGCGTCGATCATCTCCGCGACGGCTTGCGCCTGGTATGCGATCGAATAGTTCACCTGCTTATGCTCCGACGACCCGAACCCCGGCAGATTCGGCGCGACCACCTTGAAGTGCGCCTCCGCCACCAGCGGCATCACTCCGCGCCAGACCAACGCGGCGTTCGGCCCAAGGCCGTGAATCATCACCACCGGTTCCTGGTCCGCATAACCGCCGGTTACCAGATAGGTGATCAGCGTGTCCTTCAGCGCGAGATCGTTTTGCGTAACACCGGACCATCCGAGCCGTGAGAGCTGAATGAATCGCAGCACGTCGATGGGGCGAAGGTAGATCGCGGCAATCGCGATGCCGAGGAAGATCGCGGCGAGCGGTCCCGCGATGTTAATCCAGGTGTGGCGGCGAACTTGCGGGGTGAGATTGTCGGCGCGAATCGCAGCTTCGCGTTGCGCTTTCAGCTTCTGCGCATCGAGTTTCTGCGCTTCCGCGTCCTGCGATTCCGGTAGCTCAGTCACGGTCGTGCTTTCCTATCTGGCGGTCGCTGCGGTCGGCGAACTCTCCGGCGGCGCACTTTCCGATTCAGACGACGGCGCCTTCGTCTTCACATGTGACGAACGATGCGCATGCTCGCGTGCGTCGCGTTCCTTTATCAACTGCTCCAGATGAGCGGCGACGCGATTGATCTCCCTGGTCGCTTCCTCGACGACTTTGGTTGCATGATCGGCGGCTTCAGTCGCTTTGTTGGCGGCCTCGAGCGCCCGGTTGGCTGCATCCTCCGCGCGCGCCGCGGATGCCTGCGCCCTCGCGGCGGCGGCTTCGGCCTGTTCGGCTCGCTGCTCATCGTGTGACGTGCTGCATCCCGCGAGCGCGATTGCGAGCATCGTCGCGGCGACTACGGAAAACGATCTACGCGCGTGTGAGGTCATCGGGTCGTTGACTCCGGCAATAGAAGGTAAGACGCGCAATTTCTAAGAGTGGCCGCCGCGGGTCGCAATGCCCGCGACGGCCATGATCATCGAACTGAGTGGATACTAGCGCTGCGCGAACGCTTCTACCGCGCGATTGTCGGGGAGCGGCGTATTATCGGCGCGGAGCGGCAGTATACAGACGTGAGTGGCACCCGCTTTGAGGTGCGAATCGATTCGATCGCGAATCTTTTCCTCATTGCCCCATGCCACGATCGCATCGACCAGCCGGTCGCTGCATCCATTTTCGAATTCGCTATCGGCCCATCCTAGCGCCTTGAGATTATTGGTGTAGTTCGGGAGTCGCGGCACGTAAGTCTTCATGTATGCGCGGGCGGCTGTGCGAGCCTTGGTCGCATCGGACTCGAGGATCACTGCTTGCGCCGCGCACAGCATCGCATTGGGTCCGATTAGCGCGCGCGCCTTGGCAGTATGCTCCGGCGGCACGAAGTAGGTATGCGTCCCGTTGGCCTGCTCCGCCGAAAGCGCGAGCATCTTCGGATGCAGCGCCGCGAGCACTACCGGCAGCTCCTTGGGCGGGGGCGCCGCGTAGAGCGCGCCCTTCATCTTCGGCAGGTAGTCCTTCATGTAGCTGTAGGGCTTGTCGTAACTATGTCCGCGCAGATTAGTGACGAGCGGTTTGTGACTGACCCCGATGCCGAGCAGGAAGCGGCCGCCCGACTGTTCGGCGACGGTTTTCGATGCGGACGACATTGTGACCGGATCGCGCGCATAGATATTCGCGATACCGGTCGCGAGATTCAGCCGCTCGGTATGGCTCAGCAGATAGGCGGCGTGCGCGAACGGCTCGCGGCCGATGGCCTCGGGAATCCAGAGCGCTTTGTAGCCATGCTTTTCGACCGTCTTCGCGAACGCAGCGGTATCCGCCGCCGGCATCGCGTCGAGGAAGAACCATATTCCGACTTTTCCGATATCCATGGTTCAACTAACTAACGCGCCCGCAATTTTCTAACAAGGGAACCAAGCTCGCGGTTTTCATCTTGGCGGCGCCGCGATAGGCTGGGCGTCCATACTCGAAAAAATTGCGCGGGGTCAACACTAGATGAAACTCGGCTTGATGTTCGTAAATTCGGGACCGTTCTCCAATCCAACTCTGCTCGCTCATCTCGCAACCACGGCCGAGCGATGCGGTATCGAATCGCTGTGGACGGTCGAGCACGTTGTTATTCCCGAGAACTACCAGTCGCCCTATCCATATTCGTCGAGCGGCAAGATTCCCGGCGGCGAAGATGTCTCGATTCCCGATCCGCTGCTGCCGTTGACCTTCATCGCCGCGCTGACGAAGAAGGTCAAGCTCGCGACCGGAGTGCTGATTTTGCCGCAGCGCCATCCGCTATATGTCGCCAAGGAAATGGCGACGCTCGACGCGCTTTCGAATGGCCGCGCGATTCTGGGAATTGGCAGCGGATGGCTCAAGGAGGAATTCGATTCGCTGGGACTCGATTTCCACACCCGCGGTGCGCGCACTGACGAATCGATCAAAGCGATGCGTGCGCTATGGAGCGAGGGTGCGTCGTCGTTTCACGGCAAGCATTTCAACTTCGGGCCGGTGAAGTGTTATCCGAAGCCGGTGCAAAAAGGCGGCGTGCCGATTCATGTCGGCGGTCATTCGACTGCTGCCGCGAAGCGCGCAGGCCGCTACGGCGACGGCTTTTTTCCGGCGCTCGGCGAGATCCCCAAGCTCAAGGATTTGTTCGGCGTGATGAAGGCGGAGGCCGAGAAGGCGGGACGCAACCCGGCATCGATCGAGCTGTCAACCATGGGTCGCCCGCGAGTGGACGACTTGAAGGCGCTGCAGGACATCGGAGTTTCGCGCGTCGTGATCGCGCCGCCGGCGTTCGATGTCGAGGGCCTTACGCGCGGCCTCGAGAAACTGCAGAACGAGGTGATCGCGAAAATTTAAGGCAGAGGCACGAATCTCGTGAATGATGAAAAGTCGGTCGACCCGTTGATCGTTCGCCACGAAGCGCCGCTTGGATGGCTGGTGCTCAATCGTCCGCAGGTTCGCAACGCGCTCAATCTCAGGAGTTGGCAGCGAATCGCGGAAGGTGTCGCGGAACTTGCGGGCGACGACGCGGTGCGGGTCATCATCATGCGCGGCGCCACGCCCGAGGCGTTCATCGCGGGCGCGGACATCTCGGAGTTCCCCGCGATGCGAGCCGACGCCGAGCAGGCGCGCGCCTATCGCGACGCTCCCAACAACGCGATTGCGTCGATGGTCGAATGCCGCAAGCCGATCATCGCGATGATTTCCGGCGTATGCATCGGCGGCGGCGTGCAGGTTGCGCTTGCCTGCGACATCCGAATTGCGGCGCGCGGCACTCGCATGGGAGTTCCAGCCGCGCGGCTGGGACTCGCGTATCCGCTCGATGGCGTCGTGATGCTGACGCAAACGGTCGGTCCCGCCAACGCCCGCGATATCCTGCTTTCGGCCCGGCTGTTCGATGCCGAAGAGGCGCTGCATATGGGCCTCATCAATCGGCTCGTCGATCAGCAGTCACTCGAAGAAACGGTTCGCGACTATGCGCTCAAGATGGCGACCAATGCGCCGCTCACGATGGCGGCGGCCAAGGTCGCGATTCGCGAGAGCCTGAAGGATCGCGAGGAGCGCGACGCCAAGACCGTCTCGACGATGGTCGCGCGCTGTTTCGACAGCGACGATTATCGCGAGGGCGTGCGCGCGTTTCTGGAGAAGCGGCGGCCGACTTTTTCGGGCCGCTGAGCCGACTAGTACCATCGCGCTCCAAACCGGCGGATGATTGCGACTGCATGCAGCACCGACGCTGCATCGCGATCGCGCCGAAAGCTGTGTATCGACGGCGATTCCGAGATGGCATCCCGATTGCTCCCCCACCACTCGGACGCAACCAACCCCGTGCGCGATGTCGGCAGCGATCGGTCGATGAAAATAAAAGCCTGACAAGGAAGGGAGCCGATGAGCCAAGCTGCCGAACTCAGTTTCAATCCGTGGGATCTCGCATTTCGCGCTAATCCGTATCCATTTTATAGGCAACTGGTTGCGGGACGGCCGCGGCTTATCGATCTGTTCGGTCCGACGGCGCTGATCGCACGATTCGCCGATGTGACGGCAGTCCTCAAAGACCAACAGCGATTTTCGAGCACGCAGCTCCGTTCACCCGACATGGTGGCAGAAGGTCCGTTCGCGGGCGCGACCACCATGCTGTTTGCGGATCCGCCAGTGCATACGCGGCTCCGCCGCCTGGTCTCGCGCGACTTCACGCCGCGACGAATTCGCGAGATGGAACCGCGCATCCGCGAGATCGCCACCAAGCTGCTCGACGATGTCGAGCGCAAGGGCGAGCTCGACGTGATGAGCGACGTCGCCAACGCGCTGCCCGTGATGGTGATCGCCGAGATGCTCGGGATTCCGAGCGAGCTGAATTCACAATTCAAGCACTGGTCGGACGCCGTGATTTCCGGCGGTACCGTCTTGCCGGGGATGCCGATGCCCGACGACGTCAGGCAGGCGACCAACGAACTGCGCGGTTATCTCGCCGAGCAAGTCGTGCTGCGGCGCAATCAGCCGGGCAGTGATCTGATCAGCGCGCTGGTCGCGGCGCATGACGATGGCGAGGCGTTGACGGCCGAAGAGCTGCTCGCATTCGCGGTATTGCTGCTGCTCGCGGGCAACGAGACCACGACCAATTTGATCGGCAACGGGATGCTCGCGCTGGGACTCCATCCTGAGCAGATGGATCTCTTGCGGCGGAGTCCGGAGCTGATGCCGCGCGCGATCGAAGAAACGCTCCGCTTCGACGGGCCGGTGCAATCAACGACGCGTCGCGCGCTGGTGGACGCCGAGGTCGGTGGCATCATGATTCCCGCTGCAACCGCTTGCTTCATCATCCTCGCCGCGGCAAATCACGATCCGGCGCAATTTGAAGATCCCGATCGCTTCGATATCACGCGCGAAGCCAAGGACCACGTCGCATTTGGCGATGGAATCCATTTCTGCATCGGCGCGCCGCTCGCGCGGCTCGAAGGCGCGATCGCGATCGGCACGATGCTCGAGCGATTTCCGCGTCTGCGCCTCAAGGATCCCGCCGCGCCGCTGACTTACAAAGGTTCTTACTTCCTGCGCGGACTGGCTGGTCTTGCGATGTCGATCAAGTGACCTGACGGGGGAGAACTCATGGCTGAAGCATCGCAAGTTTATTTCAATCCGTGGGATCCCGAATTTCGCGCCAACCCATATCCGCATTACGCTGCGCTCTACAACGGAGCTCCATCAAAACTAACTTTCGGCCCGGTGACGCTCGCGCTGGTTGGGCGCTACGGCGATGTGACGGCCGTGCTGCGCGACCACGAACATTTTTCGAGTGTCGGGCCGCCACCGCCGCCGACCGCATACCAGGGCCGCTTCGTTGGCGCGAGCAATATGCTCGGTTCCGATCCGCCGCGGCATTCGCGGCTGCGGCGGCTGGTGTCGCGCGACTTCACGCCGCGGCGCATCCGCGAACTCGAGCCGCATATCCGCCAGATTGCGTCCGATTTGCTCGATCAAGTCGAGGCAAAGGGCGAGTTCGAGCTGATGGCCGATTTCGCGAACGTCCTGCCAGTCAAGGTGATCGCGCACATGCTCGGCGTGCCGCCCGAACTCAACGCAACGTTCAAGAAATGGTCGGACACTCTGATTGAGGGCGGCAACAACACGCCGGGCCAGCCTCCGCGGCCGCAAGTGATCGCCGCCGTCGATGCGATCGGCGATTACTTCACGACCGAGATCGAGCGGCGTCGGAAAAATCCCGGCTCTGATCTCGTGAGCGCGCTGGTCGCCGCGCATGACGAAGGTGAGGTGCTCTCGTCCGCGGATTTGCTGAGCTTCGTGACTTTGCTGCTGGTTGCCGGCAACGAGACCACGACCAATCTGATCGGCAATGGGATGCTGGCGCTCGGACGCAATCCGGAGCAGTTCGAGATGCTGAAGCGCACGCCCGAACTGCTGCCCCGCGCGATTGAAGAGATGCTTCGTTACGAAGGGCCGGTGCAGTCCACCGCGCGCTTCCCGAAAGCGCCGGTTGAGCTGGGCGGCACCACGATTCCCGCTGGCGCGATCACGCTGGTGATAATCGCGGCAGCGAATCGGGACCCGGCGCAATTCAAGGATCCTGACAGATTCGACATCACGCGGGATCCCAACGAGCACGTTGCGTTCGGCGAAGGAATTCATTTCTGCATCGGCGCGCCGCTCGCGCGGATGGAAGCGACGGTCGCGTTTGAAGCGATGCTTGCGCGGTTTCCCCGACTCAATTTGAAAGATCAGGCTATGAAGACGACCTACAAGGGCTCCTATTTCCTGCGAGGCATCGAGTCGTTGCCGATGGCGATAAATTGACGCCGAAACAAATGGTCGAGCCGGCAACCGCGATAACGCCCGAGCCTGACGCGAAGCCGACTTCGGGCCGCAGGGCCGAATCGCAAGAAGAAGTTGCAGAGGCCGCGGGAGACGACAGAAAAAGCCGCAACCTGGGGATATTAGGCCGCACGCCGCCGTTTACCTTGCGACAGCGCCGTGTGTTCACGATCGCGACGACCGCGGGATTTTTCGATCAGTACGATCGCGCACTCTTAAGTCTCGCGCTCAAGCAAATTCAAGCCGGGCTCAAGATCGCGGAATCGCACCTCGGCACGATGCTCTCGGTCATCAGACTCGGTTACGTGCTGTCGCTGTTGCTGACGCCGCTCGCCGACGTGTTCGGGCGTCGTCGCCTGCTGCTTTATACGGTGGTCGGCTACACGGCGTTCACCGCGCTGAGCGCGATCGCGCCGGGCGAGAAAACGTTTGTGGTGTTCCAGGTTTTGGCGCGTGCGTTTGCCGGAGCCGAGGCGGCGGTGGCTGTGGTGATTCTCGCCGAGGAAGTGGACGCGGCGCATCGCGGCTGGGCGATCGGATTGCTGGGGGGCATTTCTGGGGCTGGCTACGGTCTCGCCGCGATCGTTTTCGCCTTCGTCAATGTTATCCCGTTCGGATGGCGCGGGCTCTATGCGATCGCGCTGGTGCCGCTGGTCCTTATCATTCCGCTCCGGCGGGCGCTGCCCGAGAGCGCGCGTTTCGAAAAGGAACAAAGCGAAGGCAGCAAACCGTCCAAAGTCTGGGAGCCGCTGGTGCAGCTATACAGCGCGTATCCGAAGCGTCTCATGATGATGTTGTCGGTGATGTTTCTGGCTTCGATGGGCGGCAACGCGGCTGGAATAATGTTTCCCAAATTCCTGCAGGAAGCGCACGGCTGGTCGCCGGGAAACGTATCGTCGCTGTTCCTTTTTGGCGGCGCGCTGAGCGTGATGGGATCGATCGCGGCGGGGCGGCTGAGCGATCGTTTCGGGCGGCGCGTGATGGGCGCGACGTTTTTCTTTCTCGCACCGCTGATGACGATTTGGATGTACACCGCGCCCGGGTTTTCGATCGTGCCGGTGTGGATTCTGGAGGTATTTTTCGACATCGCGGGGAGCACGATCATGAACGCGTACAGCGCGGAGATGTTCCCGACCTCGTATCGCTCCACCGCGGGCAGTGCGCTCGTAGTCGCGGGCACCACCGGCGGCGCGATCGGGCTTTTCCTCGAAGGCGTGCTGTTCAGCCTGACAGGCTCACACGCGCGGTCGATCCGCTATCTGACGGTGTTCTGGCTGATCGCGCCAGCGATAATGTGGTTCTTTCCCGAGACGTCCGGCCGCGAATTGGAAGAGATTTCGCCGGAAGCCGCCCGGCCTGCGACAGTTTAATCGCGAATAAGATCGCCAATGCGGATCGGGCCGCTACCGCGTCGCGGCCCAACGCGTTACTCTCGTGCCCATCCTGAGTGCTGACTTCGGCCGAAACTTGAACTATCGCTTGCGGACCAAACTAAGCGCCTTATCGCTCCTGCTGCTAGTTGCGCCGCTGCTCGGATGCGCTCGCGGTCCCTGCGTTACGATCGTCTCGCCCGGCGGCAAGACTCGCGCGACGGTTCAGGTCGAAGTCGCAGACACGAATTCGAAGCGCGAGGTCGGCCTGATGTACCGAAAGCAGCTCGACGCCGACGCCGGGATGATTTTCATATTCAAATCATCGACCAATCTGAAATTCTGGATGCATAACACCGAGATTCCGCTCGACATGATCTTTGCCGACACGAGCGGAAAGGTGGTCGGGATCGTGGCGGACGCGCAGCCCTTCTCCGACAGGTTGCTCGGCGTCGGTGGCGACTCCCGGTACGTGCTCGAGGTGAACGGCGGCTTTTGCGCGCGCAAAG
>PNBD01000090.1 GCA_003135855.1 Deltaproteobacteria bacterium
CGCGGCACTCGATCCGAGCGGCCAGGTATGGATTGACTTCTGGCATCAAGCGGCCACTGCCGTCTGAGCATAGAGACTGAGCGAGCCGTGCGGGATACCGAGTAAACCGCTTCAAGCGCCCGCTGAAGCACAATCGCACTCAAATCGCTTTCATCTTCCGCAAACGAGCGGCCCGTGAACTAGGGTAGGAACCAATGGAAATAAGCACTGCAAATCTGAACGCACTATTTACGGGATTCGACGTGATCTTTCAGAGTGGCTTCGACAAGCCGCCATCATACTATGAGAAGATCGCGACGGTAGTGCGGTCGGCCTCGCGGCAGACGACGTATCCGTGGCTGGGGCGGACGACGAAATTCCGCGAGTGGCTGGGCGCCCGGGTGATACAGGCGCTCGAAGCGCACAGCTACACGATCGTGAACAAGGATTTCGAGGACACGATCAGCATCAGCCGCAACGACATCGAAGACGACAACTACGGGGTGTACGAACCGGTCATCGAGCAACTGGGCGGGGATACGAAGGTGCATCCGGATTCGCTGCTGTTCTCAATGATCAAGAACGCGGTGACGACGCCGTCGAGCGTGATCGGCTTCGATGGGCTGCCGTTTTTTTCGGCGACGCATCCGGTAGGACCGATGGGAGCGGCAGGTGACGTGCGCGACGCGGTGGCGTCGAACGTGAATTCTTCAGGGAGCGGACCATACTGGTTTCTGCTGGACGCGTCGCGAGCGATACGGCCATTCATCTTCCAGCTTCGGCGCGAATACGCGATGACGCGGAACTCCACGCTGACGGATGAGGCAGTCTTTACGCGGCGAGAATTTCGCTTCGGAGTGGACGGCCGGGCGAACACGGGGGTGGGGCTGTGGCAGCTCGCATACGCGAGCAACACGGACCTGAGCGTACCGGCGAATTACGGCAGCGCACGCGCAGCGATGCGCTCGATCAAGACGGACGGGGGGCTGCCGTTCGGAGCACTGACCAGCCCGAATGACGTCTACCTGGTGGTGCCACCCGCGCTGGAGGAGGTAGCGGCGCAGCTGCTTCATGCGGACTTCATGGTGGGCACGGGAGGAAGTTCGAGCGTGACCACCAGCAATATCTGGAAGAGCACCGCCACGCTGATCGTGAGTGAGTATCTGTCCTAGGAAACTCGAACACCAGCGCGCCGGCAGCGGCAGGCGTCAGGACGAGCGGGTCGAGAGGCCAAGGTCCGATGCTATTCGGAAGAACGCGACGGAACCACATCAATAGCAGGATGAAGCAGACGTGTCATACGCATCACCAAACGACATGATCGCGCGGTATCCGAACCGCGATCTCGTACAACTGAGTAATGAGGATCCGACGGAGACGACGGTGAATTCGGCGACGCTGCAGCAGGCTTTGAGCGACGCTTCAGCCGAAATCGACGGATACCTGGAGAGCCGCTTCGCACTGCCACTGAACGATCCGCCGGCGGTGTTGCAACGACTAGCGTGCGACATCGCGATGTATCGACTGCAATCGCTGCGACCGCTCCATGACGTGGCGGACGCGCGCAAGCGCTATGAAGACGCGGTCGAATTACTGGTGCGGGTGGCGCACGGGGAAGTGACGCTGGGCCTGGCGGCGGACAACGCCGAGCCGGCGGCGGCTGGGGGATCGGTGGTGACGCAGGCGGGTGGCGATGCGGGCGGCGCACTGCCGCAACGGATATTCGATCGCGGATCGCTCAAAGGCTACTAACTCGGGAAGCGCGGATAAATAACCGCGAGAAGGAAACAGCGATGCGAGTGAAATTCATCTGCATGAAAGCGGAAAAGACCGATAGCTGGCATCCGGGCCGCGTGGTGCATAGCGCCCAGCTGGTTCCGGTGATCGACGATTCGCCGGAGGCCCACGAGTATTTCGCCGAGCCGCCAGCGGGAACGATTGAGCTGAATGCCATGGCGGGGGAGCGATTCAAGATCGGGCGCACATATTCGGTGTACTTCGAAGAGCTGATGCCGGAGCCGCGCTAGGCGTCTCGCATAAATCCGGTGACCGGGAGGATTGAGAGAAGCACCAGATGGGAGCCGTCGTATTAGACAATCCGTGGCTCGGCCAAACTTTTACACCGCCGACGCCGCTCGATATCGAGACGATCGAAAAGGCTGTGGTCGACCGATTGAACGCTCAGATCAGCGGTATCGAGATCGCGCATTTTCCGGATCAGCCTGAGGCGTATCGGATGACGCATCAGATTGGCGCCGCGCTGGTGCGCTACGAAGGGGCAGAGTATGGAAAACTGATCGACAGCTCGGCGATCGTGCAGGAACGGAGGTTAAAGTTCGAGGTCACGGTAATGATGCGCGACCTTGGCTGGAACCTCGGGGGAGAAGCGAGCGGCGGCACGCCCGGGGCCTACGCAACGATCGGCTCAGTGCGCGCGGCGCTGACGGGCTTTCGAGTCCCCGGATGCGAGAAGACCTACCCGGTGCGCGAACGCTTCCTGAAACGCGACAAACAGGGTGGCACGTGGATATACGCGATCACGTTTGCGATGTGCACGGTCGCTGTCGAACCATCGACGCCGGACAGCTATCCATTGCTTACGCGCGCGCGCACACACGAACAAGGTGGCGTCACCGCGGTCGAGGCCGCGCCGACGCTATACACGTTCGATCTCGGCGGGCAGATCCAACTTGTCAACGGTAATGTGTCAGCACTAATGGTGACGAATTCAACGAACAGTGCGATCTACGTTAACGGCACGGATTACACACTGGACGCGGTCAACGGAATAATCGTACGCATAGCAACTGGAGCGATCGCGGCCGGAGCCTCAGTCGTGATCGCATACACCTACGCCGACATCGTAACGGCGACAGCAAATGGGGGCAGTGCGCCAACCGCACCAACCAACTGAGGCATCGCACGAGGACAACGCTTAGCCAGTGTATTCGCGGCTTAAAGNNCTGCCGCCGATACGCTCAAACGCGAGGGCACGCTGCACGCAGCAGTGTAGTCGCGCGGGTGAGGCTCCGGTAGGAAAACCCGACAACTGTTTGGCACCGCGGCCAGCTTCCAGAAAGACGCCCGCATGCCACTGAGGTGACCCATATGCCTGCATCCTTCCTGCATGGAGTAGAGGTCCTGGAACTCGCGACCGGTCCGGCGCCGATCACGGTGGTGAAGTCATCGGTAATCGGCCTGGTGGGGACGGCGCCATATTGGGCGCTAACTTCACCGGCAGGGGCACCGCGAATAAACGCGCCGACGCTGGTGAGCTCGGCCCAGGACGCGGGTCAGTTCGGTCCGGCGGTGCAGGGCTACACGATTCCATACGCGCTCAATGCGATCCTGGGGCAAGGGGCGGGCCAGGCAATCGTGGTGAACGTTTTTGACAACACCAAGCATACCAGCGACATCGTCGCATCGCAGACGTTCAGTGCGGCGGGAGCGATCAATCTTGGGCACATGGGTGTCACGNNGCGGAACGCCTGCCACGGTACAATTGGCACACGGAAATTTGCAGGCGTCGTCGATAGTTTTAAACAGCAGTCCCGCTGGCACGACCTATGTGCAGGGCACCGACTATCTAGTGAACGCGCGGACGGGTCTGCTGACACGAATAGCGGGCGGCGGCATCGGCGCGACCGAGGCCGTGCTGGTAAGCTA
>PNBD01000119.1:0-196 GCA_003135855.1 Deltaproteobacteria bacterium
CGGCGAGCTGGACGTCACCAACGACGCGCAGATCGCGTCGGTGTTCACAACGATCAAGAAGCAATGGGGCGGGCTCGACTTGCTGGTGCATGCGGTGGCGTTCGCGGAGCGCGAGGACCTGCGCGATCGCTTCCTGACCGTGAGCCGCGCGAATTTCGCACGCTCGCTGGAGATCAGCGCCTACTCGCTGGTCGCG
>PNBD01000119.1:210-3370 GCA_003135855.1 Deltaproteobacteria bacterium
GCTCTGGAAGCCTGCGTGCGCTACTTGTCGATGGACCTCGGAGCGAAGAACATCCGGATCAATGCGCTTAGCGCGGGACCGGCGCGGACGCTCTCGTCGTCGGCGATCCGCGATTTCCACACGATGGCGCATCAGGTGGAGGAGCGGGCGCCGCTCCGACGCGCGATGAAGCCGGAGGAAGTCGGCACGATGGCGGCGGCGTTGCTAAGCGACTTGTCGAGCGGCGTCACAGGGCAAACGATTTACGTGGATGTCGGCTTCAATATCATGGGATTCTAAAGATCATGGGATTCTAGAGCCCAGGAGTAATGCAATGACAATAGTCACAGTCCCGCAGCTATCCGACAATTACGCGTACCTGGTGATCGACGATGCGAGCAAAGAATGCGCGGTGGTCGATTGCGCCGAAGCCGACAAGGTAATCGCGGCGGCAAAAGCGCAGGGCGTCAAGCTGGGCGCGGTACTGACGACGCATTGGCACGGCGATCATTCNNGACATCGCGGCGAAGGTGCCGAACATCAAGGTGTACGGAGCGAGCGCCGAGGGCGGCAAAATTCCAGCGTTGACGAATCCCGTGGCGGACGGCGACAAAGTCCGAATCGGGGGAATCGAAGGACGCGTGATCGGCATCCCGGCGCATACCAACGGGCACGTCGCGTATTATTTTCCGTCGCTCGACGCAGTGTTCACCGGCGACACGATGTTCATCGGCGGCTGCGGGCGGGTGTTCGAGGNNCCGCCCTGCCCGATTCGACCAAGGTCTATTGCGGTCACGAATACACGGAAAAGAATCTCCGCTTCGCGCTGACGCTCGAGCCGGGCAATGAAGCGCTCAAGGCCCGGCACGAGTGGAGTCTCAAGACGCGCGCGGCGGGGAAGTTCACGGTGCCGTCGACGATTGGCGACGAAAAAAAGACCAACCCGTTTCTAAGGACCTCGAGTCCCGAGTTGCGGGCGAATCTCAAAAAGCGCGATCCATCGGTGCAGGATGATCCGGTCGCGATTTTTGCGAAGGCGCGTGCACTCAAGGATATCTTCTAGCGGGCTGTTGAAAAAGTAATTTTCNNGGAGATGTATAGGTAAGAAGCCAGTTTTTGCGCAGGGTGTTGAAACACCGGAGACCAAAACAGACCGTCGGAATTCGTTTTTCAACACCCTGCTATCCGACCGACGAGGTGTCATCATGGCCCAGACCAACGCGAGTGCCGCAGAAACGCTGAACAGTTTTTTTCGAGCAGTCGAAACGCTGCAACTCGAAAATATCGCGCCGTTCTTCGAGGAGGACGCGCAAATGTTCTCGCCGCTGGGCGCGTATCCAGCGCGGCTCGATGGACGCGACGCAATCATGGCGCAATTCAAAGCGATCGCGGAGTTCGCGCGGCAAGCGCCAGAACCGCTCAAGATCGAACCGCACGATTTAAAGATTCGCGAGCTGGGCGAGATCGCGCTGATCACTTTTCATCTGAAGATGGCGGGACCGCTTCATCGCCGGACGTTCGTTATGCGCCGCGGCGCGACGGGCTGGCGGATCGCGCATATTCACGCATCGACGGCGAGCACCACGCTGTAACGCGGGAATCGCTAGAAGGGCTTGAGCACGGTCAGCAGCAGGATCGCGATCAGCAGCAGACTTACCGCGGCGTGAATGATGCTGAACTCGCGATGCGTTGACTGGCTGGGATTATCTTCGAGGAACACGATCCGCCGATAGAAGCGGACGTGGTAGAAGAGCAGCACGGCGACCAGCAGCAGCTTGGCGTGCAGCCATCCCTGGCGCAATACCGCGGGGTCCATCATCACCAGCAGAATGCCGAGCGCGACTGTGATCGCGGCGCCGACGTTGGTGCCGACTTCGAACAGCCTGCGAGCGGCGCCGAGAAAGCGCTCTTTCGGCAGGCCGACTTCTTCGGGGACGCGGGCGAGCAGGCTCGCGATCATGAGCAAACCGCCCATCCAGTAGATAACGGCGAAAATGTGAAGAGCGATTATGAAGCCGCGTAACCCCATCGTGACCCCCGCAGGTTAGATGCCGCCGGTTTCGATTCCGTTGGTCAGAGCGAATGCCAGCATCGCGATCGCCGCGCCGCCGAAATAGGGCGCCGACGGTCCCATCAGTTGATAAAGGATGCCGCCCGCGATCGGGCCGCAGATTCGCGCGAGTGAAAGCGCCGACTGATTCACGCCGAGTACTTCGCCCTGCAAATGGCTTTCGGTGTTGCGCGAGATGAGGCTCGCGATCGAGGGACTCGCAAAGCCGTAGCCGACGGCGATGATCGCGAGCATCGCGAGCAAAGCGCCGTGCGAGGCGATCGTGCCCATCGGCGCCAAGCCGACGGCCATCGCGATCAGGCCGAGCCGGACCAGGCGCGCCTCGCCGACTTTGTGCGCCATGGGGCCGAGCAGATAGCCCTGCGTAATCGCCTGAATCAAGCCGGTGAATGCGAGCAGCACGCCGATGCCGAACGCGCCGTAGCCGTAAACGGCGGGGACCATCAGCGCGAAGGTCGCTTCGAGCGCGGCGAAAGAGAACGTCAGCAGAAAAGCGATCGCGAACATCCGCGCCAATCGATGCCGCACCAACTCGCGTGGCAGCGCCAGCAGCGGCGCGACGAAATGGCGGAGATCGAGGCGCGCCGAACGATCCGGATAATGCGATTCAGGAAGGCGGAACGCGGCGAACAGAAAATTCGCGAAGGTCAGTGCACTCGTGAAAAAAACCGGCGTGCGCAGACTCGAATGTCCGAGGATGCCGCCGAGTGCGGGGCCGAGCACGAAGCCCAAGCCGAACGCGGCGCCGACGAGGCCCATTCCCTTGGCGCGATTGTGCGCGTCGGTCGTGTCGGCGATGTATGCCTGCGCCGTGGAGATCGTCGCGGCGCATGCGCCATGCAATGCGCGCGCCGCGAGCAGCCAGAAAAAGGAATCAGCGAATCCGTAAACCAGGTAGCCGAGCGAGGAGCCCAGCAATCCGAGCATGATGATCGGTTTGCGGCCGACGCGATCGGAGATTCGTCCGAGCACCGGCGCGCAGATGAATTGCATCAACGAGTAGATCGAAAGAACCAAGCCGATGCCCATCGCGCCGACGCCCATGCGCGCGGCGAACATCGGAAGAAACGGGATTACGATTCCGAAGCCGAGCAGATCGATGAAGACGGT
>PNBD01000123.1 GCA_003135855.1 Deltaproteobacteria bacterium
TCAACTCGGACCGCGTCCGCAAGAGCCTGGCAGGAGTCTCCGCGCACGAGCACGTCCGCACGGACTACGGGGCGAACATATATTCCAATCGATTTACGCGAATCGCTTATGACGTGATGCTCGCCGAAGCAGAGACCCTGCTGAGCGACGGCTGCGGAGCAATTCTCGACGCCACATTCAAAGCGTCTGCCGACCGGCAGCTCGCACTCGCGCTCGCGGCACGGCGCGGCNNGTGTACGAGAGGCAGCGCGCCGAGTTCGAGCCGATTCGCGAAATTCCGCCGCGGAACCACGTGCGCATCGACACCACCGGCGGGCACGAACAGCTTGTCACCGAAATCGAGGACGCGCTCGCCCACTTGCGGCATCCTGAGCTGCGGCATCCTGAGCTCACGAGTATTGCAACCGAGGCGCCCAGTTAGACCGCGCGTTATCGCATCGCCGTTCGACGATCCTGAATCGTGTCGAGGTAGGCGATAATTTTCCCGATCACCTCGCCGATTCCGAGCTCACCCCGATCGCCCTGACCTAGCTCGTAAAGACGCTCGCCCCATACCGGCATGTCGCGATTCCCATGCGCACGAATTGTATCTCGGCCGTCGATCAGTTCGGCAATGCGATGGGCGGGCAGGGGCATGCCATATTTGTCGCCGAGCTTGCGGAGATTGGCCGGCGGCTTGGAAAGGCTCGCCGCCACCGGACCGTCGCCGAGACCGTCTCGCCCATGGCATGCCGCGCAGTAGCGGACAAAATAACGGTGCCCGTCGCTCACGTCATTGCCGGCAGATAGCGCGGTCTGCGAGACGAACAGCGCAGTGCTGAGCGCAAACATCGACCAGAACACTTTCAGCTTCATCGATACACCTTCGATGCTTTGATTCGGCGCGCTCAACGCGGCAGAGGCGTCGCGGCCGAAGTCGGAGTCGCGGTTGATGTAGGCGATGGTCGCGAATTACTTCGCAATCGCGCTGGCACCCCTCCCGCATCTTCCCCCAATCGGCGCCGAAGTATTCGACACAGCCGTCCTACAGCAACATCTGTGCCCCGGTAAGCAGCAAACGCTGGTGCTGCTTCGTCTCGCGATCGAAATCGCTACACCCGACCGGTAGTTCGATTGTGTTGCCAAGGGAGGCAGGCTGGTGTGTCCGAACGATACAAGCGCTCGGGTTGCCGCTCGAGTTCCGCCCGCATTATCAGGCGCCGCATCGGCGTCGGCACCCGGCACGAAGAATGTACCTAGAAGTCTGGATTCGATTGCTGTCTTGCGATGGGCTTTCCCACGACCTCGCAGCTCAGGTCGCTGAATTAATGAGACGGGTTAGGCCAATGGAAACGAATCTCACTTCCTGGAAAAAGCACATCTGGATTAGCCACCATCTCGAGCTCGTTCCCGGTGCGCCGCTCATTCTGCAGGTGTGCCGTGAGTGCGGTCGCGCCTTTGTCGATGAATGTTCAACGGGTGAGCGGTACGCTGTTCACGTTTCGATTTTTAAGTTTCATCGTCTCTCCGATGAAGTTACGGCTCGATGGCTTTCCGAGAAGTGCCCCGACGAACACTTGGCGGCAGATGAGACGAATCGGCAGACCCGTTACCTTGGCGGATCGTTCCGTTCTGCAGTCGGCGAAAGGGCAAACGCCGACTTGGATTTGGGTTCGTCACCAAATCCAAAAATCGGCTAGAAGGTGCGTGGTTGGCGCTCAGCTGGCCCGCACGAAACCAGGAGTTTGGGAGGGAGAAATGCAGCTTCAGATCACTTCGTCTGAATTCGCGATGACCGAAGCGGTCGAGACGCAAATCCGCACGCAGGTCAAGGCGCTGGAGGACTACGTCAATTTCCTGACCGGCTGCACGAGATGCTTGCAGCATCTACGGTTCATCGTCATCGCAAAGGCGGGCCGCGTCCGAATTCATCTCGACGTGCCGGGCGGGGAGCTCACGATTGACAGGCACGATCGCATCGACCTGTCGTTAGCGATAAACGAGGCTTTCGCGGCGGCGCGCAGCAAACTCGAGGAATACGTACACAAGGTGCGCCATGATGTGAAAGCACAAGGACCATCTCTTGACGTTCATGTTACGACCATCTTTCCGACCGACGGCTATGGCTTTCTGGAAACTCTCGACGGGCGAGAAGTCTATTTTGGTCGTGAGCGCTTTGCCGATGCCCGCATCGACGCCCGAAGCGTGGTATCGTAAACAGACTCGAGAGATGACGAAAGTGACTACCGCAAAAAAGCCGTCATCGAAGCGGGCCAAGTTCTCCGAGACGCGCAAGATCAGGAACCTCACCGAAGAACTGAGCCGTCAAGAATACGGGCTCGGGATGCCCCTGCTCGACGCGGCGGTGGCAGGCGTCATTCTCGGCTTCAAGCCGTCGGATCGCGAGATGCGCGAGCAGGCGCAGCGATGCTGGGAAATCCTGAAGCCGCGACTTAATCAGCATCTGTTGAGCGAAGATGAAACGGTGCTGCCGTGGGCGGAGGATGCGGGCGGCCTTCGCCCTGAAGTCATGAATCGAATCAAGAAGAGCCACAGCGAGATGCGCTCGTCGATAGCCAAGCTTACCGGAGTGTCGTTCGAAGAAGATCCCGATAAAATTGTCGCCGTCGCTGGCAAGGCTCTGTGTGTGCTAGCGGTGAAGCTCGACGACTTGATCGATAGCGAGGAAATGCGTCTGCTGCCGGCGCTAAGAAGGATGTTGTTCGCCTAGGTCCGAGTAGCTGGTCGAAGTTCGAGGTCTCCTTACCGACATATTTTCGATGGACTTCGACTACACATCAGAGCAGCAGCAATTCCGCAGCCGGGTTCGCGCATGGTTGGAGACGACCGCGGCGGAACTTTTTGGCGATCTAATCGACTCGTCAAGTGCGACGATCGAAAGCCTGCTCTACAGCCACGACGATAAACTCTGGCAGAAAATGCTTGCGTATCATCGGCGGCTCCACGCGGCCGGGTACCTGGCTCTGCACTGGCCGAAGGAGTGGGGCGGGGGCGAAGCTGGCGTGGTCGAGCAATCGATTTATCAGGACGAGGTTTTGCGCCTGGGGCTACCGCTATACGGCGCGAACAATTTTGCGATCGATCGGATCGGTCCGACGATCATGCTGCTCGGCACCGAGGAGCAAAAGAAACGGTTTCTGGCGCCGATGCTTACCGGCGAAGAAATCTGGTGCCAGGGCTACTCCGAACCCAACGCAGGTTCCGATCTGGCGGGACTGCAGACGCGCGCGGTGCTCGACGGCGACTCGTTTGTGCTGAACGGCCAGAAGGTGTGGACCAGCAATGCGCATCGCGCGCAGTACCAGGTCCTGCTGGTTCGCACCGATCCAGCCGCGCCCAAGCATCGAGGAATTTCGTATCTGCTGGTCGATCTGCGGAGTCCGGGAATCACAGTCCGGCCGCTCATGCAGATTACCGGCGAGATGGGATTCAACGAGATCTTCTACGACGGGGTGCGAGTGCCGAGGCAAAACCTGGTCGGCAAGCTGAACGAAGGATGGCAAGTGTCGATCGCGACGCTGATGTTTCAGCGTGCGTCGGGCGGAGTGCGTCATCCGGTGGAACGCACGATGGGCGAATTGGTCGCGCTGGCAAAGACAGTCGCCTTTGACGGGATGCCCGCGTCGGAGAATCCGTACATCCGGCAGAAGCTCGCGCAGTTTGCGGCGGAGGCGCGATGTATCCGGCTTGGCCGCTATCGCGCGATGAGCGCTCAGCTCAGGGGGCGACCGCCCGGGGCGTCGAGTTCGATCGGGAAACTCTGCGCGACGGAACTCAACTTGCGCATGGCAATGTTCGCGGACGAGATGCTTGGTCTTTACGCGAATCTCGAAAGCGAATCGCTTGGGACAGTCGAGGGCGGCAAATGGACCAGCCGCACAATCGCGGCGCGGGAGTTTACGATCGCCGGCGGCACCAGCGAAATCCAGCGCAACATCATCGGCGAACGCGTNNATTATCGGCGAGCGCGTGCTGGGCTTACCTAAGGGCTAATACTTATCTCTCTCAAAACCTGATCTTCGCGGGTTCACTCCTGGATGGGCCGCGGACAAGTTTTTTATGCGCGCAGATCAAGTTTGAGGATCCACCCGTGCGTCCGCCGCCGTGTGCGAGGCGGCGCGTATAGGCTCGATTGGAGGCACGTGAATCGATCGGCAACATCACGCGCTATCCCGGCCAGGTTCAAATATCGACCGAACGGTTGGTAGGCTCGTAATTGCACGGATTTTTTCCGTTTACGCCGCGTTGAAATAGCGTCGCGCTGGCATAGCACGTGCTTAACCAGTAGCTAAGTCGTCCGAGTCGCTGCCGGAATGATGCCCGGCGAGGAGAAATCGATGTCACCTGTAAGTGAGAGCGTCGAGCGCGCACTCGACACCCTGAGTGAGGTACGCAAGGGGAAACTCGATCTGGGCTGGATGAACGCGAATCCAGCCGGCTGGGGAGTCCGCGCAACCGCGCGTGACGAACGCGGGCTCGGTTTGGAAGATATCAACCGGGTCGGCACCTATGGCGAGGTTCCCGATGAGGGCTCCCGTTTCGGCAGCATGGCGCCGCGCGGCTCGGAAATCTCCGACGACATGCCTTCGCTCGGCTGCTACGACATCAACGACAAGTCGCTGGTCTGGGCCGACAATGTTGCGCACCTGTATGACGAGGCGGTGGCGCGTCAATGGAGCTCAGCGCGCGACATCCCATGGAATCAGCTCAAGCCGCTGCCCGAGGACCTGGAGAAAGCGATGTGCCAGGTCTGCACCAACTTGGCCGAGGTGGAGTTCGTCGCCGCCGACATGCCGGCCAAGTGGCTGTGGCACATCAACCACGACTTCCACGAGGTCAAATGCTTTCTCGCCTCGCAGATCTTCGACGAGGCGCGCCATCTGGAGGTGTTCCGCAAACGGGCGCTGGCTAATGGCGGCGGCCTGCTGCGCTCATCGCCGGACTCGGAGCAATTGCTGCGCGTCATCCTGGAGGCACCCAACTTCACTACCGGCAGTGCGTTGATGCACATCCTGGGTGAGGGGTTCGTGCTGACCCTGTTCCGCAACGGCGAAATGTTCGCGTTGTCGCCCGTCGAGAAGAAGATCTTCCGCCTTTGCATGCAAGATGAGGCGCGCCATGTGGCCTACGGCACCATGCATCTCAAGTATTTTCTTGAAAAACATCCCGAGCGCGAGGAGGAGATCCACGAGATCCTGAGCCGTGGCGAGGNNGCGATCCTGGCCGGCGGCGGGCTGGAGCACATCGAGGAGGGCTTCCAGAAACTCGGTTACCTCTTCAAGAAACAGATCAACGAATACCTGTACCGGCTCAAAATGGCAGGGATCGAGCGCCGTTCGCGGCTCGCGATCCCGTTCGAATTGCCGCTGTAAGCGCAGCGCAGAGAATTTCCGAGCATCCGAAGGAGGCAAGCACCATGATTCCGTTTCCATCAGTGGAGTTCTTCGAAGCGTTGCGCGAGCGAGTCAACGCCGATCCGGAACGCCTGCGCCGCCTCGGCACGGTGGACATGACGCTGGTGGTGAAGATCGACTACCCCGATCGCGTCGAGCGCTACGAGATCGTCTTCGCTGGCTACCACTGCGTCCGCACGCGGCAGATCGCGAATCCGGCCGACGCGCCCAAGGATGCAATCGTGCTGGAGGGTCCGTACGCAGCGTGGCGCGAGATGATCAACAACATCGTCGCGAACGGGCAAGCCGATCTCGAGCACACGCTCAATACGCTGACGTTGATGGATACGCCGCTGCATGTGGAGTCGGACAACCAGCTCGATACCGATCTGTTCTATCGCTATCAACAGAATTTGCAGGAATTCTTCGATGGCGCCGCCATCGGCGCGCCTTCCTCCGCGAGTGCCGGCGCCCATCTCAACTGACGGCGGGCGCGACATTATGGGCGAGCGCGTGCTGGGATTGCCTAAGGGCTGACATCGCGCGCGCCGAAGGCGCGCCAACCGACAGCGACCATCGCGGCCAGAATTGCGATCCCCCAATCGGTGAGAGCAATCGGGCGAATCATCAGCAGCGACGCTAGCGGCGGCACCAGCATGAATATCGGAAGACTGGCCGCTACGCCGAAGATCACGATCCAGAATCGCGATTTATCGGGCGCGCGCACCTGCCACCATCGGCGGGTTCCCGCGTACTCAGCCCAAA
>PNBD01000157.1 GCA_003135855.1 Deltaproteobacteria bacterium
CGCGCCGAATCAGCGGCGGCTGCAGGAACGCCGGAGGCTAGACGCGCTGGACAGCTCGCGGTCGAGGATGAAGCGAATTTCATCGATTTCAGAAACTCCTCGATGTGGGTTGCGAAAGAGCGCGTCGTCATCGACCGGCGCTAATCAGACGAAGCGATCCAATTCGAGTTGTCGCTACTAAAAATTTCATCGGAACCCGTCTATGGGTCGCTCGATACCAACGCGCTGGTCTTTCCCGCCGGCTTGTGGTCACGACTGAGCTGATCGCATTTTCGCTCGGGGCTGGGTCCATGATCTGACGAACCACAATCGCCACTATTGGTGGATCAGGGAACTCTCATCGAACACGGAAGCGGCTTTGATGCACAGACGCGGCCCGATCTCCAACAGAAGTGGCGTGGTCCTGCATGCTTCGGCTGCTCGTGCCCGAAGCGATGCGCGGGACCTTTATTGACGGCTAACGCGGCAACGATCGGAGCACACCCGCTTGCTCCAGGCGGACGACCCGGTCAGGGCTGTAGCCGAGATATGACGAAAGAATTCGCTCGTTGTGTTCGCCGAGGAACGGCGCCTCGAGCTCGAGCCGCTCAGGGAATGACGAGAAGCGTAGCGGAAAGCCGGGAACCTGAAGCTCGCCCAGGATGCGATCATGTACCGTCTGCACCGTCTGCCGCTCGACCAGATGCGGATGCTTCATCGCTTGTTCAACGGTCAGCACCGGAGCCGAGGGTATCCGCGCTTCACGCAACGCCTCAACCGCAGCTTCGTCACTCGGTATCGATTGCAGCCAGCCCTCGATCACCTTGATGATCGCCGCGCGATTTTTGAGCCTGCTCGTATTGTCAATGAAGCGCGGATCACGGCCCAGCTCCGGCCGGCCCATCAGCTCGCACAGCTTGACCCAATGATGGTCGAGCCAGGCAAAAACGAAGATGTAACCCTCGCGCGCCTTGAACATCCCGGCCGGCGCGAGAACTGAGTAGTGAAGCCCCGTTCGGACCGGCTTCGCCGCGCCGCCGCTCGCGCTAATCGATTGCACCCAGATGTCGTGGTAGTGGAAGTAGGCGTCCAGCAGCGATATATCGACGTACTGGCCCTCGCCGGTGCGCTCGCGATGCAGTAACGAGCAGGCGATCGCCGCGAGCGCGTGCACTCCGGTAGATACGTCGCCGATCGCAAGCATCGGCGGAAAATGTGGGCCGCCTTCCTCGCCGCTCAAGGAGGTCACTCCGGCATACGCCTGTCCCATGAAGTCGTAGCCCGGATCGTGCGCCAGCGGTCCCTGCTGGCCAAAGGTGGAGACCGAGCACATGATGATTTTCGGATTGATGCCGCGGACGGTCTCGTAATCGAAGCCCATGCGGCGGATCACGCCGGGCGCATAGTTTTCGACCAGTACGTCCACTTTTGCGATCAACTCGCGGATGATCATTTTGCCGGCTTCGATGCGCGGGTCGAGACAAAGGCTCAGCTTGCCGCGATTCTGCTGGACGAAGTATCCGCTGCGCTCGTTCCTGACAAATGGCATCGCGCGCGAGCGGTCGCCGTCCGGCGCAAGTTCAACCTTGATAACCTCGGCGCCCATCTCGGCCATCAGCTTCGTAACCGTCGGACCGGCGACAAATTGCGTGAAATCAAGCGCCTTGTAGCCGTCGAGCACATGCTTCTGCCCGCTCTGCGCCATGATGAACGATCCTCCTTGCCGGGAAGGAAGGTGTCTTATCTCATTCTCCCCGCGCCTGCCAGCCGCGGAAACGCGGCGGAAAGATCCCTCCGCCAATCGCAAATGATTGCCCAGCTATTTCGGGTTTGCTAGACCTCGGACGTACGCGCGGCTGTTATCGCAGTCGAAACAGACCAGGAGCGTTAAGCATGCTGACCGCTGCCGAGCAGTTCGAGCATCTCGAACTCACTGCCAACCATGCCGGACTGAAACCACCTGAGGTCGTCCTCCCCGAATCGCATCATGTCGTGATCCATCGGATGCGATTCCATTACCTGGATTGGGGGACCGCCGGGCGTCCGCCGATCCTGTTCCTCCACGGTGGCGGACTGAACGCCCACACCTGGGACGTTATCTGCCTGATGCTGCGGACGGACTATCACTGCTTCGCGCTTGATCAGCGCGGTCATGGCGATAGCGAATGGGAACCGACGTCGAACTACAGCCACGAGAGCCAGGTCGGCGATGTCGAAGGCTTTGTGGCTAAGCTCCAACTCAAGAAGCCGCTCGTGGTGGCGCATTCGATGGGTGGGTTTGCCGCGCTCGGCTATGCGCTCGAGCACGCGTCGAGCTTGAGCGGGCTCGTGCTGGTCGACGTTGGACCGGAACTGAATCTGAGCGGTTCCAAACGGATTCGCGATTTCATCAGCCAGGATCGCGTGCTGGATTCGGTGGACGCGTTCGTCGAACGTGCGATGGCGTTCAACCCGCGGCGCAACCCGACGCTCTTGCGGCGCAGCCTGCTCCACAATCTGCGGCAACTGCCCAACGGTAAGTGGACCTGGAAACACGATCCGAACCGGATGTCGATGGCGGGTGACTTCGTGCAGGAGAGGCTAGCTCGGGCGAAACAGATCCTCGACGACATTCGCAAGATATCGTGTCCGACGTTGGTGTTGCGTGGCGATCGGAGCGACGTCTTCACCGATGAGAATGCGTCCAAATTCGCCGCCGCGCTGCCGTATGGCCGCTGGGTTAAAGTCCCTAACGCCGGCCACACGATTCAGGGCGACAATCCGGCAGGACTGCTGCAAGCGCTGAGGCCCTTTATCAAAGAAATCGGCTTGTAGGATGGTGAAAAGGAATTTGCATGAGCCTGCCACTTCAGGGTTATCGCGTCATCGAGATCGCCCAAATTTACGCGGGGCCTTACTGCGGCCTCCAACTCGCCCATTTCGGCGCTGAGGTCATCAAGATCGAACCAGTCGGAACCGGCGAACTTCTGCGCAAGCGCCCACCGGCCAAACATGGCACCAACTACGGCTTCCTGATGCTCAACACCGGCAAGAAGTCCGTTTCGCTCAATCTCAAAGATCCGCGCGGCCGCGACATCCTCTTCCGTTTGCTCGCCGACTCAGATGTCTTCCTCGAAAACTACGCGCCGGGCGCGCTGGAACGACTCGGCCTCGGCTACGACGACCTCGCGCACCAATTCCCCCGCCTCGTTTACGCTTCCAGCAAGGGCTACGGCCACGACAGCCGATTCGCCCAACTCGGCGCGATGGATTTCACCATCCAGGCCGCCTCAGGCATCATCAGCATGACCGGCTACGCTGACCGCCCGGGTGTGCGCGTCACCGCCGCTCTCATCGATACCAGCACCGGGATGCATCTCGCCGCCGGTGTCCTGGCGGCTCTGCTCGAACGCGAGCGCACAGGCCGCGGGCGCAAGGTCGAGGTTGCGATGCTCGACGTCTGTATGCCCGCGATCAACGGCGCCATCGGAGTCGTCCAGGACGGTTTCAAGGTCCGGCGGATCGGCAACCGCCATCCCACCGCCTGCCCCTGCAATACCTATCCATGTGCCGACGGAGAAATCTGGATTTACTGCCTCACTGAAGCAAACTGGCATCAACTCGCGCACCTGATGAACCGCGAGGAACTGATCACGCATCCTGACTACAAGGACCATCAGAGCCGCTTCAAATTGGTCGATCAGATCGACGCCATGGTCGCTAACTGGTCATCCACGCAAAAACGTGACGACCTCGTCGCGCTGCTTATCGCCAACAGCATTCCATGCGCCCCTCTCCGCGAAATCGACGAAGTCGCAAGCGACCCCGAACTTCCTGAGCGCCACGTGGTCCGCAACGGCACCATCGCCGACTACGACGACATCAAGGTTCTCGGTTCCGCGATCAAAATGTCTGGCTTGCGCGGCGACGAAATCCCACCGCACGTCCCCGAGCTCGGCGAACATACCGCCGAAGTCCTGGAGCGCCTCGGCATCTCAGCGGACGAGCTGGACGCATTGCGCCGCGATGGCATCGTCTGAAATACCTGCGATCGAAAGTTGTGCGTCAGACTCGCGCAATAGGAACACGAGGAAGGTCGAGCGAACTGATTTCCGCCGATCGAATCTTCAATGAACGATGCTGGCGATTTTAGCCATTTCGGGAAGCTTGAGTCGGAGTTCATCCAATACCGCATTGCTACGCGCAGCATCGCGGATCGGACGCGAGCAGACCGCAATCGAAGTGTACGAAAGGATGGCCGAGCTTCCTCTGTTCAACGTAGATCTGGATATTGACCCGGCACCCGATGCAGTGACGTATTTCCGCGCTCGCCTATCCAGCAGCGATGGCGTTTTGATTTCGAGTCCCGAGTATGCGCACGGAATTTCGGGCGTGCTGAAGAACGCCCTGGATTGGACGGTTTCGAGCGGAGATTTCTACGAAAAGCCTGTGGCCGTATTCAACGCTTCGCCGCGGGCAACGCTGGCGCAAGCGTCTCTGATCGAAATCCTGAAGACCATGGGGGCAAGGATTGTCGAAGAAGCTAGCATTGCGGTGCCACTCTTAGGGAAACATCTGGATTCGGATGGCATCGTCGCAGACGCTGCTATCGCAAATTCTGTTAAGGCCGCGGTTTGGGCCCTGACCCATGCCATCGCTGCTATGAAGGCGTAAGCAGATCACCTAGCCATGCTTTTGAATCATACCATGTAGGGTGTCTGGGAGGTTTTCGATCTCGATCAGGAATGCGCCGCTTAGATTTGGGTCGCAGCCCGCCTCATTTAAGCGCTCTGAAATAGAAGTCTGAGTGGCGGACAGGGGGGAGATAGAGCCGCCTATACACCCTTGCCAGAAATAGTCCCGATTGGTTGCGGGTCATCGTGCTGTTTTCAAGCGGGTTGAGGATTTTATTCGAGCAGAACAAAGCTCCACCATCCCACATCCGGTCGCCGGGGGGTTGTGGGGATGGCGAAAACGACGATTCACAGTTTGGGAGCAATGGTGAGAGCACGGCGCGGAGAAACTTCGCGCAACCGCAGCGCTAATCGGTATTTCGGCGCCAACGCTGCTCCGCGTCGAAGCGGGCCACATTCCAGACCTGGGGGCTTTTGGGAAGATATGTGGATGGCTCAAGATTGATCCCAAGGGCATGTTGGGAATCGAAGAGCCGAAAGACGAAGCCGAGGGGGCAACAGAAGGGGCTCCCACTGTCACTATTTCCGCGCACTTTAAAGCAGACCGAACGGCTAAACCCGCCACGATACATGCGCTTGCCACCATGCTGCTCTTGGCAAGCAATGAACTCGCCCCAACGAAGGTCGCGGTTGATGACGACGCTTGAACGCGGCTTCAAGACTTGGGCAGAGAGAACCGCAGCCAGTGTCCGTCAAGAGCTCGGACTTGCCGAGCACGATCCGTTGAACGTGCGGGCCTTGGCTGAATTTCTCGAGGTTCAGCTGAAGACCCCTTCCGACATCGCAGGCCTGCCTAAGGAAGATCTCGAACAGCTTCTTGTACACGACCCCGGAGGCTGGTCAGCGGTCAGCCTCAGCGCTGGCGGAAGAGCGGTCATCATCTACAATCCACGCCATTCTAGGGCTCGCCAAGCAAGTGACGTCGCCCATGAACTGGCGCACTTCCTTCTAAGCCACGAGCCAGCGAGGCTGGTGGTTTCGCCGGATGGGCAACTCGTCATGCGGAGCTACAACAGCAAGCAGGAAGAGGAAGCAAATTGGCTTGGTTGGGCGCTCCTACTTCCTCGCGATGCGCTGCTCGTCGCGATCCGCCAGAAAATATCTACTGCGAAGATTGCGCAACTCCACAATGTAAGTGAAGCGCTGGTGGAGTTTAGGATCCGGGTGACCGGGATCCGCATAGTGCAGCAAAGAATGAGGGCTAAGCACGCCCGGTAGAGTCGGGAGACTCTCGTCCACCGGCGAAAGAACCAATACTTCGTGATGTGTTTCTCGCGGCACCAGCAAAAGTCGGAACAGAGATAAAATGCCGAAATACCCGGAGTGTGGGTCGAAATCCCCGGTCTCTGGTCCCGCCCGAAATGCAAATTGGCCCGAAATGCGGCGATTTTCGGCAAAGTTCGCGGAGAATCTCTGAAAGCGAGGACTGCGTGGCGGATGACGCAGTCTGCTGCGAACCACTCTCCGCGTGAAATTCCCTGATCACCAGGGAAAATACAGGGAAATTCGCGATTCTCGGGCACGGATCGCCTATATGCCCCGGAAAAGGTCGCGAAGTTGTTACTGTTTTTCAGTGAATTCCCTGCGAATCAGAACAGGGAATTTTTAAAAGGGAACAGGGAATATATATTCCCTGTTCCGCTTAGTATCAGGGTAACTGACTCCTACTCAATCGGCCCTCGCTTTGCTCTTGGATGCGACCGCAATCCTGATCCAAAATGGCGATCGAACCCCAGCCATATGTTGAACGGGTCGCACTCTCGATCGCGTTTTCGGTATCCATAAAATTATGCTGGGTCACCAGAATAACCTCAGCCTGTTAGTTGCTCAGTTCGCCGAGCAGCGCCTTGGCGTCTTTTAGGTCAACGGTATCGAAGCCCTCGGTGAACCAGTTGTAGATGTTGGCAAGCAGTGCGCGCGCCTCGTCGCGACGATTCGTGGCCGCCAGCAGCCGCGCGAGGCTGGTGGTCGTTCGCAATTCCCACCATCGCGCCGACTGTGCGCGAGCAACTTCAAGCGAGTCGCGAAAGCAGTGCTCGGCTTCCGCAGTAATCGACGCATCGCTCATCAACGTCATCTCGCCCTTAAGGCGCAGCATTTCAGCAAGGTCGACCTTTTCTCCGCTGCGCTCGACGTGAGCCAGGGCCCCGTCCATCATGGCCAGGGCCTCCTGGGTCCTGCCTGTCCGCGCGCAGCTTCGTGCGAAAGACGCGATTGCGTACTGTAGCCTCGGTACTCCGCCCATTTGACGGAACCCTGTTAGTCCCGATTCCATTTCTGCGATTCCTTCTTCAAGCCGGCCGAGTTCAGCCACGGCCCAACCGTGATTGAAATGCCCCCACGGGAGCCATTCCGCAAGCCCGTGTTCCTCAGAGAGGAAGATGGTCTCTTCGGCGCAGATCCGCGCGATTTCGGGTTCACGCCGATAGCGAGCTAGCCAGCCCCCTGTGACGCACAGCGCATGGCCGAGGGAGAACAGATGCCCGGACTCGCGCGCCCGTGTCAGTCCCTCCGCGGCAATCTTGGCGGCATCTCCCACCCGGCCAAGCAGCATGAGAGATGGTGCGAGGTGGACTCGACTCGCACTGGAAGACATCAACCCCGACATTGAAAATGCACGCTCAAATCGGGTAGCGCGATCTCTTGCGTTTTCGAGGGCTGGGACCGCCTCCGAAAAGTTGCCGCAGGACTCAGCCACAATTCCAAATTCCCATTCAGCATCCGTCAGCAACGCGTCATCTTCCGTGGATTTCGCAAGCTCAAGCGATCGCCTGGCCAGTTCGAGCCCGCTCGACGCCTCACCCTGCGTGAAGCGAAGGTTGACCAGAGTGACTAGACCGCGCACCACCTGGTCCGGTTCGCCGATTCTTTCCCCGATCTCGCAGAGGCGGTTAATCGCGAGTTCGCGCTGCTTCGACGAGGCGCCGTATCGTACGAAGGCCAGGGTGCTCTCGATGCTCCGCAACCCCAGCTCGGCACGCAGCCGTTCGGTGCTATCGGGATGCTTTTCCAGTAATTTCAGCGCCGCTTCGAGCATGCCGCTCGCTTCTTCGTATGCCGAACGACCGAGAGCCTGCTCCGCGGCCAACCGCGCGTAACGGATCCCTCTCGCGACGTCGTTGCTGAGAAGGTAGTGATGGGCCAGCTCGCTGAAGTGGTCCTCCAGCCGCTCCGCAAACCGCGCTTCGATAGCGTCGGCGGTGCGCTTATGAGTGATGCGGCGGCGTTCCGTCAGCACCGAGTTGTACGCGACCTCCTGAGTCAGGGCGTGCTTGAAGCTGTACTCGATATCGCCGACTGTCGGCTGCTCGTAAATGAACTCGGCGAGTTGCAGGTTGCCCAGCATTCGATTGAGCTCGTCGTCGGACTTGGCAGTCACCGCGCGGACCAGGCTTAGCTGGAACTCTTTGCCAATCACGGCGAGCGCCTGCAGCAGATCTTTCTCATCGGCGGGCAGCCCATCGATGCGCGCGGCGAGAATCGCTTGCACGGTGGGCGGGATCTTCAACTCGCTCAGAGGCTTGGTAAGCCTGACCACCGCTCCGTCGCGCTTAAGCGCACCTTCCTCGAGCAGCACCTGCACGGTCTCTTCCATGAAGAATGGATTGCCCTGCGTGCGCTCGATGATCACCCGCTTGAGCGGCCGCACGTCGGCGCCATCGCCGACTATCGAGCTCAGCATCTCGTCCGCACCTTCCTTGCCGAGCGGATCGAGCCGCAGCTGGGTATAGTAAGTTTTGCTATTCCAGTGATGCGAGTATTCCGGCCGGTAGTTCACCAGCAGCAAAAGCCTGGCGGTGCCGATGGAATCGGCAAGCAAATTCAGGAAGGCCTGCGTCTCGTCGTCTATCCAGTGCAGGTCCTCGAAAAACACCATCAAAGGTTGGTTGAGCGATTCGCGCAGCAGCAATCGCTTGATCGCGTCGAGCGTGCGCCGCTTCTTAACCTGCCCATCCATCTGCGCCAGCGGGTCATCGCTTTCAACGATTCCGAGCAGCGCAAAAAGATATGGCAAAGCGTCTTCGAGCGCGCGATCCAGGGCGAGAACGGAGCCAATTACCTTGGCTCGACGCGATCGCTCGTCGTCGTCACCGATAATCTTGAAATAGTTGTGCAGCAGGTCAATCACCGGGAAATACGCCGACGCTTTCCCATGCGACACAGAAAAGGTCTCCAGCACCATCCAGCCGGACTGGTTCTTGGCCTTGAACTCGAAGAACAGGCGCGACTTGCCGGTGCCGGCTTCCGCCATCGCGGCGACAATCTGCCCGTGTCCGGCACGCGCGAGCTCGGCCGCGTTGCGCGTCGCCTCCATCTCGCGCTCGCGCCCAACGAACTTCGTGAGCCCCCGTCCGGCCGCACGCTGCAGGCGTGTGCGCAGCGGCCCGAGTCCAGTCACCTCGAAGATGTTGACCGGCTCGCTGACGCCCTTGATCCGCGCTGGACCCAGCGGCTTCAGTGCGAAATAGCCCTCGGCCAGCTTTCGTACCGTCTCGCTGATCGCGATCGATCCCGGAGCTGCGAGCGCCTGCAGTCGCGAGGCGAGACTGGTCGAATGTCCGATCGGCGTGTACTCGACGTTGCCCGCGCCGGTCTTGATCGATCGGACCACCACTTCGCCAGTGTTCGCGCCGACCCGAACCTGGAGATTGACGCCTTTCTCGGCGCGCAACTTCTCAGCGTACCGCTTTACCTCATCCTGCATTCTGAGTGCAGCGTAGAGCGAACGTTGGGGATGGTCTTCGTGCGCGACCGGCGCCCCGAACAGCGCGAAAATTCCGTCGCCGGTGGACTGCACGATGTAGCCGTCGAAGCGATGGACCGCGTCCATCATCAGCTTGAGCGCGGGGTCAACGATCGCGCGTGCTTCCTCAGGATCGAGGTCCTCGATCAGGTCCATCGAGCCCTTGATATCCGCGAACAGCGCGGTGACCGTCTTGCGCTCGCCCTCGATTGCTTCGGTCGCATCGCTATCGGCGGCGACGCTGATTTGCGATCCAGGCGAAGAAGCGGTCGCGGAGACATCGACTTTTGCGGAGCCAACCGAGGTCCCGCATTTTTTGCAGAATCGCGCTCCGGGAGTCACCGATGCTTTGCAGGAAGGGCAGATCAACTCCAGTTTCGCTCCGCATCCCTCGCAGAATGAAGCGTCAGCAGGATTGTCCTTGTTGCATTTCGCGCAAAGCATCGGACTAGCCACTGAGCTCCTCGAGCAGCGCCTTGGCGTCTCTGAGGTCGGCGGTGTCGAAGACCGCTATGAACCAGTTATAGATTTCGATCTCGCGAAGAACCGTTAGCATTGTCAGCTTTGCTTAGATTGGCCTCTGACACCGATCAAGATCGCAGCGCGGGCCACCTCTTCGAAGGCGATATCTCGGGACACGAGAGTGGCCGTCGGATGCACCCCGTAGGCGTACCCTCGACGCGGTTCGGGCGCCTCCCGGCCGGCCTTGAGTTCCCGGACCGAGTTCAGGAGTCGACGCCGAAGGGCTATGACACCTGCATCACTGGCACCCAGATGCTCCTTTGTTCGGTCATGTCCGCAGTTAGACGGCTCCCATTCGCAAATCCAGCGTCTTCGGTCACTTCCGATCCTCCTGCCAGCGTGTTGTGGTCCGAGAGCGATACGTGCCCAGTGGCGCATATTGCTCTAGACAATGCACGTGAGACGTTGTGAGCCGCTCTGTGATGATTTGCGACGGTGTTAGACTATCTGGCGAGTGCAACCCTTACAACAGCCAGCCGGCAACGACAAAATCAAATTACCAAATCGAGAAGCTAGGAAAGGGTACCGCGGTGCGCTTTCCGCTTTAACACGAAGCTGAATTCCGGGTTCTGCTCTCACCAAATTTCGTTTCGCGCAAAACTCCTGACCATGGTTGCCATCATGAACCTTGAGGCATCAGATGTTCGGTAAACCAGTCCCGCGCCATTTTCCCGCTCTCGCGGTAGTTCTTGTCATAGATGTCGTAATGGGTTCCCGGAAATACGTGATACTTTACGACCGTGGTTTTCGGTATCGCGTTCTTCGCCGCCAGCCCGGAGTTTTCGCGGCCGCCGTATTCTTCCTGCTCCTGATCGATAATCAGCGTCGGCACCGTAATGTTTGCGGCGGCGGCGCGCGGACGATAGCGCCACATCGTGCGGAAGTCGCCGATACCTTTTAAAGACTCCGGCTGTTCCTTCGGCCGCGGGATCATGTTGATCTCACCGCGGGCCATGGCGCTGGCGAGTTGTTGTACGCCCGCTGTGGGCGCCGCAAATCCCCGCTCGTCGGTCACCGGGCCCATCCCTGGCACCTGGCTCACCACGGCTTTAATCCGCGGATCGGTTCCCGCCACGTAGAGGACGTGGCCACCACCAAAGCTCGAACCCCATAAGCCGATTCGGTTCGAATCGGCCATCGGCTCCTCGATCAGGTAGTCCAGTGCGTTATGGATATCGCGATTCTGATCGAGTGGGTCGACCACCTCTCTCACCGGCCTGGCCCGAACCGTCATAAATCCGTCGGCGTCGACGGGAGGTTGCTTTTCCGGAGTGATCAAGCGGGCGTCGCTTTCAAACCAGCCGCGATAGTCGAACGTCAGGCATACGAAACCGCCCTTGCAGAAAAATGGGGCATAGCTTGCGCTGAGATGCGACTTGGGACCGCCCCACCCATGACACAGCAGTATCGCGGGCCTTTTCTCGCCATCACGCAGATCGTCGGGTACGAACAGATCGGCAGCCAGCCGCGTGCCTTCGCTCCAGATAGTAACTTCTTTTTTCATTGTCCTGTCTTTTCGATTCCTGTTTCTGATTCGCGATCGATGGCTCTGCGAGCCGCCACGCGTTTTGCCGATCAGATGTCCTGCATGATGCCGTCAAAGCGATTCCTAATGTACTGCGCGGTCTCCTTATGAGGAACGATGTACAGCTTGCCCTTCGAAATCCCTTCGTCGAACACCGCGTCGGCGATAACCGACGGAGCTGTAGCTCGTTTGATGTCTTCCTGCATCCGTTCCCACGTCTTGATCATTTCCGGAGACGGTGGCGGCGGCGCATTCTTATTGAGAAGGTGTTCTGGCCGGTTGCGCCCTGACTCGTTGATCCTAGTGTTGACCCAGCTCGGACAGAGCACCGACGCTTTTAGGGGAGCGCGGACCCGGTGGAACTCGAGCGCCAATTGCTCTGTCAGCGCAACTACGGCGTGCTTGGTGGTGGCGTAGGAGGCGCTGTGATGGCCTCGTATCAGCCCCGCGATTGAAGCGGTATTTATTATGTGCCCGGGTCGATTCTGTTTCAGCATGATCGGCACGAAGGTCCGTATTCCGTGAATCACGCTCCACAGGTTCACGCCCATCACCCAGGTCCAGTCTTCGAGCGTGCTTTCCCAAGCCGTGGAGCCGGCCCCTACCCCGGCGTTGTTGAACAGCAGATCGACGCTTCCAAATGCGTCAAGTGTTTTCGCCGCCAAACGCTCTATCTCTTGCGCCTTGGATACGTCGGTAACCAGCGCGATAACCTTGCCCGTGCCCTGCGCCAGTTCGTCGCGGGTGGCTTCGAGTGCCTTTGGCTCGATATCGGCGAGGACCACGTTCATCCCTTCGGCGAAACATCTTGCGGCCAGCGCCTTGCCGATACCGCTGGCGGCGCCGGTCACGACGGCGGTTCTTCCCTTGAGCTCCTGCAGCGTAGCCATCTATTGCGACCGCCTCCGATGTTCTGTTTTTCGAATTTAAATTCACAGGTTAGACTTGATGGTTAACGCTTCCACGCGCGCCTCATGCGGCGAGGTTTTCGAATTCCGAACTCGGTTCCACCTTCCAGCGATCGTCGCCGCTGAGTTCGAGAACATTGCGATGGAAGATGAGCAGACTGGGGCGATGGCCGGAGCTCAGGAACGGAATCCCGCTTTGCCGCAACAGCCCGTACATCAGCTTTTCATTGGCGACGTCGAGCGCACTGGTGGCCTCGTCGAGGAACGCGAAGCACGGACGGTTGAGCAGCAGCCGGGCGAAAGCCAGCCGCTGCTGCTCGCCGGGCGACAGCACGTCGGCCCAATGCATTTCCGCATCGAGCCCGCCGAAGCGCTCGCCGAGATTCGACAGATTTACCGCCTTGAGCGCATCGTACAGTTGCTGGTCGCTGGCGCCCGCAACGCGCGGATAAGTCAGCTGATCGCGCAGTGAGCCCAGAATCATGTAGGGACGTTGCGGCAGGAACATCACCTCCGAAAGGGCGGGACGTGCCACCTTCCCGCTGCCCTCGTGCCAGAGCCCGGCCAGCGCGCGCAACAGCGAGGTTTTTCCGGCGCCACTGGGACCCTTGATAAGCAGGGGTTCCAGCGCGCTCGCATCGGCGCTCAGATCGCGGATCAGGGTTTTGCTGCCGTCAGGTGTGAGCACCGTGACATGTTCTAGCATCACTCTTGATCCCTCGTTCGTTTCGATCATCTCGCGCCCGCCGCTTTCGGCATAGCGAGCCGCTTGCGCTTCTTCGAGAAATCCGGCCAACCGATTGACCACGTTCGCATACTCCGCCAGTGACGGAAAACTGGTGACGATGACCGACAGCGAGGCGTGCAGCGCCATGAAGGCGGTGGCGGCCTGAACCATCTGCCCGTACCCGAGATGGCCGGCAACGTAGGTTCCGGCCAGAAACCAGTACGGTACCAGCCCGACCACGCCGCCATAGGATTCGGTGAAGAACGCAAGATGCCGCTGCCACAGAATAAGCTGCTTGAAATTTTCGACCACCTTGGAAAAGCGGTTCCGCAATTGATTATTCTCATGACCCTCGCCGCCATAAATGAAAATCGGCTCGGCGTTGTCACGCACGTGAACCAGCCCGAAACGGAAGTCCGCCTGAAAGCGCTCCTGATTGTAATTGAGGCCGATTAGCCGCCGCCCGATCACCACCGAGAAATAGGTGCCGATCAGCGCGTACCCGATCAGGATCATGGCCAGCGAGTGCGAAATCGACCACAGAATGCCGAAGTAGGTCACCACCCCTCCCAGCGCGAATAACACGGTCACCGCGAAGGTCTCTGTCGAGCCCACAAACGAGCCGATGTCGTCACTGATGCGCTGGTCTGGATTGTCGACCTTGCCGCTCAACCCCATACGGTAAAACGCGCGATGGGCAAAGCCGGCATCGGTGAAATAATGGGTCAACCACTGACGCCATTCGATGTACAGCCACTTGCCCAGATAGGGGCCGAAGACATTGAGCGGCAAAGTGATCGCGACCACCGCCACCCAGATCAACATCAGATGGTAAAATTGAGCGAGGTTTTTTCCCACCAACGCGTTGGTCGAATCCCGGTTGAGGTAAGAGCCGTAGGCCGCCAGCCCGATAGCGGTACCGCTGAACAGGGCCATGGCCGCCAGCAGCTTCACCCCCAGGCGGCGCTCGCTGGAGAGCCAGTAAAGTCTGGTGATGGACCAGAGCTTTCTCCAGAAGACTCGATCGAACTTGTTCACTGGTTTCTCCTCGCGGGGCGCCGCCGCATTTGGCGAAAAGCTCTGCTCAGTTCCGGACAACCACGCCCGAACGAGCGCCGGTGTGGTCGTCGTTTCACACGATTACACGGCCATTGCAGATCGTCGCTTTGTAGCCGGTGGCGCGCTTGGATATAGCGGCTGGCACCGTTGGGGAAATCGCTGAAGTATTCGGGCATCCGCTCGGACAACCGTTCGAGGTCAATGACGTTAATATCCGCCTTAGGACCCTTAGCCAGCCTGCCGCGATCAGATAATCCCAGGATGCGTGCGGGAGCCAAGTGATTCGACGCATCGCATCGGGCAGATGAGTCTCGTGGAGTCGGTGCGCTCGTTATACTCAGGGTATTCCCTGTCGGGCCTGAGACCCTTGGCCCTGCCGTAAAGGTTGAGCCAATCTAGCACGGGGTCGTCGAGCGCTAAGTTCCGCGTGGCCGTCGCGCTGACCCAATCGTTCCAATCCGCTGCCGTCTTAGGTGCAACCTCTACGTCCGAGTCATTTTGCGTCAGGGCTTCAACGCCCATGCAATATCTCCCAAGAAGATAGGTAGCGGTTTCCTGCGTCTGGGACCAGTCGGGTGCAACCGTGTGACCCGTGACGCAAAATTGTTCGTACCGTTCGGAGCCCTCCGGCGGAGAATCTCCAGAGACAGGGACTCGGTGGCCGAAAAAGCCGAACCGATGGCGAATCATATCTCTGCGCGGATTGCCAGAGAGGGACGGGCCGAATTCTGCCCTAATTCTAGTCCATTTTTGTGCTGGAAGAGTTGAAAGGGTCTCGGAGGTTCAAATCCCCCTCTCTGCAGCAACGAGTCTGGAGCGAACCGGCACCCTCCGCCGGTTTGCGATGGAGGCGCGTTCGCCAGCGTCGAGGCCACTCGAGCGATGTGATTTCGGACGAGGCGCAACCTATCGTGAAATTTTTGGAACTAACCGATTCAGAAGTGGAAAAATTTGTAGAGGAATCGGACAAACTGGTGCGGGTGTGGCGTGAAGCCCCCAGTCTACACCCATCGTAATGGCCGCAATGGTCTGACGTGACGCTGCGCGGGTAGCAGAAGGAGTCCAAGCGGGCTATCGGGATTGTCCGGTCACCTAGTTACTCACGAAGACGGTGTGAAAGCGTAGAACTCCCTTGCTGTCGCGATAACTCTCATTGCGGCTGAATGAACCACCGCTACCATCCGGAAACAGAAAAGCACCATCCCTCCAAACGCCCCCTTCGAGCCCCACTTCGGCCATATTGTCGGTTTTTCTGTCTTCCAAAATCTTGGCGATACTCATGCGAAAGGCTCCTGGGAGAAGGAAAAGCTCCTTGGAAAATTCACAGTGGAGCATAAGCCATCTTCAAACGTCGTCGCCGACGCACCGCCGCGCGCGGTGGTGCCAACGGTGGCGGTTCGTTGGAGTGGAAACCACCCCGATCCACGAAACGCCGTCTTTTGGGACGTGCCTGGTGATTTGTTAGGGGACGCGAGCAATCACGACAATGCGCCCGCGTTCAAGCATTGTCAAATGCGCTCCTAGCTCGTCCTGTCCCCTCTTCGGCATCGTGGTCCTCCTTCCTCGCATTCAGAGGACCAAGTAATCAAAGATGGAGGAAGGCCCCTACAACGCCCGATCGATGTAGCCCAGGTGAGTGGCCATCTCGCTCTCGATACGAGGCCTAGGTGACGCGCCCGCCTCGCCCAAGCGCGAGACGTTGCCTCGTGAACTGGACGGCGTTTGCGTAAATTGTGCGGCTGTGCTGTGCTGGTGAGTAGTTTGTCACTCGGGGCTCATTCAGCCTCAGACCAACGACATAGGGAGGGAAGTTCGAGGGGGGAAAACGCCAAGGGCGAGGTTTCTCATATGGAACGTTTCGACGAAATGAAAAGCAGGGTGCTGACGGTCCACGACGTGTCGAGCTATCTGCGCGTGCATCCCTCAACCATCTACCGGATGCTGAAGAAGCATCAATTGCCGGCCTTCCGAGTCGGTAGTGACTGGCGGTTCACAGTCGAAGAAATCGACAAGTGGCGCGCCGAAGTGGAATCGGGAGTATTCGAACCTCCGGTTCACCGCGAGCACCATCAGCACTAACATCACGACGCACCCAGATAGGATGCGCCGTGTGCCTTTGGCGTCGATGCGCGGGATGAACCATCCCGCAGATCTCAATCTCGAGAAACTGATCGCCACTGGCGCGTTCCGTGGGTGCTTGCTGCAAACTGACGAAGCCGACGAGAGATCGGTCGCGGTAGTAGAGAAACTGGTTGGTCGAGCCGCTCGGCGGGGTGTCGGCCGGATCCATTTCGGCTGGTAAATCCAAGCCTTCCGATTGGTCGCATAGAGCCGCGATTGCTAACGACATCCGCACAGGCAGCGGCGGTCACGTTATGCGCCGCGACCAGATTCCGATTTCCGTCACGTAAACTCATCGGATTGGCACTCCACAAACGCTCCGCAGGTTGACTAGTAGCTCGCGGGCTCGCTTCCGGAACTGGCCCAGCGCGGGGTCCTTTGAGTCTTGGCACTACCTGGCATTCCCAGTGTCCTCCTTATCGGTCGAGGTCTCCGCGATTGATACCGGCAGCCGGTAACACTTGTTATCTAGTCGCGGTCGAGCTCGCAATCAGATTCCCCCTCTCCAAGGGGGTTTGTCTGTTCGGCGGCGCGCCGGGTTGCGCGGTTCGAGGTTATTAGCAGTCTTAGGTGACCTGCTACCTGGTGGTGGGTCCTGAATCCATACATCGACAACCACATATTGCAGATTCATATCCGGCTCTTTGGTGACTGTAGCTTCGAGCCAATCGTAACTCGTTAGGAGGTTCTGGTGCCACGCCCAAACGGGGTCGCTCGTCTTAAGAGCCGCAGCTTGTTCGTTGGTCACTCCGGTAATCTCCACTCTGTCGTTCTCACAAACGCCTGGGCGTCCGCTACTCCGCTCGGTTACTCGACCTGGGGGCCTCGGTTGCGCCAGAGAAAGCTACTTCTCACGTCAGTTCGCCCCCGAAGCGCGGGCGCATTGTCAGCAGGTATCCATCCGAAAAATCAAGCAAGGGTCACGTCGCGCAGCAGCGACAGTTCATCCAGCACCTTCCCCGCGCCCATCACGACCGCAGTCAGCGGATCATCGGCGAGCGTCACCGGCAATCCGGTTTCCTCGCGCAGCAGCACGTCGAGATTGCGCAGCAGCGCGCCGCCGCCCGCCAACACGATTCCCTTGTCCATGATGTCGGAGGCGAGTTCGGGCGGCGTCCGCTCTAGCGCGATTCGCACCGATTCCACCACCTGCCGAACCGGCTCCATCAGCGCCTCGCGAATTTCCTCGTCGGAGATCTCGATAGTCTTGGGCACGCCCGCCACCAGGTCGCGTCCCTTGATTTCCATGGTCTGGATTTCGTTGCCGGGATACGCAGAGCCGATCGTGATCTTGATCAGCTCGGCCGTCCGCTCGCCGATCAGCAAATTGTATTTGCGCTTGATGTGCCGGATGATCGCTTCATCCATCTTGTCGCCGGCCACTCGCACCGAGCGCGAGAACACCACGCCCGCCAGCGAAATCACCGCCACCTCGGTGGTGCCGCCGCCGATATCGACGATCATGTTGCCAGTTGGCTCCGTGATCGGAAGGCCAGCACCGATCGCCGCCGCCATCGGCTCCTCGATCAGATACACTTCGCGCGCGCCCGCCGATTCCGCCGACTCGCGCACCGCGCGTTTTTCGACCGCGGTGATCCCGAAGGGCACGCCGATGACGATTCGCGGGCGCGGCCGCACCAGCGTCTTGCCCAGGGACGAACACCGCCCGCCGACATCGCCACACGCCTAAACTCGCAAGCTTGGAACGTGCTGAATCAGGCAGAGGCGATTCGCACTGCGCTCAAACAACCCATGATTCATTCCGAACACCTCGTGCTCGGCCTTTTGGCGAGTGGAGACCAGCGGGTGCGACGGTCCTTGCACACCGATCGTAGGGACTTTGAGAGACAGTTCTCGGAAAGAGTAAGGGTTCAATTACCGAGTGGTGATTTGACCGTCGTTTCATTGCAACCGTCTCTGCCGAAAATGTCGGAACACGTGGAACAAGCGCTAGCTATCGCGGCAGCAGAGGCCGGTGCGCAAAAGCCCGTTGCGCCCCCGCACCTCCTCTACGGAGCACTTTCAGTCGTAGACTGTCATGTGGCTGACGCGCTTGTTCAGCTTGGGCTTAATCGCGAGACAATCTTTTTCTCTTCGGAAATTATAGCAGGCTACACCCCAGACGACGCCGGCGAGCATGGCGACAGTCACTCGGATGAAACTGAGGCGGCAATCAGAAAAGCCTTGGCGGGCGTCCCGTCGGAATTCGGCATCCGATAGACCAATGAAGATGTCCTAGTGATACGCAGTCGTTTGCAGACTCAGGAGGAGTGACTCCATCGATTCTCTGGCGGAGAAGGCGAGGGAAAAATGGCGGGTCGAGAAATGTCTTTTTCTGAAAATGCTCAGGGGCCGAGCTTCTTTCGGAGCCCGACCCCTGTCATCGACTTGACTGATCTACTTCTTAATCTTGGTCTTCACTGTCCGTGCGGCCGATCCATAACGCTTGCTGAAACATTTGCGACATCGGCGATCGCGCCGCTTGATGAAGCTCGGGGCCAAGTCTTTGCTCCCGCAATAGCGGCAGACGAGTTTCTCCGACTTCGAACTTCTGGTTGACTTCACCGTCGGACGTTCTGTCTTGGCTTTTTTTCCAGCTCCTGTCTTATCGACCTTCTTGGTTTCAGGACGCACCGCATTCGGCTGAGCACTTTTAGTGGGAGGCACGGAGCGTTCGGCTAAGACTTCGGGCCTGCTTCCATTTGTCAATTTCGACGTATCCATTTGCTGCATTCTCCTAAGCCATATCGGCTCGCAACGGATGTTTGCTCTTTACGGCGGCTGTAGCGAGTGATTTCGACCACTTAGGTTCGAATATTCTCGTGAAAGGAGAAGGACGGTGAGGTAGCGCAACCGAGACGATGCGCGATTGAAGGCGATTGAATGGCGAATGAGCACCCGAATCATAGAAGTGGAGGTTCCACAACCGTGGACCTTTGAACTGAAGGCTAACTCTCCCGGATCAAAGCCGGAGCTCGCGCGTTTCCCCGGACCTTTTTGGATCGATGCAGATCCGAGCTAACGGTGGCTGCATGAAAATCGAAATACGAAGAGACAGGCTCATCCAGTGCTGGTCGAATCACCGGCTGCCTTTCGCGAGGAGGTTTTCCTCCTGTCGGCCCAGCTCTTCTTCATCGCTTCGGATATGCGCTTCCTGGCCGCAGCGGTCATACCGCGCTTCGACCCACGTTTAGTCGCGGCCGAAGTAGCTCGCGGACCGCTCGCGAGTTTCGACCTACGGGCCGCCCATCGAGCTTTCATGGCCTCGGACAGGCGTTTTCTGCCCGCCGCGCTTATTCCGCCGCGCTTTTTAGTGGGACTATTGGTCGTCGCAGCGCCACGTCTTTTCGCGATTGGCGCTCTCCGGCTGACTCCTCCGTCCAGTGCCGCGATAGCTTGCTCAAGGCGGCCCCTTTCCATCTTCAACTCCGCAACAATCCTCTCTACGTCCATCGGTCTCTCCTGCAAAGGTTCATGGTTTTCGGTATAAGGCGGACAGCTCATAGTGTCATTGGCCGTTCAGTTTCGCAATTGGCCTAGCTATCTGTGTAGCTTCCTAGGTCTATTTTACTGGGTGCATACCCCAAACGAACGCCACCCTTTGACTCGAACAAATCTCCGTTTTGCCTGACTGGATGCCTGCCGCGCAGAGAGCAATGGTGTGACCGCCCGTAGAGAGGTCGGGCATCACCATGAAACCTAAGAACCCAAGCGCCGAAACCCTGTCTGCCGAAATCGCTAGTCTTGCGGCTCTCAGCCGAGAGCAACTACAAGCGAAGTGGCGCGAGTTATACCGCACCGAACCCCCGCGAAAGATCGGCCGCGACCTGCTGATTCGCGCGATCGCGTATCGCCTGCAAGAGAACATCTACGGCGGTCTCAAGCCGGCGACACGGCGCGTGCTGGCCAAGGTCGCCGAGGACGCATCAGCGCGACGACCCGTTCGGATCGCGCCGGAGCGCACGCTGAAGTCCGGAACCGTGCTGCTGCGCGAGTGGCACGGCGTCCAGCATCAGGT
>PNBD01000099.1 GCA_003135855.1 Deltaproteobacteria bacterium
TTGACCTTGGACTTCTTGTTCCATGGGATCGACAACAGCCAATCCAGGTAGTTGCGCACGACGGTGGCCTCGGCCGACATCGGCGACATCATCTTGAGCTTCTTGATCTCGCGCTCGCACTTCTCGCGGGCCTCGGCCGGCATCTTTTTCTGGCGCAGTTTCTCTTCCAACTCTTGAATCTCGTTCTTGAATTCGTCCTTCTCGCCGAGCTCTTTCTGGATCGCGCGCATCTGCTCGTTGAGGTAGTACTCCTTCGAGGTCTTCTCCATCTGCTTCTTGACGCGAGAGCGGATGCGTTTTTCGACCTCGAGGATTTCCAGTTCCGACCGCATGTAGCCGAGAATCTTTTCGAGCCGCTCGGCGGGATTGGTCGATTCGAGCAGTGCCTGTTTGTCTTCGAGCTTGATCCCGAGGTGGCCTACGATCTTGTCGGCCAGGAACGCCGGATCATCGACCGCGGCGACCGAGGTGACCATCTCGGGCGGAATCTTCTTGTTCAGGCGCGCGTAGTTGTCGAAGGTCGATACCACCGAGCGCATCAGCGCTTCGACTTCGGTCGAGCGATCTTCCACTTCCTCGATCTCTTCCGCTTCGACCTGGAAGTATTCTTCATCGGTGACGTAACGGATGACGCGTGCGCGTTTCTTGCCCTCGAGCAGCGCCTTCACGGTGCCGTCCGGCAAGCGCAGCAATTGCACGACAATTCCGAGCGTGCCGACCGAGTAGAGATCGCCGGCCGCGGGTTCCGCGACTTTGGCGTCCTTCTGCGCGACCAGCAGGATCGGCGTCTTCTTCGCCTCGGCGGCTTCCAGAGCCTTGATCGACTTCTGGCGTCCGACGAAGATCGGATAGACCTCATGTGGGAAAACGATTAGCTCACGCAGCGGCAGAAGGGGAACGAGGCTGGCCGATGCGTCGCGATTATCTTTCTTGTCATTACGAAACAGCATCTTTTCGATCTCAAATCTCCCGGGCTAGGCGGTTTCGGCGGTCTTTTGATAGACCAGCAGTGGCTGCTCCTTCTGAGTAACCACTTCCTCCGAGATCAGCACCTCCTTGATATTTGGTTGCGACGGAATTTCGTACATCAGATCCACCATGATCGCTTCCATGATGGCGCGGAGCCCCCGAGCACCTGACTTGCGCTTCAGCGCCTCGCGCGAAATTGCGCGCAGCGCTCCTTGCGTGAACTTCAGATGAACGTTCTCCATGTCGAACAGCTTCTGGTACTGACGCACCAGCGCGTTCTTCGGCTCAGTCAAAATACGAACCAGCGCTTCCTCATCCAGCTCGCCGAGCGTCGCGATCACCGGCAGGCGTCCGACGAACTCGGGGATCAAGCCGAATTTCAGTAAATCCTCCGGCTGGACTTCGTACAGCAGCTCGGAAACGGTCTTGGGGTCGCGATGAGTCAGGTCGGCGCGGAAGCCCATGGTCTTGCCCGAGATGCGGCGCCGAATGATGTCATCGAGGCCGACAAATGCGCCGCCGCAAACGAACAGGATATTGGTCGTGTCGACCTGTAGGAACTCCTGCTGCGGATGCTTACGGCCGCCCTTGGGCGGCACCGACGCCATCGTGCCTTCGATGATTTTCAGCAGCGCCTGCTGGACACCTTCGCCGGACACGTCGCGCGTGATCGACGGGTTGTCGCCCTTGCGCGCGATCTTGTCGATTTCGTCGATATAAACGATGCCGCGCTGGCATCGCTCGATGTCGTAGTCGGCGTTCTGCAGCAACGACAGGATGATGTTCTCGACGTCTTCGCCGACGTAGCCGGCCTCGGTCAGCGAGGTCGCATCGGCAATCGTGAACGGCACCTGCAGGAAGCGGGCGAGGGTCTGCGCGAGCAGCGTCTTACCGACGCCGGTCGGCCCGATCAGCAGGATATTCGACTTCTGTAGTTCGACGTCGCCCGTCACCATCTGCGAGTCGATTCGTTTGTAGTGATTGTGGACCGCGACCGACAGGATTTTCTTGGCGCGCTCCTGTCCGATCACATACTGGTCGAGCACCCGCTTGATTTCAGCGGGTTTGGGAACCGCGGAACTCTGGCTAAAGGCCTCTTCGCTATCGGTTTCCTCGGCGATTATGTCGTTACAAAGATCGATGCATTCGTCGCAGATATAAACCGTAGGGCCGGCAATCAGCTTACGAACTTCATCCTGGCTCTTACCGCAAAACGAGCAAACCAGGTTGCCCGAACGATCATCATGCTTGGCCATACTGCCTCCGACGGATCACTTGGAGGGCCTTCGGCTAACGATTACCTCATCAATCAATCCGTATTCAACCGCCTGCTCCGGCGACATGAAATAATCGCGATCGGTATCCTTTTCAATCTTACGCAGATTCTGTCCGGTATGCTTCATTATGATGCTGTTGATGTCCTCCCGCGCACGTAAAATTTCCTTCGCGTGGATCTCCAAGTCGCTCGCCTGACCCTGCATCCCGCCGAGCGGCTGATGCAGAATGATTCGCGCATGCGGCAGCGCATAGCGCCGTCCTTTCGCGCCCGCCAGCAGCAGAATCGCACCCATGCTCCCGGCCTGCCCGAGGCAGAGCGTCGAGACCGGCGGCCTGATGAATTCCATCGTGTCGTAGATGGCCATTCCCGCCGTCACCGATCCGCCGGGTGAGTTGATGTAAAAATTGATTTCTTTTTCGGGATCTTCGGATTCGAGGAACAGAAACTGGGCGGTGATCAGGTTGGCGACGTCGTCATTTACTTCGGTGCCGAGGAAAACAATCCGGTCTTTGAGGAGGCGGGAAAAGATATCGTAGGCCCGCTCTCCGCGGCCAGTTTGTTCGACGACAATCGGAACCAGGTTGCTCATTAAAACCTATCCGCATCGCAGCCTGCACAGCTTAGGTCGTTAGAGATGGCCGCCGACGCCTTCAAATTGTAACTGCTGGGAAATGGTCGAGCAACCTTGGATCGGCTTGAACAATGTTTGCAGACGGACTATGTCGGCTCGTCGCCGCTTCGGTCGGGGGTTTTGGTCTCTTGCGCAGGCTCCTCAGGCTGTTTCTCGAGTTTCGCGCGGCTCAAGATCAAATCGAGCGCCTTCTCGCGACGCATCGTCTGCCGCAATCCCTCGCGATTTTCTTCCTTGCGATAGAACTCCGCCGCCTTATCGCGATTGCGCCCGCTGCCGGTGACGAGCTCGGCGACCTTGGTGCCCAGCGCTTCGTCATCGATTTCGATTTTTTCCTGCTCCGCGAGCGCATCGACTATCAGCGTGGTGCGGGCGCGCTTTTCGGCCCGCGACTTCAGATCGTCGGCGCTCTCCTTGACCCGCGCAGTCGCATCCTCATGCGACAGCCCGCCCGATTCGAGGGTCGAATGCAGCTCGGCTTCCATCGCGTTCACTTCGCGCGTGACCAGCGATTCGGGCAGCTCGATCGGATTGCGCTCGATCACCAAGTCGAGCAGTCCCTGCCGAACGCGCAAGTCGGCTTCCTGCTTCGCATGCTCGAGCAGTTGCCCGCGGACGCGATTGCGGAACGCCTCGAGGTTCTCCTCGCCCTGGTCCTTGGCGAAGTCCTCGTCGATATTGGGCAGCTCGCGGCGATAGATCTCCTTGGCCAGCGCGCGCCATTCCACGGTCTTGCCGGCGAGATCCTTTTGCGCGTAGTCGGCTTCGTAGGTCCGCGTGGTCCGCGATTCTTTGCCGATCTCCGCGCCAATCAATGCTTCATCAACGCCGTGCGCGAGCGCACGCTTGGATACCTCGATCAGCCGGTCCTCAGCCTTTACGCTCGACAGCCGCTTGTCGTCCTCGAACGCCTCGACCAGCGCGAGCACGTAATCGCCTTCCTCGACGATCGTGCGATCCTCGACCTTTTTGAGCGTCGCCTGGCGCTCGCGGAAGCGCTCGATCGCTTCATCGAGCTGCTGGTCGGTGACTTCGACCTTGGCCTCGGGCACCTTGAGACCCTCGTAATCCTTCACCTCGATTTTGGGGCGCAGGTCGAAGGTCGCGCTGAATTTCAGCGACTTCTCGAGGTTGGTCTCCTCGGTCACGATCTCGGGCGGGACTACCGGCTTGAGGTCGTTCTCCTCGAGCGCTTTGTCGGTGTATTCCTTGACGAGTTTCTGGATTACCTCGCCGCGGACCTGATCGCCGAAAAAACGTTCGAGCAGCTTGCGCGGGGCGTGCCCGGGGCGGAAGCCCTTCAGCACGACGCCGCGTTTCAGTTCGTTGAAGGCGCGATCGAGCTCGCGTTTGATCTCGTCGGGCTCGACTTCGATCGTGAGTTTGCGCCGCAGGTTGTCAGGTGTCTCGATATTTACATTCATAAAGCTTTAACCTTTACAGATAAACATAGAGCGGGAGTTTGAACAACCGAGCGCGCGATGCGGGCGGCCGAAACCAAACGCAAGAGGAGAGGAGAGTTCGAAAAACCTCACGCGAAGCCGACTTCGGGCCGCAGGGCCGAATCGCATCAAAATTTAAGATGCGGCCTGACGGCCTGCTTGAAAAAGTTGGAAGCGTGTTCTTCAATCGATTCCCAAAAAAAATGACTGCAAGAGCATGACTAATAGTTAGCGCGGAATCCGCGAACCGATATTCGCGACGACCCTTGCGACGTAGCCCGCGGCCACGATCAGAATTGCTTGGCTTGTTGATTGAACGACCATTCGCTACCTTCGATCACGGCCAGCCGCATGCTGCAAAAGCCTCACATGACGGAACTTTTCAAGAAGGCCGTCGCGAGAGTGAGTGAAGAGTTTGCCGACTACGAGCAGGACGAATTCGCTCGCTGGCTTCTTAACATACCAGGCAGATTCCGTGAATTCGTGCTGCGTTCTCCTTTACTGGATGTTCCGGCAGGCCGAGATGCCGGCGAGTTTTCAGCGGTTGCTGATTTTGTGCGCGCTGGATCATTAGGTCGGCTTCAAAATCTATGTCAGGTTACCAGTGATGCGGAGCCGCTGGCGAGGACCATGAAAGTAGAGAAGTTCTCAGATCCTGGTCGATTTCTGAATGAATTGGTCGCGATCAATCACGCGATTAATGAGACGGGTGATGCAGAACAGATCCAGCGCCTGCTGGTCGAAAAAACCTGTTCCGTGACCGGCGCGGATGGCGCCGCCCTAGTTTTGACCCATCAAGGTTCCAAGCCACAAATCTCGGCGGCGTGGGGGAGTTTCCCGGCCGCGGAATTTGAGGCCCAACAAACCCGGGAAGAATTTGGCGCGGGAGGCGTCGTGAGCTTGCCGGGCCGCGACGGCCGAAACTATCTGGAAGCCAAAGTCGGCGCCGTCGGAAATGAAATCGGCACGCTGGTGGCCTGCTGGCAGAGTGGCCGCGAACGGACGGAGGGCGCGTCATTCGTACTGGCAGCGCTAGCGGATCAGGTCGCGATCGCAATCCGCGCCGCCGCGAGCGTCGAGCAACGCCGGCAGAGCGAACGTTTCCGCAACATGGTCGAGGAGGTGACGGACTACGCGATTTTCCTGCTCGACCCCGAGGGCCACGTCGCGAGTTGGAATTCGGGCGCGGAGCGAATGAAAGGGTACATCGCGGGCGAAATAATCGGTCAGCATTTTTCGCGCTTCTATCCACTCGAAGAGCGCGACCTTAAGCCGCGCCGGGAGCTCGAGCGGGCCGTGGCGGAGGGCCGAATCGAAGACGAGGGATGGCGAATTCGCAAGGATGGATCGCGGTTTATCGCGAATGTGGTAATCACCGCGCTGCGCGACAAATCCGGCGAGTTGCAGGGTTTCGCCAAGGTGACCCGCGACGTTACCGAACGCAAGCGCGCCGAAGAAGAACGACTGCAGCTTGCGCGGGAGCAAGAAGCTCTTGCGCAATCGCAGCTCGCGGTGGCGGCGCGGGATGAATTTCTGGCGCTGCTGAGTCATGAGCTCCGCAATCCGCTGGGCGCGATTTCCACGGCGTTGTATCTGCTTGGGCGCGTCGTGAATCCGGATCAGAAGGCCAGGCGGCATCTGGAAATAATCGACCGCCAGGCGAGAAACCTGACCAAGCTGGTGAACGATCTGCTCGATCTCTCGCGATTTACCTCGGGCAAGATCAATCTCGAACGCCGTCCAACGGATGTCCTCGAATGTGCGCAGAATTCAATTCAGACCCTGGCCCCGGAGATTCAGGCCTATCAGCACGCGTTGAAGACTGTCGCGGGTGCCACGCCCGTGATTGTCGATGCGGACCCGGTGCGGCTCGAACAGATGATCAAGAACCTGCTTGAAAACGCNNCTGAAATACACCCCGAGCGGCGGAAAAATTGAAGTCGCAATCAGCGCGGAGGGACAGTTCGGAACCTTCTCGGTGTCAGACAATGGAATCGGGATCGATCCCGCGATGATGCCGCGACTCTTCGATCCCTTTACTCAGGAAAAAGATGCTGCCGCTCGTTCGCAAGGCGGCTTGGGTCTCGGCCTGGCAGTGGTGAAGCGGCTGGCCGAGCAGCATGGCGGGACGATCACGGCGTATAGCGAAGGCAAAGGAATGGGCAGCCGGTTTACATTGAGGCTGCCGTTGCAGGCGGAATCCGAGTCGCACCCGCGCGATAAAGGTACCCATCCCATGACGGTCCTGGTTGCGGACGACGAACCCGATGCTCGAGCGACCATGAAAGATCTGCTCGAGATGTCGGGTTACCGGGTCATGACCACTCATGACGGACCGTCGGCGCTGGAGGCTGCGTTGAGTTCGCGGCCCGCCGTCGCGATCGTCGATATCAGGATGCCAGGTATCGATGGCTACGAGGTTGCGCGCAGAATCCGCGCGGAGAGCGCGGGTAATCCGATGCTGCTGATCGCGCTATCGGGGCACGGCTTTGATTCTGACCGGGAACGGTCGCTGGCTGCGGGCTTCGATGTGCATCTGACCAAGCCGGTATCGATCCCGGAGCTGCAGAGAATTCTGCAGGACTATCAAACTTCAATGCTCGGCGCCGGCTGATATCAGCGAAAATCAAGAAGTTTAAGTAAGGCCGGCGACGGTGCCCGATATCTGGACATCGCAATCCGGAAAACCTAGACTGCGCCAGATACCTTGCGGGCATCTGACCCGGCTATGTGACGGCGTGATTTGAAATAGCTCGGCGGGCGCGGCCCACCATAAACCTCGAACTTTCAGGAGACTCGTATTAGCGATGAGCGAAGCGAATATCGTTCTGCCAACTTTAACCAGCGGACAGGTGATGATCCTGTGGCTGGTGCTGGTCTCGGCGCTCGTGGCGCTGGCCTACGGATTGGTCTTGATCCGCGTAGTGCTGGCCGCCGACCCGGGTCCAAAATCCATGACCGACGTGTCCGACGCGATCGAGCTGGGCGCGATCTTCATCGCGCTCTTCCTGATGTATCGCAACGTCTATCATGGCCTGACGCTGCCGCTCGGCATCTCGATTGCCTTCCTGATGGGCGTTGCCGCCTCATATGGCGCGGGCTACGTCGGGATGTGGCTCGCGGTCAAAGGCAACGTCCGTAGCGCGAACGCCGCGCTCACCAGCTTCAAGGACGCGATGGAACT
>PNBD01000098.1:0-17295 GCA_003135855.1 Deltaproteobacteria bacterium
GGCGCGCCGCCGGCGAAAGCGGGTCGAGTTGCGGAAATCGAGCGCAAGACGCGCGAGACCGCCGTCAACGTCGCGCTCAAGCTCGACGGCTCTGGGAGCGGACAAGCGGACACCGGAGTCGCATTTCTGGATCACATGCTCGAGAGTTTTGCGCGCCACGGATTTTTCGATCTGCGCATCGCAGCGAAGGGCGATTTGCACATTGACGATCATCACACGGTCGAAGATGTGGGAATCGTGCTCGGACGCGCGTTTCGAACGGCGCTCGGAGATCGCGCGGGAATCAAGCGCTTCGGCGAGGCGACGGTGCCGCTCGACGAAGCGGTCTGCACCGCGATTGTCGATATCAGCGGGCGCGCGTATCTGGGCTACAACGTGACGATCACGCAGGAACGCGTCGGCAATTTCCAGACCGAGCTGGTGCACGATTTCATGAAGGCGTTGACCGATGAAGTCGGGATGAATCTGCATCTGAATATGGTTAGCGGGCGCAATCCGCATCATATAATCGAGGCCACGTTCAAGGCGCTCGCGCGCGCGATGGATCAGGCGACCTCGATCGAACCGCGCATCGTGGGTGTGCTCTCGACCAAGGGCACCCTGTCCTGAAGCGCGTGTTCGAGAATTTCACCGTCATCCCGGCGATCGATTTGAAAGATGGCCAAGTCGTGCGGCTGCTGCGCGGCGACATGAAGCGCGCAACAGTTTATGGCGACGACCCCGGCGCGGCGGCGCGTCGATTCGAAGAGCAGGGCGCGAGCCTGATTCATATCGTCGATCTCGATGGTGCGATCGCTGGCGCGCCGCGCAACCTGGCGGCGATCGCCAAAATCCGCGCGGCGGTGCGATGCGCAATCGACGTGAGCGGCGGTCTGCGCACAATCGCGGCGATTCGCGAGGCGGTCGCCGCGGGCGCCGATCGTGTCTCGATTGGGTCGGCCGCGTTCCTCAATCCCGAGTTGATAGGCGAAGCGTGCGCAGAATATCCGGGCCGGGTGTTTGGCTCGCTCGACGTGCGGGACGGGATGCTCGCAATCAAGGGATGGGTCGAGACCAGCCAGTTGACCATCGCGCAAGCGGCGCGTCTCTTCCACGACGCTGGCGTGGACGCGGCAATCGTGACGGACATTTCGCGCGACGGCGCTCAGGCCGGCGTCGATGCGGCGCGCATGGCCGAGACTGCGCGGCTGGCGGCGATACCGATTATCGCGTCGGGCGGCGTATCGAAGCTCGAGGATATCGCCGCACTCCGCGCGCGCTTCAGTGACGGCGTCGTCGGAGTGATCGTCGGTCGGGCGCTGTACGAAGGAAACTTCAGCCTCGAGCAAGCGATCGCCGCGTCCCGCTAGTTCCGAAAACCCTTCTTTTTCAGTAGCTCAACGGTCGAATCGCAAGGCGCTTGACGGTGGCCCGCATGCCACAGGTTTGTGTCAGTCGAGCGAGCGCGAGCTGTTTGCCATACAAGAAAACATAAATAGTTACTACATGTAGTAGTGGCACATGGTGTGCAGGTATGGACTCACGGGACTTTGCCAAACGGGTTGTTCGATTTCTGGAATCAAAGGCGCAAGTTGCGCTTCTGACTCGAAAAATCGAAACGACCTGGCAGTACATAATACCGGACGACAACTTCAGCCGATTGCCAGGCGAGAGGAGGGGACTCGCATGAGACGGCTATTTTCGTATTCGAAGGGGCAGACAGTCGTGCTGTTTACCCTCGCTGCGATCGCGTTGCTCGGCGCAGCCGCAAAAGAGAACGGATATCGCGGTCACGTACTTCAATCGGGTCTCCAAGCAGCGGACGGAGGACGCCGCGGCCCCGGCCGGTGCGAATTATCCTGCCGCAGATCCTGCGAGAGCGATCATCAAGGGCACTGCATATGCGACGAGCAAGGGAGTCGCGGCGAGTGAAGTTGCATCGCGGCTCGCACTCGATGAACCGTCGCGACCCGCGCAGCGATCTGCGCCAAAGCGAACGCATCATCCAACTAGGAGGACTGCAAACCATGAAGCGGTTACTTGCACATTCTCGCGGTCAGACGGTAGTGCTGTATGCGCTAGCTATGACAGCCTTGCTCGGCGCGGTCGCAATGAGCACGGACGTCGCGGTCATGTACTTTAACTGGGCCTCGATGCAGCGGGCGGTCGATTCGGCGGTGCTGGCGGGGGCCAGCTCCTTGCCGGAAGATACATCGGCCGCTACTAGCAAGGCGACTAGCTACGCTACCAGCAACGGACTAGCGGCGAGTGAAGTTGCCGCGCCGACTTTCAACGATCCAACCGACGACACGATCACAGTATCGGCCAGCCGCAGCGTGCCATACTACTTTGGCAGGGTGCTTGGTCTAACCAATCAACTAGTCCAGGTAACTGCCAGCGCGCAGGTGCCGGGCCCGATTGGTTGCGTAAATTGCGCTTCTCTAGGGCCAACGAATCAGCCACCGCCCAACACTACGACACCAATCACTCCCGCCATTCCTTGCGCCGCCCTCGGTCAGTGCCAGCTGATTCCAATTGGTCTCGACAAGAGCGTGCTCTATCAAGGGCGAGGGACTTCGGTTGTCCTGCAGGCGGGGCGCCTATCGCCCGGTAATTGGGACTTCCTGGCATTGGGCGGACCCGGTGGTAATACGCTCAGGAGTAACATTGCCGACGGCTACCAAGGACCGATCGCCGCGGGTCAGTACGTCTCGACCAAGCCCGGTCAGAACGTAGGACCGGCGAACCAGGGCTTTGCCGACCGTATTAACGGTGCGCCACCAGGCACGTGGCAATCTCATGCGCAATCCGATCCCCGCGTGGTTCTGCTTCCCGTTGTCGATTGGACATTGGCCGGTAACGGCCGTTCGAGCATCCAGGTACTCGGCTTCGCGCATATGTTTCTGGCTTCGGATATAGGCCATGGACAATTCCAGGCCTACTACATTGACGATGTGGCGCCGGACAGCCTGGTCGCGGCGACGCCTCCGCCGGCCGGATTTCGCGGCGCGCGTGGCGCTCCGATCCTGATCAAGTAGTAGGCGGCCGCTGACGAGCGATGCTGGCGTTGTCAGCGGCTATGCCACACCTATGTTGTGGGCCTCAAGTTGGTCGGATAGCCGGGTCATTGGGTTGGCATCGATGCCACAGTTTTGTAGCGTCGGCGCTACCCGGTGGGTTCATATAGGCGAAAATACCGATAGCTACTAACGATCACGATGGCACGTTGCGTGCGTTCTGAGGTACGGGTCAGCCGATTTGTGGCGTTTGAGGCGTGTTCGCGCCTCGCACTCGATGAGTCGTCGCGACCCTTGCAAGTGATCTGTGCCCAAAGCGAATCCATCATCAAGCAAGGAGGACTGCTAACAATCATGAAGAGGCTATTTGCGTATTCTCGGGGGCAAACGTTTGTGTTGTACGCGATCGCGGCGACGGCGGTGCTCGGCGCGGTCGCGCTCAGTACGGACGTGGGAATCTTGTACTTCAATTGGGCCTCGATGCAGCGGGCGGTCGATTCGGCGGTGCTGGCAGGGGCCAGTTCATTGCCGGAAGATACTACGACCGCCAGTAGCAAGGCGACCAGCTATGCTACGAACAACGGGCTAGCGGCGAGCGAAGTAGCGGCGCCAACGTTCAACGATCCGACTGACGACACGATAACTCTTACGGCGACTCGCAACGTGCCTTACTACTTTGGCAGAGTTGTAGGTCTAACCAGCCAGTTGATCCAAGTCACAGCCGTCGCCCAAAAGCCGGGCCCCATCAGTTGCGTAGATTGCGCTTCGCTGGGACCAACGAATCAACCGCCGCCCAACACTACCACGACGATCACTCCCGCCAATCCTTGTGACAACCTCGGTCAATGCCAACTGGTTCCGATCGGTCTCGACAAGAGCGTTCTCTATCAAGGCCGGGGGACTTCGGTTGTCCTGCAACAGGGGCGCTTAACGCCTGGTAATTGGGACTTCCTGGCATTGGGCGGACCAGGCGGCAACCAGCTAAGGAACAACATTGCCGATGGCTACCAGGGACCGATCGCCGCGGGACAATTTGTGTGGACCAAGACCGGACAGAACGTAGGACCGGCCAACCAGGGCTTCGCCGATCGCATAAGATCTGCACCGGCGGGCACGTGGCAATCTCATTCGCAAGCCGATCCTCGCGTGATTCTGCTTCCTATCGTCGATTGGACACTTGGCGGCAACGGCAATTCGTCGATCCAAGTGCTTGGTTTCGCGCACCTGTTTCTGGCGTCGGATTTAGGCCATGGAATATTCCAGGCCTACTACATTGACGATGTGACGCCTGACAGCCTGGTCGCTGCGACTCCGCCGCCGGCTGGGTTTCGCGGCGCCAGCGGTAGTCCGATCCTGATCAGATAGCGGCATACTAACCCGATCGAGTTGCGCCCGTATGAGAGAATCACGGGCGCAACTTGACCTCGGGATTCGCGCACCATCAATCGGAACTCTCGCGGAACTCTTGCGGAACTCGCCCGCACCGAGCAAATGAAGGACTCGCGATTGGTTCAAATAATTGTCGGGCTCTGCTATACGCGACAATTGTGAGCGACTCCATACTTTCCGAGACAATCGCGGCGGCTCAAGCGAGCGGCCGATCAGTTCTAAACGAAATCGAGAGCAAGCGAGTTCTGCATGCGCTCGGCCTGCCGGTCACGGTGCCGGAAGTCGCGACGAGTGCGGATGCTGCGTGCGCAGCGGCGACCAAGATCGGATTTCCGGTCGTGCTGAAAGTGCTCTCGCCAGAGGTGAGCCACAAGAGCGAGGTCGCCGGCGTCGAGCTGAATCTCGAAAACGAAGCGCAGGTGCGCGAAGCGTTCGCCAGAATCCACAAGAACCTTGAGACGAAAGCTCCTGAGGCGCGGTTCGACGGGGTCGCGGTTCAACGGATGGCGCGTCCGGGTATCGAACTGATTGCGGGAATCACGCGCGACGAGCAATTCGGGCCGCTGGTGATGGTTGGGCTCGGCGGCGTGCTGGTCGAGGTGATGAAGGACACGGCGCTGCGTCTCGCGCCGATTAGCGGTCGCGACGCGCATGAGATGCTCGACGAACTTCGCGGCAAAGCGATTCTCAGCGGCGTACGCGGCAGGCCGGGCGTTGACATCGATGCGATCACGTCATTGCTCGGGAAGATTTCGGGTTTCGCGGCGGTGCATCCGGAAGTTAGCGAGATGGATCTGAATCCGGTGGTTGCGTATGAGGACGGTCTGGAAGTCCTCGACGCACGAATCGTCGTCGATACGAAAAAAAAGGAGCCGGTGCGCGCCGACCCGCATCGCGCGGCGCGGCTGGAAAATCTCGCCCGGGCGTTCAATCCGCGCGCGGTGGCCGTGATCGGCGACAAGCGGATGGGCGGCTACATGTGGCTGCGCGCGATGCGTCATCTGAAGACGAAATTGTACTCGGTGCAAATCGATCCCAACGAGATTCCCGGGATCGAGGCGATGGGCGTCGAGAATCGCAAGAGCCTGGCCGAGATAACCGAGCCGATCGATTATGCGGTGAGCGCGGTACCGCGCCAGGTTGCGCCGCGAATCCTGAAGGACTGCATCGCGAATCGCGTCGGCTCGATCGGATTTTTCACTTCAGGGTTTTCGGAAACGTCGGAAGAACTCGGCGTCCGGCTGGAAGCGGAACTGCGCGAGATGGCGCTCGATTCGGAAATCGCGCTGGTTGGCCCGAACTGCATGGGTCTCTACAGTCCCGGCGTGGGGATGTGCAATTTTCCGGAACTGAAAGTCGGAGAGACCGGCGACACCTGCTTCATCTCGCAGAGCGGCACGCACACGATCAATTTTTGCCTGCAGGCGCCGTGGCACGGAATCAAAGTGAACAAGGCCGCGTCGATCGGCAACGTGCTGGTGCTGGAAGCAGCCGACTATCTCGATCTGATGGCGAAGGATCCCGCGACGCGCGTGATCGGGATGTATATCGAAGGCGTGCGCGACGGACGGCGCTTCTTCGACAGCGTGCGGCATGCGGCAGCAGTGTATCCAGTGGTGATTTGGAAGGGCGGTATCACGGCGGCGGGTGCGCGCGCGACGTTCTCGCACACCGGCTCGCTGACGACGCCCGCAGCGACCTGGCACGCGATGGTGGCGCAGAGCGGCGCGGTCGAAGTGTCGAACATGGATGAGATGCTCGATGCGGTCGAGTTGTTCGCGCGGGCGAAACGTCCGGGCGGCAAGCGGATGGGACTGGTCGCGATGACGGGCGGGCAATCGGTGGTGATCACCGATACGTTTGCGTCAGCCGGGCTGGAAATACCGGCGCTCTCGGAGTCGTCGTACGAAGAGCTCAAAACGTTCTTCAACATTATCGGCGGCAGTTATCGCAATCCGCTCGACGCGGGCGGAACGATTGGCGCGGCGGTTCAGCAGGGGAATCTCGATCGCATCCTGGAAATTCTGGAACGCGACCGGGTGATCGATGCGATCGTGCTCGAAGTCGGGACGGGCTTTCGCGCCGCGCGATGGGTGGCGCACGAAGAAGAAGTGACTGGGCTGCTCGACAGGCTCGCCGCGTTCGCGGGGCGATCGTCGAAGCCGTTCGCAGTCGTGATGCATCCGGCGCATGTCGAGGCGGCGGTCGCGCGCGGCAAAGAGTTGGCGCGCGAGCGCGGTCTGGTGGTGTTCGACAGCTTCGAACGCGCCGCCGCGGCCTTTCGCGTCGTGAGCGACTATTGGGAGAATCGCACGCGGAGCGCGAGTTAGGGCGCCAACGAACTAGCGGGGCGGGGCGAGCACGGTGAGCGTGGTGCCGGTCGCAGAATCGCCGTCGAGAAACGCGAGCCAGCGGCCTTTTGGCGACCAACTCATTGTGACGGTGCCGCGCGCAGGTCCGGCGGCGAGCAGAAACGCGCTGTCGGTAGGCAGCGAATAGCTCACGATCTTTCGCCACGGAATCGGCGGACTCGGCGCGTAGATTTGCAGCGCCGCTTCGTCCGGACCCACGGAATACGCCATCGAGCTTTGCGCAAGCATCGCGGGCGTCGAGTTGAAGCCCAAAGATTTCACATCGGTCTGGCTCTGATCAGGTTGCAAAATCGCGACCTGCGCGAGCATCTCCTGCTGCGGACGCTCGATCGCCATGCGAAATGTGAGCTTTTGATTTCCCAACACGACGATGTCCCCGCCATCGGTGAACGATGCGGCGCCAGTCGAGATCGCAATCACGCGGTCCGCGCCGGTTTCGATGTTGTGGCTGAAAACGCCGACGGTGTTTTTGGTGGGATCCGCGCCGACGTAAAGAAACGATCCTTCTTCTTCCTCATCCCAACCGAGCACGCGAATGGGATCGCTTCTGCCGAACTTGCTGCACACGGATTTGCGGCGATCGATCACGATCGGCGCGGTGGTGGCATCGCCTTGCCCGACGGCATAGACGCCGCGGGCACTCCAACTGAGCGGCGACATCGGACATCCGAGCTTCAAAGGCGCGACCGAACTGGCGCCGGTGACAACGATCAACTGCAAGCCGTCGACCTGGGGCGGAGGCGGCTGATCGCCGGCGTTGCTTTCCGGTGGCGGTGCGGGATGCTTTCTTAGCGCAAGCGCGATGGTCGCCGAGTTCAGCCAACCGATCGAGATTGAATCGAAGCGTCCGTCGAAACTCGCGATCACGTTGCCGGGACCGGAGGCGATTAGATCGCGCACGACAACATCGACGCGCTGGTTATCGCGGGCGACGACTGCGGTCGCGAGCGTCAGGCCCTCGGGGCTCGGCGCGACGTCCACGATCGTTCCGGCGACCGCCGCGGTCGGTCCGCTTTCAGCGGCGAGCACGCGGCCGCTCCGCCAACCCGGCCCGCCGAGGCCATACACCACGGTATGGCCGTCCTGCGTACCGACGACCGCAATCTCGGCGCTGCTCTCCAGCCAGATCGGCGCGCGAGACGCGATCGGCGCAAACCCCTGCGGCAACGAGACGTTGGTGACCACTTTGATGCCGTTGGTGATTTCGAGCGTAGTCGAGCGGCCCATGAATGGCGGCGGCGCGGGCTTCGCAACAGGATCGGTGGTCGAACACGATGCGACGCTCACGACAGTGAGCGCGGCGAGCAGTATGAGGAAAGACCTGAACATGCAAAAACGGTAGTCTAGCAGGGTGTCGAACAACTCTTCGAGTCTCGAAGGCGAATTATCCGCGTGATTAAGAATCCATTTGCCGACCTGGCGCTGAGCCGCGAGGTGCGCCTCGCGATCCTGGTGACGATATTGATCGCGGCGGGCGCGATTGCGTGCGCGTGGGACCACTGGATCATTGGAATCGCGTTGCTCGCATTTGCGGCGGCATTGGTCGCGGCATTTTGGTTCGCGATATTCAGGCCGGCGCGAATTCCACGCGATGCAGTGGTGATGATTCGGCTGACGGGCTCGATTCCCGAAGAAGTGCCGCACTCGGCGATCGATCAGATCATGCGGCGCAAGACTCTCAGCCTCGACATCATCCGCGAGGCGCTCGAGGCTGCTGCGACGGATTCGAGAGTACGCGCGATCGTAGTCGAAATCGCGGGGCTGGAAGTGGGACTCGCGACCGCCCACGAAATTCATCGCCTGCTGCGCGGAGCACAGGCCGGCGGGAAGCGAGTGATCGCGCTGATGAGAGGCGATACGGCTGGGCTCCGCGACTACATGGTCGCGTGCGGAGCCGGCGAGATTGTCGCGAACACGGACACCATGCTGACGTTGCTCGGCGTCGCGACCGGCGGAGTGTTTCTCAAGCAGGCGCTCGACAAGCTGAAAATCCAGGCGCAGACGCTGCAATGGAAGGAATACAAGGGTGCGGCGGAGACGCTTGGCCGAGACACGATGTCGCCGGCGCTGCGCGAGAGCCTGGCAGCGATCGTATCGGACTGGGAGAAAATTCTGGTCGAGGCGATCGCGTCGGCACGAAGACTCGATCAGGAGCGGGTGCGAACGCTTACCGCGTCGGGCTTCGTGAGCGTGAAGTTCGCGATCGACAATGGACTTATCGATCGCGAAGGTTACATCGAAGACATTCGCGCGACGTTCGATCCGGAGAACAAACGCAAGACATTCGTCAACCTCACACGGTATTCGCGACATGTGAGCTACGTGCGCGAGCGCGGCCGACGAGAGCGGATCGCGCTGATTCACGGCACCGGGCCAGTGATTTCGGGCGACGCACCCGCAACCGGGGAGTACATCAGCGGCGTCGCGACGGCGGCAGAAATCGAGCGCGCATCGCGCGACGAACGCGTCCGGGCGATTGTGTTCCGCGTCAACTCGCCCGGCGGCTCGGCAGTCGGATCCGATTTGGTGTGGCGTGCCGTTCGTGAAGCGCAGGGACGCGGCAAGCCGGTGGTGGTGTCGATGGGCGACGTCGCGGGCTCGGGCGGATATTACGTAGCGGCGGGCGCGGATGCGATCGTTGCGGAGGCAGCGACGATCACCGGCTCGATCGGTGTGGTGTACGCGAAGTTCAATCTCGGCAACTTGCTGAGCGATCTTGGCGTTCGGTTCGATTACGTCAAGAGTGCGCCGGTCGCCGACGCGACGTCTTTTTCGCGCGCGATGACGGAGGACGAACTTGCGCAGATGAACGATACGATCGGACATCTGTATGCGACGTTCACCGCGAAGGTTGCCGAAGGCAGACGCCTTGGCGCCGCCGAGACCGAAGAGGTTGCACGCGGGCGTGTCTGGAGCGGGCTGGCGGCGAAGGAGCGCGGACTGGTCGATGAGATCGGCGGACTCGCGAAGGCGATCGAGATAGCGCGCGCGCGAGCGCATATCGCGGACAATCAACGGCATCAGATCGTGACGTATCGGACGCCCGCGCGATTTTGGGGATGGCGGCTCGGCAATCCGGACGTATCGACATCGTGGGCGATTGGCGTTGCGGCAAATGTGCTCGGTGTGCGGGCGCAGTGGATGCCGGCGATGCTCGAGATGCTGACGCGCGGCGGCGTGATGCTGCTGTGTCCGTTCGTCGAGCTGTAGCAGAACTCTAGAGGGGCGAGCGCTGAAGCTCCTCGCGAATCGAGTACATCTTTTGCCGCGCCTCGCTGATGTAGGCGTCGAGATTGCGGCGATGATTCGCGAACAGGCCGCCGGGCGATCCGTTCAGTACGATCAGGGGCTTGAGCACGGCCGCCTTGCCGAGCGCGTCTTCGGTCTCGTCGAACATGGTCTTCAGGATCGGATCGTCCTTGAAGGTCAGAGAATATTCGCGCTCGATCGCCTGTATCATGTGGAACATCACATGCGCGTAGCCCTGCGCGTGATAAAAATAGTGATCGCAGTCCCAACTGTGTACGGCGCTGCCGTCGTCCAGCTTCATGCGGTAAAGATTCGCGTGCGCATCGCCGAGCAGGTCGGTCCAGGTTTGCACCAGGCGAACCAGCTCAACTGCGCGGATGTTGAGCTCGCGCGAGGTCGGCGGCTTGTCGCGCAGTCCTTTGACATAGAGCTGAAGGTGCTCGACGCCGTCGGCGTACTTGGTTTCCGGGGCCGGCAGGATCCATTTGAGCGCATCGTTGCGAAAATCGGTGTCGGCGATCACCAGATTCGGATCGTACTGATTCGAAGAAACCTTGGTCAGGTTGTCCTTGAAGATGCGGGTGGTCTCGCGCACCGCCTGAATGATTCCGAGTTGCCGGTCTGCGTTGTTGTCGGGCCCAACTTTGGGACCCCAGAGAAAAAAATCGTTGGGACGCCAGCCGAAGCCGGTGTGCAATTCATGATCGACGATCGCGGCGAGCATCGACGCGAAAACTTCACCGGGTACGATCGGTTTATCGGGCGGAAATTGCTCTTCGATGTTGTAACCGAGCTGGTTGTGACTCTTCTGGCCGAAATGGAGCGCCAGGTTGAAGCCGATCCAAAGCAACAGGATCGCGGCGGCGATGATCAGGAGGCGAGTTCGCGTCATCGCGGAAAGTTTATGTTACGAGACAGAATTGCGGAAACGGGAAGCGCAGCTAGGATGCTGCACCAAGCGCCAAGGTGACCGCACCTTTGAGTTCGTCGCGGGTGGTGCCCAGATACTTGAGCGTCGGCAGCACGGCGCGCTGAAAAAACTGGCGCGCGCTGATTCCGCCGCCGCCAATCCTCAGATGCTCCTGGTAGTGAGGAATGAGGCCATCGCCAGGCATCTTGAAGTTCGCAATCACCATCGCGATATCGGCGAGCGTGCCGCTGCGATCTTCGGCCAGCTCGAGCGCGAGCATCTCGCGGTAGAAGCCGGCGTGCGCGGCTTCATCGCGGCTGACGAAGAAGAAGATCGTTTCGAGGGTTTTGTCGTTTTCCAGTTCCGCGCGATCCTTCTGCGCCTTGTAGGCGAGATAGGTCGCGGACTCCTGGAGCGCGCCGTAACAGGTCATCTGGCGGCGAGTCGTAAACGGCGGCTTCCACGATCGCGAGAAGGTGTCGGTTTCGAATTTGTCGAACTGCTCTTGAGTGCGAAGACCCGAACGGATCAAGTACTCGCGGAACACGAGACCGTGGCGCGATTCCTCGTGAGTCCAGCAGGTCTGGAACCATGCGAGGCCGAAATCACCGCGCGTCATCTCGACGCCGGCGACATTGTAATCCGGCAGATACATTTCCTCGGCGCAGTAGGTTTCGATGCGGATCGCGCGTTCTTCGGAATTGGCAACGGCTGAGAGCTTGTCCCACGGAACGTCGTCGAAGATATTCCAGCGGCGCTTGCGCTCCGCGGTCTCGAAGAACTCCATATAGGCGCGATAAAACTTTTCTTTGGGGATCATGCGGTATGCCTTGACAGGCTAGCAGGTTGCTCGCGCAAGTCCTAATCGGCGACGGAATTGTTCCTTTCGGGACATTAGCGTACGATTATAGACGCCCTAAAAGTCGTTTAATAATCGACGTTTCCTTCGGAATGTTCGCGGGTGCAAGCAACGCGACGGTCGCGACAGTTTTACCGCCCGCGATCACGTTTGCGGTACCGATTTGCTGACCTGCCTTGATCGGCGCGTCGATGGACGGCGGCAGATTGTAGTCAACTTTGAGATCGGTTTTCGCGTCTCCGCGTTTAATGAAGACGCCCGCATCGGCACCCCACACGGGTTTTAACAGGTTCGCCTCGCCGCCATTTACGGCGACGGTTTGCGTAACTGGCGTTCCTTTCTTTGCGACGGAACGGATTTGATAGTTGAGGAAACCCTGCGAGAGCAGCTCTGACGCAACCTTGAAATTAGTCAGCTTGTGCGGAGTGCCGAGCACGACGGCGATCAACCTCAGATCGGAGCGCCTGGCAGTCGCGACGACGTTGAATCCTGCTTTGTCGTAGAAGCCGGTCTTGAGCCCGTCACATCCCTGATAGGTGCGCACCATGTGATTGGTGTTGCGGAGCACGAAGCTACCGCCGCGAAAGGGCGCGGTGTCGATCGAAGACCATCGCAGCACGTCGGGATACTTGACGAGTTCGCGCGCGAGCAATGCCTGATCGTAGGCACTGGCGACGTCTGCGTGTTCGCCGACTGCGGGCGGCAATCCATGGACGCTGTAGTAGTGGCTGTCCTTCATGCCGAGCGCACTGGCTTTCTGATTCATCATGATCACGAAGGCGTCGGTCGAGCCCCCGATATATTCGGCCACCGCCTCGGACGCATCGTTGGCCGAGTGCACGACGATCGCCTTTATCATGTCGTCGAGGGAGAAGGTCTCGCCCTCTTTGAGATAGACTTGCGAGCCGCCAATCTCCGCGGCTTTGCGCGAGGTGGTGACTTGATCGGTGAGCTTGAGCGAACCGTCGTGAATTTTTTCGGCGACGATCAGCATCAGCATCATCTTGGCCAACGACGCAGTGGGCCACGGCTGATGATCGTTGGCTTCAAAGATGACGGTGTCGCCGGTTCCATCACGCAGGCTTCGGAGTACGGACCTTGCAGTCCGCTTTTGGTGGCGTCGGTCGCGCTTTCTTCATCGGCTGCAGCGGCCTTCGCGGCCGACGCAGCTTTGGTGTGATGACGCCGCGCGGCGTCAGCATTCGATGGCGCGAGCAGCGCGAACAGCATCGCGAGCGCGGTGAAAAATCCAAGGTACCGACAGATTGGACTTCGGGCGCGACATTCACCCGACCGTGAAGGGGCATCTATCGCAAACATTCTCCGCAAACTTCCTCCGCAACATCCTCGCGACAACGTCTTATCTACAAATCTCGCAACCCATCAACACGATCCGCCAAGCAGAGGCTGGCGGCAAGATCCAGCGATGTTACTTGGGAGAAAAATTCAAAAACGATCGGCAGTCCAGAACAGCGAGTGGGAATCTTGAAAGGTCTCGAACGCGTGAGCCGAGGCGGCCTCGGGCGTCATCGCGAAGCGTCGCGCAAGTTTCGCGGGCGCGAGAATCCGCCACATATAGTTGTCGTCGGTATGATGCGCGACGGGGCATCCCGCCTCGCGGATGCGATGCTCGAGGCCGGGGTCTTGCGCAGTATGGCTGATCAGCAATCCTGATTCCGCGGTCGAATCTTCGCCGCGGAGCAGGGCGGCACGGCGATGGTCACCGGCGCGCTGAAAAGAAATCGAAGAGCCGCTGGCGACCTCGCCGAGATACTTGAAGGTCGCGAGCATCGCGTCGAGGGCACCGGCGACGTAGCCGAACTCCATCACCATTGAGACACCGTGAAATCGCGTGACGCGTGCGTAGGCGGCGATTCGGCCAGCGTCGCGACAGACGATGAAATATTCCTTCGAGCCAACGCCTGGTCGCATCGGTTGATTGCCGGCAAATTCAAGATTGGCGCGCCACGAGGCGTGATCGCGAATCGCGCTGACATTGAACCGCCCGCTGTACGCGCGATGAATCTCGGCGATAGCGGCGAGATCGCGCGTCTCGTCGAAGACATCGATCAGAAAATGAGTGGGCACGAAATGGCTGGGCGCTTTAATTCCGGCGGCGCCCGCGAGGATGCTGAACTTGCGCTCGACTGCACGCCAGCCGAACTGACTGTAGAAGGTCAAGCGCTCAGCAAACAGCAACGAGACCTCGAAGCCCTCGCGCACCATCGTATCGACCGCGAGCCGCATCAATGCGGACGCGACTCCCTTATGTCGATATTCTTCGAGCGTGAAGACTGAGCCGATACCGCCCATCGGTATCGCGTGACCGTCGAGATTGATGGTGCGATCGAAAATCTGAACGGTGGAGACCAGGCGGGCGCCGTCGCGCGCGACCAGGCACAGATCGTCGCGGAACCGCGGGTCCAGTTGATTGTAGCGGGCGAAGAATTCGCTGTCGTTGTACCAGAGCGACAGCAGATCGAGCACTTGGTCGCGCTCGGAGCGATCCGCCGCGCGCACTTCCATCTTTAGCGCAAATCGAGGTGAAGATTTATCGGGCCGCCGCCGCGGCTGACTGTCAGATCGATCGACTGACGCGTCTGCAGTGCGGCCATCAGGGTCATCGCCTGCATCGGATTGGTCACGGGCTGTCCGTCGATCGACGTGACCAGGTCGCCGTTGCGCATGCCGATTTGTTCGAACACTGAACCTGGGACGACCTCCGAGATCGAGAAGCCGTCGGTCTTGCCGTTTTGCACATGGGGCAGCGCGCGCATTTGAGTGAACAGCGTCGCCGGATTCTGCATGGTCTTGGCGACCTCGGCGCGGCTCGCCTCGAATTTGTTGGGTCCCAGTTTTTTCAGTTTCAGCTGGCTGCTGTCGTTGTCGTTGGTGTTGTCGTCAGTGTCATCTTCATCAGGGTTGGGCGGCGCGAGATGCGGACCATGGTGCCTGACACGAGGATTAGGCATCTTGGGGACGCCCAGTTGCGACGGCTCGCCCATCGGCATTTCCGTCGTGGGCATTTCGAGCGCGACGCGGCGTCCGTCGTGATCGATGATCGCGCGCGTCCGCTCGACGCTCACGAGCGTGCCGGCATCGGGGATATCGTCGCCAACCTGGTAGAGCGATTGCTCGCCGTTTTGATCCTCGATGACGGCATACGGCTTCGACTTCGACAGCACCGATGTGCCGAGCAATTTGAGGTGCAGGTCCTCGACGACGACCGGAGGCGGTGCCGCCGCTTCTTGCGGGACGAGATTGAAGACATCGCGCTTGACGATCGAATCGTAGTAGGCACGGGGGCGCAGTCCGGTCGCGAGCCGGGGCGCTGCCGCGACCGCCGCCGGTGTGGCGATGTTGTCGGAGGAAATCGTGCGCGAGATCACGTCATTGACGCATTGCGCGGCGAAGTAGGCCAAGCCGGCGATCAACAGAAAGTTGATTGCGGTGACGTGACGCTGCGTGAGTCGGAGTTCCATCTACTAGCAGGCTCTGCTGGTTCTACTAGATGCTCTCTCGATTAAAGAATCGGTTCTGACTTGTATGCGCATCCTGCGACGAGCCGATTCACGTCACGATTCCATTCGCCCTTCCAGCGGCTGACGACGAGGCTCGCCTGAGTGTGACCGCTGCGAACAAGGTCCATCAGGCGCAGCAGGTAGATGCTCTCATCGTCGCCGCGTTTATTCAACGCTCGCTGACGTTCGAGACCTTTGGCCGCGATCGATAGCAGCTCGTTGCCGAGTTCCTGCATCGTGATGCGGCCGGCGCGAGCCTCGAGACCGATTTTATGCGCCTGATCGGTGAGTTCAAGCCGCTCGCGAAAACTCCAGCGCTTGACGAGATCCCACGCCGCGCCAAGACAATCGTCGGTGTAGAGAATTCCTTTCAGCAGCGCGGGCAGCGCGAGCATGAAAGCGGGCGGCTGGCTGTCAGGGGTGCGAACCTCGATATAGCGCTTCAGGCGGACCTCGGTAAAAATCGTCGTCAGATGATTGGTCCAGTCTTCGACCGTCGCGCGTTCCTTGCCGAAGCCATGCTCGAAGTATTTGCGGAAAGTGATTCCCGGCGGGCGCGTCATATCGACGTACTCGTGATTGCGGATGAGGAAGTACATCGGGACGTCGAGCGCATACTCGGCGTAGTCCTCGAATGAGCAATCGTCGCGGAAAACAAACTCGAGCGTGCCACTGCGCTCGTTGTCGGTATCGGTCCAGATGTGGCCGCGAAAGCTCTGGTAGCCGTTGAGACCGCCGTCGCTAAGGGGCGAGTTGGCGAAGATCGCGTACAGGATCGGCACGATGCCCATGCTGACGCGGAGCTTCTGCATCGCGTTGCGCTCGTCGGAGTAATCGAGATTGGCCTGCACGCCCGCGGTCTGTTTCATCATGCGCTGGCCGAGCCGGCCCTTGCGCGCCATGTACGGATACATGATGTGATAACGCGCCTTCGGCAGAAGTTCGATTTGTTCGATGCGGCTGATCGGTTGCATGCCGAGACCGAGCACGGTCGCACCGATCTTGCCGGTGACTTCGAGTAGCTGATCGACGTGTTCGGAAAATTCGTGGTAGGCGCAGTGAATCGTGTCGCACTGCTCACCTGACAACTCGATCTGTCCGCCGGGTTCGATCGTGATCGAGGCGCGTTTGCCCTTCAGCGCGAGGACGCGGCCGTGTTCGTCTTCGGGCTCGAAGCCGTAGTCATCGGCCATCCGGCGGAGCAATTCTTCGACGCCGCCGGTTCCCGAATATGGCAATGCCGTGCCGTCGGAAGTGCGGACCGCGACTTTTTCGTACTCGGAGCCGACCCGCCATTGGTCGCGCGGCTTGGCGCCACCCTCGAAATAGGTGATCAGATCCTCTTTCTTTTCCAGCAAGTCACTCATAGATCGCGGCTCCTGACAAAGAGGGCCGCCCCAAGCGCGCCTATAATGGCGTCACCCGACATCCGAGGCAAGCAGAGGTGCGCAGCGATGCACGCGCTCATTCATCCGGAATAATATCGCTTTGCGGAGATTCAACTGAACGTTGTTCAAGGGTCAGCGGAGACATAGGATTTTCGCGCGCGCGCAATCAAGGCAAGGAGAATGTAATGGCTGACGTCGTACTAGCCATCGACCAGGGAACCACCGGCACGACCGTGTTCGTCGTCGATGGGCGCGGGCGGATCCGCGGGCGAGCCTACGCGGAAATTCGCCAGTTCTATCCGCGCCCCGGCTGGGTCGAGCACGATCCCGAGGAAATCTACCGGTCGGTGATCGCGCTCGCGAAGAAGGCGATCGCTCGGTCGAAAGTGGGGGCGGGCGCGATCAAAGGAATCGGCATCACCAATCAGCGCGANNGTGGTGTGGGATCGCCGCACCGGCAAAGCGATGCATCGCGCGATCGTATGGCAATGCCGCCGGAGCGCGGAGATCTGCGAGGCACTTCGCGAGCGCGAGCCGGAGGTGGTCGCGCGCACCGGTCTGATTCTCGATCCTTATTTTTCGGGGACCAAGCTCAAATGGCTGCTCGACCA
>PNBD01000098.1:17305-17435 GCA_003135855.1 Deltaproteobacteria bacterium
ACGAGATGCTCGCGATGCTCGAGGTGCCGCGCGAGATGCTGCCGGCGGCGGTAGGTTCGCGAGGTCCGCTGGCCTCGTCGGCGCCGGGTACGATTACGGCCAAGGAAATTCCGATCGCGGCGGTGATCGG
>PNBD01000156.1 GCA_003135855.1 Deltaproteobacteria bacterium
TCGAGCGCGTCGGTCAGCTTGCCGCCTGCCTCGGCGAGCGCGCCGCGCAGAAACGCCGCATATGCCTCGGCACCGACGAAGCGTCCCTCGACCACGTCGCCGTCGTACGCGCGCTCTACACGGGTCGGCCGCACACAAGCCGCGAGGCTCGCAACGCCCATCACCAGCGCGAGGGTCGCGGCCCTCATGACGCCGTCACCGCGCGCAGCGCCTCGAGGAACGTGTCGTTGTCGCCGGGCGTCCCGATCGTCATCCGGAGCCGGTTCGCCAGGCGCCCTCCCGAGGCATGAAAGCTCCGCACCAGCACACCGCGAGCCTGCAGCGCCTCGACCACCGCCGCGGCCGGACCGGGCGTCCCGAGCCACAGGAAGTTCGCGTCGCTCGGGGTGACCTCGAGACCCGCCATCGTCCGCAGCTCGGTCGCGACGCGCTTCCGCTCGCGCACGATGCCAGCGACGTGCGCCTGNNAGCGAGGTCACGTTGAACGGCTGGCGCACCTTGTCGAGCTCCCGCACGAGAGCCTCGTCTGCCTCGAGCCACCCGATCCGCAGGGCCGCCAGCCCCAGCTTGCTCAGCGTGCGCATCACCCCCAGGCGCGGATACTGCTGTCGCCACTTCCGCAGCGACTCGCCCGCGTAGTCGACGTACGCCTCGTCGAGCACGACGAGGGCGTCGCCCGCCGCGTCGAGCAGCGCCCGCAGCCGATCCTCGCTCATCCGGTTGCCGGTGGGGTTGTTGGGGCTCGCGACGAACACCACACCGGGCCTCATCATCTCGATGGCCCGGCCCATCGCCCCGACGTCCAGATCCCAGCTCGCGTCGAGCGGCACCTCGACCGGCCGCAGCCCGTGGCCCCTCGCAGTCACCCGGTACATCACGAACGTCGGCGACGGGGCCAGCACCACGGCGTGCGTTGCGCGCTCGCGCGGCCGGCCGAGGGCAGTCAGCAGCAGGGCGATCACCTCGTCCGAACCCGTGCCCACCAGCAGGTCCTGCGGCCGCGCCCCCGTACGCTCGGCGATCCGCGCCTTCAGCTCGCCCGCAGTCGCGTCCGGGTATCGCTCCAGCGCCGTGCGCGCCACGGCGCGTGCGACGGCCTCGCGCACCCGCTCCGATGGGTTCGGCGGCGCCTCGTTGCAGTCGAGCTTCGCCCGCACTCCTTCCGCCGGCGCGGGCACGTATGCCACGAGATCCGCCAGCTCCGGACGCAGCAGGGGAGACCAGTCCGCCACGCTACCCCTTCACCGGCGCCGGACGCTGCCGCCTTCGATGCCCTCTCCGGCCCCCGCGTCCACGATCGACTCCGCCGCCTCGGCCGGGTGGTGTCCCTCGGCCTCGCGCAGCCGCTCGGCGATCTCGATGATGCGCCGCTCGACCCGCCCGAAGACACTGGACGCCGGGAAGCGGCCGCTCGCGTCCCGCTCGCCGGCCGGCAGCCCCGTGAGGATCTCGATCCCGTGCGCGACGGTGTCCACCGCATACAGGTGGAACCGCCCGGCGGCCACGGCTTCGGTCACGTCGTCGCGCACCACCAGGTGCGGCAGGTTCGCCCGGGGCAGCAGCACGCCCTGCCCGCCCGTGAGCCCACGCGCCGCACACAGGTCGAAGAACCCCTCGATCTTGGCGCACACGCCCCCGATGGCCTGCATCTCGCCGAGCTGGTTCACGCTCCCGGTCACCGCGACTCCCTGGTCGATCCCCACGTCGGCCAGGGCGCTCAGCACCGCGAACAGCTCGCTCGAGCTCGCGCTGTCGCCGTCGATCCCCGAGTACGATTGCTCGAAGCAAATACTCGCGCTCATCGCGATCGGATGCGTTTGTGCGAATCGTGAGCGCAGAAAGCCGCCGAGAATCATGATGCCCTTGTCGTGCGTCGATCCCGAAAGGCGCGCCTCGCGCTCGATATTGATCAGTCCCGCCAGCCCCAGCGCGACCGTCGCGGTGACTCGCGATGGACGCCCGAAGGCGTAGCCGCCCACGTCGAGAACCGCGAGCCCATTGATCTGTCCGACGCTCGTGCCGCTGATATGCACCACCAGCGTGCCCGTCGCGATCAGCCTGCGGATTTCCTCTTCGATAAAATTGAGCCGCAGCATCCGCTCGCCGAGTGCCCGCTCGACGTGCGCCGCCGTGACCCGCGGCGCATTCTCGGCGCGCGCAAAGTAGGCCGATTCGCGCGCCAGATCGTCGATCGGCTCGAGCATCGCGAGCACTCGCGTCCGGTCGCCCGCCATGCGCATGCCGTATTCGACGATTCGCGCGAGTGCACCGCCGTCGAACGGCGGCAAATTCTCCTTGCGCGCCAGCGCTCCGACGCGCGCCGCATAGTGAGCCGCGGCGCTGGCGTCGGCGCTCACCGCCGGCCGCATTTCGGCCTTGATCTTGAACAGCTCCGCAAAATCGGGATCGTAAAAGTAGAGAAGGTTGTAGAAGTGCGGGCTGCCGAGCACCACGACCTTGTTGCGAATCGCGATCGGCTCGGGCTTCAAACCGCTCATCGAGAAAAATGGGAACGGCTCGAACGTCTCGAGCGTCATGCGCCCCGACTTGAGGCTACGCTTGAGCGTCTTCCAGACGCCCGGCTCGACCGCCGCGTCTTCCAGATCGAGCACGAGAAAGCCGCCGTGCGCCTTCAGGAACGAACCGCTGATGATTCGCGTAAAGTTGGTCCCCGCGCGCCCCAGCGGATCGATCCAGCGCTCGATCGTGCCGAACAGATTGTGATACGTCGGCGCATCCTCGAGCACCACCGGCGCGCCGTGCGTGTTCGAATTGTCGACCAGCACGTTGACCTGGTACTCGACCATGCGCGTCGCGAGGTCCGGCATCGGCGGCCGCTGCGCTTGCTCCGCGGGATTCACCTCGCGAAAGCGATCGAGATTGTCCAGCATGTTCTCGGCGACCTGATCGACGTAGGCATCGACGCCGGGATTGTTGAAGTGCTGCTTGATCTCCTCGATCGACGGCGTGATCAGCCGCGACGCAAATGACCGCTCGATCGCCCGGATGTCGTCGATCAGCTCGCGCATCATCCCCTGCTGCTTGAGCATCAGCGTCGCGAGCTCGTCCTGCATCTCGGCCTGCACGTGCGCGAGGCGCTCCCGCTCCTCTTCGGTTTTCTCCGCCATCGCACGATTCAACACTTCCGGCGATTCGGGCATCTTGCCGTCGATCAGCGGGATAAAAATGATCTGCCCGGTCTGCGTAGTCTGGATTCCAAAGCCGCGCTCGCGCGCACGCGCCTCGAGTTGCGCAAATAGTTCCTGCCCGCGTTTGTTGTACTTGTCGCGCAGCGCGGTCCGTTCCAGATCGAAGTCCTCGCGCCGAAACGCCTTCGGCAATTGCTCGAGCACGAAGCTGACCAACTCCGCCATCCGCGCGCGCAGCTCGATCCCCTTGCCCGGCTCCAGATAAATCGCGGTCGGCGACTCGGGATTTTTGAAATTGTTTACGTACACCCAATCGCCCGGCGTCGGCATCGTCGCCGCTTTTTCCCGGAGCAATCGCAAAACCGATTCGCGTTCATGCAGCGTGCGAAGGCCGCTGACGAACACATTGTAACCGGGCGCGTCGATTCCGATTGCGAGCCGAATCGCGTCGAGCGCGCGATTCTGTCCGAACAGCTCGACCACGCCGTCGTTGCTCGCCGCGCGTTCCAGCGCCTCCGCGCTGATCGGCAGCACCACCCGCAACTCCGCGCCGCTCAGTTCGGCATGCGGCGGCGCAGGAAGGCGCGGGGTAGTGTCTTCCTTGACGATGCGGTCGGTGTTGTCAGTCATCAGGTACCGCGTCCGGTGCGATCACGAATTCTTGAGCGCGATCCGCCGGCCCTTCTTTTTTGGCAGGGTGATGGTGAGAATCCCGTCGGACCACTTCGCGGTCGACGCTTCTCCATCGATCGATTCGGCAAAAGAAAATCTGCTTTCGAGCAGGCCCCCGAGCTTCACCGGCACTCGCACCGCCAGCCGCTGACCCAGGACTTCGACCTGAAGTTGCGCCGGATCGATGCCAGCCGCGGCGACCCGTACTTGGTAGTCGTCGTGATTATCGATCACGTCGGTGTGCTCGAATTCTCCGGCCGGGGTACCGCATTGCCAACGATCGATCAGCAGTTCGTCGAAGAATTCGTCGAACGCCTTGTCGAAATCTTTAATTCCAAATCCGTGGCGGGTAGCCATAGCGTCAGTTTCCCACGATTTTCCCGTAATTGTAATGGCGTGATTGTGGGCGGTCGAGACTTATCGCCCGCCTCGCGCATGCCGCGCCCACAACTTCCGCTTGCCACCTATACCCTCGCGGCGTATGGTTCCGATCGTGCCAACCTTCACTAAAATCCTTGCTGCCACGGACTTTTCGGAAGACTCGAATCTCGCGCTCGGCTACGCCGAAGAGTTCGCGAAGAAATTCGGCGCCGAAATCATTGTGCTTCACGTCGACCAACCCCTCGCGCCGGTCATGATGACGCCGGAGCTCGGACCCGCGATGGACGTCGGCGCGATGAGCCGCATCGGCGAAGAGCAGCGCCTGCTCGCGCAGCGCGAACTCGACAAGATTGTCGGCAAACTCCGCGACACCGGCATCAAGACGCGCAGCTTGCTCAAGGTCGGCTCGCCGTTCCTCGAGATTCTCCACACTTCGCAGAGTGAAAGTGCCGACCTGATCGTACTCGGCACTCATGGCCGCACCGGATTGGCGCACGTCCTGATGGGCAGCGTCGCGGAACGCGTCGTGCAAAAGGCGGGATGCCCGGTGCTAACGATTCGGCATCCCGATCGCAAGTTCAAGCACCCGCTGGACAAGTAGCTCGCGCTCGCACGAGACCGCGCTGACAACTATTTCATCCGCGGATCGTCGCGCGCGACGCATTTCGCCGCCAACATCACCGACGCTTCCGAAATTCCCTCCAGCTCCGCCCGCCGTNNACGCCGTTCCTGCTCGCCAATGAACTCGCCGGCGATCTCGATCATCTGCTGACGCACCTGCTCGCAGTCGGCTCGCGATTCATAGCGGCTGTGGATTTTCCAACTCGAGAGCGGCGCTTGGTCTTCCACGCGCCCGTCGAGATCGTAACGCGGGACCATCAGCGCCCAGGCAATCAACGCGATCGCAGCGCGATGCCCGATGCGCATCGTCCGGCGCCTCTATAGTTTCGGATTCGTATGCGCCACCAGCTCGCGCATCTCGCTCATGATCTTCTTGTAATCCGGCTTGCCGAAAATCCCCGAGCCCGACACAAATACGTTGGCGCCCGCCGCCTTCACATCCGCGATATTGTCGAGCTTGATGCCGCCGTCGATCTCCACGTCGATACTGAGTCCGCGCCGCCGCAGTTCGCGCCGAATCTGCCGCAGCTTGTCGAGCGCCGCCGGGATAAACGCCTGCCCGCCAAACCCGGGATGCACGCTCATTACCAGGATCATGTCGAGATGCTCCGCGAAGGGCAGCACGCGTTCGGCGTCAGTCTCGGGATTGATTCCGATCGACGCGCGCGCGCCGAGGCCGCGAATCTTTCTGGCCATCGCCGGAATATCCGGGCACACTTCGCAATGAACCGAAACCGAATTGGCGCCCGCTTTCACGAACGCTTCGACGTATCGCTCTGGCTCCGAAATCATCAGATGCGCGTCGAGCGGNNTGCCCGTCCATCACGTCGAAATGAATCAGATCGGCGCCCGCCGCTTCGACCGCGCGGATCTCTTCGCCCAGCCGCGCGAAATCCGCGGAAAGAATCGAGGGCGCCAGTTTGTCTTTAGGATCGGTACCGGGATTTTCGTCGCTGCGGCGTTCCATCCGCTCGACATTAGCGACGACGCGATTCGGTTGCGAGCGTCACCCTGAATGTTCGATCCCGCGCTCGCCGACTGCGATGCTATTCGATTTCGGCAGTCTCCGGCGTTCCGTCTGATGCCTGTTGATGAGATTTGGACCCCGACCGATGCCGCGAATGGTGCGTCTCCTCGGCCTCACTTACGGCCGGGCTCGACGACTTCGACGTAGTGTCTTCTTCTTCATCTCCGGTCACGGACGCCACTTTGACTCGCGCGACACCTTTCTTCGTGATGCCGATCTCTTCTGCTGCTCGACGCGACAAATCGATCGTGCGGCGATGCCCATGCGGCAAGCGATCGTTGATTCTCACCACGACTGATTTACCGGTGTCGGGATTGGTAACCCTCACCCGCGAGCCTAAGGGCAGCGTCTTTGAGGCAGCCGTCAGCGCGTTGGGATCGAACTTCTCACCCGTACTCGTGCGATGCCCAGCGTAACCGGGACCGTACCAGGTCGCGACCGTGCCCTGTTCATGAGCACGATGAGTCGGAGGTTGAACAACCGGCGGCGGGTAGTAAGTTTGAGCCGCAACGGGCTCTGGCTCCGGGTTGCTCGCGGAACATCCCGCAACCACAAACGCGAGCATCACGGTGAGCGCGAGCAGCATTTCCGATGCGCTCAGGCGGAAGGTTCGAATCCGGTTCAGATTTTTCCTGCTAACTAATGATCGACACATAGCAATCTCCGCTCGCGGACAGACTAGCGGGCTCTGAGATGATCTTATTACGCGCGTCGTATCGGGCAAAATCAGGCAATCCGCACCCGCGACATGCGATTCCGCTTTTGCTCGTCATCGCCGTTTCAGACGCGCCGCAAAAAATCCATCCAGTCCGCCGACATCCGGCCGCGTCTGCAAGAACCCGCGCGCATCGAGCACGTCCTGCAACTCGTCTCTATTCTTCAATTCGCGATCGATCTCGAACTCCGGATGATTCCGCAAAAATGCATCGATCACGCCACTCCCTTCTTCCGGTGCGATACTGCAAACCGAATAGACTATCGCTCCGCCCGAGCGCACCATCGATGCGGCCTGCTCCAGCATCCGCAACTGCATCGCCGCCATCCGCGCGGGATCCTGCGGGCCCACCCGCCATCGTATCTCCGGATGCTCTCTCAGAGTGCCGAGTCCCGTGCATGGCGCGTCGAGCAGCGCGTAGTCGAAACTAGCGAGCTTGAGCGGCAGCGTCGAAGTCACGTCGGCGCGAACAAAATCGATATTGCGATGACGCAATCGCTTCGCCAGCTCGCGCGCATGCTTGAGTCCCGCAAAATTGGTATCGATCGCGATCACCCGCCCGCGCTCCCCGACCAGCTCCGCCAGATGCGTCGTCTTGCCGCCCGGTGCGCAGGCGCAATCGAGCACCGTCGCGCCCACCGGCGGCGCGAGCATCCGCGCGATCATCTGCGACGCCTCCGACTGCGCGTGAAAAAGTCCCTCGCGATACGCGTCCGACTCGAAGTTCGCTGCACCCTTCAGCACGATCGTTTCGGGAGCGCGACTGTCAGCGCCAATCTCGAATCCTTCTTCGGTCAGCCGCGCGAGGATCTCAGCGCGCGTGCCGCGCGAAAGATTCAGCCGAATCGCGTTGGGCGCCGCCTCGTTGTTCGCCGCCATCAACAGTTCTGCATTCGCGATGCCGAACGACGCGACGAATCGCTCAACCAGCCAGCGCGGATGCGAATATGCGATCGCCACGTACCCATTTTCGTCGTTCGCACGATTCGGCAGGGCCGGCCGTTCGCGAGTCGCCCGCCGCATGACCGCGTTGACAAATCCCGACGCCTTGCGCGCGTCGGGAATCCGTTTCGCCAGACTCACCGCCGTATCGACCACGGCATGCTGCGGGATACGATCGAGAAACCGCAACTGGAAGAGTCCCATCCGCATGATCGCGAGCACCGGCGGCTGAATCCCGTCGAGTTTGCGGCCCGTCAGCCGCGCAAGTTCGTAATCGATTCGTCCTCGCCACGCGAGCGTGCCTAGCACCAGCCGAGTGATGAGCCGGCGATCGGCGAGCTGGAACTCGGGCAGACGGCCGCCCAGCAAAACGTCGGAATAACCGTTTTCCTGATCGACGCGATACAAAATCTCGACCGCCGCCAGCCGCGACGCAAGCCCTTCATTCGCGGCGCGCGTGGCCATGCCATGCGCTCGGATTGAGCTCGCAGGATCCTCGCTCATGTGCCCAGCCGCGCGCCGATGCGAATGCGCTTGCCGCGAAAAAAATCTGCCGCCGGCATCCGTTTTCGGCCGGGCGCCTGCACCTCGATCAGCCGCAGCCGGCCGGTGCCGCATTGCACGATCGGATTCGGCTTGACGCTTACAATTGTGCCGGACGCCTCGATGCTCGCGCCTTCGTTCTCGATCGCCGCGCGCCAGATGAGCACTTCTTCGCCGTCGAGCGTTGTCCGCGCGACCGGCCATGGATCGTACGCGCGCGTCATCCGCTCGATCAGCTCCGCAGGATTGCTCCAATCGATCACCGCATCTTTTTTTTCGATTTGCGATGTGTAAGTCGCCAACGCATCGTCCTGCGGTGTCTCCTTAAGTTCCCCGCGGATCAGTAACTTGATCGCTTCGAGCAGCGCCTGCGCGCCAAGCTCCGCAAGTTTTTCCTTGAGCGTCCCTTGCGTGTCGTCCGCCGCAATTGGAATCGCGCGATGCAGGTACGTCGGGCCCGCGTCCATCTGCTCGATTATCCGCATGATCGTCACACCGGTTTCGCTCTCGCCCGCGAGAATCGCACCTTCGATCGGCGCCGCGCCGCGACACTTCGGCAGCAGCGACGCATGTACATTCATTGGCGCGATCTTCGGCACTTCGAGAATCGATTGCGGCAGGATTCGTCCATACGCTACGACTACCAGCAGGTCGGGCTCGAATGCGTTCAGCTCCGCCAGAAATTCGGGCGTGCGAATCTTCAATGGCTTGAGCGTCGGGATCGCATGCCGCGCCGCGACCGCGCCGACTTCGCTCGGTTCTATCTTAAGCCGCCGCCCTCTAGGCTGATCCGGCCGCGTGACGACGCCGGCCACGCGCAAGTTCGCGCCCGACGCCGCGATCAACCGCTCCAGAATATGAGCCGCCAGCGCCGGCGTGCCCATGAAGACAATCTTCAGCGGCGGCGCGATCTTAAATCCGGACTGCGGAGGGGCGCTCGCTATCGGCCTTGCCCTCCTTGATTAGCTTCTTGAGTTTCCGCTTGTAGAGTTCGCGCTTGATTCGGCTGATCCGATCGATGAACAGCTTGCCATCGAGGTGATCGATCTCGTGCTGCAGCGCGACCGCGAGCAGCTCGTCGGCTTCGATCTCGATCTCCGTCTGCTCCGGGGTCCACGCCCGCACCAGCACGTGCGCCGCGCGCTCGACGTCGGCGGTGTAATCGATCACCGAAAGGCATCCCTCTTCCCACACGATGCTGCCCTCGGCTTCCACCACCTGCGGATTGATCAGCTTCAGCAGATGCTTGCCCGGGTCTTCGTGATCGGTATCGAGCACAATGATCCGCTGCGACTCGCCGACCTGCGGCGCGGCCAAGCCAACGCCCGGCGCCGCGTACATGGTCTGCACCATGCTGTCGATCAGACTGGCGGTCGCGCCGTTGATATCTGCCACGGGAGCGGCGGGCGCCTTCAGCACGTCGTCGGGAAATTTCCGAATTCTTAGCAGCGCCATCCAAATGAACCGGTACAACTAATATCTATCAAAGCGCCGATCTCGCCGAAAGTTGGCTCACTTCGCGCCATCGGCGGCGAGCCCGTGCTCAGCCAGAAAAGTCTCCGCGGCGCGAAAACTCTCGGCCGGTTTTTCGATTTGCAAAAAATGCGTGGTGTCGGCAATCGCCTCGTACGGCAGGCCCAATTCCTCCGCCATCGCCTTGCCGATCAGCGCCGGCGGCATCGCGTCCTCGAGCGTCGGATCGCCGCACACGAGTTTCACTGGCACCGGACAATGTGCCATCCGCGGCCATAACCCGGGATCGGCGTTGCTCGAGAATACATGCGCCTCGAACTCGCGCGGACACGCGAGAACCCAGTCCCCGCTAGCGCGATCGTGGCGCAGCGTCGCGCGCGCCATCAGCTCGTATGCGTCCGGCACCCAGCGCTTGAACCGTCGCGCAAATTGCCTGGCCAACTCGCTCGGGTCCTTGTACCTCTCCGGACGTCGCGCTGCGCGTGATGCCAGCGAGTCCTTGTCGTTCTGTTGCAGATACTGAACCGGATGCCCTTCGCGCGGATAAACCGGCGGATCGTACAGCACCAACGCGTCGAACCTTTGCCCGTACTTGAATGCATGCAGCGCCGCCGTCACGCCCGACAGCGAATGAAAGAGTCCAGCCGCGCGCTTGGCCCCCAACGCTCGATTCACCGCACGAAAAACCACTTCCATGTCGTCGATAAAGTTCTGCCAGGTATGCCCTTCCGCGCTATGCAGCGGATTATGCCCGTGATCTCGGAAATCGAAAGCAATCACTTCGTAGCGATCGCGCAACGGGCCCCAGAATGGAAAATATCCATCGATCGCGAGTCCGTTGCCATGACTCAGGCAGAGCCGCGGACCCGCGGGATTGCCATGCTGACGGACGTGGATGATCGCGCCGTCCTTCATCTTCACGTCAAAGGTGTGGCGTGAGTGCGGCACATGATGAATTGCGTGATGAATCGGATGTTGTTCGCTCATTCGGCTTCCTGGTTCAAAGCATCCTCACTGGATCAATATCGATTGCGAGATAGACGTCGTCGCGCTCCGCGATCGCCTCCACTTCCGCGCGCATCCCCGCGAGCGCTTCCCGCATCGGTTTAAGTTCGCGCGATTTTATCATCACTTGCCATCGGTAGCGCTGCTTGATTCGTTCGATCGGAGCCGGCGCCGGACCCAGAACCCGGATACCCTCGGGCGTCGCAGTTTTTCCGAGCGTTTTCGCGACTGCCTCCGCCACCCGCCGCACGCGCTGTGGATCGACGCCTTCGATTCGGACCATCGCGATTCTCGCGAACGGCGGATACATCAGATCGCGCCTGAGCTGCAACTCGCGCCTGATGAACCGCGCGTAATCCTGATCCTTCGCCGCGCGAATGCTGTAATGGTTCGGCGCGTAGGTCTGGATGATGACTCGCCCGGGTCGCTCACCGCGCCCGGCCCGGCCCGCGACCTGTGTCAGCAACTGAAACGTGCGCTCCGCCGATCGGAAATCCGGCATGTTGAGCGCCATGTCGGCGAGCACGACCGCCGCCAGCGTTACGCCGGGAAAATCGAAGCCCTTGGTAATCATCTGCGTGCCGACCAGGATATCTATCTCGCGCGCGCGCAGCTCGGCCAGCATCCGAGTCCGCGCCCCCTTGAGTCCGCTGGTGTCGGAATCCATCCGCTCGATCCGCGCCTCGGGCATCATCTGCGCGAGCGTCTCCGCCAATCGCTCGGTGCCGAAGCCCTGTCCCTTCAGTCCGAAGCCGTGGCACTCGGGGCACGCATCCGGCGCCGCCGCGTGATTGCCGCAATAATGGCATCGGATCGAACGGTCGCGCATATGAAACGTCATGCTGACGCTGCAGTTCGGGCACGCGATCACGTTGCCGCAGATTCTGCATTGCAAAAAATTGTGGAAGCCGCGCCGATTCAGAAACACGATACTCTGTCCGCCCGACGCGAGGTTCGCGCGCAGCGCCGCGATTAGTGCCGATGACAGCGGCACCGCATCGCGTGACGCCTCCTCACCGCGCGCGCTGCCATTGGCGGCTGCACCATTGGTGGATTTGGACGCGGTAGCGATTTGTCCTTCGCTAACTTTGCGGGCGTCAGCCGCCTCGCGTCGCAGATCGACGATCTCGACTTGCGCCAGCGCGCGATCGTTCACCCGCCGCGACAATCTGAGCAGCCGATATCGTCCGCGCCGCGAGTTGGCGAACGACTCACTCGACGGCGTTGCTGACCCGAGCACGATCGGACATTTCGAAAATCCCGCCAGTGCCACCGCCAAATCGCGCGCGTGATAGCGAATCCCCTCTTCGTTTTTGTAGGACGCGTCGTGCTCTTCATCGACGACGATCAGTCCGAGGTCGTGAATCGGCGCAAACGTAACCGAACGCGGGCCGATCATGATCCGCGCTTGGCCGCCGAGCGTCGCCATCCAGCTTGCCCATCGCTCGGAAACGTTCTGCGCGCTGTGCGCGATCNNGGCACCATGATCAGAATGTTGCGGCCGCAGGCGAGCGCCCGCGCCGCGAGATTCAAATAGATTTCGGTCTTGCCGCTGGCGGTAACGCCCCACAGCAGAAACGCTTCGTAACGATGCTGCTCGATTGCCGGTACAATCGCCTCCTGCGCGATTTGCTGTTCATCAGTCAGATCGAATCCCGGCGCGGATGCCAGATGTGTGACGTCAGGCGGTGCCGCTTCGATTTCGATTAGGCCACGGCGCGTGAGGCTTTTGAGAATCGCGCCGGCGCCATCGATCTCGAGTTTCAGCTCCTCGACGCGCTTCCCCACTTCTCCACTTTTTCCGATCGCTTCGAGCAGCGCGCGCTGCCTGACACCGCGCACGACATCGACCTTCGCACCGTGCTTGATGCGCGCGATCGCACCCGCCGCCGCACGATGCCGCCCCTCGGTCCGATCGCGACGCTCGATCGTTCCATCCGCGATAAAACGCGACAACGCAGCCCGAACTTCAGGCCGCGTGCCGAGCTTCTCGATTTGGCGAGCCGTCATCGGACGCTTCGCAATCGCCTCCACGATTGCGCGCTCGACACTCTTGAACGCCGCACGCGCCAGCGGATTCGGTTGAGTCGCCAGCCGGTATGCGGTCCTCGACTCGACCCGAGCTAACGCGGGAATCACGCTTCGATACGCCTCCGCGAGCGAAACCATGTAGTACGACGAAAGAAATTCCATCAGCTCGAGATGAGCCCGATCGAAAAGCGGACGCGGCTCGAGCAGCTCAAGAATCGGCTTCAGCGGCTCGCTCGAAAGAGTGTCGCCGATCTTGGTAACGACGCCGGTCAGCCGGCGCGAGCGCAATGGCGCGAGCACCAGATGCCCCTCGTGGACGCGCCCGTCGAGCTCCGGCGGAATCGAATAGGTGAGCTGTTCGAATCCGCGCGCCGCGCCGACGATTACAATGTTTGCCTGCATCGCGAGTTGCCGGGCCGCCACGCGCGCTACCTCGGCGAATGCAATAATGCGCGGCCACTGAAGCGCGCGCCACCTCCCCCGCGCTCGGCGCGGCGCTTTCGCGCGCGTCGCGACTCTGGTTGAATCTCAATGATGCTTCGATTCCTCACCGCCGGAGAATCGCACGGCCCCCAGCTGGTCGCGATCGTTGAGGGCGTACCCGCCGGCTTCGATATCGACCTCGCGAAAATCAACGGCGACCTCGCGCGCCGGCAAAAGGGCTACGGCCGCGGCGGCAGGATGCTAATCGAAAAGGACGAAGTGCGCCCCGTCTCGGGCATCCGTTTCGGCAAGTCGCTCGGCAGCCCGATCACGTTCATTATCGAGAACCGCGATTACAAAAATTGGGTCAAGCGCATGTCTGCCGATCCCGCTGATCGCGGCGAGGCGACGCCGGTGACGCGTGCGCGTCCTGGCCATGCCGATCTCGCCGGCGTGCTGAAATACAACCTCGACGATATTCGCGACGTGCTCGAGCGCGCGTCCGCTCGCGAAACCACTGCGCGCGTTGCGATCGGCGGCCTCGCCCGGCAAATCCTCTTGCCGTTCGGAATCGACGTCCTTGGTTATGTCGCAACGATTGGCGCGACCGAAGCGAACACGCCCGCGGATCTCAGCATCGACGACTTGCGGGGCATCACCGAGGAATCGCAGGTGCGCGTCGCCGACCCCGAGGCGGAACGAAAGATCATCGCCGAGATCGACGAATGCAAAAAAAGCGGCGACACGCTCGGCGGCATCGTCGAAGTGATCGCCACTGGCTTGCCGGTCGGCCTGGGCAGTCACGTGCAATGGGATCGCAAACTCGACGGCCGTCTCGCCCACGCCTTGCTGAGTCTACAGGCGGCCAAGGGCGTCGAGCTGGGACTCGGATTCAATGCGGGACGGATTCGCGGCTCCGCGCTTCATGACGAAATCGGTTACGACGCGGCGCACCATCGCTTCACGCGTCATTCAAATAATTCGGGCGGCACCGAAGGCGGTATGAGCACCGGCGAGCCGCTCCGCGTGCGGGTTGCATTCAAGCCGCTCTCGACCCTGATGCGCCCGTTGCGTTCGGTCGACATCAAGACCAAGGCCGAGGCGGTCGGTGCGATCGAACGCTCTGACGTATGCGCGATTCCAGCCGCTGCGGTGATCGCGGAAGCGGTGGTCGCTTTCGAGCTGGCCGCATTGTTCCTCGAAAAATTTGGCGGCGATTCGTTGACCGAGATTAGTCGCAACCTCAAAGGCTTTCAGCAACAGGTCCACGATTATTGAGCGGAGCGCGCGCCGCGAGTCCGCGCCGCGGTTTTAAATGACGCCCAAACTCATCCTGACCGGATTCATGGCAACTGGAAAAAGCACGGTCGGCCCGATGGTCGCAAAGCGTCTCGGCTGGCACTTTCTCGATAGCGACGCCGAAATCATCGCGCGCGCCGGAAAACCGATCGCGAAAATTTTCACCGATGACGGCGAAGCGAAATTTCGCGCACTCGAACGCGAAGTGATCGCCTATCTCGCGGANNTGGCGGCGGCGTGCTGGTCGATCGCGCGAATTGCGACGCTTTGAAACGGGTCGGCGTCGTCGTCTGTCTGACTGCCCGGCCGGAAATCATCGCCGCTCGGGTCGATCGATCAAAGGTGTTGCGTCCCAAGCTGAAGCAAGGCGGAAAAGCGACTCTGGTCCGTGTTCGGGAACTGATGGACGAACGGCGCGAGGCGTATGCGCGCGCCGATCTGCAAATCGACAGTTCCGAGTTGACGGTCGAGCAGGCCGCCGAGCTGGTGCTCGAAGGATTTGCCGCGTGCGCATCACGCAGAGGCGCGCCCGCCGCGAACGGGCCGGTAGCATCGACCTGACTATGCGCACGATCGACATAGTGCTGGGACCTTCGTCGCACGCNNGTCGGTGACAATATTCTCGACCGCCTCGGCGAGCTTGCCCTAGCCGCGCGGCTGAGTGCGGGCCCGTGCGCACTCATCACTGATTCGAACGTCGAAAAGATTTACGCCGCCCGCGCGATCGACGCGCTCAAGAAAAGTGGCTTCACGCCGATTGCGATTTCAATTCCGGCCGGTGAGGCGAGCAAATCCGCCGCGACTCTCGAGACTCTCTACGACCGGATGACGGCGGCGAACCTCGATCGCTCGAGCACTGTGTTCGCGCTTGGCGGCGGCGTGGTTGGCGATCTCGCCGGCTTTGCGGCTGCGACATTTCTCCGCGGAGTGCCGCTGGTGCAGGTGCCGACCACCGTCGTCGCACAGGTTGATTCGTCGCTCGGCGGAAAGACAGGCATCAATCATCGCCACGCCAAAAATCTGATCGGCGCATTTTATCAACCGCGCCTGATCGTCGCGGATGTCGCGACGCTCGCCACTCTGCCAGAGCGCGAGTTTCGCGAGGGCCTGGCCGA
>PNBD01000108.1 GCA_003135855.1 Deltaproteobacteria bacterium
GAGATCCTCGACGGCAAGCACGACGACCTGCCCGAGCAGGCCTTCTACCTGGTCGGCACGATCGACGATGCGCGGGAGAAGGCCGAGCGGCTGGCGCGCGAGGCTCGCTAGCGCGGCGAATCCACGATGGCAGAGACGTTTCCATTCCGGCTGGTGACGCCGACCGGCGTCGTGTTCGACGGCAACGTCGAGGAAGTCTCGGCGATCGGCCCGCTCGGAGAATTCGGCGTACTGGCGGAGCACATCAATTTCATCACGTCGCTGGTGCCGGGCGTGCTTGAAGCGCAGTTGCCGGGCGGCGCGACGATGCATTGGGTGGTCTCGGGCGGGCTCGCCGAAGTTAAGGACGGGGTGATGACGGTGCTCGCGAGCAGCGCCGAGGCGCCGGACAATGTCGATCGCGGCGCGGCAATCGCAGAAGTGCAAGTTGCCGAGCAGAAATTCTCGGCGACCAGCTTTTACGATCCAGAATATCCGGCCGCGGAGGAAGCGCTGGCGCTCGCGCGGGCGCGCGTCGAAGCAGCCGACCTCAAGACCGCGTCACACTAGCGCCGTGCACAATTTCCGGAATTAGGAACTGCGGTCGAGATTGGACAGGCGGTCGAAGAAATCGGGAAAGGTTTTTGCGACGCAGCCGGGGTTGTTGATAATGAGGCCGGGCAGCTTGAGGCCGGCGACCGCGAAGCTCATCGCGATTCTGTGATCGTCGTAGGTTTCGATCGTGTCCGGATGCATCGTTGACGGCTGAATCTCGAGACCGTCTTCCGAATCGATAACCGACGCGCCGAGCCGGCGCAGTTCAGTCGCAAGCACGCGAATGCGATCGCTCTCGTGATGCCTGATAAATGCCACGTCGCGAATCGTGGTCGGCGACGAGGCGAACGGCGCGATCGCCGCCAGCGTCGCCACCATGTCCGGCATCGAATTCATCGAGATATCGACGCCGGTGAGTTGGCCGGTGCCGGTGACCTCGACGAAATCGGGTTGCCACGAAACGCGCGCTCCCATCCGCTGCAACACGCCGAGAAACGCGAGGTCGCCCTGCACTGAATTCGACGTCAGGCCCTTGATTCGCACCGTGCCGCCGACCAGCGCGGCAGCGGCGGCGAAGTAACTCGCGCTGGAGGCGTCGGGCTCAACGGCGAAGCGTTGCGCGCGATACCATTGCCCGCCCGGCACGACGATCGTGTCGCCGTCGCGCGAGCCGTGCACGCCCCACGCTTCCATCAGGCGGAGCGTCATGTCGATGAAGGGGCGGGCGGTGTCGCCTATCACTCGCAGGCGGAGCCCTGCTTTCCAGAGCGGCGCGGGCATCAGCATCGCGGAGACGAACTGCGAGGAGAGGCGCGCGTCGACCGAGGTGTCGCCCCCGTCGAGACGTCCGCGCGACATATCGACGATCACCGGCGGGCAGTTGTTGTCGCGTTCGCTGTAAACGCTGGCGCCGAGCCGCTGCATCGCGTCGAGCAGCGGTCCGATCGGCCGCTGGCGCATCCGCTGGTTACCGTCAATTCTGAAGCGGCCCAGCCCGAGCGTCAGCATCGCGAGCAGAAAGCGCATCACGGTACCGGCGCCGCCGACAAAAATCTCCGCATCGTGGACGGGGATAATACCGCCGCGGCCGCCGATCGTGATTCGCTCCGCCGCCTCATCGGTCTCTACGATAAAACCCAACGCGCGGAGAGCGTCGGCCATCGAGCGCGTGTCGTCGCTCAACAACACGGAATCGAGCACGGAACGTCCCTGCGCCATCGCCGCAAGCAGCATCGCGCGATTGGTGATGCTCTTGGAGCCGGGCACGCTGACGGTTGCGTCGAGCGGCCGGGTCAGCGGTTTTATTTCAATGCGATCCACGAGGAGAACTGCGTGCGTGCTGGGATGAAAGCAGATTAACCGCGCGGCTCATGCGGTCACAAGCGGGGGCGTCGTGAAGGGGCGCCGCCAAAACTATCGGTACGGCCGATTGCCTCGATGCGACTCTACTACTAGACTATAACCGCCACAGAAAGTAGGATTCTGGGCGGAGGGGAAAACCGTGAGAGTCACACGATCGATTATGTGGATGCTGTTGCCCGTGATTGTCGGGGCGGCGACGGTATTCGCGGCGAATAGCGCCATCGCGCAGACGATGGGTGAGTACGCGAACACAATCGCGGAGTCGAGCTCGGAACAGAAGGCTGCGGACAGGATTGGCGGCCACACCTGGGAAACGAATCCGTGGGGCGGAACCTGGGAAGATCGAGTCGGGAAAGGATTGGGCGCAGGCGTGGATTTTTCGGCGCGCGCCGATGCGCTGAAGGGAGCGACGAGTTCGGAATCGCGATGGCCGGACACGTCGATCCTCGATTGTCCAAAGGAAGACGAAAAAAGATTCGGTTCATCGGAGGATCGATTCGCGAATGACGACAATCGTTTCACGACCGACGGCGATGATTCACCTCGCTTCGGCAGTGAATCGGGACGATGGTCGGGCTCCAGATTTCACGATAACGCGGGTCTCGACGACCGGTACAATCCGATCGCGAACTATTGATTGCGCTCTCTCAGAACATCGAGCCGGCGAGGTGTTCAAACGCGACGTTGATCTTGAATAGCACGCGGTCCGAGCCACGGGTGAGCCCGATCCCGGGGCCAAAGCTGTACTCGATACCGTTGCGCAACGAGCCGCGAATGACGGGAAAGATGTAGTGCTGCTGCTGGTGCAGAGGATCGTTGTCGTCGATTAATCCGATGCCGCCGTAGAATTCCAAGCCGGGGGATAGCGCGCGCAGGTAGTTGTAGTAGACGCCGGCGACGTAACCGAATTCGACGCCCTTGTTCTTGTCGGGGCCGACGAAAATCGGTTTTTCGAAAATCGGATTGAGGTCGAGCTCGAACCGGCGGAAATCTTTTTCGATGATCGGTCTAAACTCGAGCTCAAGCTCGTTGCCGTCGAATTGCGGCGTGCGATGCCATTCGAGCTCGAGGTACCAGCCGAGATCGACCGGCAGCTCGCCCTGCTCGAACAAGCTGCCGCGCAAGCGGTATTTCGATCCCGCGTATTGCAGCGAAGCGCCGTTGGGGTGCGCGAGATTGAGATAAACCGCGGCCTCGATGCGGTCGGTCAGCCCGTAGCTCAGCTCGAAAGCCGTGCGATACATCTTGTTGCTCGGATAGTCGCCGCTGGAAGTGCCGTTGTCACCATGACTGTGACCACTGGGCACAAAGCTGTTCAGCGATTCGAGTTCCACCATCCCCTTACCGAGAGTCTGGTAGGGGTAAACCTCGAATTCGTACGGATCGACCTGGGCGGCCGCATTCGAGGCGATCAGCAACAGCGCGGCTACCAGCGGGATCGCGCGAACGATCACCGCGCTGGCCATTTGGATGAAGCGTCGCGCGCGCCCGAGTGCGAGGATTTTTCGCCGGCGGATTTTTCGTCAGCGGATTTTTCGTCGGCGATCCAGCGCGTGATCGCGGCGCGTTCGGAGTCGCTGAGGCGCGCGTCGGGATGCATCGCGGCGTAGTACCATGGGGGCATCGCGCCGCTTTTGAGCAAGCGCGCAATTTCGTCGAGCTTTTGGTCTTCGCTGCCGGGGTCGGACGCATAATCGGTCCACGCCGAGAAGTTGAGACGTTGGCGGCCTTCATCGACCTCGCGACGAATCCAAAAAGAAATCGGCGGCACGCGGCTGTACCACGGCCATCGAGTCTGGTCGGAGTGGCAATCGTAGCAGCCGCGCTCGAGGATCCGGCGGACGGGCGCCGGCGCCGTCAATTCGCGAGTCGGAGGGTCGGCAAACGCTGGATGGACGAATTCGGCGGCGACCAGGATTGCACCAGCAACAAGCATCGCCGCGCGCGGGCGGGCAATCGGCGAATCAACGCGAGACAATCTCGCCTTTGACAGCGCCGTGACTGAAATCGTCGAAGAACGGGTAGCTGCCGGGCGAAAGCGGCGGAAGGAGGACGGTGATTGTCTGGCCGGGCTGCACGACGCGCTCGCGATGGAGTTCGAAGCTTTCGAACTCGATGGCGTCGTCGCCGGCATTGGTCAGTTGCAATTTGACCGGCGTGTTCGCCGGCAGCGAGAGATTGGCCGGCTCGAAGCGGCCGTTCTGAAAGCGTAGTTGAGAATAATCGTCAGCCGCACGCGTCGTTGTCGGCGCGGCGAAAGAAGCGAGCAGAGCGACGGTGGCGATGGCGATCGCGAGGGCAGAGTTTTTTACGGACATCGAGCCGGTGACTCCTGAGATTGAGAATGATTCTCAATAACAAGAATGCCGGCAGATTGTCAAGCGCAACTATTTCTGTGCGGGCGTAGCAGAAGGCGCGGGCGTAGCAGATAGCGCGGGCGTAGCAGATAGCGCGGGCGTAGCAGATAGCGCGGGCGTAGCAGATAGCGCGGGCGTAGCGGGAGGCGCGGACGTAGCGGGAGGCGCGGACGTAGCCGGAAACGCGATCTTGCCCGCGATGATATCTTTCTCCGCGGCGTCGGCGCGCTCGCGTGCGGGCTCCGGTATCCGGTCCTTCAGATGATCGTTGTAAACGACCTTGATCATGCCGTCTTTCATGCCCATCTCGATCAAGCCCGGATGAAACGATCCGCCTCTCACCTGGGTCGCGATACGAAGAAATGCATCGGGAATGTCGGCGACGGCGCTGGCCAGCACGACCTCGGGCGCGACGCTGTTTTGATTGCGATTCGCGCCGAATGCATAAACGTGCGCCTGGATCGCGGCCTGGAACACGCCCAGCCCGGCCGCGTCCGCATCATGCATCAGCAGGTCGGCGCCCTGGCTAACCTCTGCGAGCGCGGCTTCTTTCGCTGCGCCGACATCGTCGAAGTTGCCGGTGAAGGTCACCAGCACGCGCCCATTGGGGCGGACCGAGAGGAAGCCGCGTTTGAATCCCTCGATGGAGAGTTTGATCGCGGGCAGCGGGATGCCGCCAATCGTACCGACGACGCCGGACTTGGACATCGCACCGGCAAGCACGCCCTCGACGTAGGCGGCCTCCTCGACCTTGAACGTGACCGACGCGACGTTGGTGGCGGTCACACTGCCGGAGGTTACGATGATGGTCGTCTTCGGGAAGAGCTTGCCGACTTTGAGCGCGGCGTCGCCGTATTCGAAGCCGTGGGCAAAGATCACATTGAATCCGCGCGAGGCAAAGTCGCGCATCGCGTCTTCGAAGTCGGCTGGAGAGGTGGTCTGCACCACCGCGGTCCTGGCGGCGAGATTACCTTTGATCAGTTCCATCCCGTCGAAGGCAGCCGCGTTCCAGCCGGCGTCGCTGATCGGTCCGGGGGTAAGCAACGCGACGCTGAAGTTGGTGTCTTCGTGCGCGATCTCGTCGGGCGTGCGAGGAGAGCGATTGCATCCTGCGACGACCACAATCGCAACGGCGAGGAATATCGCTCGCAAGCTGATCTTCGTGTGTTCCCGTGGCATATTCGGTGGATTCCCAAGGTTTGAGGCGAAACAAGACGCTCGGTTCATTGACTACCAGAGCGGGGGCGAGTATTCGATTAGCCTAGGGATAGACGCGGGAACTCACCTGCGCCAGGGGGAAGGTTTGATCGCAACGGGGTTATTCACGGGAAATATCGGTAAAGGAATCGCGGCGCTCGCGTTGGTGTCGATGCTGGGCCTCGTCTCGGCGCGTCGCGCAGCTTGCGAATCGCAGGTTCCATTTCCGACGCCCAAGACGATCGAGCCGAATGTGGATTTCTGGGTCAATGTATTCACCGCGTACTCGTCTCGTGATTTCGTAATTCTAGACCGTGACAACGTCTTTCGCACCTACCAGGTTTACCATATGCCGGGCGACGGTCAGCCGACGCGTGGCGATATCGATTGGGCGAACGCGTATCTCAAATCGAAGTACGGCGACATCCTGACTCGGCTGGCGTCGGGCCATCAACCATCCACGTACGAAGAGCGGCGAGTGGCCGAGATGTTCAAGGGCGAGCCGGTGGGCGAATACGCGGCCGCGGCGCAGAATCTGCGCGTTCAAGAAGGATTGCGCGAGCAGTTTCGCGAGGGCCTGCTGCGGAGCCGATACTACCGCCCGACCATGGAGAGAATTTTCAGGGCGGCCGGCATACCGCCGGAGCTGGTGACGCTCGCGCACGTCGAGTCGGGCTTTCACGGCGGTGCGAAGTCGGGCGCGGGCGCGGTCGGAATCTGGCAGTTCACTCGCGGCACCGGCAAGCAGTACATGAAGATCACGCGCTATCACGACGATCGGTTAAACCCGGTGCGCGAGACGGAAGCGGCGGCCAAGTTGCTGCGATCGAACTACGATACTTTGGGTGACTGGCCGCTCGCGATCACCGCTTATAACTACGGCACGGGCGGGACAGCGCGTGCGGCGAGCATCTACGGCGGCGACTATTCAGAGATGGTCGAGAAGTATAACGGGCCGCGCTTCGGTTTCGCGGTCAAGAATTACTACGCCGAGTTCCTTGCCGCGCTGAGAGTGCATCGCTACGAGGACAAGTACTTTCCGGGCATCGCGGACGAGGCAGCGATTCGTCCAGCGCCGATCAAGTGCGATTTTGCGCCGTCGAAAAAGAGCGCTAAGAAATCGCACAGCGCGCGCGTCCATCGCGTCGCGGCCAAGACGCCGCATCCGGCGAAGACTCAACAGAAAATCTGATCGCGCTTCTGTGTGATCGACGCGGCGATCCGCCGCGGGCCGCTCGCGTCGGCCTACGAAGAGGGGGTTTTGCCGATGCACCTACCGCGTACGACTGCATTCGCGCTCGCGGGCTGGTTACTGACAGCGTTGCCGATCCCCGCGTCTGTACAATCAATCGCGCATTCCGCCACTCAATCTAATCCACTTCCGAGCACGCTCGCCCGAATGAACTACTATCGCGCGATGTGTGGCGCCGATCCGGTTGAGGAGTTCAGACCGCTAAGCCAGGATGCGACCGCTCACAGCCGTTACGTGGTGCTCAACCATATCCGGCCCGGCGACGTGACGCTTATCGACAACCATTTGAAAGGAGCGGGCAGACTAGCGCCGGAGCTGCATGGCGAAGACCCTAAGCTTCCGGGCTACAGCAGTGGCGGTGCGGCGATTGCCGGCAACTCGAACGTGATCGAAGCCGATGCGATACCGAGCGACGGTACAGCTTTCATCGATCACCTGATGAGCAATCCCTTCAATGCGATGCTCGTGCTCGATCCGGAGCTCTACTACCTCGCCTACGGCCAGTATTGTCAGGACGGACTCTGTGCGGCGACTTTCCAGATGCGCCGCGAGATCTTGAGCGGATTCAAGATTCTTTACCGTCATGCTTCATCGGAGACTGAAAATTCTTTTCATATGCCGAGCGGAATTCGGCCGAGATATTTTCGAAAGCCTATTGAATTCCCTGCCGAAGGTTCGACGATCCCTTTGCGCTCTTATAGCGAGCACCTCTCGCTGGATCCGCTCGCTCCCTGCGCGGGATATGCAATCCCCTCGGGGTTGCCGATCTTCATCTCAGTCGGGCGCCACGGCTATGAAGACGCATCGTTGCTGACGGCGCATGCCCTGCTTGAAGACGGCAACCCGATCGAGCACTGCGCCTACGACGCGTCACGTTACACCAACAACGATTCGCGGATTCAGTCCGACGCGCGCAAGGGATTGTCGTACTCCATGGCGGCGGTGATCGTTCCTCGCGCGCCGCTCAAGCCGGGCAGCGTCTACAAAGTTTCGATGACGATCGACTCGACCGAATACAATTGGTCGTTCAAAGTCGCAACGGACGCGCGTTAGTACGACTGAAGCGGCGCGTTCATCAGCCGCGGCCGCTCGCGTCGGCGACTTTCGTCTTAGGACTGATCGCGCGATAGCTCGAGCGCTGCCGCAGACGCTGCAGATACGCATCGACTTTCGGGAACGCGTCGAGATTCGGAGCGTCGACCTCGAGCACCATCGCGAGCGCCATCAGCGGCACGTCGGCCAGCGAGAACTCGCCACACGCATAGCTGCCGTCACTCACGTTGCCGAGTACTTTCTCGAGATATGGCAGATCGCGCGATCGCAATAGCGCGCGGCCCTTCTCCATGCGCTCGAGGTCGCGCTTGCCGGGTTCGCTCCAATACGGCATCCAGATTGGCGGGACGCTGCCGATCAGCATCGCCTCGTCGGCAAAGTTTTCCAGTTCGCGCACACGCATCCGAGCGATCGGTTCGGACGGCATCAGGCGCTGCTGCGGATAGCGCTCCTCGAGATATTCGTCGATCACGGTCGAATCGAAAATCACGAGCTCGCCATCTTCGAGATACGGCACCTTGCCGAGCGGATGCTTCGCGACCATTTCGGGCGGCTTCTTCATCAGATGGCCGGGCGGAAGGTTCTCGATGCGATAGGCGACGCCTTTTTCTTCGAGCACGACTTTGGTCTTCGCGCCGTGAGTTGAGCGGAGCGTGCCCCACGGATAATCGCGTTCAGTGGTGTAAAGAACGATCACGATACGACTCCTTTGATGCGGGTTTGGCGCACAGAGTCTAACATCGGTGGCGCGAGCGTGACCACAAAAATCGCAGGCATCGAGCGCAATACGATGGTGTCTGTTATCTTCTGAATCGTGCCGCGCAAGTCCGCATCGTCGTCCGAGCTTACGGTGCTTGCCGATCGCCTGAAGCGGCGGCTTGGCAATCAGCGTCTCGCCGAGCAGGCGCTCCGCGCGATTACGACTCGCGCGCCCGACGAGCGGCTGGCGATTGCGTTCCTGCTGAAACTTGCCGAGGACTCGGCGGACGCGCTGAAGAATATCCTCCGCGATCGCGCCGCGGCGAGCGACTTGGTGTTTTGTCTCGGTTCTTCAGAGCTGGTCGCCACCGAACTTTCCTTCGCCGGATGCGGATGGGTCGAGGCATTCAGCGAGGCACGGGCCGCGAACGCCGAAGGCCTGATCGCGGCGATGCACTGCGAGCCGATCGATGCGCCGGATCGGCTGAGCGCTTCGGTGGCGCTCGCGCGATTCAACCGCCGAATGTTCGTGCGCGTCGCGATCGCAGACCTGCTCGATCGAATCAGTGTCGCCGACACGTGGCGCGCGATGTCGGCGCTGGCAGACGAGTGCATCCGCGCCGCACTCGAGTTGGCGATGCGGTTCATGGGCGAGCGTGCCGCTCAGATTGGCCGCTTCTGCGTGATGGCGATGGGCAAGCTCGGCGCGCGCGAGCTGAATCTCAGTTCCGACATCGATTTGATCTATCTTCACGAGCCGTCGGGTTCGCGCGACTCGAGTGAAGCAGCGGCGCGGCTGGGCGAGTCGCTCACGGAAATTCTTTCGCCCGGATGTTTTCGGATCGATATGCGGCTGCGGCCGGGTGGGCGCAACGCTCCCCTGGTGACGCCGATCGATGGCGCGATCAGCTTCTATCAGAGCCTTGGACAAACATGGGAACGCGCGGCGCTGCTGCGCGCGCGGCCGGTCGCGGGTGACGTTGCGATCGGAAACAGTCTGGTCGCGGAACTGAGTCCGTTTATCTATCGCCGGTACCTGGACTTCGACACGCTGCGCCAGTTGCGCGCGATGAAGCATCAGATCGAGGCGGAGCTGCGATCGCCGGCGCTGGTCGAGCGCAATATCAAACTCGGATTCGGCGGAATCCGCGAGCTCGAATTCGTCGTCCAATCGCTCACGCTGATTTATGGCGGGCGCGACCCGCGACTTCGCACCGAGCAGACTATTGCGGCACTTAAGAAACTCGACGAGCTTGGTTACCTGCCGTCGCGACAAGCGAGCGATCTCGCCAAAGCGTATTCGTTCCTGCGCGACGTCGAGCACAAGCTGCAAGTCGTCGCGGGACTGCAGACGCACGTGTTGCCCGCCGATGACATCGGGATGCGCGCGCTCGCCGCGCGAATGGGGTTCGGCAAGGACCTGCCGGCGCTGAAAGAATTCAGCGCCGTGATGAGTGCGCATCGCAGACTGATCGCGACCCAGTTCCGCGAAACGCTGGCGGGCGGCGACGACGAATCCGCGCAGATTCCCAGCGAAGCCGCGCAGTCAGCCTGGAATGCGGCGCACGATCGCGGCGCTTCGGCGCAGTATCTCGCCGAGCTTGGTTTCGCGCGCGCCGACGAAAGCTCGTGGCATCTCGAACTACTCGCGCGCGGACCCTCTCACGCGCTAACCAGTCCCCGGCGGCGCGAATTGCTCGATCGACTCGGTCCGCTGGTGCTTGACGAAATGGGCAAGCTGCCCGATCCGGATCTGGCGCTGATGAACCTGGCGGAATTCATCGCGGCGATCGGCGCGCGCACTTCGTTCCTCTCATTGCTCGAGCAGCATCCGGCGACGCGGCGGATTCTGCTGCGGCTGTTCGCGTCGAGCGCTTATCTATCGACGATTTTCATTCGGCATCCCGACATGATCGATACGCTGGTGCGATCCGATCTGGTCAAGGCGCGCCGCGCGGCGGACGAGTTGCGCGAGGAAATCCGCGGGCTGGTCGCGGCGAGTCCGGATTTTGAGAGCAAGCTCGATGCGTTGCGCGCGATGCGGCATCAGGAGTTTCTGCGGATCGCGATTGCCGACCTGGCCGGCGATCTCGACCTGTTCGAGGTCGAGCGCGAGCTGACGACGCTGGCCGAAGCGGTGCTCGACGAAGCGATGTCGATTGCGCGCGACGAGGTCGGCTCCCACTTCAAGATTCCGAAGACGCTCCGCCTGTGCGTGATCGCGATGGGCCGGCTCGGCGCGCGCGAGATGTCGTACAATTCGGACCTCGATCTCATTTTTGTTTACGACGATCGCGCCGAAGTCGCCGCCAGCAGCCGCGAGAGCGCATCGCGGATCATGCAGAAGCTGATCGCGATTCTGGAATCGCGCACGCGCGAGGGTTACGCGTACAAGCTCGATTTGCGGCTGCGTCCTTCGGGCAATGCCGGTCCGCTGGTCACGTCGCTCGCGGGATTCCGTGAATACCATCGCCAGAGTTCAGCGGTTTGGGAGCGGCAGGCGCTGGTTCGCGCGCGCGTGGTCGCCGGCGATCGCGAATTGGCCGAGCAGGTCGAAGAGGCTCGCCAGGAATTCGTTTTTGGCCGTTCGCTTGCGCGCGCCGAGGTCGATGAGATCGCGGCAATGAGAACCCGGATGGAAAACGAAATCGGCGTCGAAGACAAAACCCGCGTCAATATCAAGCAGGGACGCGGCGGCCTGGTCGATGTCGAGTTCCTGGCGCAAATGATGGCGCTGCGCCACGGTCAGCAGCATCCGGAGCTGCGGGTGCGCCATACGATGGGCCTGCTCAAGGCGCTCGACACATCGCATCTGCTCGAACCGAAAGATGCGCGCGCGCTCGAGGACGACTACAAGTTTTTGTCGCGTCTCGAGAACCGGCTGCGCATCGAGAGCGATCAGCCGGCCTGGGCGCTGCCCACTTCGCCTGCCGCGCTCAGACCGCTCGCGCGCCGGATGGGTTTCGAAGGTTCCGATGGCGCGGCCAGGTTGTTGAAAGAGCTCGCCCGCCGGCGCAATCGAATCCGGGCGATTTTCAAGCGCTACTTCGCGCTCGAGCGGCTGGCGTCCGCATAATCGACGGTCGCTCACTCACCGAAATCGAACTTCACGCCGGCGACGAAATTCACGCTGGGCGCTGGAAATCCAAGCGCCTCCGAATAACGGCGATCCATCATGTTGGAAACGCGCACGAAAGCCTCTTCGTTATGGATCCACTGATACGAGACGCCGGGCGCGTACGATGCGACCGCGTCGACGCGGTTGTAAGCCTGGTGATTTACGATCGCGAACGGGAAGGTGGCCATGATGTCGTCGCGATCGCCGACGAAATTATCGACGATGCTCGCGGTGATTCGATCGTGCGGCAGAAAATTCCCGCCACGCACATATTGCACCAGCGCCGACGCCGAATGCTTTGCGACTCGCACCGGCCGCGCAATCGCACCGCGCGCGTCGGCATGCGTTTCATCGAGCACGGTGACGTTGCCGCTCAGCGTCAGACCCTTGACGATGGTGAGGCTCGGCACGATCTCGACGCCTTGCACATCGACACGGCCGGCGTTGCCCGCCAGGACACCAAACGGCGTGCCGGGCGCGGGCACCGCGACGATCAGGTTGTGCACGCGGCGCGAGAAGTATGTTGCAGTGAGCGAGGCTCGCTCGCCGAACGAGGTGGTGAATCCGCCGTCATACTCGCTCGAGATTTCCGGCTGAAGGTTGGGATCGCCGAAACCAGGAAAAAAAAGTTCGTCGAATGACGGCGCGCGGAAGCCCTCGCTGTAACTGCCGCGCAGCGTCGTCGAAATTTTCTCGATTGGAATCGCCACCGACCACGCCGGGCTGACTTCCTCGCCGAACTGACTATTGCCGTCAACCCGAACTCCCGCGGTGCCGAGAATGTGCCCATTGAAGAAGCGGCCTTCCTGCTCGATGTAACCGGCGTATTCCTGACGGCGCGCGCTGAAGTTGCTGATGAATGTTCCGAACGGCGGGAAAGAGGAGGAGCTGTTCGAGCGAACCCACCGATCCTTGAAATCAAACCCGCCCACCGTGCGAAAGCCGGGAATCCAGGTATAGATTGCTTCGGCCAGGCCGCCGCGCGTCTCGTCGGGAATTCGATCGACCTCGGAGCTCGGATTGCCCACGTAGGGAGTCGAATTTAAGCGCAGGTCCTGGCGAACATAGAAGGCGCTGATCCGCGCGAGGAACTTGTCACTGAAATGATGCTCGATCTCACCTTTGAACATCATGAACTCGTTGCGTTGATGCGCGGTCGGGTTCAGTGAAGCTCCCGGCAGTCCCGACGAGATCGAAAAACGGGGCAGGCTGACATTCGAGGTCGTGTAACGCGCGAAGGCGCGAATCACGGTGTTCTCGTCGAGATGATAATCGAGCCGGCCCGAGCCCGAGAGATTGTCGGAGTTGTCGTTGGACTGGCGATAGCCCTCGGTTGAGAAGTACGAGAGCGCGCCCGAGTAGCTGAGATTTCCGTCGGCGCCGTTCACGGTCGCGACCTGGCGCGAGGTCGCGCGATTGCCGCCCTCCGACAGCAAGCTGAATTTTGGCGCGCCTTCGCCTTCCTGCGTCAGCAGATTGATCACGCCACCGATTGCCTGCGAGCCGTACAGCGATCCGCCGGCGCCGCGCAGAACCTCGATTCGCTCGAGGTTGTCGGTGGTGAGATTCGCGAAATCGAATGAACCGGTCGCCCCGGTGTTCACCTCGACGCCATCGATCAGCACCAGGGTCGACGACGGCGACGCGCCGCGGATCGACACGTCGGTAACCGAGCCGGGCGAACCGCCCTGCGTAACTTGCAAGCCGGGCACCTGGCGCAGGACGTTTTCGACACGCTCGATTTTCTGCGCCTCGATTTGCGAATCCTCGACGACGCTGATCGTCGTGCCGATATCGGCGATCGGCTCCGGGATCCTGGTTGCCGTGACGACGATCGGATTGAGCTTCTGCGCTTCCTGTTTTTGGGCCGCGGTTTTTGCTGGCGTGTTTTTTGTGGCCGCGGAATTCTGGTTCGCCGCACCGGATGTCGTTGATTTGTCGGGCGTGATGCTCTTGGTCGCCGGCGCCTGAGATGATGTGGGCGCGCTGGAATCATCCGCGCTCGCCGTCGGAATCGTCGACAATAAAAGTATCAACGCGATGCCGTAAACAATTAACTGAAATACTCGCCGCATGAACTCCCTCCGAGTTCGCTGCCTTCGGCGAGTGGGACAGCCGGGCGAGAAAAAACCCGACCCCTCGCGTGTTGAAGGATCGGGCTTCAGGAATAGCGCGCCTGAGGCCACCCTCCCCGCGGAAGGCAGACAGTTAGTGACCCGGCCGGTCTCCTGGCTTGGGGTTCATCCTCGGGCCCGCCTTCCCGCCGAAGCGGTGGCATAGTGGGCCGTCGTCCCCCCACACAGTTGCGGGGCAGCGCCGGATTTAAACCGGCTTCCCGTGCACCGGGTGCGGCAAAGATAGTTACGCGGTGTTGGCCATTGGGTCAACCCGAACTTGAGACGACGCAGAAATTTCGTCACGCGGTGCGCGATCATGTACGCTTGAAAGTTCGATGGCGAGGATCACGTTAATCAGCGGAGGCGCGCGCAGCGGCAAGAGCACGCATGCGCTGAAACTGGCGGAGCCGCATCAGCGGAAATTTTTCATCGCGACGGGACAAGCGCTCGACGACGAGATGACGGCACGAATCGCGTTTCATCGCGAGACAAGGCCGGCGGAGTTTCAAACAATCGAGGAGCCGGAGCACGTCGCGCGCGAAATCGAGGCGCTGGACGGCCACGCCGACGTTGTGGTCATCGACTGCCTTACGCTATGGATGTCGAACCTGATCCACATCCACATCACGGACGAGCCGGTGCTGTCGGAAGCTGACGCGCTGGCATCAGCGATCGCGCGCGCAACTTTCGCGAGCATTGTGGTGACCGACGAAGTTGGAATGGGAATTGTGCCGATGCATCCGGTGGAACGGCGCTTCCGCGACTTGCTGGGTTGGACGAATCAGAAAATTGCCAGCGTCGCGGATGAAGTGTGGTTGATGGTCGCGGGATACCCGATTCGCGTTAAGTAATCGTCATCGCGACGAGGACCGCAATTTCAACCAGCTCACCGCCTGCGCCAATCAAATCGCCGGTCACACCGCCGAGCCATCGCAAGTAGAACCATCGCGTCGCCAGCGTCACGGCGATCGCAATCAACACGATTTTGAAGCCGGCGAAGACCGTGGCGAGCGCAATCACGATGAGACCCATCACAAACTTGCGATCGAACGAGTAGCTGCGGGTGAGCAGCACCGAACCGGCGCCTTGCTCGCGCAAATAATTCATGCCGTACGGAATTGCGACCATCGCCAATCGGGCGAGCGTCGGCGCGATGAGCAAAGCGTCGAAGCGGCGCGAACCGGCGAGCGTCGAGAGTGCGAGAATCTTGAGCGCGAGATCGAAGAAAACGGCGATCGCGCCGAAGGTGCCGAGCCGGCTGTCGCGCATGATCAAGAGCGCACGTTCGCGATCGCGTCCCGCACCAAGCGCATCGGCGGTATCGGCCAATCCGTCGAGATGAACCGCGCCGGTTATTATCGTGAGAGACAGAATCACCAGCACCGAACGAATCACCTGGCCGAATACATGCGCGAGCAGCCAATCCTCTCCGCAGAGCGAAGCGCCGAGCGCAAAGCCGACCAGCGGAAACCATGCGAACGATGCCGCGACCGCCGGCTCCGATGCGCGGCGTTGATCGATGACCGGCAGAATCGTGAGAAACGAAAATGCGAGCTGGAGCTCGGTGAGGAATCCAGCCGCCGGCGCGGCCTCCGCGTTAGTGGAGGCCGGCTCCGTCTCGACGTCATCGATCATCGCACTTTGCCGGATACGCCTGCGCCGGCAAACGTCGCCATGTTGTGAAACAAGTCGAGCGCGGTTTCGATCACGTTCATCGCGAGCGCCGCGCCGGTTCCCTCGCCAAGCCGGAGATCGAGATCGAGTATGGGGCGCACTTTGTATTTGTCGAGCACCAGCGCATGGCCGCCTTCGGCCGAGCGATGGCTGAAAAAAAGATGATCGAAGAGTCCCGGGTAGATTCGTTCCGCTACGCCAGCGGCGGCGGTCGCGATGAAGCCGTCCACCACGACCGGGATATCGAGCGACGCGCCCGCGATGCACACGCCGGTCATCGCGGCGATTTCGAATCCGCCGAGCGGCGCAAGCATCGCGACGCCGGAACCTTCGCTCGATTCGAACGATTCGCGATGCAGTTCCAGAGCGCGGGATACAACTTCAATTTTGCGTCGAATGCCGGCGTCGTCGAGGCCGGTGCCGCGGCCGACGATCTCCTCGGGCGCAATTTCGGTTAGCGCCGACAGAAGTGCGGCGGCGGAAGTGCTGTTCGCGATGCCCATCTCCCCGATTCCGATCAGGCTCGCACCGCTGCCCGCGAGTTCGAATGCGATCTCGATTCCGACTTCAAGCCCGCGCATTGCCTCGGCTGGGCTCATCGACGGGCCGCTAACAAAATTTCGCGTGCCCGCGCCGATTCGGCGATAAGTCACGTTATCAAGCGGCGCCGAACTGGTATCGGTGATCACGCCGACATCGACGACTTTCAGCGCGTAGCCGAAACGGCGCGCCAGCACGCTGATCGCCGCGCCGCCGCCCGCGAGATTGCGCAGCATCTCAGTCGTGACTGCTTGCGGAAATGCGCTCACGCCCTCGGCAGCGACGCCGTGATCGGCGACGAACACTGCGAGCGCGCCGTGCGTGAAGCGGGCGGAACCGTCGCGACGAATCGAGGCATAGCGGCGGACGATTTCTTCGAGATGACCGAGGCTGCCGGGAGGCTTCGTCAGCAAATTCAGACGCGCGTCGGCAGCCCACGCGGCTTCATTGTCGAGCGGCCGAATCGCCGCAAGCGTTTCCTTGAGCAGTGACATTGCTTTCAATGCGAGATCGCATCATGAGCGCGTCGCGCTGGCAAGCGTGTAACGTCAGGACCGCCCGGTGCGGATCGCGGACAGCAGCTTTTCGTTTTCAGCGCGGAGTCGCACGCCGATGCGATACAGACCGGGGTGACATCCGGGCAGCTCGGCGAGATCGCGCACCGCGATCCCTTGCGTCAGCATCTGCGCGCCGAATGCGCCCGGCGATTCTTCGCTCTCAATTTCGATCATCAGAAAATTTGCCGTCGGGGGAAAAACGCGAAATCCCGGCGTCGACGACAGGCGCTCCACAAGAAATGCGCGCTCGCGCGCGATCGTCTCGCGAGTCCGACGGAGATAGCCGGCCGGATTTTCCAGGCAAGCTAAAGCGACGTTCTCGGCCGCGACATTTACCGACCACGGCTCAATCGCATCGCGGAGCCGCGCGATGATTTCGGGCGCCGCAACGGCAAAGCCCAACCTGAGTCCCGGAATCGCGAAGATCTTGGTGAGCGATCGCAACACGATGAGGTGCGGATTATCAACGGTGCTGCCGGCGAGCGACTCAGCATCATCAACAAAATCGACAAAGGCTTCATCGAATACGCACCACGCGCCGTGACGAGCGCATCGCGCAGCGATATCCAGCGCGGTGCCGAGGTCGATGATTCCACCGGTCGGGCTATTCGGGCGTCCCACAAAGACCGCATCGGCGCCCGTCTCGAGCGCGGCATCGATGTCCGCAACGTCCAGCACGAAGGACCTTTCGCGGCGAAGCGAAATCGCCTGCGGTGTCGATCCCGCGCGCACGAGTGCATTTGCAATCTCACTGAAAGTCGGGATTACGACGGATGGACAACGCGAACCGAGCACACGCGCGAGCAGGTGGATCAATTGCGTCGAGCCGTTGGCGGCGATTACGCGCTCTCGCGCAACTCCCGCCCATTCGGCGATTCTCGCTTCGAGCGTATCGGCGTAAGACGGCGGATAGGAGGAAATTCGCGAAACTCCGAGGTGGTAGGCCTCAAGTGCCTGGGGCGGCGGCCCTAGTGGATTCACGCTCGCGCTGAAATCGATGACTCCAGGGAGCGCGACGCCACCATGCCTCCGATCGATTGGAATCGCGGCGCCATCGGATCTTTTGCCGTGCGCGCTCATCAGATCGAGTAAGCGTACCGGACTGCCGCGAAAGTTATAAACGCGATCGCGGTCGCCGGGCGCAACAGATTCCGCGCGGTCGCGATGGTGGCGGGAGTGAGAGGATTTTTCGCATCGCCGAGCGTCGCGCGTCGCACAATTTCGCCGCCGTACACTGCGTCGCCACCGAGTGCGACTCCCAATGCGCCCGCCATCGCGGCTTCGGGCCAGCCGGCGTTTGGACTCTCATGCTTAAACGCATCACGTGCACAGGCCGCAATGGCCGCATGCCCGGTGCAGAGGAGCAACTGCGCAGCGCCAGCCAGACAGGCTGCCGAAAGGCGCGCAGGAATCCAGTTGGCAAGGTCGTCGAGTCGGGCAGCGGCGCGGCCGAAATAAAGGTAGCGCTCGCTTCGATAGCCGATCATCGAATCGAGCGTATTGATTGCCTTGTAGGCGACTCCGCCGACCGGGCCCGCGATGAAAAGAAACAGCAGTGGCGCGATCACGCCGTCGCTCAGGTTCTCCGCCACCGATTCGACCGTGGCGCGCACGATACCGTCGCGGTCGAGGGCGAGTGGGTCGCGACCGACCAGGGCCGGCAGCGCCGATCGGCTTGCTTCGTCGTCACCCATCTCCAGCGCCTGTTGCACCGCTAGCGCAGCCTGGTCGAGACTGCGGAGCGCTAGCGTCGTCCATGCGATGGCTACGGCGACGGCGGCGCCAGCGAGCGGATTGAACCGATCGGCAGCGGTCACTAATCCCCAGGTCGTGATCGCGGCAAGCCCGATTACTGCGGCTGACAGAATCGCGCCTCCGACCAGGCCGGAAAGCCCACGCCAGGGGCGCATCGCTCGCTCGCCACGAGCAATCGCGGCGCCAATCAGGCGGACGGGATGCGGTAACCACTCCGGATCGCCGAACAGGAGATCGGCGGCGAGTGCGCATGCGATGAGTCCGGTCGAAAGGTGCGTCGCATGGCCCATATTAATTTCCACGAGCGGCGAGGGCGCGCGTGCATGCCCGCAATGAGGCGCGGCCGATCAATTCGCCGAGGCGCGTGTGTTTTCCGCAGTAGGCGTGCGCCGGAGCGGCATCGGGAGCGGCAATTACGACGCAGTCGGTGCCAGTGCCGGTCGCGAGCTCATCGGAGCGCGTGCTGATCAAGCGCGCGGCCAGCATGGCAACTACGCGAGCCTCGACCGCGATCTGTAGCGCCTCGACCATCGCACTGCGCTCGATCGGCTGGTTCGTCACGACAATCAAATTGATGGTGCCCGGTTTTGTCGTTTCGACGGTCGCGACGTCGCCGACGCGGAGCGCATTCGAGCATCCCGCGGTGCACNNGTTGCGATGCCGGCGCGCCGGATGTTTGCGCCGGTCATCATCGCGACCGCAGTTCGCGGGTCACGCCCGAGCTCGCGGACCACGCGCGTCAGATATCTACGGGGCGCATCGGTCGCGGCGCGATCGTTCTCCTGCACCTGATGATTGACCAGATAATCCGCGCGCGCGAAACCGCCACCGAGCGAGGCCCAACTCAGCACCCGATATCGTGAAGGCAGGCTGATCGTGAGCGTGCGCCCGCGGACTTCGGTTCGCCAGTCTGCAGCGCTTTTCAACACAACTTCAGTCGCGCGAAGGCGGTTCGTCGATGGAGTCGGCGGGAAAAATCGCGCGCCAGATCGACGGATCATCGATCGTTGACTTGAGATCGTGAGCCGCCGTCTTCAGCGGATCAGTACTTTTCCTGCCGTTCCACGAATCGAAATGAATCAGTGTTCGCGGCGGCAACCGGCTCGCCCATTCCGCAGTCGCGAGTATCGGGCGGTCGGGAAACTCGCTGACGTAGCCGATGCAGAGATAGGCGACTGGAATGACATCGCCGGGAATTCCGAATATCTCCGCGAGCGCGTCGTTGCGCAGGATGCTGACCCATCCGACGCCGATTCCTTCGACGCGCGCGGCGAGCCACAGGTTCTCGACCGCCAGGCACGCCGAATAAATCTCGACTTCGCGAATGCTGGTCTTGCCGAGTACGCCGGGTCCGAAGCGATCGGGCTTGCAGGTAACGATCACGTTCAGCGGCGCTTCGAGAATTCCTTCGAGCTTGAGCGACAGAAACTTTTTGCGGCGAGCGCCGGTGAACTGCGCGGCATTTTTCGCTCGCTCGGCTTCAAAGATTTCCTTGACGCGGCGGCGACGCTCGGGGTCGCGCACGATAATGAAATCCCACGGCTGCGTGAACCCGACGCTGGCCGCGTGATGCGCCGCGATCAGAATGCGGGCGAGGACTTCATCGGGGATCGGGTCGGGCGTGAATTGGCGAATATCGCGCCGGCGGAAAATCGCCTCGTACAATCCACGCTTGAGCGCATTGCTGAAGGCGTTGCGATCGCGCCGCGCTCGGGGACCGGACGACTTCATCAAATTTGTCGTGGTAAAACCGCGTCAAAGAGATGGGCGAGCCGCATCATACGGCCCGCCCGTCCTATTGATTCCGACTCAGGCCGCTGAGGCCTTCTTTGCTGCTTCGAGCGCCGCTTCGTAATTTGGCTGGTTGGCGACTTCCTTGACGTACTCGACGTAGGTGACGTTGTCGTTCTTGTCCACGACGAATACGCAGCGCGCGAGCAGGTGCAGTTCCTTGATCAGCGCGCCGTAGTTGGTGCCGAAATTCGCGCTGCGCCAATCGCTGAGCGTGGTGACTTTATCGACGCCCGCGGCACCGCACCATCGCGCCTGCGCAAACGGCAGGTCCATCGAGACGCTCAAGATCTCGATGTCGCCCGGCAGCTTCGACGCTTCCTCGTTGAAGCGGCGCGTCTCGGCGTCGCAAACCGGCGTATCGAGCGACGGTATCGTCGTGATGACTTTGACCTTGCCTTTGAACTGGTCGAGCGTCGCTGGTTGCAGGCCCTTGCCGACCACGTTGAAGTTCGGGGCCTTCTGGCCGACCTTGATCTCCGGACCAACGAGCGTCATCGGGGTGCCGCGCATCGTAACGGCGCCTTTACGTTCTTCCGCCATGATTCTTATCTCCTTCGTGATGAATAGGGACTCGAGCTAGCCGACATTAGCCGCGTGGACGGTTTCCGTAAACACGCGAAACGATCCTTGCAACTTCACATTCCTTTCGTCGGCAAACTGCGATTCTGACACCATCCGCGCCGGAACGCGAAGGCGGAAAGATCCCGGGCAGGATGCGGCTCGTTCGCATCCGCAATTCGATCGCGATTGTCGGTGAAACTCAGACCGCCCGGATCAGCAGTGCGCCCAATCCCCCGAGCACGAGAATGGTGTTGATGGCGAAGGTCGCGATTGCGCCCGGTGCGCGTTTTTCTGGAGCGTTCAAGTAGCCGTTGGCGTAGAGAACGCGTCCGAGCAAGAACAGCACTCCGAGCGCCACGCCAATTTGATAGTTAACGCTCAAGGAAAAAATCCAGACGGCCGGAATGAAAACGATCAGCGCCTCGAGCGTGTTTTGATGCACGCGGAAGTAGCGCTCGAACTCCGGATTGCCAGTCGTGGCCGGCGCCTCGACCTTGTACTTCAAGCGTGCGCGGCCAACCATCGCGCCCAACACGGAATACTCGATCAAGGCAAGGATCGTCACGATTTCGAGTCCCGCGTAGCTCATCATACCTGCACCCCCGTGCTCGTTGTTCGCCGCATGACCGCGTTAGTTGGGATGAACCTACTCGCGCCAAGGCTAAAGAGCGAGATCCCTCTGCCGGCTGCTAGAGCAGCGGGGCAACGGGCTGTTGAACAACCGTCTGAGTCTGGCTATGCGCGCGAATACTTGGCGATCCGCTCGGCTTCGAGCGTGTCGGCCAGTTCGCGCTGCGGGCGCTCCGGCATCCAGCCCTTAGTGTAGTCGCGATTCTCCCAGGCGCGATCATTGGCGTCCCAAACATAGGGGAGTTCGACGATTGTTCCGGGCACAGTGATCGTGTCGAACGCGCGCATCGCGTCGGTGACGATCTGACGCTGCAACTCGGGCTGATTCGGCTTGCCGGTCTGATGCCCCAGCGGAAAATTGACGAACACCGCGCGCGGCGCCTTGACCGATTGCGTGATATCAAGCGCCGAGGTCATGCACAGTGACGGAATTCCTGCCTCTTCCGCCGCGCGCGCGATCAGTCCAACGGACTGATGACACACGGGTCAGGCGGGGACCAGAAAAAAGGCGTCGGCGTGCGCGCGCTTCAACTCGTCGACGATTTGCGGCGCCAGCTCGTCGCGAACTTTTCGCGTGGAATAGATTCCACCCATGAAGCTGAACACGGGATCGGTAAGCTCCCCGATCACTCCGGCTGATTCGAGCTCGCGGAGGCGTTCCAGGGGAAACACGCAGTTGGGATCCTGCTCGGCGTCGTGAGTCGGATAGCCGAAATGCCAGACGTTGAGTTCATCGCGGCGCGCATTTTTAGGGATCCGGCGATAGCTCGAGTCCTCGCGATGGAAGCGCGGCTGATCGCGATACATCAGGCCCCCGGAACTGATCATCGCGACTCTGCACTCCGCGATTGGCGTCTTCAGCGGCGTGAATGGCGCCGTCTCGTTCACGACCCATCGATAGGGAGTGAAGTCGCTGTACAGATCGCGCGTTCGTGGAATGTAGTCGACTGGCATCGTTCACCTTCTCCCGATAGCCGCGCTCGATTTCGCTCAGCACGCATCCGGCGGGAACATCATCTTATCCGCTCTGAACTCCCGCATCACAAGATCAATAAAGCCTTTGCGCACCGGCCACTCAAGCCGCGCATCGCGCCAATGGATCTTGCCGTCGGGGCCTTCGAGCTCGCTCGCGATGTCGTGAACTTTGGCCAGCGCCCGCTTGAGACGCTGGTTGTCGGCGGCGACCGCGGCAACCTGGCGCATCCGCTGAACCCACGCGCCGAGATGCGGATAGCGATCCATCGCGATGTTCATCGCCGGCGCCGACGGCACATAACAGATCGCGGACAGATCGGCGATGCTGATCGTGTCGAAGAAGAACTGTCGCTCGCCGAGTGCGGATTCCAATCGCGCGAGCAGTTGTGCGAATTCGTCGCGCGCCGCTCGCGCCATCGCATCGGCTTCGGGCGAATCCTTGCGCAACTGCGACATCCAGTATCCATAGCTGACTGCGTCGAATCCGCGGTCGCAAAGTTCCTCGATCGAGCGCATCTCGGCGCGCGCAAATGGATCCTTGGGAAACAGCGGCGGCGTCGGGAACGCATCTTCGAGGTACTCGCAGATGATCGTCGAGTCTGAAATCGTGCGCCCGTCGTCGAGCACCAGGACCGGCACTTCGGCGCGCTCGCTGGCCGCCCGCAAGTCTTCTTTTCGGTCGAGCGAGTAGCATCGTTCGATCGGTTCGAACTCGACGCCCTTGAACTCGAGCGCCATTTGGGCCTTGCGCGCGTAGGGGCTGGTTGCATAGGTGAATAACTTCATCGCCGTAAACTCCGGGGCTACCTGAGATGAGGCAGCACGTCGTTGCCGAATCGATCGAGTGAGCGGCGCGCTTTGGCGGGATCGAGTCCCGGCAGTTGCGTCACCACGATTAATTCGGTGAAGGGCGTTGCGTCGAGGATCCCGTTGAGCTTGTCGCGAACTTCGGCGGCGGTTCCGAGCACGCTGGTGCGCCGCAGTCGTTCGGGGTCGGGACGAATCAGCACTTTGCTCTGATCGGTGGTGCCGGCCGCGGCGGAAAGCCACTTGCCATACAATTCCGCCTGATACATCAGCGCGTCGCGCGTGTCGCGCCACGCCTCTTCTTCGCTGCCGGCGACGTACACCGCGCGGTTGCCGACGATACTGTAGTTCGACGGATCCTTGCCGGCCGCTTTGAGCGCCTCGGTGTAGATGCCGACTTCCTTGTGGCCGCCGACGCACGCGAACGACAGATCGAGATTGGCGGCGCGACGAATCGCCTTGGGTGCGCCCGCGCCCCACAATAGTTCTGGATAAGGCCGACTGACTGGCCGCGGCAGTACGCGCACGTCGCGAAACTTGAAATACTTGCCATCGAAACTGAAACGTTCTCCGGTCCACGCGCGCTTTAATATTTCGAGCGTCTCGAGCGTTCGGCCGAGCCGCTCTGCGCGCGCAACGCCGAAGCCTTCGAACTCTTCCGCGCGATAGCCCTGCCCGATTCCAAGCCGGAAACGCCCGCCGGAGAGCACATCGACGAAGGCCACGTCTTCGGCGAGCTTCAACGGATGGAGGAACGGAGCGAGCAAAACGAACGTGCCGATCGTGACGCGCGTGGTTCGCGCGGCGATCGCGGCCGCAGCCGGCATCATCGAAGGCAGGTAACCGTCGTCGGTAAAGTGATGCTCCGTCAGCCAGATCGAATCGAAGCCCATCGCCTCGGCGGCCTGCACTTGCGAGAGACACTGGTGATAGAGCTCGCGAAACGAGATCGTCGAAGCCGGCGGATTGCGGAAGTCGAGCTGATAGCCGATTTTTATCTTGCGCATGATGTCAGCGAGCGGCCAGACCGCCGTCAACGATCAGTTCGGTGCCGGTGATGTAGGACGCATCGTCGGACAGCAGGAACACGATCGCTTTCGCGATTTCCCACGGCGTGCCCTGGCGATGCATCGGGATTCCAGGCGCGACTCGCTCTTCGCGATCGCCGATCAGCCGCCGCACCATCGACGAATCGATGAGCCCCGGCAGGATCGTGTTGACGCGAATATTGTCGCGCGCGTGAGAGACGGCCGCCGAACGCCCCAATCCGAGCAGAGCGGCCTTGGTCGCCTCGTAGGAAATTTGACGATTGCTCCTGAGCGCCGCCAACGACGATACGTTGACGATCGCGCCGCCGCCAGCTTTCGCGATCTCGGGGACCGCGTAGCGCATCATCAGGAAATGACTGCGGAGATTCACGGCGAGCATCGTGTCGAACTGCTCGGTGGTGGTCTTGAGCAGGCTTCCGCCGATGCCGATTCCGACGTTATTGACCAGCAGATGGAGCGCGCCGAATGCTTTGATCGTCGCTTCGACCGCGCCGCTGCATCGATCCTCGATGCTGACGTCAGCCGCCACGGCCTCGGCCCGGCCGCCCTCTTCACGGATCGCGGCGGCGGTTTGTTGCGCAAGTTCCAGCGAACGATCGGCCACCATCACGGCGGCGCCTTCGCGCGCGCACATAATCGCGGTGGCGCGTCCGTTGCCGATCGAAAGTTTCTCGCCTGCTTTGGCGGGACCGTCAGCGCCGCCTCCGACAATCAATGCGATCTTGCCCGCTAGTCGAGCCATGATGCGCCTCCTCGGGAAACTGGATGTCTCACTGATAACGCAATCGCTCGACAGTTGCACTAACCGTGAGGACGCGATGGCGCAACGTGCGCGCGGCTATTCTCTCTTGCCCGAGCCCTCGCCGATCTTCAGCGTGCTACATCACCGCCTAGCTCAGGCAAGGTCGTAGCGATCAAGGTTCATGACCTTGCCCCACGCAGCCACGAAGTCCTTCACAAACGCCTCCTTTGAGTCGTCACTTGCATAGACTTCCGCGATTGCTCGGAGCTCGGAGTTCGAACCGAAAACGAGGTCGACACGGGTGCCGGTCCACTTGATTTCGCCCTTCGCGCGATCGCGCCCCTCATACACGCCTTCGGATGAAGATGAGGGCTGCCACTTGGTATTCATGTCGAGCAGGTTGACGAAGAAATCATTCGTCAGCGACTCGGGTCGGTTGGTGAAGACGCCGTGTTTGGACTGCCCGAAGTTAGCATTCAGGGCGCGCATGCCGCCGACGAGAACCGTCATCTCGGGGGCAGTCAGCGTCAGCAACTGCGCCCGATCCACCAGCATCTCCTCCGCCGGTATTTGGTCTCCCTTCCGGAGGTAGTTGAGGAACCCGTCTGCGGTAGGCTCCAGTACGGCGAATGAGGTCACATCGGTCTGCGCCTGCGATGCATCCGTGCGCCCGGGCGAGAAGGGAATCTTCAGAAGGTGGTGCCCGGCCTTTTTCGCAGCTTCCTCGACGGCTGCGCAGCCGCCCAGAACGATCAGGTCAGCAAGCGAGACCTTCTTCCCGCCGGACTGCGAGCTGTTAAAGTCCTTTTGGAGCGCCTCCAGCGTCTGCAGGGCCTTCGCCAGTACGGCCGGCTGGTTCACTTCCCAATCCTTTTGCGGCGCAAGGCGAATGCGCGCCCCGTTCGCCCCACCGCGCTTGTCGGTGCCGCGGAACGTCGCCGCCGACGCCCAGGCAGTCGCGACCAGTTGGGAGATAGACAGTCCTGATTGGAGGATCTTGGCCTTCAGAGCAGCAATGTCCTGCTCCTCGATCAATTTATGATCAACCTTGGGAACAGGGTCTTGGAACAGTTGGGGCTCTGCAGGAACGAGCGGGCCAAGGTATCGCGAGAGAGGACCCATGTCGCGGTGCGTCAGTTTATACCAAGCCTTGGCGAACGCATCTGCGAACTCCTGCTGATTCTCGTGGAAGCGCTTCGCGATCGGCGCATAGATCGGGTCCATCCGGAGTGAGAGGTCCGTCGTGAGCATGGTCGGGGCATGCCTCTTCGACGGATCGTGGGCATCAGGAACAGTGCCAGCGGCAGCGCCGTTCTTGGGAGCCCACTGGTTCGCACCGGCTGGGCTCTTCACGAGCTCCCACTCATAGGCGAACAGGTTTTCCAGGAAGTTGTTGTCCCACTTCACTGGGTTGGTGGTCCATATGCCCTCCAACCCGCTGGAGATCGCCTGGGCGCCGCTGCCGCTGCCATAGGTGTTCTTCCAGCCAAAGCCTTGATCCTCGATGGCGGCGCCCTCAGGTTCGGGGCCGACATACTTGATCGGATCGGCAGCACCGTGGGTTTTTCCGAACGTGTGCCCGCCGGCAATGAGCGCAACTGTCTCCTCGTCATCCATCGCCATGCGGCGGAACGTCTCCCGGATATCCCGTGCCGCAGCGATTGGATCCGGCTTTCCATTAGGCCCTTCCGGATTCACATAAATCAGGCCCATCTGAACAGCGCCGAGAGGATTCGCGAGCTGACGATCTCCGCTGTAACGCTCGTCCCCCAGCCACTTGTCCTCGGGCCCCCAATAAGTGTCGTCGGGCTCCCAGACGTCCTCGCGCCCGCCGCCGAAACCGAAGGTCTTGAACCCCATCGACTCCAAGGCGACGTTACCGGTGAGAACAATGAGGTCGGCCCAGGAGATTTTCCGGCCATACTTCTGCTTTATCGGCCACACTAACCGGCGCGCCTTATCGAGGCTCACATTATCCGGCCAGCTATTGAGGGGCGCAAAACGTTGTTGGCCAGAGCCTGCCCCGCCGCGGCCGTCGGCGATGCGGTAGGTACCTGCGCTGTGCCACGCCATACGAATGAACAGCGGGCCATAGTGGCCGAAGTCGGCCGGCCACCAGTCCTGCGACTTCGTCATCAAGGCGTGGAGGTCCTTGATCAGGGCATCCAAGTCGAGGCTCTTGAATTCTTCGGCATAGTTGAACTTACTGTCCATAGGATCGGACAGGGAGGAGTGCTGGCGCAGGATATTCAGGTTCAGCTGATTCGGCCACCAGCTCGCATTCGTCGGGGCCCCAGCCGCCGTGTGTCGATGTACCGGGCAATTGCTTTCGATAGCCATTTTTTTACTCCTGATTATCGGGGACAGGCGCCCCCGCTGCGGTGGTGAGGTTTTCTCATCTTCCTTCGAATTAGTCAAAAAATCTGCGACGAACTACGAACCCATCTTGGGTTTTCCATTCGCGCAATCGCCGCCGGCCGCGCTTGCTGGCGCTCGCCATTCATCGGGTATTCACACGCCTACGGCACCTAACATTAGGAATAATGCCGTCAAGAATCAAGCATTCTTAAGTAACCGGCTCTATCAATCGATAGCGATTTTCACTTAATTGAGCGCAGCATCTGTAGGAGAGGTCAGCACGCTACCTGAGCTTGCGACGGTCGATCCTAAAGCGCATGCTCAACAGGGACACTTAATTGATCTGGCAACTACGCTAATGCCCCCGCGTACGCACGAACCCCGCCTTCAACTGCTGAGCGAGCAATGGCGCGAGCGTTATCGGTCGCGCAGAATGGCGGATTTCGTAACACGCTGTCGCGAAAAGGGCCTCGCAGTCACGCCGCAGCGGGTCGCGATTCTCAAGGCGCTGCTCACATCCGGCGACCATCCCTCTGCCGAGGAAATCTATACCAAGGTGCGCGCTGAGCAGCCGATGATCTCGCTGGCCACGGTGCATCGCACACTTGAGACGCTGTGCGAAGCCGGCGAAGCCGGCAAGGTGACGCTGCTCCACGATGCCGCGCGCTACGACGGCAACACCGATTCTCATCATCACGTCGTGTGCATCCGATGCCACCGCGTGTGCGACCTGGAAGCGCCGCAGTTCGACCGGTTGTTCAAGGACGGGGCGACGCTGGGGGAGTTCGTGCTGCTGGATTGCTCGGTTGAGATCCGCGCACTGTGCAAGCGATGCCGCAAGGCCGCGGCCACCAGCATGCACCATCGGGATTCCTAATCTCGCCCAGTACGAACCTCAGTGTCGTTATCTAGCGTAGGCCCGGACGCCGCGCGGCGATCGCGGGGTGCGAGACTTATTATTTCTTGCCCGGGCCTTCACCCGGCGGAGGCGCCGGCGCGTCGGTGGTGATCGCCTCGTCCTTGGCCATGCAGAAGCATCCGGGCCGAATCCATCCGACGCATCTGAAGTCTTTGGCAGCCTTTTGGTGACACGCCGGCTTTTTCAGCTCGGTATGCTGAAAGGTGCAGGTCTCACCCTCTTCTTCGCATTCGCAGTTGTCGCAATCGTTTTTGGATTTGTTGACCGCCACTGCGAGCGCGTCGGGATAGGCAGTCTCGGCCTCCTTCTTCGTTTCGCCGATGCTCTTGGCTTCGACTTTCTTGAAATATCGATTGGGACATTTCGCGCCCGCGTGCGCCTGCGATGCGGTCATCGCGATCGACAGGAGCATCACTGCGATGGCGGCGATTCGGGTAGTCATCACGACCGTTCTTTTCATCGAGCTTTCCTCCTTTGGGGGATCGCAGACGCAATAATCCCGTAATCGTTCCGCGTCAATGCGCCCGCCGGCGGGACGCGTCGCGGGATTACGCTCCTTCGCGGCTGCGCGAGCGAACCTGATTCGGGTCGGGCGGTATCGTCAGGATTTCGCGCGAGTGGATCTCGCCGAGATATTCGATCAGGTTGCGCATCGAGACCACCGCGGTCGGGCGGCCGTCGTCGTCGACCAACGGGATATGGCGGAAGCCTTCGAGCACCATCTTGCTGAGCGCGAACGCGACGTTCGCGTCGGCTGGCAGCGTCAACGGATCGCGCGTCATGCACGAGCTGATCGGCGTGCGTTCAAGATCGAGCGAATGACCGACGACTTTCATCAGCACGTCGCGCTCGGTGAAGATGCCCGCGAGGCTGCCATGTTCCTCGACCAGCACGCACGCGCGGCGCTGTTGCTGCATCAGGGCGACGGTTGCGCCGAGCGTGGTCGTTGCGCTCACGATCAACGGCGGCTGCGATACCACTTCGCTGAGAGCGGTGTTGGCGAGTGCGGACTCGAGGTCTTTCGGGCCGGGATGCTCTTCGTCCAACAATGATTCGTGTTCGTCTTCGTCGCCGGGCATTGTTCAATCGCCCTCGCTTTGGAAGGAATACCTTCTGGTTGAGCCTACGGCGTTTGCAGAGTTAGGGCAAAGCCTGAAAGTGCGTTGCGCGCGATTCAAAGTTGCCGCTTGGCGACCGGCAAGCATCGATGGTGATAGTCTCGGCACGATGAAACATTCGCTGTCAGTCGAAAGGAGTTGCGATGGCCTCGCGCTCGTATGACGTAATCATCGTCGGCGCAGGCTCGGCCGGCGCGGCGCTGGCGGCTCGCCTGTCGGAGGATTCCTCGCTCAGCGTCCTGCTGCTCGAAGCGGGCCCTGACTACCGGTCGGCCGAAGCGCCGCAAGAGATGCGCATCGCGAATCCAGCGGCGATGATCCTCGCGCCGGAGAACCTGCAGAAATATCAATGGGGCGCGCTCAAGGCGCGGCGCACCGATGCGCAGGAAGCGATGCCGTACTGGCGCGGGCGCGGAGTGGGCGGCAGTTCCGCGATCAACGGGCAAATCGCGATTCGCGGGCTGCTCGATGATTTCGATATCTGGGCGCGCCAGGGATGCATCGGTTGGTCAGGTGAGGAGGTGCTGCCGTACTTCATCAAGCTGGAAAACGATCTCGACTTTGGCGACCAACCGTACCACGGGAATCGCGGTCCGATTCCGGTCTGGCGCACGCCGCAAGAGCAGTGGGGCGGCGTCGATCGCGCATTGCGCGACGTCTGCCTCGACGCAGGCTACGGCTGGTGCGCGGATCACAACACGCCGACCGGAACTGGCGTCTCTCCCTACGCGATGAATCGCCAGCACGACGCGCGCGTTTCGACCAACGACGGCTATCTCGAACCCGCACGCGCGCGCGCGAATCTGCACATCGTCGGCGACGCGCTGGTCGATCGAATCGAATTCGATGGGACGAGGGCGGTGGCAATCCGGGTGCGAACGAATGATGGATGGCAACGGATCGAAGGCGGCGAAATCATTCTGTGCGCCGGTGCGATTCATTCACCGGCAATCCTGATGCGCTCGGGAATCGGGCCGGCCGACGACCTGCGCGCACTCGGGATTCCGATCGTTGCGGACCGGCCGGTCGGCCATGACTTGATCGATCATCCGATGATCGCGATGAGCATGGTGCTGAAGACGGAGGTGCGCGCTCTTAGCCGAACGTCTCGCCATACCAACTGCGCGGTGCGCTATAGCTCGGGGCTCGGCGGCGCCGGCGAGAACGATATGTTCCTGATCGCGATGAACCTGCTTGGGTACAGCGAGAAGACGCTGCAATTCGGCTTCATCTGGATGACGGCGTACCAGACCTACTCGCGCGGGCAGTTGCGAATCACGTCACGCTCACCGGAAATCGATCCCGACGTTCGCTTCCGGATGCTGACCGACGAGCGCGACCTGATGCGGATGCGCGACGGCGTCCGGCGGCTCGAAGAATTCGCGCGCCATCCTGTGATTGTGGCAACGGCCGAGCAGGTGAGTTTTGGCAATCCGATGTTGTTGATACAGGGGCAGAGCGACACTCCGCCGGCGGGTGCGGCGCTCGACCAATGGATGATCGCGAACTGCTTCGACTCGCAGCACGCCGCTGGCACTTGCAGGATGGGACCGGCGTCGGAGCCGCGCTCGGTGGTCGATCCGGATTGCCGCGTGATAGGCGTGGAGCGGCTCAGCGTGATCGATTGCTCGATCATGCCGGAGATCGTGCGTGCCAATACTCATCTCAGCACGGTGATGATCGCGGAACTGATGGCGGATCGAATTCGAGGTAGGCGACCTGCCTGATGAGTCGTAGTGGCAGTCTCTCGGTCCTTTGGCGCGGATGAGTTTCGCCGCATTGCCAGATAGGTGGTTGGTCCGTATATATGAAGCGAATCAAATCATGAAATCTTAAGAGGGAGACGTGGCAAAGAAGGCAAAGCCCAAAAAGACGCGGTCAGCTCATCAGCTCAACGCTGGGACGGTGGACGACATAACGACACAGGTCAACGGTCTGGCGCTGCGTTGGATTGCTTTTCACAAGCAGCTTCATGGGAAACCCCAGACGCTTCCGTGGGATCCAGCAACCCTAGATTCTCAGACCTCACTCGATTGGACGGCTCAGATTGCAAGCGCTCACGCGCTAAACTGCATGCATTGCAGGGACGCTATTGCTGCACACCTGCATTGGCCTAACCCGTTCGATCCAGATCCCCTACCAATCAATACCGACGAGCAGGGTTATCTGAATGCGATTTCAAATTGGCTGACAACCGATGTCAACGTGTATGCAGCGTTATGGGGACTATATTTCCCTCATGTCCCCGTTCCCAATCCGACTCCCCATGTCGGCGACCCGTCGACGATCCACGAGGCTTTCGACCGGCTTGCGCTGAATGGAAATGACTTTGTTCAAACTGAAAACAGGGGGCCGCACTATCCAGGGACAATTAATTTGGAGCCTACTCCCGATCCACCGACTCGACCATCCCACGTACCCGAGCTTCAATCTCTGCAGGCAATCGAAGTGGCGTGCCATAGATTAGTCAGATTCCACGGCGACATTCTTAATGTCCTGACGCATTCACTGTTTGCACTAACCGAGAGTCGTAACGACAAAGGAAAAAAGTTGTTTCCCTTCTTTGTAAAATAGGTTGGTGACAAGCGTTCGATAGTTGGACGCTTTTGCTTTGCTTTTCGTGCTTATGTCGAGACTCCTAGCCTTCTTCTTTTGTGGAATAATTGCCAATGCCGAAAACGCTGCAAGAACCGCCGTCGGCGCTTTCGTCCTTTCAAGCAAGTAAGCGCCGGTTCGTCGGGCGCGCAGCCGAAACGAAGCGGCTGATCGGAGCTCTCTCGGACGCGAGCGGTGGTGACGCCAGGCTCGTGATGCTGCTCGGCGAACCGGGCATCGGTAAGACCCTTCTCAGTGAGTGGGTGTCTGCCCATGCGATGTCTCTTGGCGATCGGGTCGTATGGGCGCGATGCTGGGCGCATGGCGCCCCACCGTACTGGCCGTGGATCCAGATCTTTCGAGATTTGCTATCTGACCGGAGCAGCGCGAAAGCCAGTCCCGGGAACGAGGCGGCGATTTCTCGAATTAAACGATCGTTGCCAGAGCTCCGGCTCGAGGAGCGGAATCTTGATATTCCCTCTGGAGGGCTGGCAGGCGGTTCCTCTTCCCGGATCTCAGAGGTTCCGGAAACCGAGCGGTTTGCCTTCTTCGAGACAGTTAGTGACTTGCTTAAGCAGGTTGCCAACATCGCTCCGCTGGTGGTTGTCATCGATGACCTGCATCTAGCTGACACCGACTCGATTCAATTGCTTAGCTTCGTGGCGCGGGATTTCGCGCGCAGCAGAATTCTGGTTCTTGTCACATGTCGGGATGAATGGTCGATACTTCCGCCAGAGCGAGCCGCGGCGCTAGGCGAGTTGGCTAGAGAAGCTGAGAGGATAGATCTCAAAGGACTGACGAACGATGAGGTTGCCGAGTTCGTGCGGAAGAGTACCTCCATCGAACCGGATCAACACTTAGTTTCGTCACTGCGAAGTAGAACCTCCGGCAATCCGTTCTTTCTGGACGGCTTGGCGCGGCTACTTACGGACGGTACCGCGCTCCCCGATCAATTGGGCAAAACCGGGCTTCCGATCCCACCTACGATCGTCGCCGCAGTGGAACGGAGATTGGAGCCACTGTCTAGCGTGGCGCGGAGAGTCCTTCGTCTCGCATCGGTAATGGAAGAGGAAATTGACGCGTCTATCTTAGCACAAGCTTCCGGCCTATCCCGACCCGAGTTAACCGAAGCGATTGAAGAGGCGATTGGAAACGGTCTGCTTATCAGCGTGCCAGACGGCAGAGCACTCCGCTTTAACCAGGGGCTGGTTGCGGAATCAGTACGAGCTGGAATGACGAAGGGAGAACTCCGCACGCTCCACGGTTCGGTTGCACAGGCGTTAGAGCACCTTCATGGCGAAGACCTGGAACCTCACATAGCCCCGACTTGCTTTCCATTCTGTTGAAGCGCTTCCGTTAGGCTCCGAGTCGAAAGCTGCCGACTATGCGCGTCGGGCTGCGGAGCGTGCTCACTCTCAAGCGGCATATGGAGAGGCAGCGAGGCTTTATCAAATCGCCTTGACCTGTGGATCGTCCAACCTAGCTGTGGACCTTGGCCAACGATGTGAGCTGCTAGTCGGCTTAGGGGAGGCGCAGAGCCGGGACGGCGACCCGCGAGCGTTAGAGACCTTTCAGCAGGCGGTTGCTCTTGCGCGCAAACAGAAAGAGGTTCGTATCCTGGGGCGGGCCATCATCGGCTTGGCGGCGGCGTCTCACAAACCGGGGTTCGCCGACTATGAGCTGATCGACGCTCTCGATCAAAGCCTGGCCGCCTTGGAGGACTCACATAGCGATTTGAAAGCGCGGACCCTCGCGCAACTCTCGCTCGAGCTGTTCTGGTCTGACGATCGCGATCGCGCCATCTCCTCGGGCCGCCTGGCGGTAGAGACCGCGCGCCAGGCGGGATCTCCTTCGGCACTTGTTTGGACCCTTTGGAACTTGCACCTGGTGCTATGGGGTCCAGGGAATCTCGACGATCGGCTGTCAACCGCGAATGAGATTGTCCATCTGGCCGAGCAGAACAGAGACTGGGATCAAGCCATCACGGGATACGAGTTTCGCATTGGCGCCTTGTTGGAGGGGGGTCGAATTGATGATGTCGAGCGAGCGATCGAAGCCTGTTCACGCCTGGTCGAACGGACCGGCATCCCGTCAGCCAGCCCTTCGAGATTCAGATGCATGTTCGCGATGCTACGCGGCGACCTCGAGCGCGCCGAAGTCGAATTGCAGAATCTTCAAGCCGTCGCGCACCGGCGTCGCGATCCTACGCTTCAGATCACTTTTGCCGGACAGTTCGGTCAACTGCGCGGCGAGCAGGGACGTCTCGACGAACTGGAGTCGCTACTCAAAAATGCCGCTCAGGCCTTCCCGGGCTTTGTCACGACTCGATGCGGACTGGCGCTTCTCTACGCACGCGCTGGACGGACCACTGATGCGACCGTAGAGTTCGAGTATCTAGCGGCCGAAGGCTTTTCCCGGATTCGCAAGGATTGGAACTGGCTCGGCACTATGGCTCTACTCTCAGAAGTGGCTGCCACGCTCGGTGATACTCCGCGCAGCGAGGCTCTCTATGCGTTGCTACAACCTTACGCCGGTAGGATCGTCACACTGGGGTTTGGCGATGTCTGCTACGGTCCGGTTGATCACTACTTGGGCCTATTGGCTGCGGCACGGCGCGAATGGGGCATTGCAGAGCACCACTTCAAGGAGTCAATCGCCATATCGCTCCGAATGTCAGCGCGTCCGCTGCTAGCCCGCACACAATTGCACTATGCGGAGATGCTGCTCTCGCGAGGTGAGCCATCAGACGTTACAAGGTCTCGAGACCTCTTAGACTCTGCCGGACAGCTAGCTGAGCGCCTAGGCATGGCAGAAATAGTAAGGAAGGTCCGCGAGCGAACACTCAACCTTGATAGGTCCCGCGGCAAAGTCAGATTACCATCGCGTGAGATGACACCGTCGGTAACGCTAGATCGCGGCGATGGTTCAGTTCTCGCCACTCTACTTTTCATTGACATCGCCGCTTCGACTGAGCGCGCAGTGGCCATGGGCGATCGTCAATGGGCAGAGAAGCTCGCCGAGTACTACCGAATCGTGCGCGAGAAGCTCGAGCAATTTGGCGGCCGTGAAGTCAACATCGCAGGTGACGGCTTTCTGGTTGAGCTCGATTCGCCGGCTCGCGCTGTCAGGTGCGCAACCGACGTTCAAGCAGCCGCTCGAGAAAGCAGCATCGAGACCCGAGTTGGAATTCATATTGGTGAGTGCCGCATAATTGGCAACGACCTAACGGGCGTCGCGGTACATGTAGGAGCGCGGGTAGCGAGTCTCGCCAAGGCGGGGGAAATAATCGTGTCCAGCACGGTTCGCGATCTGCTCGTTGGTTCGGATTTCGTCTTTCAGGATCGCGGACTGCAGACGCTCAAGGGTCTGCCGGAACAATGGCGCATCTTCCTGGTCCAAGCGAAATAAGAGCCTTTGACAACTTGCTGGTCCGTCAAGCGTAACTCTTAGTACGGGCGGACGCGTTCGCTGCGCTTGAACGAAGAGCGGTGCGGAATCGATTTCGTGAGCTAACACAGCTAGGACTTGCGCGCTCGTGAATCCGCCGCAGATGCCTGGGCTTGCGATGTCGGCTCCGACTCCCAATTCCATTCCGGCCGGTAGCCGCCGTTAGCTGAATAGCGATTCATATCGGCGTAGCGCTGCAGCTTTGCCGGATCGACCAGATGCGACAGCATCGCGCCATTGCGCTCGAGCAGCATCTTTTCCTCGAGCCGCGCAATGTCCTGGCCGACGTCACTCCCCTGGTTCGAGCCAATCGAGACCTTTGCGTAGAACTTGCTGGCCTTTGCCACCGGTTGCACCGTCTTCAAATCGGGAATGACCTTGTCTTCGAGCGCCACCGAATCGAACATCCAGGGCCGGCGCTGCTGGAGCAGCGTGTACGAGACGCACTCCCATTCGCTGAGCGGCTTGCCCGAGAACGGCGCCTGCGGCGAGCTTTGCAGCAGGTATTCCATTCGCATCAGGTTGATCGTCCTGACCAGATCGCGCGGATTCGACGGCAACAATTCGAAGCATCGATCGATCGCCTTCGCGAACTCCTCCGAGTCGTGCGGCTCGCGCAGGTACGCCCGCTCGGCCAAGGGCGGCCGGGTGCTGCGAATCAATAACCCGCCCACGAGGATCGCCATCACGACGGGGATTCCCCACAGCCATGCGTTCGGGCGGCCAACCGCTTGGACGATCTTCGGCATCTCGATTTCAGTCACTCCCGTGCCCCCGCGCGATGGGGCCGAGGCGCCGGACATTTCGAGGGTTGGTGGCGAAACGATCGAATGCGGCGCGATCCTGCCGATCAAGATGATCGCGATCAGCGCCGCGCACGTCGCGGCCGCTGCCAGCCGCCATGCCCACGCCGGAATTTCCTGAACACGCTCGGCGATCCGGCTCCAGAATGTCATCGCGGAGGTCGGCTTCACCGCGCCGGCGGCGATGCTGTCCGAGTCGATCCGCGCGAGCATCTCTCGCATCCGCTCCGGCCTCGGCTTCGGCACCGACAGCGTGACCATCTTCTTCAGGTACTCCTGGGCGAAGCGATCCTCGTGCTCGAATCCCGCCGGCGCGAGGCTGCGAAAGTGCTGCTCGATCGCTCTGACAATATAGTCCGGGTCGAATCCCAGCACGAAGAACGAGCGATTGGTCTCGTCCGAGCTAGTCACGATCAGATTGATCGCCTTCAACACTGCGACCACCTTGTCGGGTGGGCATCGATCGAGATCGTCGACCACGATCAGGAATTTTCCCTGGCCGACCGCGTCGCGATAGGTCTTGAACTCACGAGTGAAGTCGTCGATCAGCGCGGCGCGCGCGCCGTCACCGACCGCGAACAGGCTGGCAAACCTGAGCCGGAAGGCCGAGAGCATGGTCCACGCGCCGCCCGCCAGGCCGACGATCGCGACGACTAGTCCGATTCGCTTGCTCAAGGCGTCGCCCCAATCGCTGCCCGGCGGCAGCGACCACCACTTTGCCAGCGCCAAGCCGGTCAGCAAATCGGGCCGCATCTTGAGCGTCCAGACGCCGACGATCACCAGCGCCGCTGACAGCGTCAGGAGCAGGTACTGGTGAAACTTGAATTGCTTGATCCGCGCCCACGCGAGCCGCAGCGAAAATCCCCAGCTCCGCTGGACACTCAGTTCGCGCGCGATCGTATGCAGGAAGGCCGGCAGGATTTGCGCTTCTTCGTGATACTGCCATGCGTTGAACCACACCGCCCGGAAGCGTCCGGTCTTGTGCAGCTCGCTCGCCAGCATCTTCATGATCGACGACTTGCCCGAGCCCCACGGGCCGTTGAGCGAAATGACGACCGGCGGCACCGTGTCCGGGTTGTCCAGGAAGCGGCGGAGCGCGCCGACCACCACCTGGAATCCCAGCCGGTCGCGCGCGACATCGTCGATCGGCGTGTCGCGATAGAGCACCGAGCGCAGCGCATTGTCGGCGCCCGCCTCGGTCCGTGTCGCGGCGGCGCCGGCGCGGAGAGCGGCGCGAAACCATAGTTCGGCCGCACTCGCCGCAACGGCGACAAAGACGAGGCCGGGCACCGTCGCGACCCACGACCCGGGCGCCTGCCGCCAGAGATCGCGCGTCAGAAACATCAGCGCGAACAGCGTCGCGACCGAGACTGCACCAGCCACTCGCGAATCGATCTCAGTGCCGGTCACCGTTTGTCGTCGTCGGCCAAGTACGAATCCGAAGACCGACAGCGCGACAAATACCATAGCCGGCAGGACGGTCACCGGCTCGCTTACCGAAAACGCCGGATTAAACAGATCAGCGATATTCGCTGGCGGCTTGTCGAGATCGATCGCCTTCGGTTCGGTAAACGCGCTGCCGCCGGGAAACGGCAACGGCGTGACAAGGTAGCTGACGAATGCCGCCCAGATGCCGGCTGGCACCGTGACGGGCGTGGCATTCGGGAAGTAGATTGTTCGGACCGATCTCAGATGGTGCCAAACGCGCGCGAGCCCAACGGCCACCGGCGCGCTGCCATTAGTTATTTGCAGAAAGACCTCGAACGGATTCCCAAAAGAATCGCGAGGCCACTCGATTGCAATCGTCGATGCGCCGCGCGAGTCAGCCTTGAGTAGCGCGATCATCGTCGCGCTCATGACGACATCGGGAGTCGTCACGGTCTGCACCGGCGACAGAGGCGCCGGTGATTTTTCGGGCGCGGATGGAGACGGGAGATTAGATTGGGCGGGAAGATTCGGAATGGCGGCCTTGTTTGGCGCCAACTCGAATTGCTGCGGCAATTTGTTGAACAGCTCCGGCGGCGCGGTCTTTTGCACCTGCTCGGGAGGAGGCTCAGCAATCATGCCGACCTGCTGGAAAAACGGATCGCTCGCGGCCCCTTGTGCGGGAGGTTTTTCCGGTTTGCCCGCCGGCGCGGGTGAGGGATTAGCAATCAGATAGCGCTCGTCCCATATCGCCGCGTCCAACTCATTGCGAGCATTCGTTGCGACCACGTCGCCGAGTCGGATCCGATAACTGCCGGGCTTCAGGCTTGCGAGCGATGGTTCGGCCGGCTCGGCAAACGGCCTTTCTCCAGGCTGAAGCCAAGGATTCGTCGCTGGTGCGCCTAGGGCGTTTTCGGTGAATAGCACCACGAGCGCCCCAGCCGTGCCATTGGATGGCGGCGATTCGATCGAGATCGCGCCCCAACGTTGGATACTCAAACCCAGGATGATCGCCCCCGCGATCAGATACGGCACGAAGAACTCCGGCGCGGTCGCGATGCGCAATCGCCGCGAGGTGTTCGCCGGATTGGCGGGGGCCGCGGGCTTCGTTTCGCTTCCTGAAGGCGCATCACTCATGGCATTCCCCGTCTCTTCGACTCGCTCTGCCTCCGCCCCTGCCTGACTGCGGCGAGTCTAACGGCAAAATATCGCCTATCCAGATGAACTGATAGTCGGCAAAGGATGCTCAACGGTCGCGCCGGTTAGGGCGCGCGCAGCTAAGACCTTTCCCGTTTGACGCGAGCAGTTATTTGCGGCAGTTGTCTTGCAACGGCTCCGACGCGTAGACGAGAAGAGCAGAACGAATTTAGGTGACCAATCATGGCAATCACAATCGAAAAAATAGCTGGTGTCAAAAACAAGCTGGGCGAAGGCCCGGTATGGGACGTTGCCGAAAAAGCGCTCTACTGGATCGATGGCCAGGCGCCGGCCCTCTATCGCCTCGATCCGAAAAGCAACGACATCAAATCGTGGAAGATGCCGAAGCCGATCGGATCTTTTGCGCTGCGCGAAAAGGGCGGCGCCGTGCTCGCACTCGCCGACGGTTTCTATCTGTTCGATTTCAAATCGGGAGATGCCAAACAGATTGGAGATCCGGTCGCGAAGCCGGGCACAACTTTCAACGACGGCAAGACCGATGCGCGCGGCAGATTTATCGCCGGCACGCTGGACGCTAAATTCGCCAAGCCGCTCGGCTCGATCTTTAGTCTCGATGCATCGCTAAAGTGTTCGATGCTCGAACCCGCCATCGGATGCACCAACGGTCCCTGCTTCAGTCCTGACAATCGCACGTTCTACTGCGCCGACAGCGTGAGCCGGACCATCTCGGCCTACGACTACGATCTCGCGGCCGGCACGGTTTCCAACAAGCGCTTGTTCGTGGCGCCCAAGGGTCTTGGCGGCGTTCCCGATGGCGCCACCGTCGACGCCGAAGGACATCTCTGGTCCGCTATCGCGGGCGGTGGAAAGATCGTCTGCTACAACCCCGACGCCTCGATTGCCCGAACCGTCGTGGTGCCGGTGCTGATCATCACCAGCGTGATGTTCGGCGGTGACAACCTGGACGTGATGTATGCGACCTCGATCGGCGAGAAGATCCTCAATATGGAACCCGGCGTCGACGGCGGCAGCCTGTTTGCGATCAAAGGGCTGGGTGTGAAGGGCAAACCCGAACCGCGCTTCGCCGGCTGAGCATCGACCTCGATATCTGGACGTTCACGGTCGCGCCGGCTATCGCTCGGAGTGAAGCAAAGGAAGATTCCGCGATGGATTTCAAGTTCAATGAAGCCGACGAGGCGTTTCGCCTGGAGTTCAAGAGCTGGCTTGAGAAAAATATTCCTCGCGACTGGCGCGACGATGACGAACTCGCCGACCCGGATACCAAGTCGGAGTTCGAGCGCCGCCGCGCGTGGCATCGCAAGCTCTACGACGGCGGCTGGATGTGCATCCACTGGCCGAAGGAGTACGGCGGCCGCGGTGCGACGCTGTTGCAACAGGTGATCTACAATCAGGAGCTCGATCAAGCCAAAGCACCGCCCACCGTCAACTTTCAGGGTATCGCGCGCGTAGGTCCCACCCTGATGCAGTGGGGAACCCCGGCGCAGAAAAACCGCTTCATCCCAAAAATTCCGTCGGCCGAGGAGATCTGGTGCCAGGGTCTATCGGAGCCCAACCACGGTTCCGATCTCGCCGCAGTCGAGACTCGCGCGATCGACAAGGGCGACTACTTCCTCGTCAACGGCTCCAAAGTCTGGACCTCCAACGCTCATCATGCCGACTTCTCCACGCTGCTCTGCCGCAGCGATCCCGAACAGCCCAAGCATAAAGGTCTAAGTTACTTGCTGGTGGACATGAAAAGCGCGGGCGTTACGGTGCGCCCGCTCGTGCAGATTACCGGTGAGCACGGGTTCAACCAGGTATTTTTCGAGGATGTGCAGGTTCCCAAAGAGAATCTGGTCGGCAAGAAAAACGAGGGATGGTTGGTCGCGATCACCAACATGATGTTCGAGCGCACTATTCACGGCGGTCGCACCGACATGATGGTCGAGGTGAGACAACTCGCCACTCTGGCCGCGCGAGTTGAGCTTCGCGGAAGCCCCGCCATAATGGATTCCTACGTGCGCCAGCGTCTTGCGAGCTTCGCCTGCGAAGCCGAAGCCCTCAAATATACCAGCTTCCGTCAGCTCACCCGCCAGCTACGCGGGCTGCCTCCTGGTCCCGAAGGCTCGGTGATGAAGCTGGGTACGACCGATCTGAATCTCAGGATCCAGAACTTCGCGATGGAACTTCTGGGCGCTTATAGCCAGTTCGAATACCAGACTCCGGGCGCGATCGATCGCGGCAAGTGGTCCCATCGGATGCTCGCGGCGCGGCGCGGCACAATCGCGGCTGGGACCAACGAGATCCAGCACAACATTATCGGCGAGCGGGTGCTCCATCTACCGAAGGGCTGACTGAGCGCTACGCACCTCGCGGTCGCGCGCGCGCTCGGCGAAACTTGACTTTGTAGCGAGTAATCGACTTGTGGTAGTGATCGTTTACCGAACTTGGGACTTCTGACAGAACGGGGAGGAGACCTTAACATGAACACGATCCCTCGTGGCATCATTTCTTCCGACGGCCATGTGTGTGAACCACCCAATTGTTACGTGGACTATATCGACCCTAAGTATCGCGACAGCGCACCGCGTGTCGTCGAGCAACCTGACGGCAGTGAGGCGTTTGTCGTCCCAGGAATGAAGCGGCCGATCGCGCTTGGCTTTATCGATGGCGCCGGCTTTAGCATTAAAGAACGGAACGATCGCGCCAAAAGAATCAAGTTTGCGGATATCCGCGAGGGCGCCTATGGAGGTCGCGCACGGCTGCCTTACATGGATAAGGATGGTATCGCTGCCGAGGTCGTTTACGCCTCAGTCGGGATGGGCCTGTGTAATCACCGCGATGCCGAGTACAAGGACGCCTGCATGAATGCCTACAATCGCTGGCTGCAGGCGATGTGTAGTGAGGCGCCCAATCGCATTCTCGGATTGGCGCAGACGGCGGTCTTAAGTGTAGATAGCGCGATCGAGGATTTCCGACGCGCCAAAGAGATGGGTATGGTAGGCATGATGATGTCAGGCCGTCCGATTTACGAGGACTACGACCATCCCGACTATGACGCTTTGTGGGAGTGTGCGACCGACCTAGGTCTGCCGATTTGCTTTCACATTTTGACCTCACGCGACGGTAGTCTCAACGTGCCGCATCGCGGGCATGAGATGAACAATTTCCTCGGCATCATTCGCGCGGTGCAGGATGTCGTCGGTCTCATGGTGTTGGGCGGCGTCTTCGAGCGCCATCCGAAATTGAAACTGGTGTGCGCTGAAGGTGATGCGGGTTGGATGCCTCACTATATGTATCGCATGGATCACGCAGCCAAGTTCAATGCCGAGGGTGGGCTAATCAAAGGCTTGTCCAAGCTGCCGAGTGAATACATCAAGAGTAACGTCTGGATGACCTTCCAGGACGACCTGACCGCGTTCAACTCCTTGCATCAGATGCCCTACACGCAACTCTTATGGGCGAGTGATTTCCCTCATACGGATTCGACCTGGCCTCGCTCGCAGCAATTGCTGGCAGAACACACCGCCCATCTGCAGGAGCAAGAACGGCAAGCAATCATGCGTGAGAACGCAGCCAAGCTATTTCAATTGCCGGCTGGCACCGAGTCCTGGCGCATGTACGACAAAGCTGCTTAGCGGGTACGGTTAGAGCCGAGATAAACAGACCGGCGTCGTACGGCAAGCATGTGTGATACGGAGAGTCCGCGTCGCTCGGCTCTACCGCAGTTTCCACTGAACCAGCGCGACGTCGCCGTGGTCCTCGAAAACGGCTTCGACTTCTGCATCGAAGGACGGGTTCTGATTTGGATCTCCGAGCAGATTGCCTACCATTCGGATATTGTCCGCATCGGGCAGAGTCACCACCGCGACAATGTACGGACATGCGCCGCGCAATGCGGGGTGAACCGGATTCCAGGTTCGGACCCAGCTAAACAGCCGTCCACGTCCCGACACCTGCTGCCATCCAAGATCGAACGAATGACACTTGTGGCAGATCGGTTCGGGACCCCACTGGAATACACCGCACCCTTTGCATCGCTGTACTACCAATTCGTGGCGTTTGGCTGCTTCCCAATACTCGCGATCCAAACCGTTGCGCTGTGCGCGAGGCGTCGGCAGGCCTTCGGGCAGATAGTATTTTCTATCATCAGCCATAGGTGCGATCTCCTAGATGCTATGCACGATCAAGTCGCTGACGGGTGTGACCATCGGTCCCGACGCGACCAGCGAAATCTTGCAATCGGGTACCTGGCAGGTTGATTCGCCGCGCACCTGCCTGACTGCTTCGGCGACCAGTTCGAGGCCGTGCATGTAACACTCCGCGATATTTCCACCGCTGGTATTGACCGGCAGCTTGCCGTGAGGAGCAGTGATGTTCTCGAACGTAACGAAGTCCATCACCTCTTCGGGCTTGCAGAAACCGTGCTCGGCCAAACTGACCATCACGGCGCCGCTGAAATGTTCGTAGATCTGCGCGCAGTCGACGTTCTTCGCCGTGATCCCCGCCATCTCGAACAGCCGCGGCGCCAGAGTCTTGAAATTCGATGACGAGTAGTCGAACGCATTCTCGATAGTAGCTCCTTGCCGATAGTCGGAGCCCTGCGCGGCCGCCATGACATAGGCGGGTTTCTTGCGGCTGTCGCGCGCGCGATCCGCCGTGGTCAGAATCAGCGCAGCGGAGCCGTCGTTCTCCATGCAGCAGTCGTAGAGATGAAACGGCTCAACTATCCAGCGGGACTTGTCGTATTGCTCGCGCGTGAGAGGGTGACCGTACATCACCGCACGCGGGTTGAACTGCGCATGGTAGTAGTCGGCCATAGCTACAGCCGCCAATGGTTCAGTGTTGATGTTGTACTGATGCATGAATCGCCGCGTGCGCAGTGCGACCCATTGCGCCGGTACGTATAGGCCGTAAGGTGCGGTGTAAGCGCCTGGCCCCGAGATATCCTTGCTGACAGGTGCCTGTCCAAAGCGGCCGAACTGGCCTTGCGCGAGCGCGCGGAAAACTACGACATATTTCGCGAAGCCCGCGACCAGCGCGGCCGCCGCATTACCCACCGCCGCCGAACCGCCACCGCCTCCTCCGCCCCACACCATCCCGGCGAAGCCGAGCTGCTTGAGTCCCAAGGCGGTCGCAAGCCGCGATGCCTCGTTGCGGTCGTTCGCATAGCCGGAGATCCCGTCGATATCTCGCACATCGATTCCCGCATCGTCCGCCGCCTTGATAATCGCCTCGCACGCCAGCCGAAATTCGCTGACCGACGCCTGCCCGCGCTTATAGTAAGTCGTCTCGCCCACTCCAACGATCGCGACCTTGTCCTTGATCGAATACTCGCTCATCAGCCTTTCCTCTTTCTCTGGCCTCGAATTGCGATTGCGGAATCGCGTAAAGGGGGAATCAAACTAGCCCCGAAATCCAAAAGGCGCCGATTGAGTGCCGCCCCCGACGAGGCCGGCGAGTCAGGCGAGAGCGGCCTCGCTCACGGGATCGCCGGCGATACGGCTGTGCCACATCACCCGAGGCTCCGTCATGTCCCACGGCGTGCCGCGATGTAGCAGGCAGCGATTGTCCCAAACCACCGCGTCCCCGGGCGCCCATTGATGATGATAGATGCGTGGTGGTCGGCATGCGAAGTCCACCAGCTCCTGCAGGAGCCGCTCGGACTCGCCCGCATCCATGGTCGGAATGTTGTGGGCGTGGCGACCGATCACTAGCGACTTACGACCGGTCTCGGGATGGACCTTTACCAGTGGACGCAATGGTACGGGGCCATCGTGGAAGCCGTAGCCGCTATAGTCACTATCCTGCTTCGGCTGATGCCCTAACTTCGCCTGGCTGTAACGGAGTGAGTGATGCGCGGCGAGGGCTTCCACCTTCGCTCGGAGATCGTCATCGAGCGCGTCGTAGGCGGCCCGCATGTCGGCCCAACCGGTTGCGCCACCGGAGTTCGGCACTACCCCGGCGGTGAAGACTGCGCCCTTGGCCTGCACCGGCATGTAGGTGCTGTCGCAATGCCAGCCCATGTTGCCCTTGAGCACTTTCATGACATCGCTATTGTCCCCCTCGCCAATCAGCGTTCCGTCGGCCTTCACGTTGCTGAGCGCCGCCAGTTCGAACTCCAGCGGTCCAAATCGCTTGGCGAAGGCGATCTGCTCGTCGCGACTGAGATGCTGGCCGGGGAAGATGAGGAGCGCGTACTGCAGCCAGACAGCGTGGAGATCCTGCCACGTCGTGTCGTCGAGTGCGGCAAGCTTTACGCCGGTCACCACGGCGCCGAACGTGGCGTCGAGAGGTTCGATGTCGAATGCGCGTGCCATGGGGGGCCTCCGATCAATTGCAAGGCGCTCGAGTGCTTCGGCCCGAACTCTATCGAACAACTCCCGTCTGTTCAAACCAGAGATCCGACCGGCCTGGGTCTCACCGATCGGGACTGCCGCTCATCGCATCGGAAAACGTCGGCGCCTTTGCGTCCGCAGTCAGCCCCGCTTGCGCTACGAAGAGATGTTGGGCTATCGGCGTCTTTGATTCGAGGCGTCTGAACAGGAGATTTCGGCTGATGCGTTTCACACTAATGCTTTCCCGAGGAGAGCATCGCCATTTCCAGGCGATCGCTCAGGCCGCGGAGGCGTCTGGTTGGACTTCGATCACAATTCCGGACAGCCTCTTTTTTCCGCGCGCTACCGAGTCCGATTAGCCCTACGCGGACACCAACAACATCCGGCAATACATTTCGGCAACTCCCTTCATCGAACCTTTCGTCGCGATCGCCTGGATGGCGGCGGTGACGAAGACGTTGCGATTCTACCCTACGGTCATGAAGGTGCCGGTACGCCAGCCGCTGGTGCTCGCCAAGGCGCTGAGCTCACTTGCGGTTATTTCGGGCAACCGTGTCAGTCTCGGTGCAGGTCTTGGTCCCTGGCGCGAAGACTTTACCTACAATGGTGTCGCTTTCGAGAAGCGCGGCAAGCTCATGGACGAGTGCATGAATGCGGTTGTGCGAAGTGGCGTAAGTCCTTAATCAATAAAGGGCGCGGAGGAGGAAGGGGCCCGGTGGCCCCACCGGTCTTCAAAACCGGCTTGGCGGCTAATACTGTTGCCGGAGGGTTCGACTCCCTCCCCCCTCCGCCAGGTATTTCGGACGCATAATGGTAGCGACGGAAATGGCCTGTTCGAGGCTACTAACTTCGGGCGACTAACTATTGATGTAGCTATTGCCGCGGAGACGACTCAGTGAAGCATGCGGGACCAGCCGCGCTCGACGATCTCGCCTCGTGATCGAGTTTAGCAAATCGGCGCCAATCCCGGCGAAAGTCTAGAGCACCGGAATGAATTTTCCGACGCCCCGCGGTTTCCCGATCGCGGGGCGTTTTCTTTTCGACCCTCGGCCAGCCTAGAATCCAGCGCAATATGAGCGCCATCCCAGCGCCACTCCGCCGCTTGTTTCAACGCTTGGCCCGCTGTCAGGCTTCGTCGCCCAGCGCTGAGATCACTCCAGCAGTTCTCCTGCCGCTACCAGCGTTGAGTGATATCGCTGCCGCCGAAGCGCCTACCGCTGCGCTCTGCGCTCGATGCCGCCACGCTTTACGACGCAACGGGCACAAAGTACGCGCCGGACGCGCGCGCGCTCGCCTCGCAGAGCGCGATGAGCGCGGCCGATTCATTCCAAGGAAGCGTGAGGAACGATGCATCACATAACGGCGGGAATGATCCTTACAATTGTGGTCGGACTAGTCGTATGGCTCATAGTCGATCTCGTGGACGCGGGATTGAAGATCAAAATTGCGAGATTGAAGGAACGGTCGCGCAACAACTTTCCAAAGAGGTAACTGGGGGAGCTATGGAACAAATTATTCGGAGGTTCAGAACCGGGGCTGAGTACCATATCGAAAACGCCGCAGAAAGTATCCGACGGCTAAGATATGTCGGTAAAGCAAAGATAGAGGGAAAAGAACTGTACATTTTTCGTCCGCTAAGAAAGGCACGCAAACAGAAGCGGGCAGGCAGGTCAGGCATCCCTGAGTTCTCATTCGACGAATAAGTTCAAAACCGGCGCGCACTTGTGTCGATATCTGACAAGTGAAGCAGCTCGAAGCCGCCGGCGCGTTCCGCCTCACCCAATGATTTTAGAAATCTCCGAGACGCCAGCAGGCAGTTATATGGAGGGCCTCTAATGAATCTCAAGTTTCTCAAGTTGGACGTAGATCGCATCGACCCGATGCCCAGCGAGCCCGGTCAACCAAGCGGCTACTGGCGCGCCCGCGCCCATATCGCGGTCGGTTCCCACTCACGCGAGGGGGACAAAATTCTCCTGTCCAGCGACTGTCAGGAGCCTCGCCACGTCGAATACTGGGCCGACAAGTTCATCAAGGAATTGACCGAAATCAAACGACGCGCACGAACGATGAAGTGGCACCATGAGCCATCGGCGAAGAAACGTTAAGGAAAAAAGTGGAGACGCAAAATAGAAGTAGAGGGGAAATTTGAAGGGGTTTGCGCTCTTCGCGCTGGCGGCCATCGCGGTAACGTGTGCTGCGAACCAGGGTTGCTCACAACGCGTCATCGATGATCAGGAGGCTGCCGAAGCGATGGCTCGGGCTAATGCCGCGCAGCAGGCCGATCGGCAAAAAGCAGAATCGGTGAGACAACAACAACTAGCGGACGACGCGCAGGCGTTAGCGCAGGCGAATGCGCGCGAAGATTCGGCACTTTCGATAGAGACAATTTGCCAACAGTCAACCCTCTACTGGGGTTCAATTGCACAAGCTCGCGACAATGGTGTCTCGCTCAACAAGGTCTTGCACACCATCAACGACCAAACGGGGATGTGGGCTGAGGACGCGGACCTTCAGACCATACAGCGAATGGGCATGGCCGAAGAATCCAAAACTGCGCGATACATCTACAGACATCGCGAGATATCGCCCGTGAAGTTCCAAGATCGTGCATATAGGGAATGCGTTGAGAGTGATCGTAGGTATCGGCTTAAAGCGAAAAAAGACGAAGAGGAGCAATTGAAGCTTCCGGGTATTAACACGATGCCATCGCCCTTACCGTCGCCCTCTCCTTGAGGGCGGTCCGCTGCCCTCGGCTACGTAGTGGATGCGAGTGCCATTGATGTTTACGAACATCGCGGACTCCTGTGACGGCCGGCGGATCGAGCCGATGCGCGGTTGGGCGCGTGAGTATTTCTAGGATCGACGCTTGGGACGGCGCAAGTCGGCGGCGGCGCGCGGCGCAATCTCGGGGCCTGCGCGATGCTTGAATTGCATGTCGTTGCCACAATGCGGGCAATTGACGTCGTTGTACTTCACGTGCCGCCCACAATACGGACACTTGTAGCGCCGCCATGCGACCCAATAGAAGTAGGCCGCGGTCAACGCCACCATCAGTAAGCCGACGATTGTCTGCCGCACAGTGTCTCCCGAAATTACCTGAGGCCGGCCGTCAGCGCGTTTTCAAGCGCGCCGATGTTGACGCGATGCCCTTCTGCCATCACGACCAGAAAAGCCTTGAGCGGCGCATCGTTGATGGTGGGGACGTGCTCTTCGATCTTGCGAATCACCCAGCGCTGGCCGCGATTGAGCAACTCGAGCTTGCCGCGAAAATCTTCAACGGCGCGCACTTTCTCGACGAAGTCGCCCGTTTTGTTCGACGGAGTGCCGCCCAGGCGCCTCACGTGCGCCGCCAATTCACCGGCGTAGTAGCCCTCATCATGACCGACCTTCTTGAGCATCTCGCGCAACTCGAGCGACTGTGCCAGCCCGGTCAGTTCGTGCAGCACGCGACCGCCGGCGCGTTCCGCGTCACCCAACGAATTCAGGAACGTCTCGACTTGGGAATCCATCGCTATCGCCTCGTTATCGAGTTTAGCAAATCGGCGCCAATCCCGGCGAAAGTTTAGAGCACCGGAATGATCGGGCAATAGACCGCGCTGAACAAACCGCGCCCGGCCAGTGCAGCTCGAATGATCTGGATAACCGGCTCGACGATGCGCGGCGTCGAGCGCGCACTCACCGACGCGCCAATCTTGCCGCTCATCACTGACTCCAGCAGCCCGGGCTGTTCCGGCAACTCGATGATTCCGACCGGCTGATCGATCGCGAGGCGCGCCATCGATTTGGCCGCGGTCATCGCGTCGTCGAAGCCGCCGAGTGAATCGACCAGCTTGATCTTGATCGCCTGCTCGCCCGTCCAGACGCGCCCTTGCGCGATCGCGTCAACCTCCGCGGTCTTCATATGGCGTCCGGTCGCCACGATCTTCAGAAAATCCTGGTAGGTCTCGCCCAGCATTTGATCGTGAAACAGTTTCGCCTGCGCGGGCGTGAAGTCAGTCCACAGATCGAACATCTCGACGTTGGCGCCGCGCGTCACCGCGCCGGTGTTGGCGTAGAGTTTTTGCGCCGCCGGCGAGATGTTGAATTTTCCGCCGACCACGCCGATCGATCCGGTGATCGTTCCCGGTTCGGCGAAAATTTTTGCAGCCGGCGCCGAAATCCAGTAACCGCCGGATGCGGCGAAGCTCGACATGCTGACCACCACCGGCTTGGCTTTGGCGGTCAGCTCGACTTCGCGGCGAATCAGTTCGGACGCGATCACCGAGCCGCCCGGCGAGTCCACCCGGAACAGCACCGCGCGGACGTCGTCGTCTTCGCGCGCGGTTTTGAAAGCCTTGACCATGTCATCGGAGTTCATCGCTTCGCCGCCGCCACCGGTCAGCGGATTGATCCCGCCTTCACCGCGCTGGATCTCACCCTCGCCATAGATAACCGCGATCTGATTGCCGCCGCCGCGCAAATTCGCAAACAGTCCCGGGCGCCCGTAGTTCTCGTACTCGACGATCTTGTGCTCGCCGCCGCCGTGATTCTTGACGCGCTCGGTAAACTCGTCTTCGTATTCGATTCGATCGACGAGATGCGCTTTCAGAGAGTCTTGCGCATTCAACGGCGCTTGATCGATCAGCGCCTTCACGTTGTCGGACGTGAGCTTGCGTTGCGCGACTGTCGCGGCGACGATCTGATCGAACATGCTGCCGACCAGCGCGTCATCCTCCACCTTTTGCGCGGGCGTGAAATCCTTGTTGAGGAACATGTTCGCGGCGGATTTGTATTGCCCGTATGCGGCGAAATTCGGCACGATGCCGAGCCAATCAAGCGTGCCGCGCGCAAACAACTCGCGCACCCCGACTCCGATCAGATTGAGCTCGCCCTGCGGCATCAGCGAGACTTCGTCGGCGGTGCTCGCAACCATGTACGGCAGATTGCCGGGATCGCCTTCGCCGGCCGTTTCGATGTATGCCGTCGTCCATTTGCCGCTACTCTTGAATGCCTTGATCAGCGCGACCATCTCCTGCGCTTGCGCGAGTTCCAGGTCCGGGTCGATCACTTCGATTCCCAAGCCGACGATCCTCTTGTCCTTGGCGGCCTGATCGATCGAGGCGCGCAGCACGTTGAGCGGCGTCTCATGAGGATTCAGGAAGCCGAGCAATCCGCCGCCGCCGCGCTCGACCACATTGCCCTTCAGCGTGATCATCAAGACCGAACCGGGCTGCACGCGGTGCGAGATGTATTCGGAAATCGCGACGATCAAAAACAATACGAACACGATCAGCGCCGTTCGTAAAATCCATCTGAAAAATCTTCTGAGCATTCCGTACCCCCTGCTCGAATCGATTCAGCGCCGGCGCGGGCAAACACGCGGTCGCTTGACATCCGTCATACTCGATAGTTAGCCAACCATACCCGATTGTATGGAACCAGTGGTCAAAACACAGGCGTCAGGCGGACTGCGAGCCAGCGCGCTAAGCGAACCGCTGATGTGCGAGCGCGAGCCAGGCGCGATTCATCTCCGAATCGTGGCGCTGGCGTTCGCGGCATGGATTTTCGATTTCTACGATCTGATCCTCTACTCGTTCCTGCTGGTGCCGGTCGCGCGCGAACTGAAGCTGACTCCCGATCAATCCGCACTGGCGCTTGGAATGTCGCTGCTGATGACGGCGCTCGGCGGCGTGATCTTCGGCTTTCTCGGCGATCGCTTCGGCCGGAGACCCATGATCGCTACGACCGTCGCGATCTACGGCCTCGGCACCGCGCTCTGCGGCTTCAGTCAGACGCTGACGCAGCTGATCGTGTTTCGATCGATCACGGGACTCGGCATGGGTGGCGGATGGGCGCCGGGGCAAAGCCTGATTGCTGAGAGCGTGCCGCCCACGCGGCGCGCGCGGTACGCGGCCTACGTGCAGACCGGCGCGCCGCTCGGAGTGCTGCTGGCCGCGGCCGCGGGCGGCTATCTCGCGCCGCATATCGGATGGCGTCTGACGTTCGTGGTCTCCGCGATTCCCGCAGTGTTCGTAGTCGCGGCGGTCCTGAAATGGCTGCCCGAGAGCGACGTGTGGCAACGCACGCGCCTCAATCCTCGCGGCCGAATCGATCTCCGCGCGATTCTCGAGCGCAAACAAATCTTCGCGCTGCTGTTCGTGATCGTGCTGCTCAACTCCGAAGCGTATTGGTTCACGTACAGCTGGATGCCGGGTTATCTCGAGCTCAAACGCGGACTCACCGCCGCCGGCGCCAGCCGCATGATGATCAAGATGCAGATCGGCGGCGTGCTGGGATATCTGACCTTCGGCGCGGTGGCGGATCGCATCGGGCGCCGGCCGGCATTCTGCATTTACGGACTGCTGATGGCGGCGGGCACGCTGCCGCCGACGATCCTGTGGGACGTTGCGGTCGCGGTGCCGGGATTCATCTCGGCGGCGATGTTCATCGCGGGCTTCGGCACCGGCATCTGGTCGGGCGTCGCGCCGATGATCTCCGAGATGCTGCCGACGCGGATTCGCAATACCTCGCTCGGGCTGTTGCTCAACGTCACGCGCGGCTTTCAGTTTTTCACGCCGCTGCTGGTCGCGGCGCTCGGCGCCCGGTTCGGCTTCGGCGCGACGCTGGCGCTCGGCTCGATCTTTTCGACGCTCGCGGCCGTGATGGTGTGGGCG
>PNBD01000035.1 GCA_003135855.1 Deltaproteobacteria bacterium
AACGTATCGCGTCCGATCCGCGTGTACTCCCTCCAGGTGGCCGCGACCGTCGATCGCGATTCCTCATCGCCGCTGCTCGCCTCCCAGCGCAAAACCCTCGCCGTGATCGCGGTGATATCGGCCGTCGCACTTGCGATCGTGGTCGCATATGCATCGCGCTCGCGGATTTTGACCGCGTTGAAAACACCTGCCTCGATTCCCCGGAAAGTAACCATCGCGGTTTTGCCCTTCGCCAATCTCAGCAACGACAAGAATGACGAGTATTTCAGCGACGGCATGACCGACGAGATCATCGGTGACCTGTCGAAGATTACCAATCTGCAAGTTGCCGCCCGCACTTCATCGTTCGCATTCAAGGGGCAGAATCAGGATGCGAGCAAAGTCGCGAGTCTGCTGCATGTCCGTAACCTGATCGAGGGCAGCGTCCGCCGCAGCAATGGCAAAGTTCGGATCGAAGTCGAGCTGATCGATGCGGTAAGCGGTTTCAGCATCTGGTCGGAGCGCTACGATCGGGCGATGGCCGACATATTCGCGATTCAGAGCGATGTCGCCGAAAGCGTCGCCGCGAAGTTGAAAGTCAGTCTCCTGCCGAGCGAGAGGGCGCGCGTCGAGCGCAAGCCGACCGATAGCCTGGAGGCCTACAATCTGTATCTGCAGGGCAATTACTATTTCCGCCAATTCACCGAAGACGGAGTGAACAAGGCTCGACAGTATTTCAACCTTGCGATCGAAAAAGACCCCAACTTCGCGCTGGCGTATGCGGTACTAGCGGCCACATATGGGTGGGCGGCGGATTTGTCTTTTCCGGCCCGCGAGGCGATGCCCAAGGTAAAGACCTTGGCCGAGCACGCGCTCGCGATCGATAACACTCTCGCGGAGGCTCACGTCTCACTCGCCTGTTTCTATCGGTTACAGTATGTATGGGACTGGAAAGGTGCCGAGCGCGAATTCAAAATTGGCCTGGAATTGGATCCTAACAGCGCCGGTTTGCACGAATGTTACGGCCTCCTGCTCAACTGGACCAGCAAGAGGTTCTCAGAGGCCCTCGCGCAATCGGAGCGGGCGCGTGAGCTCGACCCCCTCTGGGTTCAGCACGTCGTAGATATCGGTGATGTCTATTTCTTCGCGCGGCAATACGACCGCGCACTCGAATATTATAATGAAGCTATCGCGATGGCGCCGGACTTCTACAATGGTTACGTAAGCCGGGCAAACGTTTTGGCCATCCAAGGCCATTCAGCAGAGGCGGTCGCAGACGCCGAGAAGTCTGTATCGCTAACAGGCGATCCGTTGACCAGAGCATTCCTCGCCGCCACCTATGGGGCAGCCGGCAGAAAGACCGACGCGCTGAAAATTCTCGATCAGTTGAAAGAGGAATCCAAACATCGCTACGTTTCGACCTTTGGATTCTTCCTGGCGTCCTTAGGCGCGGGTGAAACCGATCGCGCATTCCAATACCTGGAACAAGCGTACCAGGAGCGGTCAGCTTTCATTGCAGGGCTCAGGTCGCCAGCCTTCGACCCGCTCCGCTCAGACCCGCGTTTCCAGGCCATGTACAAGAAGGCGGGCCTGCCGGAATAGGAAGCAGCCCGAAGCGCACCGCTGATCTGATCCGAGCAGGCGGCGTCACGAAAGGCGCGGCCTTTTTCATTTCAGGATTTTTTCTCGTCAAGATTTTTTTCTCGCGAATAGCGCGGGCGAGGGTCGCGGCCGTCGGTGAGGGCTCTCCGCCAGTAGCCCCAGGAAAAATGCGCGAGTTCGAGCTTCATGCCGTCCGGGTCGGCGAAGAAGACCGCGTAATAATTCGGTCCATACTCGGGATACTCGGCAGGAGCATCGAGCACGGTGAATTTTTCCTGCAGCAGAAATCGATGAAACTCGTCGACGTTGTCGCGCGACGCAGCTCTCAGCGCCAGATGGTGAAGACCGACGCGATAGCGATCGTAGTGCGCGCCGCGGTTAACGCGCGATGACGGCCGGATCGCGATCGTCAGATGCGCGTTGCCCCATCGCACGTCCTGCTCGGTGTCGTCGAGTTTTCGAAAGCCGAGCGCGCCGAGCACTTTGTCGTAAAAGGCGGATGAAGTGACAACGTCGTTGACGGTCAAGTCGATGTGCTCGACACCGAAGACTTCGATCGGCACGATTGCGCCTCCTTGCGATCTTTTGCGCCGCGAATCAGCCGCGGCTTTCAAGCTCGAGAAAATCGCGGGCGCGATAGAGGGCGGCGATCGATTTCGCATCGACGATGTCGCCGCGCCGAATCATCGCGAAGGTTTCCGCAAAAGGCATCCGGCTTACGCGAATCACCTCGTCGTGATCGAGCACGCCGGCGCCGACGGACAATTCGCGCGCGAGATAAAGTTCGATCCGCTCGTCGCAGAAACTCGGGACCGTCACGATCGAACCGAGACGATCCCAGCGCGCGGCCGCGACGCCGGCCTCTTCACCCAATTCGCGCTGCGCGCAGACGAAGAAATCCTCGCCCGGATTGCGGCATCCTGCGGGAATTTCCCACAGCCAGGCGCCGATCGCGTAGCGGAACTGGCTGAGCATCGCGATATTCATGTGGTCGTCGAGTGCGACGATCGCGGCGGCGCCGGGATGGCGTATCACGGCGAGATCGATTTGCACGCCGTTGGGCAGCGACGCAGTTTCGACGCCGACATCGACCACGCCAAGTTTCAGAACAGGACGACGATTTGGATCCATCGTGCGACCAGAATGTGGGAGGCGCGGAGCCGGTGCAAGCCGCTCAATTGCCCGTGCGTGGCAAACGCGCCAATATCGGCAAGACGCGCGCGTTATCCTGAACTGAAATTTTTGGCGATGGCTCCGGTTCGAATACCAATCTACTTCGATTACGCATCGACGCTTTGTTACATCGCGTGGCGAATCGTGCGCGAACTCGAAAGCGAGATGGGTTTCGAGGCGTTATGGAAGGGCGTGCCGATTGCGCTGCGCGATTTTCGCGCGAAGCCGGGCCGTGTGCTCGGCGATCGCGAGCGAGAGAAGGTGCTGATGGTCGCGGCCGAGACGGGTATCGCAGTCGCGCCGCCAAAGAATTGGATCGATTCATCGGCGGCGCTGCAGGGCTCGGAGATCGCGCGCGATGCGGGCGTGTTTCGGACGTATCACGATGCGGTCTTTCGCGCGGCGTTCGAGGATGGAGCGGACATCGCGAACGCCGCGTTGCTCGACACAATCGCGGAGCGGGCGGGAATCGATCGAGCGCAATTTCGTGAGGGCTTGGAGCGTGGTGCGATGGCGGCGCGCATCGAAGAGCACAAGCGCGAGGCTGACGAATTTTCCGCGCTCGGCTACCCGACCTTCATCCTCGGCGAGTTCCCGATGACGGGGATTCAACCGATCGAATCGATGCGGTTGCTAATCGGCCGGTTCCTCAGGCAACGCACCGAGGAGCCGCAGGCGTAGGCCTCAGTCGGCTTCGCGACGCTGACGCGCGTCGGCGACCCTTCGACTTCGCTCAGGGCAGGCTCTCTAATGATTGAAAAGCGGGCGAGGTATTGGACGGCAGCCTCCGCTCAGGATGACGGAAGAAGCGCGGGGTGCCGGAAGAGGCGCGCCGTCTAGTGGATACTATGTCCTTGGCGTTGTGATTTCGGAGATTAGCCCAACGCCAAGGCTGAGGGCGGTTCCATTTCAGAGATCAGCTCATCACTTGGACGGACGCCGGTTCGATTTCGTAGATCACGCGCGCGACGCCCGGCTGATGGAATGGATACTTGTCCACATCCATGTATTTCTTGGCGAGGCTGTCGATGTGCGCGTCGGCGCCTTTCTCGGTCTCGCTGACGACCGGTCCGCGTATCTGGAAGTAGCGATACGGATTGTCGGGATCCATGATCGCCAAGGCGACCCTGGTGCCGACCTTCATATTGCGATCTTTCACGCGGCCGCGCGCGGTATTGATGCGGATTTTGCCGTTGGTGTAATCGAACCAGATCGGAGTCACCTGCGGCGAACCGTCCGGCATCACGGTTGCGATATTCGCAAAGGCTTTCTTGCCGCTGAACAGATCGAGATATTTTTCGGGGATCGCTTTCGATGCCATGGTGATCGTTACTCCTTGGCTGCGGGGATTTGGAAAAGAAAAAGAGTCTTCATCCAGATTAGAGATCGGCGAGCGCGAAGCAACCCGATTTTCGATTTTCTCACCTGAGTTGAAGAGCCGCGGGTTGAAGAGCACTGACCGCCGCGATAAATTGACACCTCCATTTGCATACGTTAAGCCTAGGCTGACAGATTGGCAGGCGAACGCGGGTTTTTCCCGGGTGCGCTGGGGAGTATTTTGCGATGGCGCTATTCAGCAAGGAACCCGAGAAAAACCCGAAGATTCAAGCCACGACCAGTCCGTTGAGCTCGAGCGCGCCGCCAACGCCGTCTGCGTCAACTGCACCAACGCCGGCCGGCACGCCAGCGGGCCGCGCCAACGCACCGACCGGCACCGAGGCGCGCGCGTACCTCGATCGCGGATCGAAGATCCACGGCAAGATTTCGTTCGAAGGCCCGGCGCGAATCGATGGCGAGGTCGATGGCGAGATCGACGCGAAGGACGCTTTGACGATCGGCGAGAACGCGATCGTGACCGCCCAGGTGCGGGCCGCGTCGGTATCGGTGGCGGGCAAGGTGAGCGGCGACATTACGGCAACGCAGCGAATTGAGATACATCCATCGGCGCGGGTAAACGGTAACATCGCGGCACCGGTGCTGGTGATACGGGAAGGCGCTCTGTTCGAGGGGCATTGCTCGATGCAACCTGAGGGCGTCCGTGAGGACCGCAGAGTGACAGTGTTCCCCAAGGAGGAGCGCATGCCGCAGGCGGCCGGAGGGCAGAAGCTGGCCTGATTGCCCTGACCGGAGCGCGGCGAACGCCCGCGTTATCGGTTCATTTCGCGATGGAGAAAATTCTGAAAATCCCTGTTCGGGAGACGCTGTAAAATGCACATCCCACCGAATTGGGGCACTTTTTTCACGCTGATTGTTTCCTTTCTGGTTTTCTGGTTTATATTCAGCCGGCTGTTTTTCAAGCCTTTCCTGAATCTGCAATCGCTGCGCGAGCGGAGATTCAAGGACTTGAACGATCGCACCGAGCAATTGGTCCGAACAGCGCGCGGAGCGGAGGAAGAGCGCGAGGAGCGGCTGGCGGCAGTGCGGCGCGACGCGATCGCGAATCGCGAGACCGAGCGGCGCAACGCCGAGGCGAAGGCCGCGGAAATAGTTGAAGCGGCCAAACTGGCGGCGCGCGAACCGCTCGAGCAGGTACGCGCGAAAATCGAGGAAGAGCTCAAGGCCGCGGAGCGCGAGCTGCAGCAGATGGGACGCAATCTGGCGGCCGAGCTCGCGGAGCGCGTGCTTGGGCGTCCGCTCAACGGCGCGCCGGCATCGGATAAGAGCAGCGACTAATCGCGATTGGTAGCACACGACTAACCATAAAAAAGTGGCCATGAAAAAGTGGATCGTATCGGCGGCGATAATCGCGGCCGCCGTTTTTCCGCAGATCGCGATCGCGGCTGAGGCAGCAGCCGAAGAGGGCGGCTCGTGGTCGGTGTTCGCGTTCTTCGCGATCAACTTCATACTGTTCGCGGCGGTACTGATCTATTTCGCGGGCCCGCCGGCGAGAAAATTTTTCGCCGATCGCGCCGCGACGATTCGCGGCGGACTCTCGCGCGCCGAGAGTGCGTTCAAGGACGCACAGGACCTCGCCAACAAAGCGGCCGCGAAGCTGGCGGCGCTCGACGCGGAGCTGAAACAGCTCGCAGACGAGATGGCCAAGGAGACTGAGTTCCAGGTCGCGAGAGTCGAAGAGATCGCCAAAACGGCGCAAGCCCGGATTCGTCGCGATACCGAACTCACCACGGTCGCACTGTCGGAGGCCGCGCAGCGGCGGGTTCGCGAACGCCTGTCGGATTCGGCGGCAACGCTCGCGCGCGAATTGATCGTGCGCAATTTCGAGCGCACCGATCAGGGCCGGCTGATCGACGGGTTCATGGACAAGCTCGGCGAAGGGGCGACGCGATGAAGGGCTCGCGAGTCGCAAAGCGTTACGCGCGCGCATTGCTCGAGTTGGCCGACAAGGGCCTCGAAGAGAAGTGGGGTATCGAGCTCGAGCGGCTCGCGGCGATGGCCGATTCGCCGGAACTGGCCGAACGCCTGTCGTCGCCGGAATTGTCGGAACCGTTGCGGCAGGAGGCGATGGCGAAGATCGCGGAACGGATGGATTTGAGCTTTCCGCTCAGATCATTCGCGGTGGTGGTCGCGCGGCACGGACGGATTCGCGAGCTCGGTGCGATGGCGGAAGCGTATCGCGATCTGGTCGATGAGATGCTGGGCCGCGAACGAGCGACTCTGACCTTTGCGATTCAGCCGTCCGATGATGAGATCAAGCGCGTGGTCGCGGGGCTTGAAGCGATCGCCGGCAAGAAAATAATTCCAACGGTGAAAATTGACGCTGCCCTGATCGGCGGCGTGACAGCGGAGTTGGGCGGCAAAATTTACGACGGCAGCCTGGCAAGTCGCCTCGATGAGGCGCGGCGTCGGCTGGCGGGTTAGGGCCGGAGAAAAAAGAGCATAGCTATGGCGGAAATCAGACCATCAGAAATCAGCGAAATCCTCAAAACCGAGATCAAGGGATTTGAGGGCAGTATCGCGGTGCGCGAAACGGGTCGCGTACTCTCCTGCGGCGACGGAATCGCGCGAATCTACGGACTGCAGAATGCGGCGTTCTCCGAGCTGCTCGAATTTCCGCATCAGATTTACGGGATGGTGCTCAACCTCGAAGAAGACAACGTCGGCGCGGTGCTGTTCGGCGATCCGGCGGCGATCGAAGAGGGCGACGAGGTCAAGCGGACTGGACGAATCGCGGAAGTGCCGGTCGGCGAGGGGCTGCTCGGACGCGTGGTGAACGCGCTCGGACAGCCGATCGATGACAAGGGGCCGATCAAGGCGGCGGAGACGCGGCGAATCGAGCTTAAGGCGCCAGGAATCATTCGGCGGCAGCCAGTCAAGGAGCCGCTGCAGACCGGAATCAAGGCGATCGACACGATGCTGGTAATCGGGCGCGGGCAGCGCGAATTGATCATCGGCGATCGCCAGACCGGCAAGACCGCAATTGCGATCGACACGATCATCAATCAGCGCGGGCAGAACGTGCAGTGCTTCTACGTCGCGATCGGGCAGAAGCGCTCGACGGTCGCGCAGGTGGTCGAGCGGCTGACGAGTACCGGCGCGATGGAATACACCACGGTGATCGTGGCAACGGCGTCGGAAGCGGCGCCGCTGCAATTTATCGCGCCCTACAGCGGTTGCACGATGGGCGAGTATTTTCGCGACAGCGGCAGGCACGCGTTGCTGGTGTACGACGATTTGAGCAAACACGCGCAAGCCTACCGGCAGATGTCGTTGCTGCTGCGCCGTCCGCCGGGGCGCGAAGCGTATCCGGGCGACGTGTTCTATCTTCATTCACGCTTGCTCGAGCGCGCGGCGAAGATGAGCAATGAGATGGGCGGCGGCTCGCTGACCGCGCTGCCAATAATCGAGACGCAGGAAGGCGACGTGTCGGCTTATATTCCGACCAATGTCATTTCGATTACGGATGGCCAGATCATTCTCGACAAGGATCTTTTCAACTCGAACGTGCGCCCGGCGGTGAACGTCGGACTGTCGGTTTCGCGGGTCGGATTTTCGGCGGCGGTCAAGGCGATGAAGCAGGCGGTCGGCACGCTCAAGCTCGAACTCGCGCAATATCGCGAGATGGCGGCGTTTGCGCAGTTCGGCTCCGACCTCGACGCGTCGTCGCAGCGGCTGCTCGCGCGCGGGGCACGGCTGACGGAGATGCTGAAGCAGAATCAGTACGATCCACTGCCGATGGAAAAGGAAGTGCTGATCATCTTCGCCGCGAATGAAGGATACTTCGACAAGCTGTCGATCGAGCAGATTCGCCCGTTCGAGAAGGGGTTGTACGCGAACTTCGACGCGCGTCACGCGGACCTGCTGAAAGAGGTGCGCGAAAAGCTGGCGCTCAGCGACGATTTGAAGATGAAGATCAAAGCCGGCCTCGACACCTACGAGCAGTCGTTCCTGGCTGAACACGACAAGGACGCAACGACGGCGGCATAAGGTCCGCAGCGCTCGAAGATGGCATCGCTCAAGGCAATCCGGAGCCGGATCGCGTCGGTCAAATCGACCCAGCAGATCACGCGCGCGATGAAACTGGTCTCGGCGGCGCGACTCCGGCGCGCGCAGGAGGCGCTCAGCAACGCGCTGCCGTATAGCGAAGCGCTGGCGCGCGTCGCGGACTCGTTGCTCACGTCGGAAGGGATTTCGGTCGGGCCGGTCGAGGGTGCGCAGAAGAGAGCGCTGGTGATCGTGGTGTCGTCGGATGGCGGCCTGGCGGGCGGTTACAACAGTTTTGTGTTGCGCAAATACGAGGAGACGGAGGCGGAGATTCGCGCACGAGGGCTCGAGATCGAGCTGTTTGCGATCGGCAAGAAGGCAGTCGATCACTTCAGGCGGAGCGGCGTGCCGGTTGCGATCTCGCGCGTCAACAACGTGCCGAAGCTCGCGACGATTGGGCTCGCGCGCGATATCGCGACCAAGGTGCTGAACGACTACCGCACCGGCGCGATCGATGAAGCGGGAATCGTCTATACCAAATTCAAATCCGCGATCTCGCAGAAGCCCACTTATGAGCGGCTGTTGCCGGTGAAGCCGCCGGGCGACGTCGGAATCAAGGAAGGCTCCGAAGTCGAAGCGGTGATCTCGAAGGCGGATGCGCCGAAGATCGATTACCTGGTCGAGCCGAGCCGCGCGGAGTTGGTGCCGGTGGTATTGCGCGGATATCTCGAAGCCGCGATTTATCATGCGCTGCTCGAGGCCGAGGCGAGCGAGCAAGGATCGCGCATGACCGCGATGGACAATGCAACCAACAACGCGATCGACATGATCGCGCAGTACACGCTCGAGATGAACCGCGCGCGCCAGGCGCAAATCACGCGCGAACTGATGGATATCGTGGGCGGTGCCGAGGCGTTGCGCGCGACTTAAATTTTCACGCACGGGCAGGGACGTAATCGAATATGGCCACCGAAGTAGCGACCGGAAAAATCAACCAGGTGCTCGGCAACGTCGTTGACGTCGAGTTCGGCGCCGGCAGATTGCCGCCGATCTTCACGGCACTGCGGGTCACCAATCCTTCGATCAACGATAAGGCCGACAACCTGGTGCTCGAAATTCAGCAGCATCTTGGCGAGAACACCGTGCGATGCATCGCGATGGACTCGACCGACGGGCTGGTGCGCGGCATGGAAGCGTCGAACACCGGCGCGCCGATTTCGGTG
>PNBD01000013.1:0-28569 GCA_003135855.1 Deltaproteobacteria bacterium
ATGCCGCCCACCATCGGATGCCGTCCCTGCCGGTAGCTGAAGAAATAATAGGTGAACTGCCGCAGCACCGCGCGGCGCGACTCTGCGGCGAGATTACGCCCCGCAGAGAGGGTGAAAATCGTGTGCAGCATCCGCGGGATCGAATAAAAACCGGTGAACGCGTCGCGATATGCGCCCAGCCAGCTCGTTGTGTCGAGCTTGTCGTGCTTGAGTGTCACGTGCTGCGAATCGAGTTGGTTGAAGTCCCAATCGATGATCGACCCTTCCTTGGTGAAGCGGACCTGGTCTTCGGTGCCCGGCAGCGGCGTCATGATGAAGAACGACACGATATCAAAGCCGATCTTCTTGAGCGTCGCCGCAGCTACCCGTCCGCAATCGGGACCGTCGAACGGAAAGCCCAGCATGTAGCCCGCATGCACCGATACGCCGACCTTGTGCCAGTTATCGACGACGCGCTTGTACTTGTCGATCACGTGCGCACGGGCCGCTTCGATCTTCCACTTGTGCTGCCTATCGTCGGTGTTCTGATACTTGGTCGCAAAGTTCAGATTGTCGGGATTGAGCGACTCGATTCCGACGAACGCCTGGTAGCATCCTGCGGCGGCCGCCAACTCGGTGAACTTTTTGCTCCGACGATGCTTGGCGGTTTCGGTCTCGCCCTCGGCGATGTTCGCGTAGCACGACGCGTCCACATCGACCTGCATCATGAACGAGAGCTTCGGATACTCCTTCTTGACTTCGCCCAGGCCGGTGAGGATTTCCTCCCAACGCGGCGAGCGGAAGAAGTCGTCGTCAACCAGGAACAGCGACTCGATACCGTGATTGCGGCACGCGTCGCGTACCCAGGACACGACCGAGTCCGGCTCGCGCGAGCGCATCGTGCGGCCCATCACGTTTTTCACGCTGCAATACGAGCAGGTGAACGGGCATCCGCGCGACGTATCGAGCGTGGTCATCGAGTCGTTGAAGAACCGCGTGAGATAGCGATCGTCGAGCACCGGCAGCAATGAATCGGTGATGAGCGGGACGATGATGTCGTCCTGCCCCGTCTTGGCGCGGATTCCTTGCGTGACCGTGTAATGCTTCTGCAAGTCGCCGCGCAGGAAGTCCTCGACGATATCGCCCCATATATTCTCGGCCTCACCGACCACGGTCGTGATGCCGCATTCGTTCAGGAATTTGCACGAATCGGGAAAACCGCTCACGTGGAAGCCGCCCATCATGGCCGGCAGGCCTTCCGCGACGAACTGCAACGCAAGGTCGCGGCCGCGCGGATACTGATTCGATTGCACGCCCGCGAGCCCGATCAGCAACTCGACGCCGTCTTCCCGCGCCTTTTCCTTGATCGCCTTGATCGTCTCGGGACTGACGATCCCATCGCATGTCTCGTCCCAAATGACCGTTTCGAGGCGGACGTTGCGTTCGGCCGCGTAGCGTTTGTTGAACGCCTCATTCAGTGCGGTCAGAACCGTCAGCGTGTTGTTAGGTTGGACGCCGTAGCGAAAATACTGGACGTAGCCCTCCTCGTCGTAGCGCGAGGGCTTGATGAAATAAATTCGGATCGTGCGGCAGGGCTCGGGCTTGATTGCGCCGTTGGCGAGCGCGGCCTGGCTGGCACTCAGCCGCAAAGTGGCCGCGGGCCGGTCTCCGCCGTAGCGATTCGTCCCCAACAGGCGGTATAGAGCTACCGCCGCGAAGACGAGAAATAGTCCAGAAAAAGCAAGCAATATCATCAGTAGTTCCTCTCCCGCCCCGTCCAAGCCGTTCCCCGCAGGTTATCTAACCGGTCGGTCAGAGTAAAGGATTCCCGACCCACATAGTCAAGCTCTCTGCGGTAAACCCGAAGCAAAACATCGACAAGGGATCCTGAAAGATTCGTCTGGGAGTTCTCGATTAGCGATACATTTCGACCAGGTTGATCAGCCCCAAATCGCGATAGCGCTCAACCAGGTAGCCCTTGATTTCCTGCACGCTGGCCATCTGGAGCGTCTCGCGGGCGATCAGGCGGGCTGTCTGATAGTCTACCTCGCGAATCACCTTCCGCACCACCGGTATGAAAAGGGGGCTCAGACTCATTTCGTCGAGTCCCATCCCGACCAGCAGCAGCGTCGCCAGCGGATCGCTCGCCATCTCACCACAGATGCATACTTCCTTGTCGGCGGCCCGCGCCACATTAACGACCTCGGCAATCGCGGAAATCACCGCCGGATGCAGCGCCTCGTACAGATGCGCGACGCGGGGATTATTGCGATCGGCGGCGAGCAGGTACTGAATCAAATCGTTGGTGCCGACCGAGAAAAAATCAACCTCGCGCGCAAGCCGCGGCGCGAGCCATACCGCCGACGGCACTTCGACCATGATTCCGACTTCGATATGCGGATTGTGCTCGAGTCCCTCGGCAAACAGCTCCGCCTGCGACTCGGCCAGCAATTCTTTGGCGCGGCGCAGTTCCTCGAGACTCGAGATCATCGGAAAAAGAATGCGGACGTTGTGGCGCGCGGCGGCGCGGAGAATCGCGCGCAGCTGAACCTTGAACAGTCCCGACATCTCGAGCGAGATCCGGATCGAGCGCCAGCCCAAAAATGGATTCTCTTCGCGCGGCACCCGCATGTAGGGCGGATATTTGTCGGCGCCGATATCGAGCGTGCGAATCGTCACCGGTCGCTTGCCGACCTGCTCCAGTATCCGGTTGTAGAGTGCGAGTTGCTGGTCCTCGTCGGGAAAATCCTCGTAGGTGAGAAATGAAAACTCGGAGCGCAGCAGGCCGATTCCCTCGGCGCCGTAGCGCAGCGCCAGATGAACATCCGGCAGCAGCGCGATATTCGCGAGCATCATGACGCGATGCCCGTCGCGGGTCGCGGTCGGCTCGTCGCCCTCTTCGATCAGCTCTTTCTTGAAGGCCTCGTAGCGCTTCGACAGCCCGACATAGTCGCGCTCGATCTCGGCGCTCGGGTTCACGTAAACGACGCCCGAGTTGCCATCGAGCACCAGTTGATCGCCTTCGACGATCGATTCCATCAGATGCTCGACGCCGACCACAGTTGGAATCTCGAACGCGCGCGCCAGAATTGCCGCATGCGAGGTGACACCGCCCGATTGCAGCGCGATACCCACCAGCTTCTCGTGCGACACCAGCGTCATCTGCGAAAGCGTCAGTTCCTCCGCGACGATGATCGTCGCCTTGGCGAACGCGCCCCGCTTGTCTTCCTGCCTGAGATGCCTGAGCACGCGATGCCCCACGTCGCGGAAATCGGTCGCGCGCTCGCGCAGATAATTGTCCGCGACCGCGAGCATCGAAGCGCTCAATTCCTCGATCACCCGAAACAGCGCGCTCTCCGCGGTGTAGCCGTCGGCGATCGACTGCCGAATCCGTCCGATGAATTCCTCATCTTCGAGAATCATGCTGTGACCGTCGAAGATTTTCAGATCGGACTCGCCCATCAGCGGTTCCATCCGGGCCTTCAACGCCACCAGTTCGCTCTTCGAGCGTGTGAGCGCCTCTTCGAGCCGCTTCGCTTCAGCGCGCGGATCGCGCGCTCGCTGATTGCGCTCTACCGTGCTGAGAAAGGTGCCGACCACGTGCGCGTGACCCTGCGCAAATCCCGGCGAGGCGGACAGTCCGACCAGGCGCGGGCGCCGCGTCTTCATCGGCGCGGCGACGCGCGTCTTGCCGCCGACTTTCTCGTAGTCCTTCAGTTGGCGATTCGCCTCGATCATCCGGCGCCGATATTCGAGCCGTTCTTTTTCCTTTGTCGCGAGCGTTTCGCGCAAGCGAAAATGCGACAGTATCTGCGCAACCTGATTCGCCGCCGTGCTGAGCAGCCGGATTTCACTCCTGGTGAATTTTCGGCGCTCCAGTGTCTGCGCGACCAACACGCCCAGCGGTTTGCCGCGCCCATCCTGAATCGGAACGCCAAGAAATGTGTGGTAGCGCTCTTCGCCGGTCTCCGGAAAATATTTGTAGCGCTCATGGCTGATCGCGTCGGGGACGTAAACCGGCGCCTGCTTTTCGAGCACCAGCCCGACCAAACCCTCATTCACGCGCATCGAGACTTTGCCGACCGACTCGCGATCGAGCCCGACAGTCGCGCGCAACGTAAGGCGCTCGCGCTGCGGATCGAACAGGTAGAGCGAGCAGACCTCGGCTTCCATGCCGGTCGCGATCGCCTCGACCACACGGTCCAGCGTGTCGCGCAAGTCGTCGGAATGCTCGCCGCTGATAGCGGAGAGATTCTCGATAAAGGCAAGACGATCCTTGTTGGCACTCATCACTAAATTTCCAGCGGCGGCGAGAAAATTTTATCGCAGCGGTCGCCGCTCAAACAATGACGCTGGCCGATTTATCGCGAAATCGCCGAGATTTCTCCATCTCCGAGTCAGCATCGACACATCGCTGCGTTTTTCCTTTCAATTGGGCTGGAGGCGAAAATGAAAGGAAAGATGATACAGGAGGGCGATCCTACTCCGGGCGCAGATAATCCGGCAGATCGAACGCTGCGAGCGCGCCTTTCAAAAGCCCGCGACCGGCGCGGCATCGCTTTGACTTGATCGCCTCGATCAACTCGCGCTCAGTCTTGACCGGCGCATCGAGCAGCGTCGTCACGAATCCGACCGAGCCCGCCGAATGCGAGTCCGAGCCCGCGACCTCGGCCATCCCAAGATGCCGCGCGACCTGGAGCGCGAACACGTTTTCGTCTTCGCTGCACGCGCCATTGAGCACTTCGATCGCATCGACGAGCTCGAAAATTTTTAGTTTCGCTGCCCGATCCGGAAACGACGCATCGATCGGTTCGTGATCCGGATTGATGAACGAAAAGCGCGGGTCGAGCTTGTATCTGAACGGATGATTGGCCACCAGCACGCCGCCTTCGCCGTCCACCACCCGCCGCAATTCCGCGAGCTTGTAGATTCCCCCGACGTATCGCTCGAGGCCGAACGCCCCGATATGGCCCATGTCGGTCGTGACTTCCATCCCTCGCAGAAAAATCACGCCCGAGTCCGCGGCCATCTCCGCGATCTCGCGAGCATCCCACATCGTGTCGTGCTCGGTGATGCACACCGCGCCGATTCCGATCGCGCGCGCGCGCTCGACCAAATCCTTCGGCTCGAGATTCGAGTCCGAGCTGCCGCGATTGGTGTGCAGGTGCAGATCTACGCTGAAGTAGAGCCCCGACGGATGCGGGTGCCCGCTTCCTGATTCCGGCATAGCGCCATTTCGCCGCGCGCAGATTCGCGCTACTTGGGCGGCTCCTTCGCGAGCGTGATCTTCTTCATGTGGTCGCCCTGCTTGATCTGATCGACCACGTCCATGCCTTTAATCACGGCGCCAAATAGCGTGTAGTCGCCATCGAGACCCGGCTGCGGCGCGAGGCAAATGTAGAATTGGCTGCCGCTCGATTCCCGCTGCGGATTCACGTCGTCGCCTTTTCTGGCCGTCGCGAGCGAGCCGCGCAGGTGATGCTCATTCTTGTCGATTTCCGCCGGCACGTTATAGCCGGGACCGCCCGTGCCGGTGCCGTCCGGGTCGCCGCCTTGCACGACAAAGTCCGGCACTACGCGATGCCATTTCAGGCCGTTGTAGAAGCCCTTATTCGTCAGCTTTTCGAAATTCTCGACCGTCTTCGGCGCGACCTTGGGATAAAGCTCGACCACCACGGTGCCGCGTTCCGTTTCGATGATTGCGTAATGACCTGTATTTCTCACCGGTTGTCCATCCGCGTTTGAGCCATTGCAAGCCGAGGCAATCGCGAGGATCGCCACGAACGATGCAAGGCCCGAAATTTTGAAATAGCTGCGTCTCATTGGATTCGATCCCCACCCGTCGAGGAAAAGGCAGCGTGCCCCCTTCCTTGCTAGAGCCTCTCTTGGAGTATTCGAGCAGTCCGATCCGCGCAAGCGGCATTTCGTTGCGTTCGATTCGGCGCCGTCACTTCAGAAATTTCGCGGGCTCACTTTAGAAATTTTTCAATCGTGGCCGCCAGCTTGACCGGCTCCTCCAGCGGCATCATGTGCGCGCCGCCCGCGACTAGCTCGACCTTCGCCTTGCCAATTCCTTTCTTGAATTCATCGGCGTAAACGGCTGGCAGCAACTTATCGTCCTTGCCCCACACGATCAGCGTCGGCGCCGCGATACGATGCATCCGTTTGCGCAGTCCCTTGTCGGGAATCGGCCACATGAACTTGCCCGTGCATCCAAGCGCCCACGTGATGCGGATGTAGCCTTGCTGATCCTCGGGATTCAGCACGATTCGCTTCAGCGACGGATGATGCTGATCCTTGAACAGCAGCGCCGGCAGCTCGGTCTGCGGCGTCACGATGTAATTCCTTATCGGCGAGTCGTCGCGCCACAGCCCGAGCGGACTGATCAACACCAGCTTGCTGACTCGGGTCGGATCGGTCGCCGCGACTTCGCCGGCGATCATCCCGCCGAACGAATGGCCCACGACCGCCGGTGATTTCAGCCCCAGCTTGTCGAACAGATCGTAGTAGTAGAGGACCAGGTCCCACATGTCGTCGAGCGCCTTGTAGGCGTCCTCGTCGCCGGTGGTCAGTCCCGGATGCTCGGGGGCATAGACGGTGAAGCTCTTGCCAAGTTCGTCGAGCAGCTCGCTCTCGATCGGTCCGTAGCCGCCGTGCAGATAGACCAGCGGCGCGCCGCTGCCGATTATCTTGACCTTGGGATGTACCCGGTCGCCCCAAACGCTGAGCTTCTGTTCTTTTGCAGTCGCCATTTTCAGATGGTTCCTTCTTTCATGTCGATGTCATTCCAGGACGGCGCTTTGTCGAGCTCTCACAAACTTTGTCATTCTGAGGCGAAGGCTGCGCAGCCGAAGAATCCCGGAGCAATGCTGGCGTCACTTCGGATCCGGGATTCTTCGCTACGCTCAGAATGACAAAAAGATCGCGCCTCAGCGCGCGGCCGCCTGCACTCCATTGCCGCTGCCCTCGAAACCCTTGCGCGGTCCCCTGAGCGATTCCGGCCACCACTTGTTCTCCCATTTGTCGTCCCACACGTTGCGGAAATGCGGCAGGACTTCTTTGCAGAACAAGTCGACGTTCTTAATCGTCAAGTCATGCGGCATCGAGCCGATATGCAGCAGCACCATCAGATTACCGACCCGAAGTTTCTTGACCGCCTCCATCAATTGCTGACGCACCGTGGCCGGCGAGCCCGCGATCACGAACTGATTCTCGATGAAGTCCTTGTACTTCCAGCTCGGGATCTTGCCCATCAGGTCGAACAACTGCGGATTCAACTTGGTCACGCTGTTGACCAGGCTCTTGTAGTCCTGATTGCCCGCGACCGGAAAATATTCCGGCAGGATATGCAGGCATTTGTCGTAAAAATATCGGATGTGCTTGTAGTAGTCCTTCTCCGCCTGCTCGTCCGTCTCCGAAACCGCCACCAACTGCAGAAATCCGGCGCGATACGGATTCGGGTCGTGATTGCCCTTCGCCACGAAATCCCAGAACCCGTCCATCACCCGCTTGCCGAAATTGTTCCCCCAGTACGACAGAAAGCAGTAGCAGTGATCGTGCTTGGCGGAAAAATCCCAGGTCGACAGGCTCCCGCTGCCGGGAATCCACACCGGCGGATGCGGTTGCTGGATCGGCCGCGGCCACAGATTCACCATCGGCAGTTTGAAGTACTTGCCGTTCCACGCAAACGTCTCGCGCGAGGTCCACGCCTTGATAATCAGATCGTGCGCCTCGTAGTAGCGCTCGCGCTGCTCGATCGGCGAGATTCCGTAGCACAGATTTACGTCCTGCGACGTCCCGAGCGGCATCCCGGCAACCATCCGGCCGCCGCTGATGCAATCGATCATGCCGTATTCCTCCGCTACCCGAATCGGCGGATTCGAGGTCGGCAGCGTCGCCCCCATCTGGACCACGGCCACGTCGGTGCCGTTGGTCGCGCGCGCGAGAATCGATCCCATCAGGTCGGGATTCGGCATGAATCCGTACGCGTTCTGATGATGCTCGTTGACGCAGATCCCGTCGATTCCCTGCTTGGCGGCATGAATCAGTTCATCGAGCGTCCAGTTGTAGTATTGGCCGACTTTGCGCGAATCGGCGAGCTCGTAGTACGGCGGATCGACCCACACCGAGTGATATTTCTGCTCGAAGTCCGCAGGCAGATCGCGATACGGCATGAGATGGAACATCGAGATTTTCATCGTTGGCCTCCTGACACGTCGTTAATCCGTTTCAAATATCACGGTCGCCGCGACTTCCCAATACTTCGCGATCTTCCCGCGTAAGTATCTCTCCCAATCCGCAGGATAGACCTCGCGCCCGCGATATTCATAAATGTACAGCGCGTGAATCGCGGCACAACTTCAACTCAGCTCTGCTGGCTGATGATGCTCGTGGGCCCGATGCTCTATCTCGCGACCGAGCTGATGGCACCGCTGCCGGCACAAGCCGACCTTAGCCAGCGCACTTTCGTCGGCAGTTTTATCGGCGACTTCGCGGAGGTCGAGAATTACTTCTCGATTTCCGGGGCCGCCAACCGGTCGTCCAGTTCCGGCTCGTTCTACCTCGAGAAAACCGTTTCCTCGCACTCCAGTATTTCGATTTTCGGCGGTTTGGAGCGATTGCAGGTGGATGGTGAAGGCGCCAGCGGATGGGACAACGTCGAAGTGACCTACAAGCAAAACCTCATCTCGATGGAGCGCGAGGAGTTCGTGCTGAGCGTTGGTCTGAGCTTCGAGTTGCCGGTCGGAAGCCGGAATATCGGCGCCGAGACCCACGTGCGCGAGGGGTTCGAAGTCCTGTTTGGGAAGGCGATGGGGAACTTGCCTGATACTGTCGCGTGGCTGCGACCGGCCGCGATCGAAGGTGGCGCCGCATGGCAGGGCAAATTCACCGGAGCACGCGACGACTTGATCTCCGGCTTCGCCGAGCTCGAATATTCGTTCGACTACCTCGGCGAGCACGTCCGCGGATTCCACGTGATTCGCGCCATCCACGACCTCACGCCGCACCTCGATTTCGATTACTTGCAGTACATGTCGGCGCATCGGAACTCGACGGCGCCGAGCTTCGAGCTGACGCCGGGCCTCGCCTGGCTGAACTCAACGTTCGAAATTAATCTCGGTGCCCAGTTCGGGCTCAATCGCGCCTCTTCCGAGCAGGGCCCCGTCGCCTTCGTCTGGCTAGTTGGGGTGTCTTACGACGAGCTTTTGCCCGCGACGAAGTGGACTCCATTCCGCTAGATCGTCGTCACTTGTTCCGGCACGGACAAGGAAACCTTACCTCATTGAAATAATTACAGAATCGATGTGACTCCATAAACGATTAAAGCAATCTAAAGCCGCCAAAAGTCGTAATAGATAAAGCCACGGTCGACCTGTGCAGCTTGGCATCCGTTGCATTCTTTCTCTTGAAATGGAACTGGGATTTGAAACAATCGGCAACGCAACCTTGGTCTGCTACGACCGGGTACCCGTGCTGGCTACGGACCCGTGGATTGCCGGACACGCCTATTTCGGCTCTTGGGGAATCTCGCATGAAATCCCGGCCGAGGTCATGGCCGGCATCAAAAATTCGAAATACATCTGGATTTCTCACGGCCATCCGGATCATCTGAGTTCAAAGTCGCTTGATATGCTGGGCGGACGCAAGGTTCTGCTGCCCGATCACGTTGGCGGCAGGATTCGCGCCGGCTTGATCGAACGTGGCTTCGACGTGACTGTCCTCGAAGATCGCAAATGGTATCCGCTCTCGGATCGCATCCGCGTGCTGTGCATCGCGGACTACAACCAGGACGCGATTCTGCTGGTCGACATCGACGGCAACCTAATCGTCAATCTCAATGATGCCGACGATCACGGATGGGGCCGTTTCGTCAAAAAGATCATTCGCGGCTACAGCAACTCCTTTCATCTGCAGCTCACCGGCTTTGGCGATACCGACCTGATCAATTTCTGGCGCGAGGATGGCACCTTCATCGAACCGCGCGCCGCGCAACGGCGCCCGGTCGGCAAAACTGTTTCGCGCCTGCTGCGTGAGTGGGGCACCAAAAACTTCATCCCGTTCAGCGCGATGCATATCTACGAGCGCACCGACACCGCGTGGGCGTGCAAATATCGGACATCGCTCGCCGACTACGAGACCGGCTTCGATCCCCACAGCGGCAATCTGCTGCCGGCGTTTATTCGCTACGACTTGCGTACTGGCAGCTACCAGGCGATGAATCCGGTCGAGCGGCCGGAGCACTTGCTTGACCCCAAGGAATTTGGCGACGACTGGTCAGAGCAACTCGAGGCGGCCGACCGCGAAAAGATCACACGCTATTTCAAGTCGATCGAGCATCTCGGCGAGTTCCTGGATTTCGTTGCAGTGCGGGTCGGCGGTAAGGATCACGTCGTCGAACTGGCGCCGAAGCGCTTTGCTCGTGGGCTGACCTTCGAGGCGCCGCGCGGCTCGCTGATGACCTCGATCGAATACGAAATTTTCGACGACATGCTAATCGGCAATTTCATGAAAGCGACGCTGCACGGGAAATTTCCGTCGCGCCCGCTCTATCCGCATTTCACGCCATACGTCGGAAAGTACGCCGACAACGGTCTTGCGAAATCAAAAGACGAGGTCCGCGAGTACTTCCGACAATACCAGATGCGCGCGCCGCTGGATTTCCTGAAGCATCGCGTCGAGAAGCAGGCAATCGAGGCGCTGCGCTTCAACCTCACGCAGGACTCGACGCTCTACACCATCGGCGCGCGGACCTATCACTGGGTCAAAGCCCTGGGCGTTTAGCCTTCTGCAAATCTCGCTCTGACATCGACGATCGGACGTGCGCTCGATTCGAGCGTTGTGCGCCGCACGATCAAAGCCATCAGCATCAGCAACAGCGGCGGCGCCAGCGGAATTCTGAAATCGATCGCGAGCGTGCGCGCGAACATCGGTAGCATCCACGCGAACGCCAGGATCGACTTCTCCCACGGTATGAATCCTGACTGCAGGCCAAGCAGCGCGAGCCATGCGATCGGCAGCGCCAGCACCACCAGGTCGTAATCCATCATGTACGGCGACATCAGCATCACGCCTGTCGCGAGTGCGGCAGCCTGCAGTCGCGGATTGATTGTGCGGCGCCAAATCCATACCGCGGCGATCGCGCTCGCCAAGCTGACCGCGGCCTGCATCGCGTACGATGCGTTGACTCCGAATCCCCAGAGTCGCATCGCCGCGAACGCGCTCTGCAATTTTCCGAATCCACTGCCGCCCTGCTCGAGCACGACGTGGCGGGTGAAGCTGATACTGCCGAAGAAGGCCTGCCAGGTTTGCGTTCCGAACACCACCAACGACAATGCCGCGAACGCCGCGACCGTCACCGCCGCCGCGATCAGCGTGCGCCACCGGCCAGTAGCGATCAGGAATAGCGGAATCAGCACCGCGTACTGCGGTTTGTAGCTCATCAGGCCAAATAGCATCCCGGCCAAAATCGGCCGCCGATCGATCGCAAGCAGCGCGCCGCCGAGTATCGCGACGGTCAGGAATCCGTTCTGCCCGCAGGTCAAATTGACGAACACGCCGGGGAACGCGATCGCCAGCCACAGCGCATCGTGCTCGCGATCGATCATCCACATCACAGCGACGTACGCAGCGAGGGTTGCGACCGACCATGCGGCGAGCGACACGGTGTACGGGATCAGCGCGAGTGGCAGAACGATCAGGAGGTACATTGGCGGGTAGTGAAATCCCGCGTAGCCGACGCCCGGATACGTCACCGCCGCTTTTTCCACCGCCCACAAACGCGCGACCTCGTAAACTGCCGCCGGATGCCCTTGAAGCGTCAGCCACGACGCCGCCCACGGATCGATGAAGTCGGCGCCGATCGGATGCCCATGCGGGTCCACCAACCCGGTGCTCGCGATCACCCAAACGATCGCTTCCAGGGTGAACATCGCGAGAAAAATTCTTGGATAAATCCTCAGCCAACGTCGCGTCAGCCACGGCGCGTCTCTGAACCACTCGACAATCGAGTGAGCTCTGAAATTTTCGGACATCACGCCCATGCGCCGCTTCTCATACCGGTACGTCCCATCTGATGACTGTTAGATGTATTTTGCAATCACGATGTTAGCAACTTGCGCGATGAAATTTCAGGCGCATCGGTTCCCACCGCAACTACCCACATTGCTATGGACAGCTTGCCCGAGGCACGAAAGAATCCCCGCCTATGACGACCTGGTTCGACCAAGCAAGATTCGGGATGTTCATCCATTGGGGACCTGCCAGTCAGCACGGATGGGAACTATCGTGGCCGCTGGTCGGAGGCGTCGGCGCGCTGCCAAACAGTCAGAATGTCGGCGTCAACGAATACCACGCCGCCGCAACGACATTTAATCCCGTCAAATTCGACGCGCGTGAGCTTGCGCGAACTGCCAGGCGCGCCGGGATGCAATACGGAGTGCTCACCAGCAAGCATCACGACGGCTTCGCGATGTTCCACACCAGGCAGTCCGATTGGTCAGTCGAGCACTCGCCGTTCAAGCGCGACATCGTGCGCGAATATACCGACGCGTTTCGCGCCGAGGGCCTCAAAGTCGGCCTCTATTTTTCATTGCTCGATTGGCACCATCCCGACTATCCCGCCTTCGTCGAAACCGACAAGCCCTATCGATGGGGTCAATGGCGCCGCTCGACGCCCGAGCAGTGGAATCGTTTCGTCGAGTTCATGTTCGCGCAGATGCGCGAGTTGCTCACCAACTACGGCAAAATCGATCTGCTCTGGTTCGACGGCGGATGGGAACGCACGCCCGAAGAATGGAAGTCGCGCGAGTTTGTCGCGATGATTCGTTCGCTGCAGCCCGGCGTGATCATCAACGATCGCATCCCGGGTCACGGCGATTACCAAACGCCCGAGCAGGCGGTACCGCCCAAGCCAATCGAAGGACCTTGGGAGACCTGCCTCACTATCAACAATAGTTGGGGCTACAACCCGTCGGACACCGATCTCAAATCGACACGAACTCTGATTCACACGCTCTGCGAAGTCGCGGGCAAAGGCGGCAATCTGCTGCTCAATGTGAGTCCGATGGGCGACGGCACGCTGCCAATCGAGCATCGCGAACGCCTCGACGCGATCGGCGAGTGGATGAGTCGCAATGCCGAGGCGATAGTTGGCACCGAGCCGGGACTCGAGCCGTGGCAGTTCTACGGACCCTCGACGCGCCGCGGCAATCGCATCTATCTGCACTGCGTGATGAAGCCGTACGAGTCGGTATCGGTGCGCGGCGTGAAGGTCCGGCGCGTCGGCGAGGCGCGTTCACTTTTCAGTACGACACCGCTGAAAGTCCGCAAGCGAATCTCGGCGGCGGACATGCTCTTCAATCAGGACCCAGTCGGCGAACTGGTGATTCAGATTCCCGACAGCGCAATCGATCCGCTCGCCACGGTGATCGCGCTCGACTTCAATGATTAGGCGCTGTAGGCGCCGCGAGGAGATGGGCTGTTACTTCGTGGGGCTCAATCTGGTACCCACCGTTTCGGAAGCATTCGATGAACATGAGTGGAGGAAAAGCAAGCGAAAGCGGGTAGTCATTCGGATCCCATTGTTCGAAAGCCGTGGAAGTAGTGGTCTCGTAAGCAATGTAGCCGGCTTTCTCGATCCGCACTGAATGATTGCGGTGGCAAGCGAGCTCAACTTCCGCTGGAGTCGTACCTACGTCCGTACCGTCAACGATCACTGATGCGCCCGGAGGGTCGCTTGAAAACACGACTTTCTGCTTTGTCGAATTTACTATAGATGCGCACCCGGCACCGGCCGCAATAGCGGCAAGCATCAGGAGCCAAGACCAACCGACGCAGGCGCGACGATTGAAGCCCACCGTCATCTCAACACCTGCTGGGATTTGGCATCGGCAAACACCGCACCCATCGCCCGATCAGGCCGCCGTTCCGGCTAGACCGAGAATCCTCCACTTGGCTTTCCAACGACTTCCGCACTCTTCATTGGACGACCCGAAAGGACCACGCGTAGGTTTTGTCGCCGGCGGTAATCGAGACCGAATATCGTGTGCCAGCTCGCAGCGGCGCGCGCGGGACAATCATGATCGCTCCCGAACTGCGGAGCGCCCACCGCCCATACTCTTGCATCGCGCGATTGGGATTGCGGTAGCTGTGCGCGTCGAACGCGCAGTGCTCGATCGCTGCCCCGTCCGCCGTCAACGAGTGAGCGCCTAACTCTGTTTCGACCAGGCGTCCAAGCTGGATCGTGATCGGCAATCCAGCCGGCATCTCGTAATCGTCGCAACTGGTCAGCGGATCAGGCGCCTCGGCTCCCGTCCAATCGAGCGAGATGGTCGCGCCTTCCGGCGGAAATTGGACGGCGAGATCATAAGGTTTGACCTCTTCCGGAGGCGGAGGAAGCCGCAGCCCGGCGACCCAGCAACCCTTGGCAGCCGCCTCGCCGAAGCCGGCCTGTTCCATGAACGGATTGAGTATCGCGAGCCGATGAAATGGTCCCGCGATCCATTGATCGATTTGCGCATCGGCATTGTAGGCACCGCATCCCCAGGCGATTTGGCTGTTCTGCGCGGCCCGCGCGCCGTCGTCAGTGTAGCCGCGTTTTGCGGGATCCTCGCTGTGGCCGGCGTCGCCGAGCCAATTTCCGCTGCGAATTTCCTGACCATAGTTCAGCAACAGATAAGACGCGTGCGCCGAGACCGCAGCGCTCAATTGAGGATCCTCGTGAAGCGCTCCGAGCCGCGCCATCGTGCGGTAATGATTGACTCGCTCGAGCCACATCGGCGCCGTCTGATTGGCGGTCGGGCTCTTATCGGCGGCAATCGGAACCGCCGTCGGCGGCGATGAAGATGGCTTCTCGGCGGCGACGACTGCCGGCGCTACACGATGCGAACCGTGTGCAGGCGCCCCGTCGGCGCGACGTACTTTTGCGACGAGCGAGGGCGCGAGCACCGCGCCGCCGGCGTTTGAAGTTGCGTGATTGGCGTTCGATCCGCGCGATGACTCTGCCCGCGCAATGATTTCCGAGAAGGTCGCCGCTGATAGCAGGCCTCGATCCCATTTCTCGAAACGCAGAAGCAAAACCGCGGCGACGACCACTGTGATCGACGCGACGAGCATCTCGCGCCGGTGAGAGCGGCGGAGCCGAGCGTCGGGATCGATGAACCGATATGGAATCGCGGTGCCAAACCGCAGATTATCGCCGTGCTTGAGCTGCTGCTTGCGCCGGACGCGCCGGCCGTTTACGAATGTGCCGCTCGCCGACTTGAGATCGATTACGTAATGATGCCCGCGAACGTACCTGATGATTGCATGATGTTCCCCGACGCTCGCATGTTCGATTTGCAACGTGTTGGCTGCGGCGCAGCCTACAGCCCCTTCTTTTCGATCGAGCAGCAGCAGTCGCGTGCTCGACGCGCTCTGATTCGATGCCAACAGACGGGCGGGCTGCGCACGTCTCAGCATTCGACACTATCTCGAGGTGATTCGATTGCCGCCGTCCTTGCCGAGTAGAATTAGAGAATGAACCCTTTGCCCTGGACGGGTGGCGCCGAAGGATTATCGCTGCAGTAGGGCTCGGGTCCGGTCTCGTTGTTTTGCGCTCGTTGCGCGAGCAACTTTTTGAGATCGTCCGCACAATGATTCTGACCCGTCTGGTAGTATTGATAACGGTACGCGCGCGCCGGTGGGATTGGCGGCCGAACCAGAACCGGTCCGCTGACCTTGGCTGCCTCCTCCGGACTCATTCCCAAATCAGTGGGAGTCATCGGTGCCGGCGGCTTCTTCGATTCCCAGATTGGCAGCCCCGGGACGCCCACCGATCTAAGGCCGCCGTTCGGATCTTCGGTCCATTGAAAACAACCGACGAGCACGCACGAGCAGACCAACATCGCCGCTAACGCAGTCCGCCTCAAAGCAACCTCGCCCCGTGCTTTTAAACAAGCTGTCGTGCCCTTTAATCACGGAGTGATGGAAAAAGTCCAACTGTATGTTTTGCCGTCGGCGGTGATCGAGACGCCATATTTGCCGCCTTGGGCGAGCGGACGCCGCGGGATCACGACGACGGCAGCGTAGTTCTTGAGAATCTCGCGGGCGAGTTGCTGAACCGCGGCGTCGGGATTCGTGTAGCCGCGCGAATCGAAGCCGCATGCCTCGATCGCGCTGCGCGTGCCATCGGCATTGATCTGCGTCACTGAAAAATCGCCGAGATGCGCATCCCTGAAATCGCCGAGCTGAAGCGTGATCCCAAGGCCGCTCGGCGTCTCATAGCCACGGCAACTCGCGCGCGGATCGGGCCACTCGTTGCCAAAGGATCCCATCTCGATCGTCGAGCCATCGGGCGGAAATGCGATCGGCCAATTGACCGTCGCGCCCGGCGGCAGCTTGTCGGCGCTGCCATTTTTGAGATTGAGACCGGCGGCGCACGCACCTGCCTCGCAATAGCTTCCGAAGCCGGCGCGGACCAGCCGCGGATTCAGCATCGGCATGCGATGGAACGGAATTGCGATCCATCCATCGATCGTCCACGCCGGCGTTCCCGGCCCCCGCTCCGTTGCCCATTCGGCCGGATTCGACGCACCGCTCGGATCATTCTCGCTGCTGGCGCCGCGCATGTACCAGGCCTCCATGTCGCTGGCCTTGGCCGCCTCGAGACCCGCCGGCGTGAACCATTTGTTGCCGGGATCTTCCTCATGCATCTCAGCGCCGAGTCCGGTGTGCTGAATCGCGTCCGCGTAATTCTTGACGATGTACATCGCGTGCGCGCGATCGCCCTTGCTAAGCGTTGGATCCTCGACGACTGGCGTGAGTTTGAGCATCGCGCGATAGTAGTTCAGCCGTGCGAGCCATCCCGGCCCTTCGCCCGCTGGATTCGCGCTCGCCACGGGAGGTGCGGTCACGGTTTCAGAATTCGCGACCGGCACACTTGATGGCGCCGTTGACGGAGCGATCGGAGAGGTCTGCTTCGATGAATCCTTCGCCACGATCGATCGCGCCATCAGCCGAATTTCATTTCGATAGATCACGCCGAAAAAGCCGGCGGCAAAGACTGCCACCAGCACCGCGATCGCACCCGCCAGACGAACAGTCCGCCGCGGCGCCGTCGCCGTCGCGTCCGAACTTGACATGAACGCGAACTTGACCGAACCAAATCTGAGTTCGTCGCCGCGCTTCAGCGCGACCGGGCTCTGGATGCGCTGGCCGTTGACGAAAGTGCCGTTGGTCGATCCGAGATCGCTCAGCGTGAAGCGGCCAGCCTCGCGCGTGAACATCGCATGCCGCCGCGACACCGTCTCAGCGCCCAGCACGATGTCGTTGGATCGATGGCTGCCAACCGAAATCGTCGGCTGGTCGAGCAGGTACTCGCGTAGATGTTCGCGAACGTCGGCGGCATCGGTCGAGACCAGCCGCGCCTTGGCGATTCCACCATCGCCGGGAGCGCGCTCCGCCGCGCCGTCTTCCGATGCCATCTTGTTTTCGATGTTAGCCGAGCTTCCAGAAACGGCCGACATTCTGCGATGCGCGCTCGATCATCGGCATCACGCGGTCGCCACCGCCTTCATTATCTGTCGGCTCGTCAGCATCGCGCCCAAACTCCTCGATCACCGCACGCCCCGATTCCGCGATCGCTTCCAGGTCGTAGCCGCCCTCGAGCGCCGCGACCATTTTCCCGCCGCAGCATGTTGCCGCGAGCTGTTTGACGCGTCGCGCCATCGCGGCAAAGCCCGCTTCGGTCACCCGCATCGCGCCGAGCGGATCGCGAAAATGGCAATCGAAGCCCGCCGACACGAGAATGAACTCCGGCTTGAATTCGCGCCCGATCGGCAGGATCAGCCGGTCGAAAACGCGCAGATACTCGGCGTCGCCGAACTCAGCGGGCATCGGCGCGTTGATCGTGAACCCAAGCCCGGCGTCGTAGCCGATTTCGTGGATCGAACCGGTGCCGGGATAATGCGGAAACTGATGCGCCGAGGTGTAGAGCACCTCGGGCGATTCGTAAAAAATATCCTGCGTGCCGTTGCCGTGATGCAGATCCCAATCGACGATCATCACGCGCTTCAGGCCGCGCACCTTGATCAGCCATTCAGCCGCGATCGCCAGGTTATTGAAAAAGCAAAAGTCCATCGCGCGATTCGGCAGCGCATGATGCCCGGGCGGACGCACGATCGCGAACGCGTTGTCCGCCGCGCCATCCATCACCGCCTCAACCGCCGTCAGCACGCCCCCGGCCGCGAGCAGCGCGGTCTCGTACGAATCGCGCGAGGTGTGCGTATCGCGATCGAAGTCGAATCGCTCGACCGACGCGGTGCGCTCGACGGTCGCGATGTACTCGGGTTCATGACACAGTGCGATTTCGTCGAGGGTTGCGCTGCGCGGAGTGATAAGCTGCAGGCCCGGACGCCGGAGCGACTCCGCCATGTCGATCATCGCCTCGATCCGCTGCGGACGCTCCGGATGAGCGCGGCCGGCGAAATGTTTCGCATAGCGGCGGTCAGTCACGACCGCGGTCTTAAGCATCGTTGACACTCCGAACAGGTATAATGATGATCAACCATTCGGATGCGGAGCGGCAGCCGACTTCGGGCCGCAGGGCCGAATCGCAATAGGAGAGGTTTACGCTCCGGAAATTAAAATCGGCAGGCTGATGTGGCAATCGTAATTCGTTGAATCCGCTCGAAATCATATTGATCCTGGCAGTCGCGCTGATCGTGCTCGGGCCGGAACGTCTGCCGGAAGTCATGCGCGTGATCGGAAAACTTCTTCGCGAGCTGCGCCTCGCCAGTAACACCGTGCTGCGCGAAATGTCCGACGTGCTCGACGATGAACCGTCGCGCACCGCACCGCCGAGCGCCGTGACCCGCTCGCTCCCGCCCGAATCCACGCCTGAACGTCGCCCGCCCGAGAAAACATAGTCGTCCTCCCGCATCGTGACTAGCGAGGATATCACACCGCCGGCGCCCACTGGGGAGTTTCCCAAGGCTCGGACGTCGTTGCCCGACGCTCGGATGTCGCTGCCCGAGGCTCGGATGTCGCTGATCGAGCATCTGCAGGAATTGCGGACGCATCTGATTCGCGCCTTCATCGCCATCGGGATTGGCTTTGCGATCGCCTACGCCGTCGCCGACCCGCTGTTCCACGCCCTCACCTGGCCGATTCGCGAAGTCTCCGGCGGCAAGATCATGCTGATCGGCACCGGCGTCGGCGAGGCGTTCTACACCAAAATCAAAGTCGCGCTGATCGCCGGATTGTTCATCGCGAGTCCGGCGGTCTTTTACGAAATCTGGAAGTTCATCGCGCCGGGCCTGTACGACACCGAGCGCAGGATGGCGAAGCCGTTCGTATTTTTCGCGACGCTCTTTTTCGCGCTCGGCGGCTACTTCTGCTGGGCCGTAGTCTTCAAGATCGGTTACGCGTTTTTCCTCGGCCAGTACGCGAGCATCGGCGTCACCCCTACCATTCGCATTAGCGAGTACCTCGCCTTCTCGTCCAAGCTGCTGCTCGCGTTCGCGCTCACCTTCGAGATGCCGATCTTCGCCTTCTTCCTCACCAAGCTCGGCCTAATCGATTATAAGATGATGATCGGATACAACATCCGATACGCGATTCTTGCGATCTTCATCGTCTCAGCCGCCTTGACGCCGCCGGACATGATCTCGCAATTCTTGCTGGCGATTCCGTTGCTGCTGCTTTATGGGCTAAGCATCGGCGTCGCATGGTTTTTTCGTCTCAAGCCCGAAGAGAAAGCGGCAGCCGCGACGCCCCACAATACTGAAATCATCTGAACAACCAGAGCATCGAAAGGGGCAGGAATGGCGACCATCATAAAAACCCCCGCGGCGACCGGCGCACCCGGAATTCCGCCGCGATGGACCCGCAGCGCCAAGGATGCGATCGGCACGGCATATTCGTCGGTCAGCAGAATCTGGTTCACCGAGTCGGCCGGCGTTTTGAACGAGATTTATTTTCCGACCATCGATCAGCCGCAGGTCCGCGATGTCCAATTCCTGATGACTGACGGCGAGACTTTTTTCCACGAGGAGCGCCGGCATCTTTCCGCGATCACCGAATATATCGACCACCACGGGCTCGGCGTGCGGGTCGTCAGCCATTCACCCGACGGCCGCTATCACTTGTTCAAGGAAATCATCACCGATCCGCATCAACCGACCGTCCTGATCAACACCAAGGTCGAAGGCGATCCCGAGTTGCTGAGAAAGCTGCACCTGTATGTTCTCCTGGCGCCGCATCTCGGCGTCGCGGGATGGGGCAATAGCGGCAACGTTACTCGAATCATCGGCCATGATTTTCTGACCGCGCACAAAGAGGGAATCTGGCTCGCGATGGCGGCGACCTCGCCGTTTGTCCACACTTCGGTCGGTTACGTCGGCACTACCGACGGATGGCAGGATCTCAACTCCAACTTCAAAATGGATTACGAGTTCGCCTCCGCGGAAAACGGCAATATCGCGCTGACCGGCGAGATCGATCTGCGCCGCGGCTACTCGTTCACGCTCGGAATCGCGTTCGGCCGCGAGCTGAATCGCGCCGTCACCACGCTGCATCAGTCGCTCAGCGAGCCGTTCGCGCAGCATCGCACCCGCTTCATCGAGCAGTGGAATCGCGCCTGCCTGCATTTTCAGCCGCTCGAAAAATGGTCGGGCGACAATGGCGCGCTCTATCACCGGAGCCGTGAACTCTTGCTCGCCCACGAAGACAAGACCTACCCCGGCGCGCTGATCGCGTCGCTCAGCATCCCGTGGGGCGAGGCCAAGGGCGACGAGGATCTCGGCGGTTACCACCTGGTCTGGACGCGCGACATGGTCAACAGCGTCACCGGCCTGCTCGCCTCGGGCGATACCGCGACGGCATTGCGCGCGTTGATTTATCTGGCCTGCTCGCAGCGTCCCGATGGCGGCTTCCCGCAGAATTTCTGGATCGACGGCCTGCCGTACTGGAATGGCGTCCAGCTTGACGAGGTGTCGTTTCCGATCACGCTCGCGTGGCGCCTCCATGTGCATAACGGGCTCAAGGACTTCGATCCGTATCCGATGGTGCGCGCGGCTGCGTTTTTTCTGATCAAGAACGGCATCGCGACGCCGCAGGAAAGATGGGAAGAGAATGCCGGCTACTCGCCCTCGACGCTCGCGGCAAATATCACCGGCCTGATCTGTGCGGCGTGTTTCGCGCGCGAGCGCGGTGACGAGGCGAGCGCGCAGTTCATCGAGGAGTACGCGGACTTCCTCGAAGCCAACGTCGAGCGCTGGACCGTCACCGACGACGGCTTCCTGGTGCCGGGTATTAAGCGCCACTACGTGCGAATCAATCCGATCGATATCAGCGATCCCGACGCCGACGAGAGCCTCGCCGGCAAGATGGTGCCGATCCGCAATCGCCCGCCTGGCGCGCAGTACGAATTTCCCGCCGCCGAAATTGTCGACGGCGGTTTTCTCGAATTGGTGCGTTACGGAATTCGCAAACCCGGCACTCCACTGCTCGAGGACTCGCTGCGCGTGCTCGATGCGGCGCTCAAGACCGATTTTCCAGCCGGCCCATGCTGGCGGCGCTACACTCACGACGGCTACGGGCAGCAGGATGATGGCGGTCCATTCACCGGCACCGGGCGCGGACGTCCGTGGCCGCTGCTGACCGGAGAGCGCGGGCATTATGAACTCGCGGCGGGTCGCGATCCGATGCCGTACATCCGTGCGATGGAGCGCTTTGCGAACGCCACGCAGTTGTTGCCGGAGCAAATTTGGGATCAGCCCGATATCCCGGATGCGCTGCTGAAGTATGGCTCGCAGACCGGCAGCGCGACGCCGCTGATGTGGGCGCACGCGGAATACATCAAACTGCTGCGCTCGACTTCCGATCGTCAGGTGTTCGATCTGATTCCCGAAGTCGCGGCGCGCTACCTGAAATCTCCACGCCAGCCGAGTTCGCTTCAAGTCTGGAAATCGAATCGTCATGCACGATCGGTCGCGCGCGGAGGTCGGTTGCGCATTCTCGCGAGCGAGAACTTCACGCTGCACTGGTCGAAAAACGAATGGCATGATGTCGAGGATAGCGACGCGACGCCGACGCCGCTGGGTTTCTACTACGTCGATATCGACGCGCTCGCGGCTGACAACGCGCCGATTCGCTTTACATTCAAATGGCGCGATACCGGAGCATGGGAAGGCCGCGACTACGCGGTTGCGATCGAGGATTGAACGTCAGCTCAGCCGGCGAATCGAGAACCTGGCCTCGAGCGAAGTCAGCAAAGCGTTCACTTCGTCGCGCGAATCGGCCGAGAAATAAATCCGCATATGATGCAGCTGCGGATCCTCGGTCCTGAGCGTCGCGATATTGTCGTAAGATTCGAAGATCGATTTGAACAGTACGATTTCCGCGGGCAGAATCGCGATCAAAAATGAATCGATCTTTGGCTGATCAAGCATAGCGCAAGGTTTACTGCGTCGGTCGCGCACCCTAGGCTCTAGCCCGATGGCGTGGCCGCGAATCTCATTCGTAACCGGCAAGGGCGGCACCGGCAAGAGCACGGTCGCGGCGGCGTTGGCGGTCGCGTTGTCGCGCCGGCGTCCCACGACGCTCGCGGATTTGGACGGGCGATTGTCGGCGGCCGCACTCCTGGGTGCGCATCCAAAAAATTCGACCCCGGTCAAAGTCAGCGATTCGCTCGACGTGATTGCGCTCTCCGCGCGCGCCGAGCTCGAGGCATTCATCCAACGAATCGTGCCGGTGCGAATGATCTCGCGCCGGATGCTTAAGAGCCGCACCTTCGGCTACGTGACTGCCGCGCTGCCCGGGCTCGCAGCGTTCCTGCTACTCGAAAAATCGCGAATCCTCGGCGGCGACGCCGCACTTCATGATCGATACGTTGTCATCGATGCGCCCGCGTCGGGCACCGCGCTCGAACTGCTCTCAGTCGCATCGGGCGTGAAAAACCTCGCGCCAACAGGAACTCTGAACCGCCTCGCCGATTCGGTGAGCATATTCCTTCGCGACGCGACGCGATTCGGCGCGATCGTAACATCCTCACCAGAGGAGCTTGCGATTCGCGAGGCGCTCGAGACCACCGCTGCGATTCGCGACGGCGGGATCACCACCATCGCGGCGCTGATGAATCGCGTGCCTGACAAGTTATTCGATACTTCGGAGTTGGCCGCGCTGAGTCTCGCAGGCAATCATGCGCACCTGGCCGTGATGCGTAATGCGACGCGCGAGCACGGACTGATCGGCGCACGACGCCTCGCCGAGGCGGGCCTCGAAACCATCGTGCTGCCGATGCTGTTCACGCCGAGCATCGGCCTCGCCGAACTTTCCGAAATTGCCGACGTGCTCGACGCGGAGCTGCTCGATTGATGAAACACACTCGCGTCGAAGCGACTTCGCCCGCGCACGAGAAGAGTCTGGTCGTCTGTCTCGGTCCGGGCGGCGTCGGGAAAACCACTATCAGCGCTGCACTTGCGCTACACGCCGCGCTCCTAGGACGAGCCGTCGACGTGATGACCGTCGATCCCGCCCCGCGATTACTCGACGCATTGGGTCTCGACCTGGCTTCATCTCAGCCGCGCGAAGTTTCGCTCGACGGCCTCGACGTTTCGCCTATTCGCGCGTCGCAATCGAATCGAGCACGGCTGCGCGCTCTGCGCCTCGATCCCAAGCGCACCTTCGATTCGATCATCGCGCNNCGCGCTATGCGTCGTCGGATCGTGCTCGCGACATCATTCTCGAAAATCGGATTTATCGAAATCTGTCGGGCGCGCTGGCGGGCGTCGGCGACTACATGGCGATGGAGAAATTGCTCGAACTCGCCGACGATCCCGCGACCGATCTTGTCGTGCTCGATACTCCGCCCGCGACCGAGGCCATCGAATTTCTCGACGCGCCGCGCCGCCTGCTCGAATTGCTGAATTCGCGCGCCGTGAGTCTGCTCGGCGCTCCCGCCGGAATCCTTCGCAGCCAGTTGCGGATGGTCGATATCGCGGCGCGCGCGATTCTCTCGGCGTTCGATCGCGTTACCGGACTCAAGCTGCTCGGCGATATCCAGGCTTTCGTGCGCAGCTTCGACGGCCTCTACCAGGGATTTGCCGCCCGTGCAGAACGCGCGCAAGAGAAGTTGCGAGCGCCGGATACTGCGATCGTCATGGTCACCACCGCCGAATCGGGACGCGTCGCGCAGTCACACGAATTTATCGAAGCGCTTGATCGTGCCGGCCTGAAGATAGCGGCGTTGATCGTGAATCGCGTGATGCCCGATCTGCCCGACGCTTCTGAGCTCGCGCCGCTGAAGATCTCGCCGACACTTAAGCGCAAGCTCAAGCGGAACCTTGCCGATTACGCTGCGCTCAAGAAACGCGAGGAAACTTCGCTGAAGTCGCTCCGCAAATCGCTCACGTCCGGCACCGTCTTGATGGTCGCGCCGGAACTCGGCCATGAGCCGCGCACGATCGCCGACCTCGCCGCGATCGGACGCAGCCTAAGACCTGCTTGATTCCACGACGATCAGAATAATTCTAAGTTCGCGATGATTTCTTCGGCTGGCCCGCGCGACGCGCGATCGGCTTGGGCTCTGTGCGCGGCCCTTCCGCGTCGAGCAGCCGATCGAGCTTGATGCTAAGGTTGAGAATCTGTGAGCTTAGATGATCGAGGCGGGTCTTCAGATCGCGCACGTCGCGCTTCGAGGGGATGTTGACGAAATCGAGCACCTGCTCCACGTTGCGATCGAACGTCTGCTTGTTCGCCATGAACCGCTCGCCCGCGCGCCCAAAACTCGAGCGCATCCGATCGTTGGTCATGATCTCGTTGAACACACTCGTGAGCCCGTCCTCGCTCAGTTGGCGAAGCTTGCTCATCAGGTTGTCATCGTCGCCGCGTGCCATAATCTGAAATTATATACTGCAACTATATATAGGGTCGCGACTGGCGCAAACACATGACCACGATCGCATACATACTCAGTCTCGCGTCGGGCTTCGCCTTGATGGGTTACAATGAATCGCCGGAAAATCTCATCGCGACGTCGATCATTATCAATCTCGCGCTCGCGCCGCTGACTGCGATCGTCGCGATGCGCCGCAACCGCTCGATCACGGCCTGGTCAATCGCCGGCGTCGCGCTTGGTGCGTGGGCGCTTGCCTGCGTGATGATTCTACCGGCATACCGCCCTGCTCCGCCGCGTCCGCCCGAGTATCCGCCTACTTCTGATGCTGCTTGATCCACTCGAACGTCGGCGCGAAAACTTCTGCCTCTGACTTGTTGCCGGCCAATACGTCGAGATGTCCCCATCCGTCGAACTTCTTGTATGACGGATCCGGCGCGCCGGTCGATTTCGCCGCGGCCTCGACCATCGATGGCCATTGGCCGCCAAAGTTGGTGCTCGCAAACGCGATCACCGGAATCTTGGACGTCTTCAACGACGCGAGCAGCGCCGGCGTGAAAGGATTTTCGCCGTCCTGCACCGACGGCCAATAGCGATCGTACGCAATCAGTAACTTCGCCAGCACCACCGCATCCGAAAATCCACCTTGCGGATTCGCGAGCCCGCCATTGGTCCCGAAAAATCCGCCCGCGCCATAAACGACGTGCTCGAGATTCTCACGCGCCGTCTTGTACTTCGGAATCGGCGCCGCCTGCTCGGGATTGTCGATCACCATCTGCATCAGCACTTTGCGCTTGTCGTACGTGAGATGCGCCCCGCCGATGTCATCCGCATAGTGATCGGCTGGCGCCGCGACCTTGCGCATCGGCTCGCGCGGGATGAAGCCGTCGAGCGCGATGATTCCCGCCACCCGATCGGGATGCAGCGCGGCATACAAATATGAAAATTCGACGCCGCGGCTGAAACCCGCGACGAAAACCTTGTCACGGCCGGTCTGCGCGCGAACAAACTTCGCGGCCGCATCGATATCCGACTCGAACACATCGTTGGTCCATCCCGCGAGTTCGGAGAGATCCTTCTCCGCAGTCGCGGGCGGAATGAAATGCGTGCGATAGTCCATCGCCCAAACATCGACGCCCTTGTTCGCGAGATAAAGCTGAAACGAGTACCGCGGATCCTCCAGCGCGACCTCGCCGTTCATGTTGGTGCCCGGCAGATAAAGCACGACCGCATCGGGATCCGCCGGCGCATCGGGTCCCTTGACCGTGCGATGCAATCCGATTTTGTCGAATGGCGACTTGCCGACCGTCGCTTGATAACTCCATTCGTAAATCCCCGGTGCCCCCTTGATTTCATGCGGCGTGCCGACCGCGGTGAAGGTCACCGCTTCCGTCGCGTCCGCCTGCGCGGTCGCATGAAGAGCGCAGATTGCAACTATCAACGAAAGTTGAATCGCAATCGCGCGACGCACGAATCGACGCACGGTAAAACTTAATCGATTAGTCATGGCCCGTAATCCTGTCCACGATTTCGCGTCGTCGCACAAGCGGATTCGGGGTGCGTCCCGCGCCATCGTACCGAATCGACAATCGCAGCGCCCGCCAATTCCGGTTGACCCTTCGCTGCGCCCATGCGAAACAGGATCGTTAAGTTTTCACGCCAACCACACACAGGAGCAATTTGAAAATGAGCGAAAAAGTGCAATTCGCGCTGTTTTCTCCGCAGGCCGGACAGAGCTGGCATCAACTGGAGGAGCGGGCGCATCGATGCGAAAAGCTCGGCTACCATTCCATCTGGCTGGTCGATCACATGTGGAGCCCCGGGATGCCGGATCTCGATCATCATGAATGCCTCACCCTGATGGCGGGGCTCGCGGCCAAGACCGAAAAAATTCGCATCGGCACGCTCGTCATGTGCAACTCGTATCGCAATCCGGCGCTGCTCGCGAAGGCGCTCTGCACCATCGATCACATCAGCAACGGCCGTCTTGAAGTCGGTTACGGCGCGGGCTGGATGGCTGAAGAGTACAAAGGTTACGGCTACGAATTTCCTTCGATGTCCACGCGGCTCAAGATGTTCGAGGAAGGCCTCCACATCATGAAGCTGATGTTCACCGAGAAGAAGCCGTCGTTTACGGGCCGCCACTACTCGATCAACGAGGCCACCTGCAATCCGAAACCGGTTCAGCAGCCGCATCCGCCGATCACGATCGGAGGCAGCGGCGAAAAGGTGATGCTGAAACTGGTCGCGCGCTTTGCCGATCGCTGGAACTGCCCCGCCGGCTACCAAAGCTTCGAGCATAAGTTCAACGTGCTCAAGCAGCACTGCAAGGACGTCGGCCGCGACGTCAAGACCATCGACATTTCCGAGCAATTGCTCGTCTGCATCGGCAAGACCGACGAGGAAGTCGAGCAAAAATGGAAGATGGCGCAGATGCTCAAGCCGTTCGTCACCACCGGCATCAAGGGCACGCCCAAGCAGCTAATCGAGGAACTGAAGAAGCGCGTCGCGATGGGCATCACGACCTTTACGATTTTCTTCAGCGACTTCGCGCCGCCGCCGACGCTCGAGCTGTTCGCCAAAGAGGTCATGCCTGCGTTTGCATAGATTGAATCGATCGATCGCATCAAAATCGTCCGCCTCGATGCTCGGGGCGGGCGGTGTTTTTTTTCTGGCAATGCTGATCACCGGATGCTATTCGCCGCCCGCTTCGTACAGCACGCAGCTCGACACCAGCGGCGGCCTCGGACCAGGCGATCCGGTCACGCATGCGTCGGCGACCATTGGGCACGTGACGGGAGTTTCGCCGATCGGCGGCGGCGATTCGGAAGTTGCGTTTCAAATCGACGGCCCGCACACCGCCGCGATTCACAACGATTCGATCATGATTCTTAACAGCCTGAGCGCGCAGCCTTCGCTCGACGTGATGAACGTCGATGCGATGAGTCATGCGGCGCCGGCCAGCGCCCGACTCGACGGCGCCTCCAGCATGAACGAAGCGCAAATGTTCATGTCGGCGCGCGGCCCCGGCAGCTACGCGCAGGTGCTGTCTAACGTTGTCGGCGGAAATACGCCAACCACGGAGATGGTGCAGATGCAACAATTGCTCGCGCAGATTTCGCGTCAGACGATTGCCAATGCCGCCGCCATTTCGCCGCCAACTCGCGAACAACTCGAGACCGCCAGGCGCGAGGCCGTCGGCGTCGAGCGTCAACTGATGCGCAATGGCAAAACTGAGCAGGCCGAACGACTGCGCGCTCAGATGGGCGGTCTGATGCCTGGCATCACGGCCCCTGCCAATCCGCTCTCGATGCCGCCAACTTCGCCAAATCCCTGACAGGTGTGATTTTATGAACGGAGCTGAAAGCCTGATTCGCACTGCCATCGCGGCCGGAGTTGAAGTCTGCTTCGCCAATCCCGGCACTACCGAAATGCCGCTGGTTGCCGCGCTCGATTCCGCCGAAGGATTGCGCCCGATCCTCGGGCTGTTCGAAGGCGTCTGTACCGGCGCTGCCGACGGCTACGGTCGGATGGCCGAAAAGCCCGCGCTCACACTCCTTCATCTCGGCCCCGGCTTCGCCAACGGCATCGCCAATCTGCACAACGCTCGCCGCGCAAGATCGCCGATCGTAAATTTGATCGGCGATCAAGCTACCTGGCACGTCGGTGCCGACGCGCCGCTCACATCGAATATCGTTTCGCTCGCCACTCCAGTC
>PNBD01000013.1:28585-44306 GCA_003135855.1 Deltaproteobacteria bacterium
TGCCGACGCGATCGCCGCCGCGGGCCGCGCGCCCGGCCAAGTCGCCACTCTGATCATTCCGTCCGATTGTCAGTGGGACCCGGCCGAGATGGTGGCCGCTCCGAACCAACCGCCCGCGCCCCCCGCTGTTTCTGAATCGGCGGTGAAGCAATGCGTCGAGATGATTCGCAAAGGCAATCGCGTCGCGATTCTTCTCGGCGGCACGGCGCTCCGCGAGCGTGGACTCAAGGCCGCATCGCGCATCGTCGCGAAATCGGGATGCCAGCTAATCTCCGAGACTTTCCCGTCGCGCGTCGAGCGCGGTGCCGGCATGCCATCGGTCGACCGCTTGCCTTACTTTCCCGAGCAAGCACTCGAAACCTTGAAACCGTTCGACTTGATCGTCCTCGCAGGCGCGAAGAAGCCGGTCGCGTTTTTCGGCTATCCCAATCTGCCGAGCTACCTGGTCCCTGAAGGCGCATCACTCGCAAATCTCGCCGAGCCCACCGACGACGTTCCCGCCGCGCTCGAGGCGCTGGCAAACGAACTCGGCGCCCCGGTCGCCATATCGCGTCCATCAAATGCCAATCGCGCGGGACGGCCCTCGGGCAAGCTCGACGCGATGACTGCGGGCGCTGCGATTGCCGCCGCGATGCCCGAACGCGCGATCGTGATGGATGAAGCCGCGACCACCGGACTTCCGTTTTTCAACGCGTCCGCGAATGCGCCCGCGCATACTTATCTCTCGCTGACCGGCGGCGCGATCGGCCAGGGCCTGCCGTGCGCGACCGGCGCTGCCGTAGCATGTCCCGACCGCCGCGTGATCGCCTTTCAGGCCGACGGCAGCGGCATGTACACCGTTCAATCGCTGTGGACGCAAGCGCGTGAATCGCTGAACGTCACGACCGTGCTCTGCAACAATCGCAGTTATCGAATCTTGCAGGTCGAGTTGGCGCGCGCAGGCGTCAAGGAGCCGGGCCCGAAAGCGCGCTCGTTGACCGATTTGTCCAATCCCGATATCGATTGGTCGCTGCTCGCGCGCGGATTGGGCGTGCCCAGTGTGCGCGTCGAAACCGCCGACGCACTTACAAAGGAACTCGAGCGTTCCTTCGCGACGCCCGGTCCGTGCCTGATCGAGATGCTGCTGTAGCCGTCATTGAAGCGACGCGGCCAATCGCTCGAGCGTCAGCGGCAACTCCGCGATATTCGGGATCAACCGATCATGCTCGATACGCCGCCCGACTCCGACGAAATGCGTGCCCGCGCTCTCGGCCGCGAGCTTATCGATCTGGCTGTCGCCGACGTAAACCGCGCGCGCAGCGCTCACGCCGGCCCGCTCCAGGCATAGCTGGAGGATGTCCGGCGCAGGCTTGGGCCGCACCTTGTCGCGTGCGCTCGCGACCGCGTCGAAAATTTGCGCAAGTCCCAGATGCTCGATCAATGAAGGTACGGTCGCCGATCGATTGGTGGCGAGGCCCAGCTTGTAGCGACGTTTCAACTCGATCATGAACGGACGCAGTTCCAACGAAGGCTTGAGCAGCCGAAAAAAAGGCGCCGCGTCCATATTGCGCGCGAGATCGTGCATCCGCTCCAGCTTGGCGGCGTCGCTGCCGGCGCGTCCTTTGAAAACGTCAGTCGCCGCGTAGGAAATCGCCGCGATTTCTTCGCCGCGATCGAGTGCCGGCTCGTCCATCTGCGCGAAAATCCAGTTGTAATACGCCACGTTCGATTCATCCGAATCGAACAGCACGCCGTCCGCATCGAAAATTACAAGCTCGATCATCTTCAGCCGGATATTGTGCGCGGCGCCGCGACGCGGTGCCAGCCGGCCGCTACTTGCTTCGTCAAAATTAGCAAAATGGAAATCTTGTTCGCGCGATCGCGCCGAACCTCAGCGTGCGACGCGCTTGCGATCGGTCCGCTCAGGTCGGCGTGCTCGATTCCCTGCTCTCTGCGGAATCGCGATTACTTCGCGCGCGCCGAGATGCTCTCCGCATTGCGAACAAACCATCTCTGGCGAGGTCGTCGCGCCGCAGTTCCGATGCACCAACGTCATCGGCGGCCCGGCTTCGTCGCATAGCCACGTGTCGCCCCATTGCATCAGCGCGATCAAAACCGGGTACAGGTCCGAGCCCTTCTTGGTGAGCCGATACTCGACGCGGCGCGGCTCGCTGTCGGCGCGCGTGCGATCGAGGATTCCCTTTTCCACCAGGTCGCGCAGCCGCGAACTCAGAATGTTGCGCGCGATTCCGGTCCCCTGCTGAAATTCGTCAAAGCGATGCCGTCCCAAAAACGCTTCGCGCAATATCAGCATCGTCCAGCGCTCGCCGACCACCGACAGCGTCCGCGCCACCGAGCAATTCATATCCCTGACTGAGGCCCACCGCATCGGTCTCTTCACTAATCTCCCACCGAAAATTCGCGCCGTGATTCCCCCGAAGCGCAACGCCCGACCATCGTTGCACTTTGAAACCGTCGTTGCCAGCGGTGGTATCTGCCCGTTACTTGGACTTCTCTGTACTTAGGCGACCATCATCGCCTTGCTTCAAGCCGCCATTCGCTTTTTCAGCGTTTCCCTTCGCGCACAATAGCTTCGGCGATTTGACCGATAGTGATAAACTTAATGTGGAAATGCCTGTACATTTGGATATCGCTAGGGTCCGCCAACAGATCGCAGCCGGCGTCAGCAACGCTCGTCGCGAACTGGAGAACTATCGTGCGCTGGCCGAACTCGCTCCGATAAACATTGTCGAACCACCCGCACCGCCGCGTCGATGGTCCGGTTTCCTCCTGCTGATCCGCCGGCCTCTTCGTGCCATCAAACGAAACTAGTTCGGCCGCGATGAGTCGAGCACTCACATCGGCGGAGCGTTGCCAACTTTGCCGTCGTTCGCGACTGCGGTCTTGGCGTCCGCACCGATCTCGAACGTTTTGATCAAGCCCGCGAGCTTCGCCGGATTGTCAGTTGGCGGCGCGCACGCAGTTCCGGCGCAGACGAAAGCGAGTGGCGCATTTCGGCCTTTGCTCGCGGCGAACATTGCCTGCGCCGCAGCGGGAACGGTCGCGGCTCCGACGCGCTCGGATTCGATTCGCGTCACGACTTTGCCGGGCCGATAGGTTGCGAGTGCCGTCTTCCAGAGCCCAGCGCTTCGCGAAAGCGTAGCGCCTGGATTGTCCGACGCTGCGCCGACAATCGCGACGACCGCGTCAGGTTGCGCGCGATACTCCAGCGCGAGACCGAGCGTGCCGACCGATCCCACCATCACGGCCGCACCCGCCGCCGATGCGCCCCCGATCAGATCGTTCGCGGCTCTCGCGTAATTTCTGTCGCCGGTGATAACGCTCAGTTTTGCAATCGCGATCGCCGCCGCCGCCTGCACCGACGGCATCGGCATGTCATAGAACACCCGCGCGCCCGCCGCCGGCTCGGCCACCATGACCCCTTTATCGTTACCTTTGCGATCGACGATCAGGCCGGTTGCAGGCTCGCGGGAACTCTTCAGAACGATCCCCGCGAGCGCGCGCGCCTCATTCAGATACTTGACGTCGCCCGAATATTGATAAGCGTCGGTCAGCGCATTCAGCAGGTAAACCTGGTCGGCAGCGAGGCCGGCTACTTGCGCGCGGCCGTCGGCCCATACGTGAAAAAAGCCGCCTTCAGGATCGCGCAGATGCCCGAGTATGAAGTCGAGATCATCCAGCGCGATTCGCTTCAGTTGCTCGTCGTCGAGTGCTGCCGACGCCTTCAGATACGCCTCGCACATCAGCGCGTTCCGATCCGTCATCACCGCGTGATCGACTTGCGGCGTCTTGCGACGCGTCCGTGCCGCGAGCAGCTCGGCGCTGACCTTATCGATCGTCGCGCGCGCTTGCTGCTCGGATATTTTGAGCCGGCTCGCCAGTTCCGCCGCACTCATCGCACGCCGGAGCACGATTCGGCCATCGGGCGCGCGCGCCGGCGACGGCTCCATCCCGAAAAAAATAATCGCGACGCGCGCATCCTCCGCGGGAAGCGCACGCCTGACTTCGTCGATCGTCCACGTGTAGTAGCTGCCGTCATCGCCTTTGAACGAATCGGCGTCCTGATGCGAATAGAATGCGTGCGTCTTCGCATCGAGCAGTTCGCGATTCACGTAGCTGACGATCGCTCGCGCAACTCTGTCGAGTTCGCTGTCGCTGCTCGCCTCGTAACCCTCTGCGTACGCCTCGAGCGCCATCGCGTTGTCGTAACCTAACTTTTCGAAATGCGGTACGCCCCAATTCTGATCCGTCGAGTAACGATGGAATCCGCCGCCTATTTGATCGAATACTCCACCCGCCGCCATCTTGCGCAGCGTTTCGAGCGACATCGCGGTAAACTCCGGATGCCCGAAAAAGCCGTGCGCGAGTGCGAGTCGAACCGCCGGAAAATTGTAGAATCGAGCTCCGGAGCCCGCGGCAAACCCACCCGCGTTGCGATCGTATGAACTCGCGAGTCCTGCGAGGATCTCCGCGCGCAAGGCGTCGACACTGGCCCGCGCCGGCACTGCCTGGCTCGATTCAGCTCTAAGTTTCGCCGCAGTCGCATCGGCCTGCCGCTCGAGCGCGCTGCGATCGTGCGCGTACACTTCGACGATCCGATGCAGCAGCGGCACCATCGACGTATTCTGCCCGCCGCTGCCATTGGGCCCGGTGCCGGGACGCGGCGGCACATATCCCGCCGCGAAAAACAGCGCGCCATTCGCAGTCGTGAAACAGGTGAGCGGCCATCCGCCCGCGCCCGTCAGATGGTCGGCGGCGTTTTGATAGTAGGCGTCGATATCGGGACGCTCATCGGTGTCCACCTTCACCGGGACGAAATCGCGATTCAGGATCGCGGCGACCTCGGCGTCCGCGTACGTCGTCTCGTCCATCACGTGGCACCAATGGCACCAGACCGCGCCGATATCGATCAGCACCGGACGGTTCAACGAGCGCGCGAGTGCGAACGACGATGCGTTCCACGGCTGCCATCGAATCGCGCTCGACGCCGCTTCGCGCAAGTACAGGCTCGACGCGGTTTTGAGCGCGCCCGACGGAAGTGCGGCATCGTTTGATCGTGATGATTTATCGGCGATGGCAGGCCGCGGCGCAACGATCAAGCAAACGAGCGCGAGTGACGCAAGAACTTTTCGCGTTGACATGAAACGGGCGGCGCGATACCAAAAAAATACAGCTTCGCTTTTGCGCTTCGATTCCAGTGATTTCGTTTTCAGGTTCAAGGATGGCTGCCACACTTAACAACACCGCCTGGCGCGCCCGAGTTCCGCGATGAGCGGTAAGCCCGCCGCCCGCCGTCGTCCGTCGCGCTCGCCACATGGCCCGGCGAAAATCATTCGCCTGCCAACGCCCAAGATCGTCTGGCGCCGGCGCGCGATCAGGGCCGGTTTTGGATTGCTGATCCTATCATTAATAGGGGCGATTCTCGCGCGGCTCTATTGGACGCGCACCGCGCCGCCAACGCCCGAAAAAGTTTCCGGACTTTCCGAGCAGGAGTCTGAAATCCTCGGCTTGGTGAACGACGAGCGTGCTCGCGCCGGGCAGCAGCCGCTTAAATTCTCGCCCCGGCTCAGTGTGATTGCCCGCGGCCACAGCTACGATATGGCGATGCGCCACTATCTCGCGCATAACAGTCCCGAAGGCGTCGCCCCCGCCGATCGCATCACCGGAGTCGGCATCGGTTACCAGGCGGTCGGCGAAAATATTTACATGGATGACTATGCCGACCCGCAGGCGGTGCCAAATCACGCGATGCGTGGATGGCTGAGCAGTCCGGCGCATCGCGCCAATATCGTCTCCAGCAAATTCACCGAGACCGGCGTCGGTATTGCCCGCTCCGCCGATGGCGATACTTACGTGACGCAAGATTTCGTCCGCTGACCCTGCAACCACCGGCCTCGCGATGGACTTCGCCCAACTTGCCGCGCTCACCGGAGGTCACGCCGAAGCGCGCGCGATTCAGACCGCCGTCAAGCTCGGATTGTTCGACAGCCTCGGCCACGGTCCCCGCGACGCGTCCGAGCTCGCGACCTCGTTGAAGGTTGATCGCCGCGCGATCGCCGTGCTCGCCGACGCGATGACCGCGTTAGGTTTGCTCGTCAAAACCGCGGGTCACTATGATCTCACCGACGTCTCGCGGCGCTTCCTGCTGAAATCTTCGGCCGAATATCTTGGCGGATTGATTCTGTTCGACGACGCCTTCTTCGAGACCTGGGTGCATCTCGAACAAACGATTCGCACCGGCGCTCCAGCGCGAACGCTTGATATGTTTCAAAACAAACCGGAGGAAACGGCGCGCTTCATTCGCGCGATGGACAGCCTGACTCGCGCGCGCGGCGATGCACAGTTCGTCGCCGAGCGGCTCGATCTGCGCGAGATCCCGATCGTCGCGGATCTCGGCGGCGGACCCGGCACTTACGTGGCCGCGATGCTCCGCCGGTGGCCACACTTGCGCGCCGCGATCTTTGACTTGCCCGCGACCCTCGACGTCGCCCGAACCATCCTCGCCGAGCGCGAACCCGACATCGCGCCGCGCATCGATCTGATCCCGCTGAATTATTTGAAGGTCGAGCTGCCCCAAGGCTGTGGCGCCATCTTCATGTCGAATATAATTCACAGCGAAGACGAGCCCACCAACGTTGACCTGATGCGCAAGTGTTTTCGCGCGCTGAATTCCGGGGGCATCGTGATCGTCAAAGATCACATCATGAACGAGGATCTGACCGAACCGAAAGCGGGCGCGATTTTCTCGCTTTACCTGCTGCTCGCCACGCGCGGCCGCGACTATTCGTTCGGCGAAGTTTCCGAATGGCTGAGCGGCGCGGGCTTCGTCGATATTCGATTGGAGACCTTGCCGAGCCCGCCCTTCACCTCTTCTATGGTGATCGCGCGCAAACCGTGACTCGCGCCCGCGAATCCCATGCTGCGCTCGCGGCGCTTGCGATCGCGCTCGCCACATCGTGCGCGGGATGCTTCGGTGCGTCCGCGTTAACTCTCGCGCCGGTCGCCGCTGCGGGCGCCGCTCAACTGCTCGGTTCGCAAGTTGCGATGCGGCAATCGCAAGGCAGCGTCTCGGGCGCCGCCGACGAGGCCGAGCGATGCGACGAACTGCTCCGCAACACGCCCGGCGTCGAAGAGGTGCGCAAAACGCTCGACGGTATGATCGAATCGCGTCAATGGAAAATCGTTCAGCACGAAGGCAATCCGGCCTGGATGCTGGTGCGCGCCCACGGCTCATCCGAAGACGCTTGGCAGCCGCAACCTGGCATCACTACGCGCAACTTCAAGCCGCCGCTGTATCAGGTGCTGCAACCGAAGCAGTCTCAGTTTCTCGCTTACGCGCCTGCCGATGTGACCAGTCCCGCCGACAGTGAGCAGTTCAGTTCGATGACTGCGGCGTTTGGCGCCGGGATCGGTACCTTCGAGTGGCGCGATCGCACCTACAGCTTTGTCGTCGTCAAGGAATTGCCATGCTTCAAACCCGTCGAATGAAATCCGTTCCCTGACATCGCGTATGCGAATCACGGCATTCATTCTCGCGTTCGCGCTGATTCTTGGACTGGCGAAATTCCTGACTACGCCGTACGCTCAACCCATGGATGGCAACGGCAATCACGCGCACCCGCGTCTCGAGCCGTCATCGTGGCCCGATTCCGCGCTTACGATTTCCAACCTCGGCCATGCCAGCGTGCTGATGAATTTTTTCGGCACGCGTTTGATTACCGATCCCAGCTTGTTCACTCGCGTCGGGTTGTCGATTGGTCCAATCGTCACGATCGGACCCAAGCGTTTCGTCGATCCTCCGCTCGCACCCGCAGCGATTCCGCCGCTCGACCTCATCCTCGTTACACACGCGCACATGGATCATCTCGACCTCCCCTCGCTCAAGTCGCTGCCCAAAAGCGCGGTGGTCGTCACCTGCGAGAAATGCTCGCAACTCATCGCGCCGCTCGGCTTCGCCGATGTCCGCGAACTCAAATGGGGCGAGCAAACTGTCGTCAAAGGCCTCACCGTCAGCGCGATGGGCGCGCGCCATTGGGGAAAGCGATGGCCGTGGGGTCAGACCTACGGCTACAACAGCTTCGTGCTCGAGAAGAACGGGCATCGCGTGATGCTGGGATGCGACAGCGCGGAAACCAACCTGTTCGCGAATGTCGCATCGAATCCGCCCGACGTCGCGATCTTCTCGATCGGCGCCTACAACCCATGGATCTGGAATCACGCCAATCCTGAACAGGTCTGGTCGATGTTCCAGCAGACGCACGCGCGCTATCTGCTGCCGATCCACTGGGGCACCTTCAAGCTGTCGAACGAACCGATGGACGAACCGCTACGCCGATTGATCGCGGCCGCCGGCGCCGATCAAAATCGCATCGTGCTCCGCGAGATCGGCGGCACCTGGACACTGCCCGCGTCAGCAGCATCGCATGATACCGCCGCGGCTTCCGCTCCGGCCGCGCGCTAGCTTGATCGTTTGATCGTCGCTGCGATTCTCCGCGCCGCGATCTCGCTATAGCTCGGATCCTTCTCGATGCCGGCCCATCGCCGCCCAAGCATCTTCGCCGCAGCAGCAGTCGTGCCCGTGCCAAGAAAGCAATCGAGGATGAAATCGTCCGGCTTGGTCCACAGCTTCACGATTCGCTCGAGCAGCGCCGCCGGCTTCTGCGACGGATGAGCCCCGGCAGTCCGTTCCGAGCGCGGCGTGCACGGAAACGTCCACAGATTCCGCAACTGCTTGCCGCCATTGATCGTCTTGGACTCCGCGTAATCGAAAGTCCACTTCGCTGCATGCTCGGGCGCATTGTTGCACGCCCAAATGATGTACTCGGTGCTCTCGGTCGGCAGCCGCCCCGTGATATTCGGCTGAGCGTTGGGCTTGAACCAGGTGATCTGCTGCAGGATTCGGCGGCCGAGCACGTGCTCCAGAATAAATCCGATCACATAAATATTGTGGAAGCTGCCGAACACCAGGATGTTCCCGTTTGGCCGCACCAGCCGGCTGACTTCCGCGAGCCATCGCCGCGTGAAATCGAAATAGTCGTCGTTAGTGAACCGATCCCACAGCTCATTCATCGTGACGTGAGTGCTAAACGCCCACTTGAGCCCTTTGCGCCGGCTCATGTTGTACGGCGGATCGGTGATGCATGCGTCGAACACGCCGTTCGGCCATTCGCGCATCACCTCGACGCAGTCGCCGGAGTACACCACACCGTGCTCGGGCATCGAGGCCGGAACGATTTTGTCGCGAGCTATTGAAGACGCGGATTTCGCGCGGCGAGAGGCGCGCTCAGACACGCTTGCGCTTCTTCGAGAGATAATCGACCAGCATGTATTCGCCGAGATGATCGGGCCGCGTGAACAGCGCGCGCCCGCGATTTATCTGCGTCATCTTGTCCACGAATGCGCGCAGACTCGGCGAATCGTCGAGCATGAACGTGTTGATCGTGATGTCCTTGCGCGTGATGCGCTCGACTTCCTTCAGCGTCTCCTGCGCCGCGCGCATGCTGATTCCGCCGAACGACAACGGCCATTCGCAGTAAAGCCGCTTGTTCAGGAAGTACGCGGTCGGCTGCCCGTCAGTGATCACAATGATGTGCTGATTGCGCGAGGGATGCCGCGCCAGCAAATCAGACGCGAGCCGCAAACCGTCTTGCAGATTGGTAAACGGATCGCCCATGTTCCACGACGCCTCGGGCAGGTCCTTCAGCTTCAGTTCCACTGCGCGCGTGAAAAATCCGACGATCGAAAAATAATCGCGCGGGAACTTCGAGCGTATCAGCGTCTCCATCGCCATCGCGACTTTCTTCGCCGCCGCGAATCGCCCTTCCCAGCTCATCGACCACGACATGTCCAGGCACAGCACCGTCGACGACGAACTGGCGTAATCGTTTTCGTAAATCTCGAAATCGTCGGGACGAAGCTCGAGCGGCACGCCCGGCTTGCGCGCCAGTGAATGCTTCAGCGTCGCGACCAGGTTGAGATTCAGCGGATCGCCGAATGCGTACGGCTTGGTCTGCTCGGGTCGCATCTCGCTGATGCCGCGATGATCCGTGAGATGCCCGCCCGATCGATCCTTCAGCAGATTCTGATAGATGTCGCGCAGCGCGAGCTGTCCGATCCGCCGCACGCCCTTGGGCGACAGTTGATAATGGTCGCCCTTCGGCACCATGTATCCCGATTGCGCGAGCAGCACCATCACCTGTTTCAGGTTCTGAAAATCTTTGCTCGCTTGCGGGCCGAGGATCTGCTGCAGGTCCTCCATCGAGATGGTGTCGAAATTCCCCGACATCAAATCCTGCTCGAGCTGGCGCATCCGCTCCATCTCGCGCATCAGTTCGAGCGCCTCTTCGTAGCCGAGGCTCTTCGGCCCGTGGAACATGTGCTGATTGCGCTCGCGGAAATTTTCGAGGTCGCGGATGTTTTCGTATTCTTCGAGCAGGGCGTCGAAGTCAGTCTTCGCCTGCGCATCTTCGAATTCGTAGCCTTCGAGTTTCCGCATCGCCTCGGATAACCGCCGCGGCATGCGCGACAGCTCGCGCTGCTTTTCNNTGCTCCATCTCGGAGAGCGCGTTCTTCAAATTGAAGTCGCGATACTTCTGGCGCATCTCCTGACGCAGTTGCTCGATGAACTCCTCGAGCCCCATCACGCGTACGCCGTCGAAATCCATTCCCTGCCGCATCATCCAGTCCATCGCCTGACGCACGTCGTCGGTGTAGGACAGGTACTCGGCCAGCTTCTCGAACACCTTGTCGGCGTCGAGCTTGAGCTGCTGCGTCCCGTCCCACTGAGTGTAGCGGGTGACGACTGTGGCCTGTCCGCGCCGTGTCATGCGTGGTAGGCGAAGCGCCCGCCCTGGCGATTCTTGTTTAACTTCTGATGCAGATGCAGGCCCTCGAAAATAAACTCGCTGGCCGCCGCCATCAGCCCCGGCGTCTCGAACGGCCCGATGATCGCGATCACTTCGCGCAGCCCGATCACTTCGCGCAGCGGCTCCATGTATTCCGAATTCGGCGCCGTGTCGGATACCTCGACGCCCCAGCCCTGCTCGAAGTAGCTCGAAACTTTTTTGAGATCGTCGAGCTTCAGATAGCGATCGAATACTTTAAGCACCGCCCGATTGATCAGGCGCTCGATCAAATCGTCTTCCTTCTTGTCCTCGCCGACGTACTCGAGCTCGATCTTTCCCGCCGTCGACGCATACAGCGAATGCAAATCCGAGATGCGCGGCACGATCTCGTTCTCGTTGTTGCGCACCGACCGCTTCTCGGCGTTCGAAATCACCGATTCGAGATTGTTGATGCTGACCCGAACCGACACGCCCGAAGACTGATTGATCTCGTTCGAGGCGCGCGCCTCGAAGGTAATCTGCGCCAGGATGTCCTTCATGAATTGCGGGATTCGCACATCGACGCCCACTCGCGGCGGATGCGCCGCTTCCTGCTCCATGATCGCGATTTCATGCTCGAGCGTCTTCGGATAATGCGTGCGAATCTGGATGTCGAAGCGATCCTTCAGCGGCGTGATGATTCGTCCGCGCGAGGTGTAATCCTCGGGATTCGCGCTCGCGACAAAAACCACATCGACCGGCAGCCGGATTTTGTAGCCCTTGATCTGAACGTCCTTCTCCTCCATCAGGTTGAACAGTCCGACCTGCACTTTCTCGGTCAGGTCGGGCAATTCATTGATGGCGAAGATGCCGCGATTGGTGCGCGGGATCAGTCCGTAGTGAATCGTCTCTTCGTCCGCGAGATAACGTCCTTCCGCCACTTTGATCGGATCGATTTCGCCGATCAGGTCTGCGACTGACACATCCGGCGTCGCGAGTTTTTCGGCGTAGCGGCTGTCACGCCCGATCCACGCAATCTCCAGCGCGTCGCCGCGCTCAGCCGCCAGCTTCACGCATCGCCGGCAGATTGGCGCATACGGATCGTCATTGATTTCGCAGCCCGCGACCGCCGGCACGAATTCATCGAACAGCTCGATCAGCGCCCGGATGATTCGCGACTTCGCCTGTCCCCGCTCGCCGAGAAAAATCATGTGATGGCCGGCGAGCACGCCGTTTTCGATCTCGGGGATTACCGTCTCCTCGTAACCGACGATTCCCGCCATCATGGTTTGCTTGGTGCGCAGGCGCTCGAGCAAATTCTTGCGCATCTCCATGCGCACCGGCATCGTCTCATAGCCCGCGCTTTTGAGTTCGCCGAGCGTCCGGATTTTCAGCAATTCTTCATTCATCAAAAATCCCGCAGAGTGTATCGGTCCCTAGGATAATTCGGCGCCGGCGGTTTTGAACACCGGCCGCAGTTGCTTGAAGCTGTCTTCAAGACTCTGCGACAGCACGCGCGTGGAGGCAAGCACCGTCATGAAATTCGTATCGCCATCCCAGCGAGGAACGACATGCCAATGCATGTGGTCCGCGAATCCGGCGCCTGCGCTGCGGCCCAGGTTGGCGCCTAGATTGAATCCGTGCGCATTCATCAGCGGACGCATCACCTTGACCGAGTGCGCGACCAAGTCGCTGATAACATTTCGCTCGTCGCGATCCAGCAATTCCGGCGACGCGATGTGCCGGCGCGGTGCAACCATCAGATGCCCGCTGGTGTAAGGGTAGCGGTTGAGCATTACCACCGCGTCTTGATTCTCGAACAGCACGAGCCGCTTGCGCCGCTCCACTTCAGTTAGTTTGCCGAAACAGAAGATGCACGCGCGCGAGCCCGTGCTCATTTTCAAATATTGCTGACGCCACGGCGCCCAGAGCCGTGCTGGCGCCGTCGCAGGAGCGGCGCCCTGCCGCCTACTCGTCCTCTGCTTCGGCGCCATTTACTTCGATTCGGAGTTCCTTGCCGGCGCGGAAAAAAGGAATCTTTTTTGCGCCAACCTTGACCAGCTCCCCGGTTTTTGGATTGCGTCCCTGGCGGGCGCGCCGTTGCTTCACCGCGAAACTGCCAAAGCCGCGAACTTCGATCCGCTCGCCGCGTGTCAGCGAGCCGGCCATCGCATCGAACATCGCGTTCACGATCGTTTCGGATTCGCGATACGTGAACGTCCGCTGACGCGCCAGCAGTTCCTCGATGATTTCCCGCTTGGTCATCGGTCCCGGAAAAGCTGTTCCCGCTTGCGCCGCGCCAGAGTCAGCTATCGCGGGTTGCCCCGTCCGCCACGTGCCGAGCGCCCAGCGTCATCGCGATCGAGCTTGAGCTCCTCGTTCAGGATGTCTTCCATCGAGAATCGCGCCGCCTCGTGCTCGCGCTTCAGGTAGGCCTGCATCTCTTCGCGCTCCTCGTGCTGCTTGAGCGCCTTGATCGAAAGTCCGATCCGCCGTTCCTTCGGGTCGAGCTGCACAACGAGCGCTTCGAGCGCATCGTCCACCTTGTACAACGACGACGGCTTGTCGACCCGCTCGTTGCTGAGCTGCGAAATGTGGATGAGCCCTTCGATCCCTTCCTCGATCTCGACGAACACCCCGAAGTCCGCGACCGAGCTGACCTTGCCATGGATTCGCGTGTTGAGCGGATAACGCTCCGCCACCGTATTCCACGGATCCGCGCTGAGCTGCTTCACGCCCAGGCTGACGCGCTCGTTCTCGACGTCGATGCCGAGCACCACCGCCTCCAGCTCGTCGCCCTTCTTGCACACTTCCGACGGATGCCGAATCTTTTTCGTCCACGACAAATCCGAAATGTGCACCAGGCCGTCGATCCCCTGCTCGATTTCCACGAACACGCCGAAGTCGGTGATCGATTTGACCTTACCTTTAATCTGGCTGCCGATCGGATGCTTCTCCGCGAGCTCTTCCCACGGATTCGCCTCGGTCTGCTTGAGTCCAAGCGAGATGCGCCGGTTCGCTTCGTCAACGCCCAGCACCTGCACTTCGACTTCGTCGTTCGGGTTCACGACTTTCGACGGATGAACCGCGCGCTTGCTCCAGCTCATCTCGGAGACGTGGATCAATCCTTCGACGCCCTTCTCGATTTCGACGAACGCGCCGTAATCGGTGACGCTGACGACTTTGCCCTTGATGCGCGTGCCCGGCGGATACGCCTCCGCCACCTTGGTCCACGGATCGGGCATGATCTGCTTCATGCCGAGCGACACCCGCTCGCGCTCCGGATCGTACTTCAGCACCACGACTTTGACTTTGTCGCCGACCTTCAGCACTTCCGACGGATGCTGCAAACGTCCCCACGCCATGTCCGTGATATGCAGCAGGCCGTCGATGCCGCCGAGATCGATGAACGCGCCGTAGTCCGTGATGTTCTTCACGGTGCCTTCAAGGATCACGCCCTCTTCGAGCACCTTCAGCGTCTGCTCTTTGAGCGACGCGCGCTCGCGCTCGAGCACGCTCCGCCGCGAGACCACCACGTTGCCGCGCGCGCGATTAAATTTCAAAATCTGAAAACGTCCGCGCTGCCCGACGTAACGATCGAGATTGCGCGCCGGTCGGATGTCGACATGCGAGCCCGGCAGAAATGCCGGCACCCCGATATCGACTTTGAGTCCGCCTTTGACTTTGCCCAGCACTACACCCTCGACCGGCGTCTCGGTCTGGAACGCGCGATCGAGCTCGCGCCAGACTTTGAACTTCTCGGCCTTCGCGTGCGAAAGCATCACCGTCCCGTTGTCGGTCTCGGTGCCTTCGAAATACACGTCAACCTCGTCGCCTTCCTTGACCGTCGGATGACCATCGTGATCAAGGAATTCGGCGAGGGGAACCTGCCCTTCGCACTTGTAGTTGATGTCGATGATGACGCTGTCGCGGGTGATCATGAGAACTCTTCCGACCAGCACATCGCCGGATCGGGGAGCCTTCAGGCTCTCTTCCATCAACGCCTCAAAGTCATTTTCTCCTCCGCTCATTTGCTCAGGCAACGCTTTCTCCATTTAGTGGGACCTTTCGGGACTTCGGGGCTGATGCAATCCTTACAACCGGGCTAGGCTCGTTTCAAGCCCTTGCCGCTGTTGATTATAGCATCAATCTTCGCTTTCATCGCCTCGGCCACCGCCTTCGCTGAAAATTTTGTTGCATCGATCACAATTGCATCGCGCGCTTGCTTGAGCGGCGCGAGTTCGCGACCGCTGTCGCGTCGGTCGCGCTCGATCAACTGCTCGAGCACTTCCGGCAAAGTGATCGTCGCGCCTTTCGCCTGCAATTCTTCGAAGCGGCGCTGCGCTCTCACATTGACGTCAGCGTTCAGAAAAAATTTAAACTCCGCATCCGGAAAAACCGCCGTGCCGATGTCGCGGCCTTCCATCACNNACGCACCGCGCCGAGCGCCGAGAATCGCGACGCGAGCTCGCTTGTTTCAGGCTCAGTAATCAAAGCCGTGACATCCCGATCATTGAGCAGTATTCGCTCGCCGTCGAATCTAATCCGAATCGAGTCGAGCACCGGCTTAAGGCGCGCTTCGACGTCGGCCGCGTCGGGACTTACGCCCGCCTCGTGCGCCGCCACTGCCAGCGCTCGATACATCGCGCCCGTGTTCAGGTACGAAAATCCGAGCGCCCGCGCGAGCATGCGCGCGACCGTCGACTTGCCCGCGCCNNGCCCGCGCCGACCGGCCCATCAATCGCAACGATCGGTTTCGCCCTCTTCATCTGATTCGCTCGCGCATCTTGCGCCCGCGCTCGAATAGCGCTTCCAACTGCTCCGCATCGCCCGCTTCCACCAGCCGCTGAAACTCCGTGAACGTCGCGCCATAAATCTTCAGCGCCTCGACGATCGCG
>PNBD01000014.1:0-189 GCA_003135855.1 Deltaproteobacteria bacterium
TCTTCAGTCTTGGCATCAAAATTTTCGTTTTTGATTTTTCGCTCGTCATCGCGGTTACCTCTTGGCCGCCGCTTCGAATTCGCGCGCCGCCTGGAGTGCCCGCACCATCGCCCGCGCCTTGTTCACCGATTCCTCGTATTCCGCGCCGGGGTCCGAGTCCGCGACCACGCCGCCGCCGGCCTGGATATA
>PNBD01000014.1:255-8230 GCA_003135855.1 Deltaproteobacteria bacterium
GCGCGGATTTTCGGCGCGCCTGAAACCGTCCCCTGCGGAAACGTCGCGGCGAACGCGTCGAACGCGTCGCATCCTTCGCGCAACACGCCGGTCACGTTCGACACGATATGCATCACGTGCGAGTAGCGTTCGACCACCATCAACTCGGTGACTTTTACCGAACCGATTTCGGAAACGCGCCCGACGTCGTTGCGCCCGAGATCNNCCATCACATGCTCCGCGCGCTCCTTCGGATCCGCCAGCAACTCGGCTTCGAGTTCCCGATCTTCGGCCTCGGTGACGCCGCGCCGCCGCGTGCCCGCGATCGGCCTGAGCGTAATCTCGCGCCCCTCGACCCGCACCATCACTTCCGGCGACGCGCCGACCAGCGTNNCGCCGAGCCGCAGGTAGAACATGTACGGCGACGGATTGATCGCGCGGAGACTCCGATAAATGTTAAACGGATGCGCCGTCAGGGGCGCCTCGAACCGCTGCGACGGAACCACCTGGATCACGTCGCCCGCCGCGATATACTCCTTCGCCGCCGAGACCATCGCCATGTAGCCCTCGCGCGTCTGGTTCGACGCAATCGTCGCGTCGATCGCGACCGCGTTAGAACCTCCGCCTTCGAGCGACGGCGGTATCGCCGGCTTCTTCAGCCGCTCGATAATCTCGTCGATTTTCACCCGCGCGCTTTGATACGCCGTGCGCAGGTTCGCGAACTCTTCGACCGGCACGTTGGCGATTATTTTCATCGTCTGGCGGACGTTGTCGAAGCAGAGCACCGTGTCGGTGAACATCAGGAAAAGATCGGGAGTGCCGAGATCGTCGTGCGCGGTTTCGGGAATTTTTTCGAAGCAGCGCACGATATCGTAGGCGAGAAATCCTACCGCACCGCCGAAGAATCGCGGCAGGTTGGGCAACTCGGGCGAGCGGAAGCGCTGCACCTCGGCGCGCAATTCCTTGAATGAATTGGTCACCGAGCGAACTTCGACGCCGCGTCCCGGCCGGATAATATCCATCCGGTTTTTGCGCGCGCGGATCACCATCGACGGCTCCGAGCCGAGGAACGTGTAGCGTCCCCACTTTTCGCCGCCGCGCACGCTCTCCAGCAGAAACGCGTAGTCGTCGCGCGCGACCTTCAGGAAGGCCGACACCGGAGTTTCGAGGTCGGCGGCGACTTCCTCGAACACCGGGATCAGATTGAAGCCCTGCGCCGCCAGGTTTTCGAATTCACTTTCGCTCGGTTGCAGCATTTCGCGTCCTCTCGCGCGTCATCCTCAAGTTGATTCGGTCTCCGGTCGCGCGGCCCAAAACGAAAAGGGCCGCTGGACTTTCGCCCGCGGCCCTCGAGAAATCGGTTTTGTGATGGACTACAAGACCGGCGCGCAGGCGGGTGCATCGACGTGCCAACGCCACCAACCCATGCTAATTTTCCGGCTCGAATCCATCGATTCGATCAACTATCTACATCAAACGGCCTGCTGTCAATCCTCGCTCGCGACGGCAACGGAACTGCTGCTCAATGATCCTATCGCCCTTTTCCAACAGCGCGTAGCGCGCATCTCCTTCCCCGTTCCCGCGATCTTCTACCCGCGCGTAGCGCGCATCTTTACCTTAATGCGATTCGGCCCTGCGGCCCGAAGTCGGCCGCGCGTCAGCGCGGCGCGAACGCGTGCTTGTATTGCTCTCTTAGCTTCTGCTCCGCCGCGCGCGCTTCGTCCTCGCTGTCATAGGGCCCGACGCGCACGCGATACCAGGTCTGCCCTTCGAGGCTGGTGGTCGTTTCCTGCGCGTGGTAGCCGAGCCCGCGCAGCCGCGTGATCATCTCGTCGGCGCCGCTTTTATCCATCACCGCTTCGATTTGGATATTGAACGGCTTGTGAGCGGGCGCGGACGCCCGCGCCGCGGTCGACGCGACCGCGGGCGGCGCCGCTCCCTCTCCGGCATCGGAACTGCCGGTCTCGTCGTTGTCGGCCGGCGGCGCCTTAACCGCCGGCGAGATCGCCGGCGGCTTGGCGCGCGCGATTGTCCCGGTTGTTGCGCCCGCGCCCGGCGCGATCGCGCGCGGCGCCATCGGCTTCATCTGCGTCGTCGGCGGCACGCCGCTTCCGATAGAAGCCGCGCCGCCCGGCGCACCAGCTACCGGATACGTGCTCGAAATTTGATTCATCGACGGCTGGTTCTGCCGCTCCATCTGGTAGCCGGCGTAAAGCCCGAGCAGGAACACCGCGCCCGACAGCGTGAACAATCCGACCAGAATTACGAACGCACCGCCAAACTTGATTTCGAATCGCATCCGCTTTACATCCGGTCCGGCGCACTGACCCCGAGCAGTTTGAGGCCGCCCGCAAGCGCGGCTTTGAGAATTTGCGCAAGGAAAATTCGCGCCAGGCTAAGCTCGCGGTCCGGTCCGATTATACGATTCGACGCCTGGTTGTAGTAGNNCGATGGAACTCGCCCGCCAGCTCCAGCAGGTAAAATGAAATCCGATGAGGCTCGAGCGCCTGCGCCGCCGCCGTCATCAGTCCGGGAAATGCGATCGCACGCTTCGCCAGATCGAGTTCCTCCGCGTCGAGCAGGCCAAGATCTATCGCGTCCGCATCCGCCGGCATCGCGAGTCCCGCTTTTTCCGCCTCGCGAAACACGCTGGCCAGCCGCGCGTGCGCGTACTGCACGTAAAATACCGGATTCTCGGGCGCCTGCTTCTTGGCCAGTTCGAGATCGAAATCGAGCTGACTGTCCGACTTGCGGAACACGAAAAAAAATCGCACCACGTCCGCGCCGACCTCGTCGATCAATTCGTCCAGCGTGACGTAGGTCGCCTTGCGCGTCGACATTTTCACTTTCTCGCCGCCGCGCGTGAGCGTGACGAACTGGTAGATGATCGCGCTGATGGGAGTCGCGTCGTAACCGAGCGCCTTGACCGCCGCGACCACCTGCTGATGCTCCCCGATGTGATCCGCGCCAAACACATCGACAATCAGATCGAAGCCGCGCTTCAGCTTCTCGATATGATACGCGATGTCGGGCGTGCGATAGGTCGGCTGCCGCTCCGCGCCCGACCGCACCAGCACCGCGTCTTTGGGGAGTCCCAACGGCTCGCCGCGCAGCCATACTGCGCCGTCTTTCTCAAATGTGAGGTCGCGATCTTTGAGCGCGGCCAGCACTGCATCGACGGCCCCGGAGTTCAGCAGATCAAGTTCGTTCGTGTACACATCGAACCGAATTCCCAGCCGCTCGCACGTGCGATTGATATCGGCGAAAATCGCCTTCACCGCGACCGCGCGAAAAACCTCGAGCTCGGTCTCGGCCACATACTTGTCGCCGTGCTCCGCTTTGAGCGCCGCGGCGATCTCCACGATATACTCGCCCTGGTATCCGTCCTCCGGCAGCGTCGCCGCGATCCCGTGCGCCTGCAGATATCGCACCCGCACCGACTCGCCGAGCAGTTTCATCTGCCGCCCGCCGTCATTGAAATAATATTCGCGCGTGAGCCGGAACCCCGCCGCTTCGTACATCCGCGCGATCGTGTCGCCCAGCACCGCGTTGCGCCCGTGGCCGACCGTGACCGGCCCAGTCGGATTCGCCGAGAGGAATTCGACCTGAACTTTATCGCCGGCGCCCGGCCGCAGCTCCCATTTCTGCGGCTTCCAGAATTGTTCGCCCTGCGCTGCCGCTCGACGCATCTCGCGATGCCAGTACCCCGGCGCCATCCTGAAATTGATGAACCCCGGGCCGGCGACCGTCACCTCGATCACTTCCGGCGGCAACTCGACGTTTGCCTTGATAATTTCCGCGATCGCTTTCGGCGCCTTGCGCTCGGCGCGCGCGATCGTCAGCGCGACATTCGACGCAGCGTCGCCATGCGCGGGATCTTTCGGCGCTTCGATCCCGACCGCAGGATGCTCCGAGACGAGCTGCCCTCCCGCGCGCGCCCGTTCGATTGCCGCGTCAATGATGGAGACGATCAGTTCTTTCATGTACTCAGCCGCCGGATGCTCAGCATCGTGCCAGATACGTCGAGCCCTGTTAAGGCAGGCTGATTCGCCGCTCATGGCGCGCCTTGACGCTGACAACGCGCCGATGCGAACCTCTCGCTCAACCAGAGGAATCAAAAATGGATTTGGAACTCGGCGGCAAGGTCGCGATCGTCACCGGCGGCAGCAAGGGTATCGGACGCGCAACCGCAATCCGATTGGTCGAAGAAGGCGCATCCGTGATGGTCTGCGCGCGCGGTAAAGAGGCGCTCGACGAAACCGCCGCACTCGCCCGAAAAAGCGAAACCGGCCGCATTGAAGCGATTCAGGCCGACCTCGGAAAAATCGAGGACCTTCGCCGCGTGGCCGCGCGATGCGTCGAGCAATTCGGCCGCATCGACATCCTCGTCAACAACGCCGGCAGCGCACGCCCCGGCGAATTTCAAAAGCTCACTGACGATGAATGGCTCGAAGACTGGAATCTCAAATTCTTCGGCTACGTCAGGCTCGCGCGCGAAGTATTGCCCCAAATGCAACAGCAGCGCCGCGGCGTGATCGTCAACGTGATCGGCACCGGCGGTCTGATTCCGAGCGGCGGCTACATGATCGGCGGCTCGGCCAACGCGGCGCTCAATCATTTTACCAAGGCGCTCGCCAACGAGGGCTCGAAGCACGGCGTGCGCGTCGTCGGTGTGAATCCCGGGCCCATCCTGACTGAGCGGCTGCGCCTCTTCGCCGAGCGGGGCGCGCGCGGGCGCGACCTGAACGAGGTGCTCGGCAAGATGACGCCGCTCGGGCGCGTCGGCCAGCCGGAGGAAGTCGCCGACCTGATTGCGTTCCTCGCCTCGGATCGCGCCGCCTTCATTCACGGCGCCAATATCACGATCGATGGCGGCGCCAATCCCGGCCTGATCGGTTAGCAGGGTGTTGAAATCTCGTATCGAATGGCAGCTCGGGTCCCGAACCATTCAACACCCTGCATAAAAACTGGCTTCTTACCTACTCATCTCCCCCCTCGGGGGAGACAAGAGAGAGGGAGCAGGCGTTGAAAATTACTTTTTCAACCGCCTGCTAGCGCTAATCCTTTTTCTCCGACGGTTTCGGCGCGAAGGCGAGCGTCGGATAATCCGACCCCAACTGGATCAGCACGCCGTGCGACGAGCGCGGCGAGATGTACGCCTCATACGACGTCGGCGACCATTCCGTTTCGTCCACGACGCGCACGCCCTGCTCTTTCAGCTCGGCCACTTTGCGCTTGGGATCGCGCACATCGAATGTCAGATGATGCATCCCTTCGCCGCGCTTCTCGATAAATTTGTGCAGAAACGAATTCGCGCCGAGCGGCTCGAGCAATTCGATCGTCAGCCCGTTCAGATCGAATACGGCAAGCGTATAGCCGGCCGCTTCGCTCGCCACCTCATGCGCAAACCGCGCGCCCAGCACATTCTCGAAAAATTTCCGCGCCTCGGCGAGGCTCTTCACCGCGATCCCGATATGATCGAGTTTGCCGATTGGTTCGTTCGCCATGTTTTCTTTCCGTCTCCCAACCAGATTCGATTCGTCTCTATCCGCCGCGCGGCGACGGCGCGAAGTCACCGGAGCTTAGCGCCCGCCCTCCGCCGCCAGCAACTGAACTTGCCAATTGTGAAACTTTGACCACGCTCGGTCTTGCATCGCGCACGCGCGATCGGCCATAGACGAGGACATGCCCGCCACACCATGGCAATTGCCACCGCTCATCAAAGTGTACGAGGCGCTCGGCGCGGTCGGCGACGGACGCGTCAGCATCGAGGACGCGCGTCGCGCCGTGGTCACCTCGTCCGACGGTTCGAAAAATTACGAAGTCGAGATGTCCGAGGACGGTCGCGAAATCTCCTCGAATGACAACGCGTCCTACTGGCAGGGATACCTCGGCTATCCGGCGATTGCGGTCCTGCTCGAGCGCGGATTCTATCGCGCGCCCGCCAACGTCTCCGATGCGCTCGCGGGCGTTGCCTGGAAAGACCTCAATACTAAATTCAAGAACGACTACGCCAAGACCATCGCGGAAGTCGAAAAGCACGTCGAGCAGAGCGGCCACGATCCCGACGCGGTCCGATCGGAGGCCGACGCGGTGCTGACGTTCCTCCGCCAACTGGGTCCCATGCGCGGCAAACGCGGCCGTCCGCCCGCCGCGTCGAAGCGCCCCTCCAAATTATCGAAACGCTAGCCCCCACAATCCGATCTTCCCTCTCCGCACTGCCCGCCGCGTCATTCTGAGCGCAGCGAAGAATCCCGGATCTTGTTCTTCGCCCGGCATCGCCCCAGGGTCCCTTCGCTCCGGCAGCCTTCACTCAGGATGACACGGAGCGGAGCCTCGTGTTTCACGTTAAACGTCTTTCCCGACTTATTTTTCCAACAGCGCGTAGCGCGCATCTTTACTTTCAACGCGAATCATCAGCACCGCGCGAGGCCTGCGCCTCACATTTTTCTAACAGCGCGTAGCGCGCATCTTATCGTCACAGGAAGTCCGAAACCCAGTGTGGGTTTCGGAAATCTTTTCCTCTCTTCTCCCCCTTGTCCTTCGGCGATCGCCCGCTGTCGCGCGAAATCACAAGATGCTACCGTGACGGAATTCTTGCCCCCTCTGCCGTTTTGCGGCTGGAGAACTGCGAGACCCTAATGCCCAACGCTGCGACTGATTCCATCACTCCCTTCTTCACCATCTGGACCGAACCGCGCGCCACCATCCGCCGCATCGTCGATTCCGATCCGACTCGCCACGTCCTCGTGCTCGCCGCTATCGCACCGGCGCTCGCCGCCCTGGAGAGCAAATGGTCCAAGGCGTTGGGCGGCGCCGGCAATGTATCAGCCCTGTGGCCGATCGGCGTGGCGTTCTCGGTCGTAGTGGCGGCCTTGGTCGGCATCGCCGTGCTCTATCTAAATGGCGTGGTGCTCCGATGGTCGGGCGCGCTGCTCGGCGGCACCGCAACTTCGACCGAGGTCCGCGCCGCAGCCGCGTGGTCGCAGATTCCATCGATCACCGCCGGCGCGATCACCCTCGCCGCGTTGCTCACCGGCGCGATCGCGCCGCTTCAGACCGGCGCCGGCGGCGCGCTCAAAGCGACTCCGCAGTTGGTCGAATTGGGCTTGCTGAACGGAATCCTCGGTATCTGGGGCTTCGTGGTGTCGCTCAAATGCCTTGGCGAGGTGCATCGCTTCTCGGCCTGGCGAGCGCTCGGCGCTATACTCATTCCATTAGTCATTGTAATAGCAATAATCATTGCCATCGCCAAGTTGCTATAGTCAGGCTATAGCCAGACAGATCGACGCGCCGAGATTTGCGGCGGCGACTGACTAATCGATATGTAATCGTGATGCGAGGCGCGAGAATCGCCTCCGCTCGTCCTGATTGCGCACCGCCTGCTGCAATGCGCTCCTGGTGCCCACAAGCACGCACACCCGTTCCGCACGCGTGATCGCCGTATAGAGCAGATTGCGCCGCAGCATTACATAATGACTCGAATGCACCGGCATCACGACCGCCGGGTACTGACTACCCTGGCTCTTGTGCACTGAGATTGCGTACGCCAGCCCGAGTTCGTCCAGTTCCGCGAGTTCGTACTCCGCATGCGCCTCTTCGAACATCACGCGGACCCGCGCTTTTTCTGAGTTGATATTCACGATCCGCCCGATCGAGCCGTTGAAAATACCCTTGTCGTAATTGTTGCGGAGCTGAATCACCCGGTCGCCTTCGCGCAGCGTACGATCGCCCGCCCGCAGCTCGCGTCCCGCGGGATTCAATAGCGCCTGCAATTCGCGATTGAGCGCCTGGGTGCCGAGCGGCCCGCGATTCATCGGCGTGATCACCTGGATTTCGCGCGCATCCGTGATACCGAATCGGCCGACCAGCCGTTGCTCCACCAGTTGCTTGATCGTCGCGAGCACATCTTCCGGGGCGTTGCGCTCGAAAAAGAAAAAATCGCCGGCCGCGTCGTTCGCGATCTCGGGAAACTGCCCGCGATTCAGCCGATGCG
>PNBD01000014.1:8239-19832 GCA_003135855.1 Deltaproteobacteria bacterium
CGATCGCCGACCAGCAGCAGCGAGCAATTCGGCATCAGCGCCGAAAGCAGGCTGGATGCGAGTTCGAGATCCATCATCGAGGCTTCGTCGATGATCAAAAAATTGGTGCGCAGCGGAAATTCCTTGCCGCGAATGAAGCCGCCGCTCTCCGGCGCGTATTCGAGCAGCCGATGGATCGTCTTCGCATCCTGCCCCGACGCTTCCTTCAAGCGCTTCGCTGCCCGGCCGGTCGGCGCCGCGAGTGCCGGCTTGATTCCCGCCGACGCGAGCGCCACCAGTAGCGAGCGCAACAGCGTCGTCTTGCCGGTGCCCGGCCCGCCCGTGATCACCGTGACCCGGCTCGCGAGTGCGCACCTAAGCGCGCTCTTTTGCTCCGTCGAGAGTTCAAGTTCCGACGATTTGATTGCCGCCGCCAGTGCGCGCTCGATTGCCTCCTTGCCCATCGCGCGGCCGGAATTCAACTCCGCGATTCGTTTCGCGACGTTGACTTCGGCCTCGTGCAATCGCGCGAGATAAACCGCCACCTGAGGCCCGCCTTCTGCTCCGTCGCCGCCCGTGTCGGGCGCATCTTCGACGACCACCTCACCGCTCGCTGCCAGTTCGCTGACCGCCTCGCGCGCGAGATCCGATTCCATCTCGAGCGCGCTGCGAAACTGACCTTCGAGATATTCGAACGGCGAGTAAACGTGGCCTTCATCCGACATGCGCTCGAGGATGTACAGCACCGCGGCGCGCGCGCGCTGAATCGAATTCCTCGGGATTCCGAGTTTCTCCGCGACCGCATCGGCCGTCCGAAAACCGATCCCGTGTATCGTCCGCGCAAGCACGTAAGGATCGCTGCGCACCGACTCCAGCGCATCCTTGCCGTAGAATTTGTGGATTCGCCGCGCGTGCGCGGCCGCGATGTTGTGGCCGCGCAGGAACACCGTCAGCTCGCGCAGTCCCGACGAATCGCGCCATGCCGCAGCGATTCGGCGCGCCACCACCGGCCCGATTCCCGGCACTTCGCGCATCCGCTCCGGCGTGTTGTCCAGCACTTCGCCGAGCCCGTCGCCGAAGTGTTCCGCGATTCGCCGCGCCGTCGCGGGCCCGACGCCTTGAATTTCCGACGCGAGGTAGCGCTCGATCGCGACTGCGCCCGCTGGCCGGATCGTTTCAAAATCGATCACCTTGAACTGATCGCCGAAGCGCGGATGCTTTTCGTACGTCCCTTGCGCGCGAATCGTCGAGCCAACTTCCACGCCCGCGAGATTGCCGACCACCACGACCCGCCGGTCGCCGCCATGCTCGAGCGGCGTGACGATCACCGCGACCGAATAGCCGCTGTTCTCATTAACGTAGAGCACCGTGTCGAGGATTCCCTCGACCGTCTCGCTTGCGTTTGCCGACTCCGTCACCAGCTGAGGATTACGCGTCGAACGCCCGTCGTCCAGTTGCCCCGCCCGCAATTCTTCAACAGCCCCCGCCACCTAACCCCTCACACCTCGATCGTTTCCCAATGCCTGCTGCTGAACCGCCACGATTTCACCGACGCACGCACGATGTAGTCCGCGATCAGCGACCACCAAATCCACGTGATGCTCCCGCCGTAGTATGAAATCAAAATCGTCACCGCGAGCCGCATCCCGTAAAATCCCGCGAGCGAGCCCCACAGCGGAAAGCGCGAGTCGCCCGCGCCGCGCAGCGCCCCCGTGATCGTCCAATCGATCGCCATCAGCGGTTGCGCCGCCGCCAGCGCGTACATGAATTGCGCTGTGTAGTCGATCACCTGTTTGTCGCTGATGAAGAGCGCCGCAATCTGATGCGCGAACAGCAGGAAAATCAGCCCCAGCGCCGTCATCATCACCACCGCCATGCCGGTCGATTCCCATCCCGCCTTGCGCGCGAACGCCGGATCGCGAGCGCCAAGTCCCTGTCCCACCAGCGTCGCCGACGCCGCCGAGAAGCCGAAGCCCGGCAAAAACGAAAGCGCCAGGATGCGCACGCCGATAAAATACGCCGCGACTTCCTTCGGCCCGTAGCGCGCCACGAACGCGACATATGCGACGAAGCCGAACTGTATTATCAACTGCTCGATCGCCGCGGGATTGCCGACGCCCAATATTCGCCGGCCCAGCCCCAAGTCCGGCCACAGCCGATGCCAGCGAAAATTCAGCACCATCCCGTCGATCGACAACGCCCAAAAAAATAACAGCCCGCCGATCGCGATCGCGAGCAGCGTCGCCACCGCCGAACCATCGACGCCGAGCGCCGGAAATCCGAGCTTGCCAAAAATCAGCACGTAGTTGAAAAAAATCGCGAGCACGTCGATGATCCCGCCGATCCAGAGCGGCGTCCGCGTATCGCCCGCGCCGCGCAGCGCCGACGCGCACATCAGAAAAATCCCCTGGAACGGCTCCGACAGCATCACGACCTTCAGATAGCGCGCGCCCATCTCGGCCATCTCGCCCTTCACCTGAAAAAGTCCCATCAGCGGTCGCGCGAACACGATCACCGGAATCGCGAGTACGGTCGAGACGATCACCCCGAAGATCACCGACTGCTTCAGCACCTCTTCCGCGCTATCGCGATCGCCCGCGCCGATGTAGCGCGCGACCAACGCCACCGTCCCCGTGCCCACCGCCGCGATTCCCGCACGCACCGCGCCGAGTATCTGCGTCGCCAGCCCAACCGCGCCCACTGCTTCCGCGCCGAGCCGCCCCACCATCAGCATCGACGCCAGTCCCAGGATCGAATCCAGCCCGAACGACAAAATCACCGGCCACGCGAGCGCCCACACTTCCGCGCGGATGCGCCCAACCGGCGGCAGCGTCATCTCCAGTCGCGGCTCGCCGACCTCAGGCACTACTTCGAGAAACTCGGACATGATTGTCAGCAGTTCGCCAGTACCCGCCCGGCTAGCAGGGTGTTGAACAAACTCAGGTGGGATGCGGTTCGGGCTCTAATCCTTGCAACACCCTGCATGAAAATTGGCTTCTTACCTATACATCTCCCCCCCTGGGGGAGACCGCTGAAAAACCCCTTTGGGGGAGACAAGAGAGAGGGAGCAAGCGTTGAAAATTACTTTTTCAACAGCCTGCTAGTCAAGCGAGCAGTTCTCGCCAGCACCCGTTGCTTGACCGCTGCAAGCGACAAAGTCGTGGGATAAAGATCGCGCCTCGCCGATCCTGTATAAAGTGCTGAGCATGAGCAATGCCCGATCTGTGCCGCCCGCCGCGATCGGCGCGCCATCGTTAGCGCGATTCTCCTCGCGTCCGCTCCAAATCTTCTCGGCACTCCTCGTCGCATCCGCCGTCATCTATTGCTTCCGCCTCGGCGACGACGCCCTCGGCGCCAGCGCCGCCTACAGCGCCTGGGCCGCGACCAAACCCGGCGTCGTCGCGATCATCGAAACCCCGGTGATGCACGATCCCGGCAAGCAGGTCCTCTACTACGTCCTGCTGCATTACTTCACCGAGATTTTCGGGCTGAGCGAAGTCGCACTCCGTTCACTGTCGGTCATCTTCGGACTGGTCAGCGTGATACTTGTGTTCGCACTCGGGCGCGAGATGTTCGACGACGACACTGCCCTCGCAGCGACAGCGATCTGGGCCTTCAATCCGCTCGCAGTTGTCTTCGCACGCACGGCTCGGATGTATCCGATGTTCATCGCGATCGCGCTCGCGCATCTGCTGATGCTGCTCCGAGTGCGCCGCCGCCCAAGCCTCACCGGCGCAATCGGATGCGGTCTGCTGGGCGCCGCGATGCCCTACACGCACATGGCTGGTTTGCTGATCCTCGGCAGCGAAGGCGCGATGCTGCTCCGCGATCTCACGCGCGGCCGGCGCGACACGATGGCCTGGGTCGCGATGCTTCTTGCGCTCGCCTTGTTCTTCCCCTACGCGCCGATCGCCGCTCGCCAGAGCAACGACCTGATGTACGGTCACTCGCTCGATTACCTCGGCCCGTCATACAACTACTCGCTCGTCCAAAAGATACTCGCCGCGATCCTCGCCGCCGGGGCGACCCTATGGCTGCTGTTCGGCCACGCGCGCGAACAACACCCCGACGAACCGATTCGATGGCTCCTGGCCTGGATCGCGCTGCCCACGATGGCATTCCTGGTCGGCTCCGCGCTCCTCCATCCGATGTTCAATCCGCGCTATCTCGCGCCCGAGATTGCCGCCGGCACCGTCTTGACCGCCGCCGCGATCGGCGCGTGGAGCGCCAAATGGCGCAATCTCATTGCCGCCGGCTTCGCGCTGATCTGTTTGATCATGCTGCCCTTCGCGAGATCCGAGCCGCAGCCATGGCGCGATCTCGCGCGGCAAGTCAGCACCAGTGGCGATTCGTCGCAACCGGTTTTCTTCGAGGCCGGGTTCGTCTCCAAGTCGCACGTACCCAACGCCGGCTTTCCGTTCGGCTATTACTCGATCGTTTTCGATTATTATTTTCACGGACCGAACCCGCGCGTGATCGTTCCCGGCTACGATCCGTCGTCCGCGCGCTCGACCATCGAACAAAAAGTCGCCGCCGCTGGCGGCGGATGGCTGGTGAGCTGGAAGGATGCGGAAACGGTGAAAGCCGAACTCCCCGATTCACGCCGTTTCACGATTGTCGAGAAGTACCGCGAGCAGGATATCGGCATCTACCGCCTCACCCCCACCCCGCACTAACTCGCTCCCTCCTCTTTCCTTCCCCACAACGCCCGATTCCTCTTCCCCTCTCCCAATCTTCCCCTCTCCCGCTCTTCCCCTCTCACTATCGGGGAGAGGACGACGCCGAGCGACGCGCCGCGAAGCCGACTCGGGCCGAAGGGCCGAATCGCTCAAGGAAAGCGAGGCGTCAGGAGAGGGTCCGCCTTCCGAATCGTTCTTTCAGTTCTTACCTCTCCGCCCCGCCTCCATGTCATTCTTAGCGAAGCGGGGCGTCAGGAGAGGGTCCGCCTTCCGAATCGTTCTCTCAGTTCTTACCTCTCCGCCCCGCCCTCAGTGTCATTTCGAGCCGAAGCCCTGAGCGCAGTCGAACGGGGAAGCGAGGAATCCAGGATCCGGAGTCCCTCGTCGCAAGGCTCACTCAGGATGACGCGGAGCGGAGCCTCGTATTTCACATGAAACATCTTTCCTTGTTATTTCTTTCAGGGCGCAGCCCGCATCTCTGGTCCTTTCCTTCCGCACGTTTCTTACAGCGCGTAGCGCGCACCTTCCCTTCAGCGGTACGCCCGACCTTATCCACCGACTATTTCCTACCAGCGCGTAGCGCGCATCTTATCACCTAGGGGAAGCCCGAAACCTGCGTGAGGTTTCGGAAATTCTCTTCTCTTTCCCCTCCGACGCGCACCACGCCGCACGCCCCCCTACTCACCCCATCGCATCACACCCGCAACCGACATACCGCTCGAATTTCTTCAGCGCACATTCCCAGCCCGTCGCCGCGATCGCTCCGCCCAGCTCCTCGATCGACGACCACGCCTCGCGCACCGCTTCCGCCTCGCTCGCGGCCGCGCCGATCGTCCCGCCTTCGCGATTGGGGCTTCTCACAAACCAGAACCACGTCTGCTGATCGGTCCACACCTCGTAGCCGGTGCCCAAATGATTCTCACGACTCCGCATGCTTCTTCTCCGTGCGTTTTTCTTAGGTGCGGTCCCCACCCAACTCCTTGATTGGCCGCACCTCGATACTTCCCAGGCGCGCCACCGGGATCTTCGCGGCCACCTGGGTCGCGTCGTTCATATCCTTGGCCTCGATCAGGATGAATCCGCCGAGCTGCTCCTTGGTCTCGGCGAAAGGACCGTCGCCCGTCGATACTTTGCCGTTGCGCACCCGCACGATCTTCGCCTTGATAGCCGGTTGGAGCGGACTCGCAGCGATAAAATAGCCGCGCGCCTTGAGCTCCTCGTCGTAGGCTATCGACTCGCGATCGAGCGCGCGGCCCTCCTCTTCGGACAGGACTCCGCTCGCGAGACCATCGATGCCGACCTGCTTCTCCTCGAACCACACCATGCACAAATACTTCATTGCTACCCACCTCCGATTCGCGATGCTCATGAAATCCCGAGGACACTCAAAAATCCCCGAGACACTTGAAATCCCGTGGACACTTAATAGTCGTTCGAGACATTCCAAAATCGACAACCGCGATCTGGGCGCCACCGGGGGTCTTGAGGCGAAGGTGGCAACTTTGCTGATTTAAGCGACTGCGTCGCGCCAGTGCGGCAGGGCCGCCGATGGGTCCAGCGACAGGATGCACCCTCACCCGGCACCGCGCGCATTCTGCGCCTCACACTTTCTTACAGCGCGTAGCGCGCATCTTTACCTTAATGCGATTCGGCCCTGCGGCTCGAAGTCAGCTTCGAGACGATACCTCGCCGTCGCCGACCACTCCCGCAAGAAAGCGGGCGAGGTATAGGAGCGAATTCTGTGCCTCACACTTTCTTACAGCGCGTAGCGCGCATCTCATTCCGCGGTCTCTTTCTTACAGCGCGGAGCGCGCATCTTATCAGTCCCAGGAAGCCCGAAACCCGTGAGGGGTTTCGGAAATTCTCTTCTCTTTCTTTTTTCTGTTCCTCGCTCCCCGCGCCCCGCGCGCTTCCCCGCGCGCCGCTACGCGGCCTGCGATGCGACCGGCACGGTCATCGATCCTGCGCCCACGCGCACCGGCAGGATCACCAGGCTGTATCCGTAAAGCTGCAACCAGTTCTGCAATTCCAGCGCGGTATGATTATGCAGGAAGCGCCCGATAAACCCTTCGACTTCGTCGGAGAAGATCAGCTTGCCGGCGAAGAACACGACATGCGGGAACTCGTGCGCGACCTCCAGGCAGATTCGCCGCAACTCCAGCACCACGTCGGGTGCGAGCCCCGCGCGCAATTCCGGATGCAATCCCAAATCGCGCGCGAACTGGCAGTACTCGTTCAAATCCTCGGTCATCCGACGCTCGAGTTCCTGCACTTCCTCCGGCCCCTTGAGCAGCGCCGAATCGACTTCACCGACGCCGATAAAAACCACGTTGCGGAACTCGCCCTTGAACAAATCGGTGACCGCGATCAGCGTCGCCAGTCCGAGCCCGTTGAAACCGCTGACCAGGATCGCCGCGGTCGGCGCGTCGGGATCGCGCTTGGCCGGCTCCAGCTTCTCGACCGCGTACAGCTTCGGCAGGATATCGGCTTCGAGCTGTTCGATCGCCTTCGACACGCGCTCGTAATGACTCCGCACCATGTAGCAAAGCGCGATCAGGCCGCCCGTCATCAGCACCGTAATCCAGCCGCCCTGATCGAATTTCAGCGTCAGCGTAATCACCAGGATAGTGCCGGTGAAGAATGTTCCGATCCCGTTGATCGCCAGTTTGCGCATCCAGCGCCGCTCGGTCTTGCGCTCTTTCCACCAATGAACCGTCATCCCCAGTTGCGACAACGTAAACGTCGCGAACACGTTGATCGCATACAGCACCACCAGCAAATCGACCTTCGCTTCGGTGCCGATCAGGATCGCGATCGCCGCGATCCCCATCGCGAGCACGCCGTCCTGCGTCACCAGCCGCGCGCTCAGGTTCGAGAAGCGGCGCGGCAGCCAGCGGTCGCTCGCCATCGTGGCCAGCACCCGCGGCCCGTCGACGAAGCCGGTCTGCGCCGCGACGAACAGCAGCGCGCCTTCCGTGAGCAGCGCGAACGTGATGATCGGCACGCCGACATGCAGGCCCATGAATTTCCAGTTGGTCGCGAGTTTCTCGAACATCACCGCGTTCAGGGTCTTGCCGGGCTCGGCATCGACGTTGACCAGCAGGTAGCCGAGCAGGATGCCGCCGGCGATAAATGCCAGCGACACCGCCATGTAGATCATCGTGCGCTTGCCGGTCTCCGCGCGCGGCTCGCGCAGGATCGGCAGGCCGTTGCTGACCGCCTCGATTCCGGTGTAGGTGCCGCCGCCGAGGCTGTAGGCGCGGAAGAAAATCACCGCCAGCGCGATGATCCCCATGCTGCTCGCGCTGGTGCGCACCTCATGCACCGCCTGGCCGAGGATCATCGGCAGCTCGGCGCCGCGGCTGAAAATCGCATAGCCAATCAGCCACACGTGCATGATGATAAACGCGATAAAAATCGGCACCAGCGACAGCACCGATTCTTTGACCCCGCGCAGATTCATCACCACCATCAGCACCACCACCGCGACGCAGACCCACATCTTGACTGGCAGCCACCCGACCGGCATGAAACTGAAAATCGCGTCGGCGCCGCTCGCGATCGAAATCGAGATCGTCAGTACATAGTCCACCACCAGCGCGGAGCCCGAGACCAGGCCGAAGTATTTGCCGAGCAGCTTGGTCGCGACCAGGTAACCGCCGCCGCCGGTCGGGAACAGGTCGATCGTTTGCGAGTACGACGCCGAGATAATGAAAACGGTCAGCGCCATCAGCAGCGCAAGGAACACGGCCAAATACTGATGATGCCCCAGCGCCAAAAACGCCTGCTCCGGCCCGTAGCACGACGAGCTGAGTCCGTCCGAGCCGAGTCCGACCCAGGCCAGGAACGCGACCAGCGAGAGGTTGTGGAATATTTTGGGATCGCGCACGTTGCGCGGCGGTCCGATAATGACGTCGCTCAGCGTGCGCTTGCCGGGTTTCTCCCCGTTGGAAACTGTGGGCTTCGATCCGGTGGTGCCACTGGTGGACGACGACGATGCCATATTAAATTATCGAAGCCCTCTCCCTCTCCGCCAAATGGTGGGCCTCGAACCGGTGATGGACGATGATGCCATTCTAATTATCGAAGCCCTTCCCCTCCCCGCCAAACGCAGCCCTTCCCTCCCCACCAAACGCAGCCCTTCCCTCCCCACCAAACGCAGTCCTTCCCCTCCCCGCCAAACCGCAAATTTAAGGGAAAGCGCGATTGAGCGCAAAGCCACCAAAACCCCGGGGGTGGACGTTGTTCAAGCTCTTCGTTGTGTGTCTGTTCCCCAATTGCACTCGGGAAAACAATGAACACCGGCCGTGCCTTCGAATGGGTAACGCCGGTCTGTGGGCAATCCTGTAGGGCGAGCTCTGAATCGACGGTGCTAATTTAGTTCGTTCGCGCCCGTATTAGCTGTTCGCGTAAGTTCCGAAATGCTCGACAAAACTCTCTGGCGAAGGAAAAGTAGTCACTGAAATATTCCGCGGTCTCGTTGGATGATACCCCTTCAATGAAGGCGAAATCCCGATAGTTGGCGCGCAAACGCATATGGTATGGGAATTCAAACACAGACAGTTTGAATGCTCGTAGGAACGTCTGCTTATCTCGTTGATGTTTATTGGTTTTAAAATTCGGGATTCTCTTCCGGCGTTTCCACTCCTCCAGCTTATATTGAGCGATTTTTCTCATCGTTAACTTAGCGTGCTGAAATGTCGCAAGCTGATCCAATGCTGACGCCGACCGCAAATTAACTCCTGGTGCCTCTCGGTAAGAAAAAATCGTGTAATCGTAGACGGTATTCAGTTTTGCTTCGGAAAATGCGATCTCCCCTGCCGCCAGTCGCTTTGTGAATGACTCCGAACATTTTCCGTGTCCGATTTTGAAGGATGCCGGGTCCAACGTGAGGAGATACTCAATCGTCATCATAATGTTGAACAAAAGATAGTACGTCTTTACGGGCAACCAACTGGTCGAGGCATAAGAGTAATCCTTATCCGTTCGAACGATCCTCGCTTCATCATTGAGCGATTTTGCGGTGAGATCGATGAGGTTCTTCTTGGAGTCCAATAGGGGGAGCGGTGCATTCGGGATTTTGTCGATGTTGCTATGCGATAGGGTAGCACCCTCCATCAGGTGTTTGAGAGCCCGAATGTAATTGTGGTGGGTGCGAAAAGATTCCTGCCCTTCAGCGATCGTGATCATCGCATCGTCTCCTGCCGAGAGCCGGCGAACACGGCGTATTTGCAGAAGACGACCACTTACTCCTTCAAGCGCCTCACGCGTCGGCTCCAGTGTTCTGATTCAGTCTCGAACGTATACCGGATTCTCTCTGTTGAGAACCGAGCCCGTGTTCTCCGAGCCACAACCCCATAGACGGTCGGTTGTTCTCGGGCGACTCGCGGTGGATCGTTCGGGAGCAGTCGCAAGTCAAACAATATTCCGGTCTTGCCGTGAGGAAAGTCTACTTGTGCGAGACGCGCTTACCTTCAACAAAGGCCAGAAGCCATTGCCTCAGTTCTTTCTCGACGGAGACCGCAACAATCTCGCCTGTCGCAGTTCGCACCAGCATCCGCAGGAACCGGATCGTCAGCATTCTGGGCCGTGGGATCACCCCTCTTAAGTCTGCCGGATCGTTCGTCTCGGCAAATGCTGATAGCGGAATAGTGAAATCTGCTTCGTCGCCGTACTCAAGACGAGCGGGAATCTGGGCTGAGAGCGGCGCTATGCCTGGCATTTGGTAGAGATAACGTCGACGGACTAGCCGGTTCTTCCAAAGCAGCCCCTTAATGATCACTAGACGCGGTCCGACGTTGGTGACGGCGATGATTAGGAAGTCGGGAGCTTCGTCGGGTTTTTCGTAGACCTTCTGCTGGAAGAAAATCTTCCGAATGCCGACACTGACCTTCAGCCGAGTACGATCGCCTCGACGGGCGAGCCATAGAGAAACCACCACGGCCAGCAGTGTGCCGATGCCCGAAAGCCAGCCGGAAAAGCCGTTGACAAAGTTCCAGTCTATCCTGCCGGTCATTGATGCCCGTACTAGGTCGCGTGTAGCGTCCGCCCAGTTCCCGCGCCTGCATGCTCGACAACCTCACCAGTCTTGCACATACGTCGTGCCAACTCGACGATTGGCGCCACCATCTCGCCCCCGCGATCAACTTTGGATTCCGCGCCCCGATCCCTCTACAATGCCCTCCCATGATCACCGTCATCCTTCTCTTCATCTCCAACATCTTCATGACCACGGCCTGGTATGGACACCTGAAGTACCCGCGCGAATCGATGCTCTTCGCCATCGTCAGCAGTTGGCTGATCGCGTTCGGTGAATATTGCTTCCAGGTCCCCGCCAACCGGCTCGGCTACGGCCAGTTCACCGCCTATCAATTAAAAATCATCCAGGAAGTGATCACCCTGATCGTCTTCGTCCTGTTCGCCTTTCTCTATCTCGGCGAGCAACCACGATGGAACTACATTGCGTCCTTCGCATGCGTCCTCGCGGCGGTGGCATTTGCCTTTGGACCGGCACTCGTCTAAGTCGCATCTGAAGCCGACCTTTCGGGAGGCACGATCGGCGCGGAGCCGATTCGGGCCGGAGGGCCGAATCGCAGTTTAGTTAAAACTCCCGAGTCCGCAGCGAAGCGGAGGCGAGTGCTGCATCTGAAGCCGACCTTTCGGGAGGCACGATCGGCGCGGAGCCGATTCGGGCCGGAGGGCCGAATCGCAGTTTAGTTAAAACTCCCGAGTCCGCAGCGAAGCGGAGGCGAGTGCTGCATCCGAAGCCGACCTTTCGGGAGGCACGAACAGCGCGGAGCCGATTCGGGCCGGAGGGCCGAATCGCAGTTTAGTTAAAACTCCCGAGTCCGCAGTGAAGCGGAGGCCGCGGAGCCGATTCGGGCCGGAGGGCCGAATCGCAGTTTAGTTAAAACTCCCGAGTCCGCAGCGAAGCG
>PNBD01000140.1 GCA_003135855.1 Deltaproteobacteria bacterium
ATCGTCGCAACGCCGACCGGCTTTGCGCGTGCAGTCGCGACCGGCATCGAGCGCGCAGTTTCCGAACGCGCAGCCCGTCGTCGCGGCGTTCGCATTCGAGTGAAGTGGAACGGCGCCTTCGATTCGGCCACGACGCCGCCGAAACTTTTCCCCGCACTCAAGCGCAATCGCGTCAATGCCCTCGTGAGTGCCGGCAGCTATCAGCATGACCTCGCGGTGATGCGCGCAGTTACGTTCTCCGCGCTCGACATCCCGGTGCTCGGATGCGTCGCGGCGGGAGTGCGCCGCTTTGGCGACGAGCTCGGCGAGCACGCCGAAGGAATCGTCGGCCCGTCGCAGTGGGAAGAAACCGCCAGCATCCGTCCCGAGATTGGCCCGTCGCCCGCCGAGTTCGCGCGCCGCATGAAAGCCGCGGGCGTTGACGCTCCGGATTATCCCGCGGCGCAGGCTTATGCCGCCGGTCTCCTCACCTGCTCTGCGCTGACGGCCGCCGCTAGTCTCGACCCCGCCAAAATCCGCGCCGCGTTTTCCGATCTCCGCACCTCGACGATGTTCGGTGATTTCTCGATCGATCGCGTAACCGGCCGTCAACTCGGCCACGCGATGCTGCTCGTGCAATGGCACGCCGCGAGCAAAGTGATCATTCAGCCCGAGGCGCACGCCGACGTCGGCTCGCTCGATTTTCCCTCCGGATGGAGTCTGCTGCTTGCCGGCCTCAACCTGTTCAAGTTAAGTCGTCGTGACGATCCGCCCGAAGAGCATGACCACTTTGAAGAAGAACGAAAGGAAAACGATGAGCGCGATCACGATTAAGTTCGATCGCAAAAAAATTCTCGCGATCGGCCTGATGTCCGGAACTTCGCACGACGGCGTGAGCGCGGCGATGGTCGCGATCGACGAGCGCGCGCGGCCACCCGCGAAAGTTCTCGCGTTCCAGACCTTCCCCTATCCCGCGCGCTTGCGCCGCGAACTGCTCGAGGCATCGGCCGGCTCTGCCGTCGGCAGCGCCGCAATCTCGACCCTCAACTTTGCTCTTGGCCGCGAGTTCGGCGGCGCGGCAGTCGCAATCGCCAAACACGCGCGCGTCGCGATGAACGACGTCGCATTCATCGGTTCGCACGGCCACACGTTTTTCCATCTGCCGCCGCGTCGCGCCGCGCGCGGCCAGGTCGCTTCGACGCTGCAACTCGGTGAGTCGTCTGTGATCGCTGCGATCGCAGGCGTGCCCGTCGTCGCGGATTTCCGCCCGATGGATATCGCGCTCGGCGGCGAAGGCGCTCCGCTCGCGCCGCTTGCTCATCAATGGCTTTTCGCCGATCCGAAGCTCGGGCGCATCGTTCAGAATATCGGCGGCGTCGGCAACGCGACTTATATTCCGCCGGGCGCTCGCCTCGGCCATCCCGATTTGATCGCGTTCGACACCGGCCCCGGCGTTGGGATGCTCGACGCGCTCGCATCGCGAATCTCCGGCGGGCGGCTGCGGATGGATCGCGACGGACGAATTGCCGCGCGCGGCCACGTGAGCGATCCGTTGCTCACCGACCTGATGCGCAATCCGTACTTCAAGCGTCGTCCGCCAAAATCGACTGGCCGCGAGGAGTTTGGACCTCATCTCCTCGATCGGATTGTCACCGACGCTCGTCGTCACCAAATTGTCGATTCCGATCTGGTCGCAACCATCACCGCGCTCACCGCCCGCTCGATTGCCGACGCATGCCGTCGTTTCATCATGCCGCGTGGACGCGTCGATCAGTTGATCGTGACCGGCGGCGGCGCCCGCAATCCAACCTTGATGCGGCTGCTCGCGGCGGAACTCCCCGGACTTGAAGTGACTAATGCAGATAAGGTCGGCATCGACGGCGATTCACTGGAGGCGGTCAGTTTCGCGATTCTCGGATATCAAATGTTGCACGGTCGCCAGGGCAACATCCCGACCGTCACCGGTGCCCGCTCGGCCGCGATCCTCGGCAAGCTTACGCTCCCGCCGACGCCAATTTCCCCTTCTTGATCTCCACCGCGAGTGAGTAAAACGCGCTGCGCCAAAACGTCAGTTCGACAGCTTATCGAGTACGCGCCGAATGAAACCGCCGGGCCGCTCCTTCGCTTCTTTCGCCGCGGGAGGCTCCTTGCCGTTTTTGATCGCCTCGAAAATTTCCTCGACTTCATCGTCAACCGGGAACCTTCCCGATTGCGACTTCGAGAAAATCAGCCGCCCATCCACGATCACGTCGAACTGACCCGATTTTCCGGCGGTAATTTGTGCGTCTTCGCCGAACTTGCTCTTGAGTGATGCGGCCAGACTGGCCGCACGCGGCTTGTAGCCTCAAACCGAGCAGTAAAGAATTTCTGTTGCCATGACTGGATCGTACCCGCGCGGCGCGCACCGTTCAAATCACTTATCAGCGAGCCCGCGTCTCACCTGCCGTTCGGCATATCGACGAACACTGCCGCGGCCACGACCGTCGACCACAGCCCGTCGCGATCGCCGATCGCCGACTGCGTGACGTTGCGAGTCGTCACGATCTTGTCCGATACCCGCCACAAATCCTTGCGATCGTCGTAACTCAAGTTGGGATCGAAATCGACGCCCAGGATCGTCGCGAGCATCGACGCCGCCAGATCTTCGGCGTAGTCGCCCGCCTTCTGATCGGTCTCGCCCAGGCTGTGATGCTCCGACAAATATCCGTACTGCGAAGGATTCGCCGGAATCGCCACCCCGACCGACGCCGCGATCAGCCGATGCGGTTCGTTAGTCGCGTTGTCGCTCATCACTGCAAATACGATCTGCCCCGGCGACAGGTACTTCATGCCTTCCTGTTGGCTCAGCAGTTTGCAATTGGGTGGGAAGATCGATTTGACGCGCACCAGGTTGAACTCCGCGATACCCGCGGCGCGCAGCGCCAACTCGAAGGAAGTGAGCTTCTCGCGATGCTTGCCCACACCCTTGGTCAAAAAAGCGCCCTTAGGAACCGGCCCCATTTATTGTTTCTCCGCTGGATTCGCGGGAGCGCCGCGATCACCTGTGAACTTTTCTGTTCTCGTTCGCGACGCTCTCGAGTCGCGCTCCACCCTTTACTTCGATCGAATCGAATCGATTCGGTTCGCCACTAAAACTAGACGGTGCTGACCGGCTTATATTCGCCGAACACCCGCCGCATCGCATCCGAAATTTCGCCGAGCGTGCACCACGCGCGCACTGCGTCGACTATCGGCGGCATCAGATTCTCGCCGTTGTTCGCCACCGCCTCGACTCGCGCGATCGCCGCTTCCGCCGCTTCCCGATTGCGTCCGGCTCGCACCTTCGCGACGCGTTGGCGCTGCTGCTCCTCGACTTCCGGCTTGACCCGCAGGATGTCGCCCGGCGGCTCGCCTCCCCCGGTAAACTGATTGACCCCTACGATAATTCGCTCCTTCTTTTCAATCTCGCGCTGATAAATAAATGCCGCGTTCTGGATTTCGCGCTGCATGTAGCCGCGCTCGATCGCCGCCACCGCGCCGCCGAAATCGTCGATCCGCGCGATGTATTCCATCGCCTTCTTTTCCAGTTCCGTGGTCAGCCGCTCGACGTAGTACGAACCGCCGAGCGGATCGACCGTGTCGCCCACGTCAGATTCGTGCGCGATCACCTGCTGCGTGCGCAGCGCGAGCAGCGCCGAAGTCTCGGTCGGCAACGCCAGCGCCTCATCCTTCGAATTGGTATGCAGCGATTGCGCACCGCCCAGCACCGCCGCCATCGCCTGCAGCGTCACCCGCACCACGTTGTTGTCCACCTGCTGCGCCGTCAGCGTCGATCCCGCCGTCTGCGCATGGAATCGCATCATCATCGAACGCTCGTCCTGCGCGCCAAACCGTTCCTTCATTATTTTCGCCCACAGCCGCCGCGCCGCGCGGAATTTGGCGATTTCTTCGAAGAAATTATTGTGCACATTGAAAAAGAACGAGAGCCGGCTCGCGAACGCGTCGATTTCCAGCCCCGCTTTGAGCGCGGCGTCCACGTATGCGATCCCGTCCGCGATCGTAAACGCCAGCTCCTGCGCCGCGGTCGAGCCCGCCTCCCGGATGTGGTAGCCCGAGATCGAGATCGTGTTCCAGTTGGGAACCTCTTTCGACGCGAACCTGAAAATGTCCGTGATGATGCGCATCGAGCCGCGCGGCGGATAGATATAAGTCCCGCGCGCGACGTATTCCTTGAGCACGTCATTCTGAATCGTGCCGTTGACCTTGTCCCACGTCACCCCGCGCCGCTCCGCCGCCACCAGGTAAAGCGCCAGCAGGATCGAGGCCGTCGAGTTGATCGTCATCGAGGTCGAAATCTTGTCGAGCGGCAGCTCCGCCAGCAGCGTCTCCATATCCGCCAGCGAGCAAATCGAAACGCCGACCCGCCCGACCTCGCCGCAGGCCAGCGGATGATCGGCGTCGCGCCCCATCTGGGTCGGCAAATCAAATGCGACCGACAGGCCCGTCTGCCCCTGTTCGAACAGATATCGATAGCGGCGATTCGATTCCTCCGCGGTGCCGAAGCCCGCGTATTGCCGCATCGTCCACAGCCGCCCGCGATACATCGTCGGCTGCACGCCGCGCGTGAACGGATACTCGCCGGGAAAGCCCAGGTCGTCGACGAAATCGAACCCGTTCAAGTCTTCCGGATCGTACTCGCGCTTGATTTCGATTCCGGAACTGGTGACGAAGCTCGGCTTGCGCTCCTTGCCGCGCTTGAGGCTCGGATTGAGTTTGCGCTCCTCCCAATTTTTGCGGGCGGACGCAAGTTTGGGCGAAAGTTTGCGGTCTTCTTCGGGCATGTCCCTGGCCTCTCGGCTACTCGATTACCATCATCAGTTCGCCCTTCTCCACCGTCTGACCCGCCACCACCTTCACTTCGATTACCCGGCCGGCCTTGGGCGATTTGACTTCGTTTTCCATTTTCATCGCTTCGACCACGATGATTCCCTGGTCGCGCTTGACCTCGTCGCCCTTCGCCACCAGCACATTGATGACGCGTCCCGGCATCGCCGACTTGATGTTCGCGCGGCCGGTGACTTCGCGGCGCTTGTCGGCGGAGCGCGCGGCACGCCGCGCCGCATCGACTATCGTGAGACGGGTCGTACCGCTGCGCGAGGCGACCACCGTCTCCTCGCCGTCGCGCACCACGTCGAAGTCGAATGATCGATTATTGATCATTATCGAAAACGAAGCTGGCCCCACTTTCCGGACGTCGGCCTGGTAGCGATTTTCGCCGATCTGAAGCACGTAGGTGTCGGCGCCGATCTCTTCGAGATCGATTTCGTGCTCCGCGCCCTCGAGTGTTGCGACGTACCGCATCGCTTCGCTATCTCCGCAGCATGTCGAGCCGCCCGAACCTGCGCCATGCCGACGACTGCGCCGCGCGCGCCGCCGCAGCCGGCTGCGGACCTGCGCCATTGGCGTGCACGACTTGCCGATTTGCCGCGATCGCCGCAATCAGGATCGCGGCGAGCTCGTCGCCTGCCGGCCCCGCGTGCTCGCCCTCATTCGGATGATACTCGGCGTCGATAAAATGAGTATCGAAATCCCCCTTCAGAAATCGCGGATGGGTAATTATCCAGCGATGAAAATCCAGGTTGGTGCGCAACTCGCCCGAGATCACGAACTCGCCGAGCGCCCGCCGCATCCGATCGATCGCTTGTGCGCGATCGGCGCCCCACACCGCGAGCTTCGATATCATCGGGTCGTAGAACACCGCCACTTCGACGCCCGCGTAAACGCCGGCATCGTTGCGCACGCCCGGTCCCTCCGGAAATCGCAGCGTCTCGATTTTTCCCGGCGCGGGCACGAACCCGGCCAGCGGATCCTCCGCATAAATGCGGCATTCGATCGCCCATCCACGCTGCGTGAGGTCTTCCTGCTTGAACGGCAGCTTGGCGCCCGCCGCAATCTCGATCTGCGTCCGCACCAGGTCCACCCCGGTCACCAACTCCGTCACCGGATGCTCGACCTGGATGCGCGTGTTCATTTCGAGGAAATAAAAGTTGCGGTCCGCATCGGCCAGGAACTCGATCGTTCCGGCGCTCACGTAATCCACCGCTCGCGCCGCCCGCACCGCGACTTCGCCCATCGCGCGGCGCATCCCATCGGTGATGAACGGCGACGGCGATTCCTCGACTACCTTCTGATGCCGCCTTTGAATCGAGCACTCGCGCTCGAACACGTGCACGATATTTCCGTGTTGATCGGCCAGCACCTGCACTTCGATATGGCGCGGCTGCTTCAGGAATTTCTCGACGTAAAAGCGCCCGTCGCCAAATGACGACTTAGCTTCGCTCGCGACCGTGCGCACGATCGACGCGAGATTCTTCTCATCTTCGACATAGCGAAGGCCCTTGCCGCCGCCCCCCGCCGCCGCCTTGACCATGATCGGAAATCCGATGATGCGCGCGATCGCGATCACTTCTTCTTCCGTCTCGAGCGTTCCCGGCGAGCCCGGCACCACCGGCACCGCCGCTGCCGACATGATCTTGCGCGCTTCGACCTTATCGCCCATCCGCTCGATCGCTTCGGGCGGCGGCCCAATCCAGGTCAGGCCCGCATTCTGCACCGCTCGCGCAAACGCCGCTCGCTCCGAGAAAAAGCCGTAGCCCGGATGCACCGCGTCTGCGCCGCTGCGCTCCGCGGCTTCAAGAATTTTCGCGGTATTGAGATAGCTCTCCGCCGCCGGCGGCGGCCCGACCAGGTACGCATGGTCGGCTTCGCGCACGTGCAGCGCGGCGCGGTCGGCATCGGAATAGACCGCGACTGATTCGATTCCCAACTCGCGGCAGGCGCGGATGATCCGCACCGCTATCTCGCCGCGATTGGCGATCAAAATCCGTTTGAACATCAGGTGTTAGCGCTCGCCTCTATTACCGGTTCGTGAATCATCCTCAATCATAGCGGGATGTTGCCGTGCTTGCGCGGTGGATTCTTGTCGCGCTTGTTCTCGAGCGCTTTGAGCGCCGAGATCAGCTTCGGCCGCGTCTCGCGCGGCATGATCACTTCGTCCACGTACCCGAGCTCCGCCGCCTTGAACGGATTCGCGAACGTCTTGCGATAGTCCTCGGCCAGCCGCGACCGCTCCGCGGTCGCGTCCTTCGCATTGGCCAGCTCGTTGCGGAACACGATGTTAATCGCCTGCTCCGGCCCCATCACGGCGATCTCCGCGCTCGGATACGCAAAATTGAAATCGCCGCGAATGTGCTTCGAGGACATCACGTCGTACGCACCGCCGTAGGCCTTGCGCGTGATTACCGTGACCTTCGGCACCGTCGCCTCGCAGAACGCATACAGCAGCTTGGCGCCGTGGCGGATGATCCCACTGAACTCCTGCGAAGTCCCCGGCAGAAACCCGGGCACGTCAACAAAGGTAACAATCGGGATATTGAACGCATCGCAGAATCGCACGAAGCGCGCGGCCTTCACCGACGCGTCGATATCGAGGCATCCCGCGAGAAACGCCGGCTGATTCGCGACCAAGCCGACCGAGTAGCCGCCGAGGCGCGCGAACCCGATCAGCATGTTGTGCGCGTAGTCTCTCTGGATTTCCATGAAGTGGCCGTCGTCGACCACGCGCCTGATGATATCGGCCATGTCGTACGGCTTGTTGGGATTCTCGGGCACCGCGCTATCAAGTTCGGCATCGCATCGGCGCGGATCGTCGCTGGTCGGCACAAACGGCGGATCATCGATATTGTTCGACGGCATATAGGACAGCAGTTCGCGGATCATCAACAACGCGTCTTGATCGTTCTCGGCCTCGAGATGGCATACGCCGGAGCGCTGCGAATGCGTATCCGCGCCGCCCAGTTCCTGCATCGTGACTTCTTCGTGCGTGGTCGCCCGGATCACGTCGGGCCCGGTGATGAACATGTAAGAGGTGTCGCGCACCATCACGATGAAGTCGGTCATCGCCGGCGAGTACACCGCGCCGCCAGCGCAAGGTCCCATGATCGCCGAGATTTGCGGCACCACTCCCGACGACAGCACGTTGCGCAGAAAAATATCGGCGTAGCCCGCGAGCGACACGACGCCTTCCTGGATTCGCGCGCCGCTGCCATCGTTGAGCCCGATCACCGGGCATCCGGTCTTGGTCGCAAGATCCATCACCTTGCAGACTTTCTCCGCGAATGCGCCCGACAGGCTGCCACCGAACACCGTGAAATCGTGCGAGAAGATGCACACCTGCCGGCCCTCGATCGTGCCGTAGCCGGTGATCACGCCGTC
>PNBD01000021.1:0-36665 GCA_003135855.1 Deltaproteobacteria bacterium
CGCAGGTCGAGGCCGAATTGAAGGCCGCGCTCGACCAGCTCGCATCGCAGGCAAAGAAGCTCACGTCGATTCGCAAGTCCGCCGCCACCGATCTCGGGCGCAAGATGGAAACGGAGCTGAAGACGCTTGGGATGCGCTCGCCGGGCTTCGAGCCGCGGCTCGGCAGCGTCGGCGAAGAAGAAGCCGGCTTCGTTCACGATGGAATCGCAATGGGAGCCGCTGGCAGCGACACGATTGAGTTTCAGCTGTCGCCAAATCTCGGGCAACCCGCGATGCCGCTGNNTGATCTTCGACGAAGTGGACGCGGGCATCGGGGGCGCCGTCGCGCAAGTGGTCGGGCGCAAGCTGAAGCAGCTCTCGCGCTTTCATCAGATTTTATGCGTAACGCATCTGCCGCAGATCGCCGCGTTCGCCGATCGGCATTTCGTGGTCGAAAAGGAAGAGCGGCGCGGCGCGACCAAGAGCCGGGTGACTGTTCTCGCGCCGGCTGATCGCACTGACGAAATCGCGCGGATGCTCGGTGGCGAAGTCTCCGACAAGTTTCGCCGCGCCGCGAAAGAACTGCTCGATCGCGCCCGCGCATAGCCTATATAAGGATGCGTCGTGCAGGTCGGTTGACAGCCCATCGCGCATCCGATTAGCTGAAAAATCCGCCTTTTGGGTGGGGCTGTAGCTCAGTTGGGANNTTCGATCCCGATCAGCTCCACCAACAAATGTTCTCGACCCAGGCCGGTTCCTGCTGCCGCCGAACGGCGCTGCTAACTCGCGCTCAGGAAGTTTGTCTTGGGGCGGAGTGCTTGCGCTTTCGCGTTCGCGATGCGGGCTGAGTTGGCGGCGACAATCCCAGGAGCTGTAGTTCAAACATTTCGCGCAATGAAGGCCGATGCGTTTCGGGCGACGGCGCGCCGCTACCCAGCCATAGCGTGAGAAATGAAAAATACAACGCGAACAAATTAGAGCCGAGACGCGCCGAATCTATGTCGCGTGCAATCTCGCCACGATCCTTTGCGCTCTCGATGAGAGCGCTCAATTTGCCGAACAGATCCTCCATGACCATGTCGATGCTGTGACGCTCGCCGCGGACGAAAGCGAGTTCCCTGACGAATATGCGCGCCAGCTCCAGGTCGCGCTGGTTCTGCTTCAGCATCACGCCGAACACATGTATCAACTGCTCGATGAACGGCGCCTTGGGCACCTTCGCGAAGGCGCGCTCGATCGCGCGGCCCACGTCTTCCTGGAACATCATTACCAGCAGGGCTTCTTTCGATTTCACATGAAAGAACAGGGTACCCTTCGCGACGTCGGCCAGTTCGGCGATCTCGCTGGTGGTGGTCGCTTCGAAACCCTTGGCCTGGAACAGTTTTCGAGCGGCGCGGATCAGGCGTGCGCGTTTATCGCGCTTGTTGCGCTCAGCGCGGCCAAGCTCAACGATTACTCCGGCTGCAGCCATCAGTGCGCCGCCGTTTGATTAGGTGCTGATGCGCGAGCGCTGTTTCCGTTCTGTGTCTCGGCGCGCATCAACTAGTCCATGATTCTTGTAAACTGCGATCTAGCGCAAAAACTGACCAGAGTCAAATATGTTCTGAAGTCAAGATTACTCGACGGATCGGCGCGCAATCGGCGGAGGAGACGGAATTCATCGCGCGCAGGACAGCGATCGCGCGGATGTACGCTGCGATTACAGNNCAGAGTAGCTATTCGTTCCTGCGATCGTAAATTTCAAGCCCGCGATTCCGCTCGCGCGCTCGATGACGATTTTGACAATTCGTTCGCGGCGCTCAGCCGCAATCTCCCATCGGGCTGCGAACCTTCGCGATGCCGCCATTGATAGGAGTGCAGACCGGCGCCAGCGTATCGGAGCCCTCCGCAGTCGATCCCTTGGTTGCATCCGCGCTTACGGAAGAGCCATCTATGCTGCATCCGGCCGTCGCGATGCTGCCAGCGTCATCGGCGTTCGCGGTGGCTTTGCAGGCGGCCCCCGCGATCGCCAACGCCCCGACGCCGGTGCCGGCGCCGGTGTCTTTGGCCGACGCTTTCGCCTTGCCGCCCGGGACCTCGGCGAAAGATTCGACTTCGGTTCCAACTCCCGATGAACTTGAGACCGCGGTGCCACCGTCGCCGTTCGCGCCCGCGAAGCCGCCTGTCCTCGCGGTCGCGGTGCCCTTGCCGCCGGCTTCGCCGCTTGCGCTCGCGACACTATCCGCGCCGCTTGCGGTTGCCTTAGCCGTCCCGCCATCTCCAGTCGCGCCTGCCTTACCCTTGTCCTTCGCGTGCGCGGTCGCGGCGCCCATGTTCTTAGCCTGGGCTGCCGCCACGCCAAGGTCCGAGGCATGGGCCTTCGCCTTGTTGGGTGAGCCGATTGAGGCAAGGCAAAGGGCCTCAGTGCCGTCGGCATTCAGATTCGTGACGTCCGTTGCTGTCGTCGAGCATGATTCCTCGTCCGAGGCCGCCCACGCGTCGGTTCGGGCCACGGTGAGCGCAAATACCACCGCGGCTATTGCCACCCCTACCTGAACGATTCGTGTCTGCATAAATTCGCCCTTCCCAGTGCTCGACCGGGAAGTAGCCTGATGGCCCTTGTTCCAGAAAAGGGTTTGCGCGACTTGGCGACCGCATTCGTCACAGCTCTCGATGCTGAGTCGCACGCAGGCCGGCACCACCAGCTAATCCGGGATTTCCATTTTGGAGTCTCCGATCTCACCTCCCTATAGGCCAGACAGGCTATGTGTTCAAGGATTCAGCCCGGAAGAAAACCATCCTGGCTGCTGAACGGCGGCACCATCAGATACCAGCCCACAAGCGCGAGCGCGGCGGCGTGGCGGAACCTCATCCTCGCAAAGCGCCAATCCGGTGATCATTAAGGGCGAAGGCGCGCCCGTGGTTTATCTTCACGGTCCCTTCGGCCAGGAATGGGACGGATTCCTCGACGACCCGGCGGCGCATCGCCGCGTCTATGCACCTGTGCATGCCGGTGCGGAGGAAACCGAGGATCTCGAGCAGCTTGACGGGCTGTCAGATCTGATTCTGTACTACGACGATCTGTTTGACCGTCTCGGGCTCGAGCGGTTGATCTGATCGGGCATTCGTTCGGCGGAATGGTTGCGGCGGAGTATGCGGCGACGTTCCGCGATCGCGTGCGCAAGCTGGTGCTGATCGACGCGATGGGATTATGGCATGACGACGCGCCCATCGCGGATCATCTGCTGGTTTCGCCGGAGAAGCTGGTGAAGCTGCTGTTTCATGATCCATCGAAGCCGGAAGTCAAAGCGAAGCTCGCGATGCCGGCGGAGCGCGAGGCGCTGAACGCCGCGATAGTAGATCGCTTCGGCGCGCTGGCAAGCACCTCGCATTTCATACATCCGATTCCAGAGCGCGGGCTGAAGCGGCGGCTAAGGCGGATCACGGCGGAGACTCTCGTGCTATGGGGCGCGCAAGATGCGCTGGTCCCGCCATCTTATGCAGCGGAATTTGTTGCCCTGATTCCGAACGCGCGCGCTCTGATGATTCAAGGAGCGGGTCACCTGCCGCAAATCGAGCAGCGCCAACTTGTTTCGGAGCATCTGGCTAGATTTCTGAGGGACTAGCTCTGCCGGCGACACTGACGACTGGCCACTTAAGCTCTTAAGCCGCCAACCTAGGTGTGATACTAGTTGTCGAATGCTATACGAACTGCGAATTTATCATTGCATGCCGGGCAAGTTGCCCGCCTTGCTGACGCGTTTCGAGACCGCAACCGTTGCCCTGTTCGAGAAGCACGGCATCCAGCAAGTTGGCTTCTGGACGGTAGCAATCGGGGAATCGAACGCAGACCTTTACTACATCCTGAAATGGGATTCGCTGGATGAGCGCGAAAAGAAATTCGCGGCCTTTCAGGCGGATCCGGCCTGGGTTGCGGCACGCGCCAAGAGCGAGGAAGGCGGCCCACTAATCGCGTCGTTCAGCAATTCGATTCTAACGCCTACCAAGTTTTCCTCACTGAAGTAGAGCGTCGTTACAGAATGAAGCTGATCTTGCCGTGCGGACGGAGCGCTTCGTTGTCCAAGATGGCCCTTCTTTCCCGAATTTTCAGATCGTTGCCCTTACGGACCAGCTTGTAGTCGTAGTGTCCGATGTAAGTGTCGACCGACTCGTAGCGCATCCGATGCACCGCGAAGTTGGCGGTCACAAGGATGTTCTCGCCAACGGCTGCGACCACGCGCACATTGGCGATCATGCGGCGGGTGCGCGAGCGTGGATTTTCCGACCACGCCGCCTTGCCGAGCAACTGCTTCACGCGAGATCGGATCCGGACCGCGTCATCCGCGATTATGAATAGCGTATTTCGCGAGTCACCTTCGGGAACGTCAGTCGGCGGGACCTCATAGACGGCGTCTTCAGTGAGAAGTTCGAGCCACTCGTCGAGCCGCCACTCATCGAGCAACGCGGCTTCCTTGTAGAGAAGGTCCTCGACTTCATTGCGGCTCGGTAGTTCGGTCGTGCTCATGCTGCTTTCCTCGCGCGCCTTAGCTGCGGTTCGGTCATCAACTGATTCCAGCGACGCCAGAACGCGCGCATCTGCAGTTCGTCGGTGATCGACGGATGCTCGCGCTTCATGCCGCGCGAGATGTCGGACCATCCGACTTCACGATTGGCAAAGCCGCGCTGACAGGACTCGAGCATCTCGACGTCGTCGGGCGTGGCGAATCCGCCGGGGCCGAGGAAGGTCAGGAAGTTGTCGAGGCGCAGCGCCGAGTCCTCCGCGCTCTCGTCCGCGGGCGCCAACGCCCACGCGTTCACCTCCATGTAGTCGGGCGAAACCGGATAGAAGGTGCGGACCGTGATCGCCATGATGTCGTTGATTACGAGATTGGGAAAAATTCCAAGGTTGCGGCTGGTCTCGCAGATGCGCCGGGCGCGCTCGGGACCGAAGCGTTCGTCGAATCGGCGCCGCAATTGCTCAAAATGCTCCTTGCGATGCTCACCGAAGGGCGCGACCCAGTGTGCGATCGGACGGCCCCACGCGCTCTGATACTCGACCACAGCGTGGCCATTGCCGAGATCAACCGCCTGCTGTCGCGCGGGAGCTGTGAGGTTGCTGTTTTTGAAGTCGATGCCGATGTCGTTGAGAAAACTGAAATAGCGCTGATGAGTCGGCAGGCCGTGATAACCGTCGTAGCTGTTCTCCACCAACAGCTTCCAGTTGGCGCGTGCGCTGTACGATTGCTGCCCGGCGACGATCTTCATTCCAAGTTCGGACTGATCTGCAACCAGATCGAGGTACTCGCGCGCGCCGGCGAGGTAGTCATATAGGCTCTGCGCCGCGGGATCGAAGCAGGCGAAAATGAATCCGCGATAATTGTCCACCTGCGGCGGTGAGGCCAACCCCATTTCGTCGCGCTTGAATGCGTCGCTGTAGGAGTCTTCGCCCGGCACTCCGACCAATTGACCGCGCGAGTTGTAGGTCCACGCGTGATACGGGCATTGGAACGTCCTGGCATTGCCGGACTTCTGGCGACAGACCAGTGAGCCGCGATGAGTGCAGGTATTTAGCAGGACGCGCACGACGCTGTCGTCGCCGCGCGCGAGGATCATTGGCCGGCCCGCGACGTTGCGCGAGCGATAGTCACTGGCGTGCGGCACCTCGGACTCGTGCCCGACATAGATCCAGCACTTGTCGAAGACTCGACGCCGCTCCTCGTGGAGGCATTCCGGATCGGTAAATGCGCGACGATTGACGCGAAACAATCCCGCGTCCTGATCATCGATGATGTAGTTCTCAGCCGATTTATCCATGATACCTCTCCTGCATTCGACGGCGTGCGTCAGTTCTACTTGTCGGACGGATTCCAGGCCCAGTAACGCGCGATCGCGCCCGCATCGACGCGGAGATCGGTGCCCGTGATCATCTCGGCGTCGTCCGATGCGAGAAAAACCACGGCGCGTCCATAGTCGCTCGGCCTCGGCAGCTTTAGCATCGGCACGCCCCTGCGAAACGGCTCGAACGCCTGCTTCAATTGGTCGGCGTTGCGAACGGTGCGGCCCCATCGAGCGGCGCGCTCCAATGACTCGGAAGGATCGGTCGCGGTCGGTGTAAGGCTGTTGACGCGGATGCTGCGCGCGACCAGTTCCATCGCGGCCGAGCGCGTGAAATTCAAAAGACCGCTCTTGCCGGTGCAATACGCGATGTTGTTCGGCTCGCCCTGATGTCCCGCGGTCGAAATAATATTGATGATGCTGCCCTTGCGATTCTGTTCGATCATCGACTTGGCGACATGCTTCGTGAACAGGAAAGTGCCGGTGAGAATGATCTCGAGCTGGCGCTGCCATTCATCGAGCGGCATGTCGAGCACGCCTTTCTTGTTGAAGATGGCGGCGCTGTTCACGAGGATATCAATTCCCGCGAACGACTCGCGCGCCGCAGCGACTGACGCGACTACCTGGCGCTCGTCGGTGACGTCGCAGGTTACGCCGATCGCGCGGCCACCCGTGCTCTTGATGTAGCGCGCGCAGTCGGCGGCATTGTCGGCGCGCGCGTCGACGCAGACGAGCGCGGCGCCCTCGGCCGCGAGACCCTCGGCGATACCGCCACCGATATTCGTGCTGGTCCCGGTGACCAGGGCCACCTTTCCTTTCAATTTCATCTCGGCTCTCCGCGATCGTCGATCGGCGGCCGTTCAACGCGGCGGCGGCGCCATCAGGAAACATTTCGAGGAATTAAAAATCCAGGTATCGATGAATTCGGTTTCGGCAGGCTTCCGATGGAGTTCGCTGAGCGCGCCGGCAAGGCACATCCAGTTGAGAATTTCCTGCTGGCCGCTTGCCTCGACTGACGACGCGGGATAGTTCCGCCACGCGTCGTAATTGCCCGCGCGCAAGGCGTCGAACAGCGTGCGATCGGCGGGCGTGTCCGGATAGAGGAAATGATTCTTCTCGGTGAGAAAGGCGTGCGACCATCCCGACGACGCAATCAGCGCGACCCGCCACGGACTCTTCGCGAAGATGCGTGCGGTTGCGGCGCCGAGGTCGAACAATCTTCGCGGCGTGGGTGCCGGCGGATCGAGCTGCGCCTCCGACGGCGGATTTTCGAACATCGGCAGACCGCCGCGCTGAGCGATCACTTTGCGCCCGTAACAATTGATCGCGAATGGAATGATTGGATACGGAAACCCTTTGCGATCGTAATCGAGGTAGAGCACCGCATTGGCGAACGCGTGGCCCAGCGGATGATGCAGCGGCTTGTAGGAATACGCGGTATCGAAGCCGGCCTCGATCAGGCCGCCGGCAAGATATTTCGCGGCAGTCACGTCGCCGGGGATATGGAACTTTTTGTCGGCCGGATCATGCCACACGTTGTGCGCGGGCGGAGCGAACTCGAATGATTCGTGCGCGTAGATGCAATACGGCGGGACCACGTCCTCGCGGAAATTTTCGTACTGATCGTCGCCCCACACGACGATAAAATCGGGGCGAAACTCGTCGATTTGCGCGCGCGCCTTGCGCAGCGATTGCCGCAGCCGCTCGCGATGCTTGCCCGCGGCGCTCGTGCCCTCGTCGTTGCCCCATTCCGCGCGCATCGCGTCGGGCCAGTTTTCCACGCGCCGGAATTTTTCGGGCAGATGCGGATTCTGGAGCATCCGCTTGAGAATCCACGACATCGATTCGTCGGCGCCCGCCAGCGGCGGATAGTGAGTTATTCCTGCCGCGAGAATCTCACCCATTTGATTGTCCTCCGATCCGGCTGCGGTTCATTTTCATTTCGTCGGACGCCTCAGGCGGCGCTGCTATCGTCGTGGAGAATCCGTTTCTCGTAAAGCGCCGCGATGCGATCTGTGGAATACCCCAATACGCCGGAAAGAACACGCGCGTTATCGCCGCCGAGTGCCGGTACATAGTTGCGAGCTTCGGCCGCGGCATTGGTAAATTTAAACGCCGGATTCGGCACTTTGAGCTGTCCCGCGCCGTCATCGATCACGCTGAAACTTCCCCGCTGCTCAAGATGCGGATGCTGAAGGGCCTCGCGCACAGTGTAATACCGCGAGCAAGGAACGCCTCCCCTGGTTAGTATGTCTTCGCACTCTTCGGCGGTCCGCGTCGAGGCCCACTCGTCGAGCATCGACATCAACGTCGTCCAATTCGCGGCCCTGCCCTTCGCCGTGCCGAAACGAGGATCAGCCGTCCATTCGGGATGACCGACCGCTCGCCCCAACGCCTCAAAATTATTCGGCTTGACCGCGGCGATCATGATGAAGCCGTCTTTCGCGCGCGTCGGCTGAAACGCATTTGTGCGCTTCGATTGCGGAAACTGCGCTTCCTGAAATTCGTAGATGAGCATGCCGAGCACGCCGTCCATCATCGAGAGATCGATAGAATCGCCGCGGCCGGTGCGCTCACGCGCGAGCAGCGCTGATTGAATCGCGCCGAACGCGTAAGTACCGCCGAGCACGTCGCCAACGAAGATGCCGGTATTGAGCGGGCGCTCGAGGCCGTTCTGATACGACAGGTTGACCAGGTCGAAGCCGCTCGCCGCGTGCAGCATCGGCGCATACGCGCTGCGGGTCGCCCACGGACCGCTTTGGCCGAAGCCCGAAATCGAGCAGTACACGAGCCGCGAGTTGAGTTTCGCAAGGGTCGCATAGTTGAGGCCGAGCCGCTGCATCACGCCGGGTCGCGAGTTCTCGACCAGCACGTCGGATTTGGCGGCGAGTTGCTGGACCAGTTCGATCGCGCCGGGTTGGCGCAGATCGATCGCGAGACTTTTCTTGCCGCAATTCAGATGAGCGAAGTAGGCGCTCTTGCCAGCGCGGATCGGCGGTTGCGTGCGGATGAAGTCACCTTCGGGCGGCTCGATCTTGATCACCTCGGCGCCGAGATCCGCGAGCAGCCGCGTGCAATACGGGCCCGACACGATCGTCGTAAAATCGAGGACCCGCACGCCGCCCAGAATTTCGTCATTATTCAATTTAAGACTTCGTCATTCATTCGGCGGCCTCGGCGCGGTCCTTTTCTTTCAGCAGCGACAGGTAGTGGCGATTGAGGCGCTCGAGATGCTGCTCCATTTCCGCGACGGCCGCGTCGCTCTCGCCCGCTTCAAAATGCTTCATGAAACGCCGGCGCGAGGGGATCACCCAGGGATTTCGTTTTTGTCCGATCGCATGGATGAAGTGCTGCATCACGTCGATCAGCGCTTCCATCACGATCACCATCACCGGATTTTTGGTGGCGCGCGCGATGATGCGATGAAAGTCGAGATGGATCGCCGCCTGGTCGAAGAAGTCGATTTTCTCGCGCGCGGCGAGCTCTGCCGAGGCGATATTCGCGTTGAGCGCGTCGATGTCCTCCGCGGTCGCGCGTTCACACGCGGCGCGAACTGCGATCGATTCGATCATTACTCGCGCTTCGGTCAGATGCTCCGGCTGGATCGCTCCCATGTGGAACATGTCGCGCAGCCCGGTGATGATCGCGTCGCCGGTGCTCTCGCGCACAAAGGCGCCGCCGGTCGCGCCCTTTTGTAAGCGCAGCAGCCCGGCATTCTCGAGCGACCGAAGCGCCTCGCGCAGCGTGTTGCGCGACACCCCAAACTGTTCGGCGAGTACGCGTTCCGGCGGCAATCGGTCGCCGGAGCGCAGCCGGCGAGCGGCCAGCTCCTTGCGGATCTGCAGCGCGATCTCTTCGAACGCGCGGGAGGTCTTGATCACGCGGAACTCCGCGGTTGAGCTTCCGCGCGTCTGGTTGTTGGTTGGAGCGGAGCCACGAATTTTTAGCGCGCCGTTGTTGACAGTGGTGGTGGGTTTGTGGTCCATTGGTTCAACCATTAACATCTTGAGGCTGCGCTCCTCAAATGTCAAGCGCGAAGCTCAAGATACTTTTTGACAAATCAGACCAGCGAACGGAGGACAACCAAGTGATCTCTTTTGAACTGACTGACGAGCAAAAGCTTGCGCAGTCGATGGTGCGGGACATGGCCCTGACGGCGCTGCGGCCGGCCGCGCGCGACGCCGACGATCGCGAGGCAATTCCATCGTCGATTCTCGACGAGATTTGGTCGACTGGAATCGTCCAGTCGCAAGCGGACGCTGACCAAGGCGCGCGATCGGCCACGCTGAACGCAATCTTGCTCGAGGAACTGGCGGTGGCGGACGCTTCGTTCGCGATCGCTGCGGCGGCGCCAATCGGATTTCTGAGCGCGATCGCCACGCAAGGCTCGCCCGCGCAGAAGAAAAATCTGCTGCCGTTGTTTGCGGGCGACAAGTATCGCTGCGCGGCCGTGGCAATCATGGAGCCGGATTTCGGCTTCGACGTTTCCACGATCCGCACTACTGCCACCAAAACGCGGGACGGTTATCGCCTGTCAGGCATCAAAGGCCTGGTTCCGCTCGCGGGCCAGTGCAGTCATTTCCTCGTTGTCGCGCAATGCGATGGAGCGTCTGAGGCATTCATCGTCGATCGCGACATCAGGGGCGTCACCGTCGGCGAGAAGAAGCCGAATGTCGGACTGCGCGCGCTCGCGATGGCGACCGTGAGTTTCAAAGATGTCGATTTGAAGCCAGCCGCCCGCCTCGGTGAAGGCGCGGGATGCGACGTTCAGCGGATTGTCGATTCAGCTCGTACGGCGCTGTCGGCGATCATGATCGGTACCAGCCGCGCCGTGATGGAATTCGTGATGCCATACACGAAGGAGCGGGTCGTGCACGGCGATGCGCTGGCCAAGAAACAGACTATCGCGTTTCGCCTGGCCGACATGCGGATCGAAACCGACGCGATGCGCTGGATGACGTGGAAGGCCGCCTCGATCCTCGAGCAGGGCGGCGATGCGACCAGGCAGGCGCAACTCGCATACACCTATGCAGGCGAGCAGGCGATGTGGATTGCCGACGAAGGCGTTCAGATGCTCGGCGGCCACGGCTATCTGCGCGATAACCCGGTCGAGATGTGGTATCGCGACACGCGCACGGTATCAGTGCTGGAAGGCGCAATCGGAGTTTGATCGCACAACAAATAAGAGGAAAACGCGATGATAGATTTTGAACTCACGACGGCAGACGAGAAAATTCTGAACAGCGCCCATGAGCAAGCGATCATCGGAAGGCGCTACGCGCGCTACTACGACAAGCACGAGGACGAACTCACGCCAGCCGAATTTCCCGAAGCGGCAAATCTTCCGAACCCGACCAGGCTCGCCGAAGAAGGGGTGAGCGGGAGCAGCGGCTCAAGGATCCTCCATTCACTGGTGATGCTGGAGACTTACTGGGGCGGACTCGCGCTGCATCGGAGCAAATGGGGACTCGGCAACACGGTGCTCAAGACGGTCGCGACTCCGGAGCAATTCGAGAAGTGGAAGAACCACACGATCGCGATCGCGATCACCGAGCCCGGTGCAGGCTCAGACCCGGCGAATATTCGAACGACCGCGACCTTCGATCGCGAGACCGGCGAATGGGTTATCAACGGTGAGAAAATTTTCATCTCGCAAGCCCAATCAGCGGACGCTGCGATGGTGCTGTCGCGATTCATCGCGCCTGACGGAAGCCGCGGCATGACGACATTTCTGGTCGAAAAGGGGACGCCTGGATTCACCGTCGGGCCGCAGCTCAAGAAGCTTGGCATCCGCTCGCACGACACCTGCAATCTTCTTTTTGAAAATTGCCGGATACCGGAATTCAACCACATCAAGGGCGACTTCAAATCGACGATGTCGGTGTTCAACGACTCGCGGCCGATGGTCGGCGCGATGGCGCTGGGAGTTGCGCGCGCGGCGCTCGATTTCACCCGTGAAAAGTTTGCGGAGCGGGGAATCGAAATCAGCTATCGCGGCGGATTGCGCAGCCGGTCGGCCGTGGTCGATCGTTTCATTCGGCTGGAGGCGATCTACGAAGCGGCGTTGCTGACGGTGCTGCGTTCGAAGTGGCTCGAGCAGCAGGATGTTCCGCCGAAGGTGGAAGCGTCGATCGCGAAAGCGGCCGGCGGCAAAGCGGCGAGGAAGATCACGCAGGGATGCGTCGAGTTGCTCGGTCCCGAGGCGCTCTCGGAAGATCATCCGCTGGATCGATGCTTCAGAGACGGCCGCATCTTCGATATCTACGAGGGCGCGGGCGAAATCCAACGTCTGATAATCGCGCGCTCGATACTCGGCTACACTGGGCGCGATCTGAGGTAACCCGAACGGACACGTTGAAGTGCGCGCGTGCTGAACCCCTCGCGGGGTTTCAGCGCGTACTCCCCGGCGCGGTCGGCGCGATCAGGCTTTCGCCTCGAAGTCGAGGCCCAGCGCGGGATTCTTGACTTGTCCGCCACACGCACGCGCCAGCAGCGGCTTTACCTCTTCGGCAAAGTACTGCATCTGATCCTCGATTTCGGTGGTGCTGAAACCGCCCTTCTCAAACCATGCGTTGAACGCGAAATCCTCGTAGCCGCAACTTTCCTTGATGCGCATGATCCGGGCGGTCACTTCCGCGGGCGTGCCGAACAGAGCGACTTCCTTTTTGAGCAATAGCGCGGGATCGACTTTCTTGGCGGGATCGAGTTTTTCCTCGTCCGCATCCGCAAGCACGGAGGCGAAGCCGAAGGGTCCGTAGTAATCCCACTGCACCTCGAGCGCATCGCTGAAGCGCTTCAGTTCGCGCTCGCGATTTTGTCCGGGCAGCACGAGATGAATGTATCGCCCGGTAAGGACGCCGCGCCGTTTTTCAGAATCCCAGCCGTATTTCAGCGCACCGCGGCCGAGCCGATCGGGCCATCCCGCCTTCTCGGATTCGGTGTAGAAGAGTTCGACGTTCTTCTTCAGACGCGAGTTGGGCTCGACGATGAAGTATCCGTTCAGCCCGCGCTCGGCCGCCCACTTGATCGATCGCTCGGTCGTCAGCGGCTCCCACATTTGCGGATAGGGACGTTGCAGCGGCTGCGGAAAAACCTGCAGCTCCTTGAGCGTAGTCGCGCTTTGCGTCACCGGGTTCGCGCCGCCGTAAGGATCGACCGGCCCGATGTTCAGCACCTCTTCGAGTTTGCGCCCCGCTTTGCCGGACTCGAAATACGCGATCGTCTGCTTATGGTTCCATCGCGTGAACACCGGCGGGATCGTGAAGAACTGTCCCTGATGCGAAAACGACGGCTGCGTCCATGCCTTGAGGATGATCTCGTACGCCTCCTGGTAGTAGGCGCGGTTGCGCTCCTGGTCCTGGATGGTTGCGAACGGCCAGCCGAAAACCTCGGCCTCGCGCGGTTGATAGCCGCGCCCGATGCCAAATTCGAGGCGCCCGCCGCTGATGATGTCGAGCATCGCTGCCTGCTCGGCGATTCGGATCGGATGCCACCACGTAACGATGTTGGCGGCCTGGCCAAGCCGGATCTGTCGCGTGCGCGCGGCGATCGCAGTCTCCGCCAGCAGGGGATTCGGGCTGAACTCCGCGCCTTCGGGCTGGAAGTGATGTTCGGTCATGAAAAAATAATTGAAGCCGAGCTTGTCGGCGAGAATTCCCTGCCGAATCTGGCTGACCAGCGTGCGCTGGCTCGACTCGTGAACTACGGCGAGGTTGCCGTCATTGATCGCGACACCTGAGGAGGTCCTTACGACCGGTAGATCCGATGCGCCGTTGTGAAAAACGCCTATTTCGATCATGGCTGCTCCTATCGGACGTGCGCGCCGTCGTTCGGCGAGATATGCAAATCGCAGGTTACTCCAATCGCGACGATTTCCGTTAGCTGGCGAGCGAGCGACGCCGCAACAACAGATCGACGTCGAACTTGAACATCTTCGCCGCGTTGAGCCCGAGGATCTTCGCGCGCGTCCCGTCGCTGAGCGATCCCATCTCGCGCTCGATCGCCTCGGCCGAATGCGGCCAGGTGCCTTCGGCATGCGGGTAGTCGTTGGCCCACATGAAGTTATCGACCAGGTTGAACTGCTCGGCGAGCGCGAGCCCCGCGCGATCCTCCTGAAAGGTCGCGGCGCCATGGCTGCGAAAATACTCGCTCGGCAGTTTTTTGAGCTTCGGATACGCCCACAGATGATGCTTGCGATACGCCTCGTCCATCGCATCGAGCGCCCACGGCACCCAGCCAATGCCGCTTTCGACCGCGGCGAAGTTGAGCTTGGGAAATCGCTCGAGCACTCCCGATCCACAGAGACTCGCGACCGGCTCGATCGTCGGAGAGAGCGAATGCGAGACGTAGTTGATTACGGCGCCGCCTTCCTTGCGCGCCGCGCGCGGATCGCGTCCGGTCGAGACGTGGAAAGTGATCGGCAGATCGCAATCCACGATCGCGGCCCACATCGGATCGTAATTGAGCAGATTGTAATTCGGATCGCGCGAGTCATGACCGCCGAAGATCGGCTTGCATGGCAGCGTGAGGAATCGAAATCCCATCTTTGCGACCCGCTTGATTTCGGCGATCGCGAGCGGGATGTCGCTGGTCATGATCGCGGCGGCCGGCGACATGAAATCGTTGTGCTGGGCGAACAACTCCCACGCGTAATCGTTCCACACCCGGCATTGCACCATGCCGAATTCGGCGTCGCGAGTTGCGAACATCATGAGACCCTTGTTGGGAAAGACGATCTCGGCGTCGATTCCATCGCGCAGGTGGTCGCGGATTCGCCCTTCGGGATCGGCACCGACATTGCCGCGCAAGCGATCTTCGCTGCCTTCGCGCGGCACGCCGGCGATCATGCGCGCGCGGACTCGCGACTTGCCCACGCCCTCGGCGACGAACCACCGTTCGCCGTTGGCATCGACCTCGACGTGCGGCAATCGGTCGCGAAACTTTCGATCGATGCACTCGTACCACAGCTTGCCCGGCTCGTTGCCATGGCAATCCGCGGAAATCATCAGATAGCGGTTCGGATCGTCGGGCCGCGCGGTGCGCTTCCAGCCATCGTGTCCCGGCGTCTCGAGCCGCCACCGATTCTTTTCGTCAACGCTGACCTGAGTCTGTTCCATGGTCACCTCACGCAGCCTCGAAGAAATACGTTCATCTGATGCCACTCTGTTTCGCTGATAGTCGCACGCCTTTCTGCAACAGGCGAACGAGAAGATCGCCGATTTCCTCGACAGTGGATGAGCCATCCGCTCGGTACCATTCCGGCGCCCAGTTGGCGGCGCCGATGATGAGCATTCGCAACGCACTACGATCCACTTCAGGGTCGAGTTGTCCGGCTTTCATCGCGGCGGCGATCAAATTGTCAAAGAATTTTCCATAAGCTCGAAATTTCTCATTGACTCTCTGCCACATCTCTTCGGGATACTGCCCGATCGAACGTACTACGGCGCGCGCATAGTCATTCTCGACCAGTTGGAACTTCAAATGGGCTCGGAGTGCCGCTTCCAGTCGCTGAAGGGGCGAGCTGTCAGCCGGGAGTGCGTCGACCACCGCTCGCGCGCGCGAACGACAACGTGACACCCTGTTGGAGCACTTCCTCGATCAATTCCTCGCGCGAATCGAAGTGATAGTAGAGGCTGCCGGACTGAGTTGCGGCTTCTTCGGCGACTTCGGCGAGCATCGTGCCAGCGTAGCCGCGGCGGGCCAGCACTTTCGCCGCCGCATCGAGGATCTTTTTGCGCTTGAGTTCGCCGCGCGATGGGCGTTGGCGCGGTTGTTTCTGTGACAATCTGCGCGCCGCCTTCATCGGTATCGGTCGAATGGTCTTTTGCTTCAGTTCACGCCGCATTCCAATTTCGCCAACGCTGGACAGTTTAAACTTGGGGATCTTGAACAAGTGTCAGCGGATTACCAGATGGTGAAATCGAATTCTAATTAGAATTAGATTCAGTTGCCAAGCGCGTGCAAAATCATTCGGCTGCGCAACCACTCATTCAAAACAAGCGGCCTCAGCTAAAATAAACGATCGAAACGAAATGAGTATCCGAGGCCGAAAAAATGATCGAGGGAGCTGCTGTTGAGCCCGAAGCCCGCCTGGAAATCGATCTGTTGATGATCGGTCACGCGATATACCGCGCCGGTGTCGAGGATCTGAGAGGGCCGCTGATGATCATAGTCGCCGACATACTCGATGAGCGCATCGGCGCGCGGGCCGAGTTCCCTTCCGATCGCGATGGTCGGTTCAAAGGTAGGATTTCGCTGGGACAAACTCGGAAACCAGATGACCGTGAACATCCCGCTGACTGACCATCCATCGGCAATTCCTTTCGACCATGGAAATTGGAGGAACGGATCGTAGCCGGGACCCGAGACTTTTTTTGCGCCGGTTGGAAAAAACAAGCCGGCGGTCGCGGCCAGAGTGAAGTCATGCGGCAGGGGAAACTCGCGCTTGACCTCCACTCCGACATCGGAGAATCCGGACGATAGGCGGCTGTCAGTCGAATAGAAATAGGTGGGCACGTTGAGCACAAACTCGGTGCATCGCGCGACGCCAAGCCGCACAATCGTTTCCGACCCATCGATCACGTTGGAGTGATCGCGAGCGGTCCAGGTAACGCCATTTTCCACCTGCAAGCTTCCATACGGAACCGTGAGGGCCGAATTGGTGGTGTTTGGGCGGTCGGTGTTGATTGGGTCGGAATCAGTCGGGCATCCGCTATCCGCAGCGGCGACGGTCGGCAACGCGGTCACGACGCCGATGATCGATGCGACGACAAATGCGATTACGATGACAACCGCAGTCTGGCGGAGATCGTCGATGATTCTGGAATGGCCCGCATTCTTGCGGACCAGTGGCGCCGCAGTGCTTAGCGAACACAGCGACGCGATCGACATCGAAACGGCCCGATGATCACGGCGGCGTCGGACTTAACGTCCTCCGGCAGCCGCGCTTTGCTCGCCCCGGGCAGAGCTCCGCTGGACTTGCGGCAACACTTCGTTCGCGAACAGTTTCATGCTGCGCTGCGCCACCTCGAGCGGCATCCCGCCGAACTTGAAAGTGCCGATGAATTCCGCCGCGTCCATCGTGCTGGCGATTGTGCGGAGCGTCTCGACGCACTGCGCGGGTGTGCCATAGACCTGGGTCTTGGTGAACATCTCACGGAATGAGCTTGCGCTGTTCTTGGTCGCATCCGCCATTTTCGCGTGGAACTCGTAGCCCTTCGCGTTGCGGAAATGTTCCGGCTCGTCGTATTCGTAATGGCTGATGGCCGTATCGGCATAGTTGCCCATCCACTTCTCGGCGCCTGCGAGGGCCTCTTTCTCGGTCTCCCCGCAATAGATGAAGCACGAGACCATCGGCCGTTTTGCAGTATGGCCAAACTTCGCGCACGACTCCTTGAAATGGTCGTAGTCCTTCTTGTGCTCGGCCCACGATTTTTGCGGGATCACCAGCATCCCCATGCCCTGCTTCGCCATGATGTCGCCGGTTTCCGGTGAGATGATCGCGCCGTAGAAACGATCGGTGAGATTTTTGCGGCGGGGCTGCGGACGGATGCTCATCTCGGGAATCTGATTGTACTTGCCCTGGTAGGAAAAACGCTCCTGCGTGAGCGCCAGCCGAACTATTTCCGCTCCTTCAACGAAGCGCTCGCGCGATTCGCTCATCGGCACACGGAAGCCATCGTACTCGATGCGGCCCGATCCGCGGCCGAAGCCAAGCGTGAGCTCGCGGTCGCCGCAATAGAGTTCGAGCATCGCGATCTGTTCGGCGACGCGCACCGGATCGTGCCACGGCAGCACCACGACCATCGAACCAAAGCCGACGCGACTCGTGCGGCCGGCCATAAAAGTCAGGAACTGCAAAACGTCCGGGATCATCGTGTACGGCGAGAAATGATGCTCGACGCCCCAAATCGAATCGAAACCGAGCGGCTCGACCATCTCGGCGAGTGCCAGGTCTTCGCGATAGATCTCCCAGTCGGGCTTTTGCGCACGGAAGTAGTTTTGAAAAAAGAACGATGCTCCGACCTTCATGCGATTTCCTCCGGTTGGCGTCTTCCGATAGGCGTTTTCCGATTGGCGTTTGGAGTTGCGAATGCCGCCGCAAGCACGATCGCGCGCCGAACCTCAGTCAGTTACGAGCAGTCAGTACTTTCACCGTTAGTGCAATCCAATGCGATTTACAAGTTTCGGTCTTCGCTCCGCGCGCGCACGATGGACGGTAACGATGGTGTCGCGGGGGGTACAGCGTGGTTCGACGACCCGCAGCCGCGTCCTTGACGATTCGATCATCAAGCGGTAACGCTCCGAGTGACGCTTGGAGGTACAGAGGCATGGAGTATCGGCAATTCGGCAAGACCGGCATCAAGATTTCGGAGTTGGGATTCGGATGCTGGGAGATTGGCGGCGGCTATGGGAGTATCGAAGAGACCGAGTTCATCAAGGCGGTGAACCGCGCGCTCGACCTGGGCCTAAACTGCTACGACACGGCTGAGGCTTATGGCTTCGGTGCGTCAGAGAAGTCACTCGCGAAGGCGCTGGGCTCGCGCCGCAAGGAAGCGGTTATCACCACCAAATTCGGGGTCGGCTACCCGGATGCGACCAATTATCGAGATGGCAGCCGCAAGCGGATGATGTCGTGCATCGAGAAGAGCCTCACCAATCTCAATACTGACTACGTCGACGTCTATCTCGTACACTGGCCGGACGTGAACACGCCGCTCGAAGAGACGATGGCTGCGCTTGACGATCTGGTGAAGCAGGGCAAGGTGCGGGCGGTCGGAGTATCTAACTTCCGCCTCAGTCAGATCCAGGAGGCGATGCGCACGCGGCGAATCGACGTCGTGCAATACTGCTGGAACATGTTCGATCGGCGGATGCAGAAGGAAATTTTCCCGTATTGCCGCGAGCACAATATCGGTGTGATGGCGTACGGCTCGCTCGCGTACGGAATGCTGACCGGCACGCTGAGCGAGGAGAAGACTTTCGAAAAAGACGACTGGCGGTCCAAACGAGGTCAACTGGGGAATCTCAACCTGTTTCAGCATCTGTTCGGCCCCGATCATTTCCTTAACAACCTGCGCGCGGTCGATGAGTTGAAGGTGGTTGCAAAACGCCATGGCAAGACCCTGCCGCAGCTTGCGCTGCGATGGACATTGTCGAATCCGGTAATCAGCACGGCGCTGGTCGGATGCCGCAATCCGCGCGAGGTTGACGACAATGTCGGCGCTTTGGGATGGTCAATTTCGGATGCCGACATGAAAGAGATTGACGCGATCTTCGCGAAGCACAAGGTAGTCAGCAGTCCCGAGTCGTGGCTGGAGAGCTAGTAAGGTATTAAATAGTTCTGTGCACCGTTAGGTGACGGAGGAACGCAATGCCGATTCAGAAATTCGCACCGATGACGAAAAATTTCCCCACTTTTGATTGCGACGCTCACGTCACTGAGCCGCCATGGTTGTGGGAACGCGCTAAAGACTGGTTGACCAAGGACGAGTACGACGCTCTCAAGAATACCATCTGGTACGATGCGGAGACCGAGCAGTTGATCGTCAATGGCAAGGCCGGCGCGGGAATCGGCTCGCAGCGCATCCACGGTTCGCCGGGCATGGTCAACGTGCTATCGCTGGCGGGCCCCGGCCTTAAGCATGACATCCAGCGCGCGCTCAATGTGCGCAATCTGAAAGCCAAGACCGCCCTAACTGCGGAACAGGCGGACTATATCGATCACAAGGGTTCGTACCAGCCCAAGCCGCGGCTCCGCGACATGGACGTCCAGGGTATCGATCAGGTGATGCTGATTCCGACCGATATCGACACCTATCCCTGGCTGCTGAATGCGGTGGGCGCCAAGGCGATGTGCAAGGCCTACAATGAGTGGGCTCACGAGTACTGCCAGGAGAATCCCGAGCGGCTCTATTTTGCTGCGATGCTGCCGATGCAGGATCCCAAGTTCGCCGAGCAGGAAGTCTATCGCATTGCGGCGAAGGGATGCCGCGTTGGCTTGGTCAGACCGATCGACGCAATGGGCAATTTTCCGATCCAGCCCAAGTACGAGCGCGTCTGGAGAGCGATGGAGGAAACGGGCGTCGTTTACGGGATGCATCCGTTCCCGGCGTTCGGATCGCTCAAGCCGCCCGGCTACACCGAGCAGCATTCCGGCGCAGAGCTGATCTCACTTACCGCTACTTCGTCGGGCCTGCCGCATTCCTTCCTGATCAACGTGCAGGACTTCCAGGCGGAAGCATCGCTATGGGTAACGATGGCGCTGATGTCGGGATTCTTCGAAAGCTTCCCCAAACTGCGCGCCGCAGTATTTGAGGCGTCGTCAACCTGGCTCAGCTTCGTGCTCGATGAATGCGACAAGGCCTACAAGCTATACCGCAACGAGCGCAAGCTGCGGCCGCTGAAGCAACTACCCAGCGAAACTTTCTTCGAACGCTGCGTGACAGGCTTCGAGGGCGACGAAGCTCCACCGTCGCGGTACCCGGAATTCTACGAGAACATCCTGGCGTGGTCGTCGGACGTATATCATCACGACGGTGACGATGCGTGGCGCGCGATCGATACGATGCGCAAGTGCGAGCTGCCCGAACCGTACCAGGCAAAGTTCCTCGGCGGCAACGCGCGCAAGCTTTACAAGATCGACGAGCCTAAGAAGTTCATTGCCGATCGCGTGACTGAAATCGAGCGGCCCGACTGGTGGCCCACCGAAGAGGAAGTCAAGCAATCGCTCAAGCCCGAGGCGGCGGTTCTCCGACAGTGGTGAGCCAGGCGGCGTAGCACGCGAAAGAGGTCAGGCATGGCGCAAAAGCAATTTGCAGTTTTCGACGGCGACTCGCATGTCGTCGAGCCGACCGAGTTATGGACCAAATATCTCGATCCCGAGTACCGAACGCTCGGAAAGACCGCGCTCTGGCGTGAGGAAGGCAGGCACGGATCGTATCTGAAGGTAAATGGCAAAGTTTTTCGCGATACCATGAACTCGAACATCCCGCGTCACGCAATTTGGCGTCCGGGAATGACTTGGGAGCAGGTCGGCGAACTCGATCCGGATACACATCATGCGGCGAGCGCGGGGGCATCGAATCCCGAAGCGCGAATCAAGGACATGGACGCGATGGGCGTCGATCAGGCGCTGCTGTATCCGACCTGGTTTGCCGAGGGATTCCATCTGGTCGAGGACCCGGACATCGCGTACGCGCTGGCGCGCGCATACAACGACTGGATCGCTGACTTCTGCAAACGGGCGCCGGATCGGCTCTTCGCCGCCTCGATGGTTCCGCTGCAGAACATCGACTACGCGATCGAGGAGCTACGTCGTACCGCAAAGATTCCGTGCTTCCGTGGCGCGTTCATCAGGCCGATGTTCCTCGAGGGCCATTACTTCACGCATCCGATTTACAACCCGCTCTGGGCGGAGCTTGAAAATCTCGGCATCACGGTCGCCGTTCATCCGGCAGCAGGCCTGTGGAATCCGGAATGGACCTCGCACGGTCCGTTCTTCGAAAAAGTGAGCACAAGGGTCAACCTGCGCGCGTTTACGGTCGCTGGCGGAGGTGGTCCCGCGGCCGGTGGCGGCTCCGATATCACGTTCGGGTTCACTGCATCGCCGCCGATGGGTCATCCGATCGCGCCAATAATTTCGCACTGGCTCGATAACCACATGTTCGTCGCCTCGACGCTGATTGGATTCACCGTCATGGAGCGCTACCCCAACATGAAGATGGTTGTCTCGCACGGTAAAGCTTCATGGATGGAGGAAGTGTTGGAGAAGATGGAGGCCTCGACGCGGACGATCCCGTTGCTACATCACTATCCGGTGCGAACTGACACCGAGGAGATGTGGGAAGAGGGGAAGATCATGCTCGGATTCGACGCCGAGGAGCGCCTGATCCAAAAGCAGCCCGAACAATTTGAAGAGAAAATCATTTGGGGCTCGCGCTATCCGCATCACGACACGACCAGCGCGTGGGACGCGATCGAAAAACTAATGCGGGCCAACGTTGCGCAATCGACGATCGCAAGGATGCTAGGTGGTAACGCCGCCGAGCAGTTCGGCATCAAGCTGTCGCAGAAGGTCGGTGCCTAAGCGCGGCCCGGTAAGTCGTCGAATAGCGAAATAGAATCCGCGATTACGAGGTCAGGCTCTGCAGCAACAGGTTCAATGCGGCGGCGGAGAACGTTCGCATGTTTGCGATCCTGTCGGCGATCCCAGTCTCGACGGTGATCGAGCGTTCGGCGGGGCCGGCGATCGCGATGCAACTATGTCCCGCGGCGTCGCCGTAACGATTGCCGGTGGGTCCGCTCGCGCCAATCTCAGAAATACTCCACGTGGTGCCGAATTTCTGCAGCGCGGCGCGGGCCAGGATCAGAGCGCCTTCTTCGGTGACCGACTTGATGTGCGCAAAAGCGGCGTCGGGCACCTCGAGAATCGCGCGGCGCGCCTTCAGCGTGTAAACGACTGAGCCCGCGACGAAGTAGGCTGACGCGCCCGGCACGCTGAGCAGCGCCGCTGAAATGAGGCCGCCGGTTGTCGACTCGGCGGTGCTGATCGTTTCTCGTCGGCTCTTCAGCAGCGCGCCCACTTTCTCGGCGATTGGCAGCAATTGTTGCATCGGATTTTGTTTCCTTGGCGAAGATGCGAAAAGATCGTCAGCTTTCGCGCTTCACTTATCGTCCTCATCGGATACGAAATTCAAGGCGTGCGCGCACAAACTTCGCGGAGCAAAATTTCAAAGCGGTTGCCTTAGACAGCAGAAAAAAATAAACCGCAGTAGTCACGCATATGGATCCCAAGGGCAAAGTTGCACTGATTACCGGCGGCGCGCGCATCGGCCAAGTCGTCGCGCAGGCGCTCGCCACGCGCGGCTGCGCTCTCTCGTTGATCTATCGAGGTTCTCGCGACGCGGCGGAGCAAACCGCGTCGGCAGCGCGAGGCGTCGGCGTGGACGCCATTGTGCTACGAGCGGACGCGACCGACGAGGCGCAGGTGGCCGCCGCGGTGACCGAGACGGCGCAGAAACTGGGGCGTCTCGACATCCTGATCAACATGGCCTCCATCTACGTGAAGACGCCGAATCCAGGCACGAAGGATTGGTCGCTCGCGATGGATTCCAACGCGAAGAGCGCGTTCATGTTCTCGATTCACGCCGCCCCGGTGATGAAGTCCGGTGGCAGCGGCCGCATCATAAATATTAGCGACTGGCTGGTGGCGAGTGGCCGTCCGAATTACCGCGACTACGCACCGTACTATATGTCGAAGGCGGCGGTGAGCGCGCTCACGGAGAGTCTCGCGCTCGACCTGGCGCCGGATATTCTCGTCAATGCGATCGCGCCCGGGCCGATCCTGGCGCCGCCCGACTTGACCAGTGAACAGAATGATCGCGTCATCAAGGCGACTCCGCTCGCGCGATGGGGTGGCGGTGATGAGATAGCCAAGGCCGTCCTCTTCCTCATCGAAACTGAATTCGTCACCGGCGAATGCATCCGCGTTGACGGTGGCCGCCATCTCGCGTGATGTCTGCCGTCTTCGGGAATCGAGCATCGAATAAATTCGGGAGCGAGCGTGGGCGATTCCGAAATAAACACTGAAGCGGGCCCGACCAAGGTTCCGGAGCCTGCTCCGACGCTTCCGATTGCGAGCTGGACCAGCCGCTTCGAAGCGATCGTGTTGCGCCGCATCCTGGTCGTTGGCCTGCTCTGGATCCTGGTGATGATCGGTCTTTTTCTCACCAACATCTCGCACGAAAAGGCGCGCTTCTATTGGAGCGCGATGTTTCCGATTTTCGGCCTGGTCAGCATCTGGCACGAGTTGATGGGACGCGGCCGCGGCATCGCGCCGGTCTGGAAAATGCTCGCCGTGCAAGCACTCCACTGGCTCGGGCCGATCATCGCGGTGCGAATCATCTTTCTCCAACTCGCGCGTGGACAAATGGACGCGGATGCGGTTGCGCTGGTGACGCTGCTGATTCTGGCGGTCACCAGCTTTCTTGCCGGCGTCCACCTCGATCGCAGTTTCTATTGGGTCAGCGCGGTGATTGCCTTTGCGGCCGTGATAGGCACCGAAGTCGAAGCGTATCTATGGCTGCTGGCGGTGATTGCGATCGTCGCGATCGCGATTACAGTCTTTGCCGCGAGTGCGCTGCGCCGCGCTCCCGCTGGATCATAGAAGCAAGCATGCTCGGCAAAATCAGGCGCAATATCGTCGCAGGAATTCTGACCTTCATTCCAATCTGGCTGACCGCGTGGGTGATCAGCGTGCTGGTCGGGATCCTGCTTTCGCTCGGGAGCCCGATCGTCAATGTGTTCTTCTCATGGCTTCGCGGCGTTGCGCCAGGACTCGCGGCCGCGTTCTCGGCGCCTTGGTTTCAATCGACCGTCGCAATCGCAACCGTGCTCGCAGCGTTGTACCTGCTTGGCGAAATCGCGACCGCGGTCGCCGGCCGCCGCTTGCTCGCGACCTTCGACTATCTGATGGCGCGGATTCCAATCGTGCAATCGATCTACGGCGCCGCTCGTCAACTCGTGACCAGCTTCCAGGACAAGCCGGGCGGCCAGCAGCGCGTCGTGCTCATCGAATTTCCGTCGCCTGAAATGAAAACGATCGGGCTAGTGACGCGAATCTTCAACGACGCCGATACGGGCGAGGAAATCGCCGCGGTCTATGTCCCAACCACGCCGAATCCTACTTCGGGATACATGGAATTGGTTCCTACCAGCCGGCTCGTGATGCTGGACTGGACGATCAACGAAGCGATGACTTTCATCATGTCGGGCGGGGCGGCGGCGCCATCCAAGCTCAACTACTCCAAAGGCGCCGCAAAGCCCGTCAGCGTTGTGAAGACCGTTCGTTGAGTCGCCCGCATCGTGTGGCGATGGCAGCGCGCGAAGATCACGACAGTACCGCACCGTGGCGATGAATTGCGCGGCAATGCGCAAATTAGTCCGCGATTGTCCTCCGCGGAACAGGATTCGATCCTTACGCGCGATAAAGGCATCGCTTGTTTACCTTACTTGACCAGTCTCGCTTGCTTGAAGATCTTTGGAGCCCGAAAATACTAGCGAGAGATCCAAAACGAAAAAAATCGTGAGACTCGTCACGGAGGTGCGATTATGAATCGCCTATCGATTTCGTTAGCAGTACTGTCGATGACCGTCCTTTTCGCCGCGCCGGCGATGGCAGAGGATCAGACTCTCGCGACGGTCACCAATGGCAACACCACCACCGAATTCAAGGCGGCCGGCACCAAGGGCGTCGATATGAATAAGCTGCGGCCGTGGAGCGAGTTCGCGAACGGTCATCCCGATATCGCGAAGCAGCTTACCTACAAGCCGGCACTGATCAGCGACGACGGGTACGCGAAGAATCATCCGGAACTCCAGGCGTTCTTCTCGACGCATCCCGACATTCGCGAAGCGATGATCCAGAATCCGGGCAACTTCGTGGCGATTCCGCCGCGCCCCGGCGAATAGCGATCGCTGTTACGCTCGACTCATGAGCGGCGGAGGTTTCGTCGCTAATTGAAAAACAGATGGCCGCGATCCTCATATCGGGGTCACGGCCATCAAAATTTTCGACAGGGAAGGCGACGCGTCAATCGTTGCCGTTTGGCCTGATCGCGCGCCGCGCGAAACCTTTGGAGCGGCGTTTCTTTACTTTGGTCTCCTCGATCTGCCGCGTCTCGGCGAATTCGATCAGCGCCTGCTGACAGCCGGGCGCAGCGTCCGAGGCGGGCGTTTTTATGTACGTCCCATCCGGTTGCATTTCCCACTGGCATCGATTCGGCCGCAGTTGGATGTCCATGATCGCCCGCAATTCCTTGCGCAGTTGCGGATCCTCGACTGGCGCAACGACCTCGACCCGGCTTTCGAGATTGCGCTTCATGCAATCGGCTGAGCCGATGAAATATTCCTCGTTGCCGCCGTTTCGGAAATAGTAGATTCGTCCGTGCTCTAGAAAGCGGCCGACGATACTGATGACGCGCGTGCTTTCCGAAAGTCCCGCAATCCCCGGACGGAGGCGGCAGGTGTCGCGAACGATCAGTTCGACTTTCACGCCCGCCTGCGAGGCGCGATAAAGCGCGCGCGTGACGTCCACGTCTTCCAGCGCATTCATCTTGAACTGAATCACGCCGGGAGAGGCCGGCGAATGAAGCTTGATTTCGCGATCGATGCGCATCAGCAGCGCACGCTTCAGAAGCACCGGTGCGGGCAGGATCTTTCGATAAGGACGATCGGGCATATAGCCAGTCGTCAGGTAGTTGAATAACTCAGTGAGGTCCTCGCCAATGGTGTCGTCGCAGGTCAGCAATCCGTAGTCAGCGTAAAGCCGGGCCGTGCCGGGATGATAATTGCCGGTGCCGATATGCGCATAGCGGCGGAGCCCCGTGTAATCCTGGCGTATCACCAGGATCACCTTGGAATGGGTCTTCAGCCCCATCACGCCGTAGGTCACATGGATGCCGAAAGACTCAAGGCGCTCGGCGAAGTAGATGTTAGCCGCTTCGTCGAAGCGCGCCTTCAACTCGACGACCACCGCGACCTGCTTGCCGTTGCGCGCCGCATCGCACAAATAGCTGATAATTTTCGAGTCGCTCGAAGTCCGGTACAGCGTCATCTTGATCGCGCGTACCTTCGGATCTTCGGCGGCCTCGCGCAGGAAGCGCTCAACCGAGGTCGAGAAAAACTCGTACGGATGCAACAGCAGAACGGATCCGATGTCGCGAATGACATGGAAGATGCTGCGGCCGGGCGTGAGCCGCGGATGGTCCACGGGATGATGCGGCGGATCATGCAGCGCGGGCGCGTCGATCGATGCCAGCTCCATCAGGTCACGCAGCGAGAGCATCCCCGCGACTTCGAACACGTCCGAGCGCTCGTCCAGTCCCAACTCGGCCGCCAGCATCCCGCGATGCGTGGCGTTCATGCCGGTCATCACTTCGAGCCGCACGATCGGCGCGAAACGGCGATCGCGAAGTTCTGATTCGATCAGCGCGAGCAGATCGTCCGCCTCGTCTTCGTCGCGTTCAGTATTGGCGTTGCGCGTGACGCGGAACAATTCGGACGAATCGATCAGCATCGAGGGAAACAGCAGATCGAGATTGTTCGCGATCACGTCCTCGAGCTTGACGAAGTCGGCCTGATTGCCGATTCGGATGAAGCGTGGAATGCCAAAACCAAGCGGCACCTTGACCCGCGCCAGCAACGGATCCGAATCATTCTGATAACGCGCGGTGACCAGCAGGTTCAGCGACAGATTCGAAACGAACGGAAACGGATGCGCTGGATCCATCGCCTGCGGCGTCACCAGCGGGAAAATATTCTTGTAGTAGTACTCGCGGACAGTCTTGCGCTCCTCGGCGGAGAGACTGTCGTAGAGGCGCAGCCGGATCCCGTGACTCTCGAGCTGTCCGAGAATTTGCGGCGCCAGTTCACGCTGCCGCTGCTCCATCTCGCGCACCACCGCGTAGCACTCGACGATTTGCTGCTGCGGCGTGCGTCCATCGACGGTCAATTCCTGCATCCCGGCCACCACCTGCTGCTTCAGGCCGCCGATGCGTTTCATGAAAAACTCGTCGAGATTCGACGCCGTGATCGCGAGGAACTTGAGGCGTTCCAGGAGCGGGTTCCGCTCGTCTTCAGCTTCGTGCAAAACGCGGCGGTTGAAGGCAAGCCAAGTCAGTTCGCGATTCAGAAAAAGATCGGGCGAGGCGAGATCCTTGTCGATTCGCGGCGGCGCGGCTTTCTCGATCGCGAGCGCACCGTTGCCGGTTGGCGACTCTGGAGCAGTCGAGCCGGTCTGCTGATTAGCGCCAGAAGGTAGCGGCGCCTCGGTCGGCGCGGCGGCGATAGCAGCTACGGCAGTCTCAGTCTGATTACTCATATTGCTAGTCTGATCCACACCGCCCCCGCCGCATCATTCTAACTGCTGTAACAGGCGATTGCCTATACTGGATGCGCGTTCATTACACGAATTAACATCTTTTAGCGCCTGAAAGTGGTTCCTAAAGCTGTTTGTTAAAGTAACCTTGATTGTGTAAAGAAAAGGCAGGTTTTACGTGAATCGCACCGCTAGGGCGCGATTCGGTCAGCCAGTTTCCGGCTTTTAGCTATGACGCCAGCGATTAGATCGCGAAATGTTCAGCGGCTCGCGCGCAAGCCGAGAGCCCTTCACGCAATCGAGAGTGGCAGCCGCCGCCGGCGACGACGCCGCCGTCCCGAGGATGCACTGTCCGAGATCCTCGAGGCGGCCGAGGCTTTTCTGCGCGAGCATCCATTCCACGCCATGACCGTTGACGATTTGATGACGCGGACCGGACTCTCGCGGCCGTCGTTCTACGAATATTTTCACGACCGGCACGATCTCGTTATCAAGCTAGTCGAAAAGCTTCGGAATCGGATTTTTCCGGTCACCGAAGAATGGCTGAACGGTCAAGGCGATCCTCGCGCCGAACTCAGAAGCGGACTCGCGGGCTTCATCAGCATCTACCAGGAGCATGGACATCTGATGCGCGCACTTTCGTCCGCAGCCACGCAAGACCGGCAAGTCGCGGAGGTGTACGGCGGGTTGCGGGACGGCCTAGTCGAGGCGTCGGCCGAGCGTATCCGAGGCGAGATCCGCCAGGGCCGCACCCGGCCACTCGATCCTGACGAAACTGCGCGAGCGCTGGTAATTATGGGCGATCGCTATCTCGCCGAGAAATTCGAGCAATCGGACGAACCCGACGTTCACGCCGCGATCGAGGCGCTGACGACGATCTGGATGCGCGTGTTGTACGACGGCAGCGACTGAAATCGCGGTCCGCCAGCGCTCCGCCATTACTCAGTTAGTATGCACTTATGAATGACTATTTGTACGAAGTCGCTCGCCGACTGATCGAGTTCGATACGGTCAGCGCGAACAGCGTTGTTCCGGCGATGGACTACCTAGCGAAGGAATTCGCGTCGCGCGGGTTCAAGACCGCACTGCAGCCGATGGAACTGCTCGGCGTGTCGCAAGCGAACCTGGTCGCATGGGCGGGACCTCCTCGCAGCGACGGACTGATCATCTCCGCTCACGTCGATACGGTTCCTTACGCGGGGCAGCCCGGATGGGAGCGCGAACCACTGAAATTCGAGGCCGCGGGCGATCGAATTTACGGCCGCGGCACCAGCGACATGAAAGGCTTCATCGCGCAATGCCTCGACGCGATGCGTACGCAAGACCTCTCCAAGCTCAAGCGGCCGCTGGTGTTCGTCTTAACTGCGAGCGAAGAAGTTGGATGCCTGGGCGCGCATGAAGTCGCGCCCGCGCTCAAGCAGATTCTCGGCGAGTGCCCGGTTCCCAAGCTAGCGTGGATTGGCGAGCCGTCCACCTACGAGGTCTATCACGCGCACAAAAGCATCGTGTCGTTCGGTGTGACGGTTCGCGGCATTGGCGGTCACAGTGGCGCACCGGCCAAGGGCGTCAATGCGATTGCAGTGATGGGCCGCGTGATCGAGGCAATTGGACGGTTGCAGGAAGAGCGCCGGATGTCGCCGGATGCGGATTTCCAGACGATCTTTGCCGACGCGCCGACCGACGTGATCAATTTCGGAACAGTGCGTGGCGGACTGGCGCTCAACATGATCGCCGAGGAATGCGTATTGCGCATCAGCTACCGCACACTGCCCAATGCCGACCCGCTGCAGTTGTATCGCGAAGTAGAGCAGCGCGTCGCAGCGATCGATACGCATGACTACGCATCGCGGGAGCATCGCGCAACGATCGAAATCGGACTTCCGATGGTGGTGCCGCCGCTCAATTCCCCACGTGGCACGGCGCTCGAGCGGGCGCTGTTCGACGTAACCGGCGCGAAGACCTCGGGCGGCGCTCTGTACGGCACCGACGGCGGATGGTTCACCAGCTCGGGTATCGTGTCGCTGATCTGCGGGCCGGGCGATCTCGATCAAGCGCATCAGCCGAATGAGTATATTCGCCGCGAGCCGTTCGAACGCGGCACGGCTATTGTGCACAAAGTGATCGAGCGCCTCTGCAATAGCGACTAGCTATTGGACTGAGATTTAAGCTAATAGCGATTAGCTATTGAACTGAGATTATCGACCTGCTAATCGCCGCCAGCAAACACCCGCCATCGATCAACTGAAGTGCGGCATCAGATGCGTGCAGGCGTCGTCGAATGTCTTCTGTGGCGGCACCCCAGGCACCTCGAAGAATACCGGCGCGTTCATTCCCGCTTCGATCAGGCGCGCCAGGTTCTCGCGGCATCGCGCCGGACTGCCGGCGATGGTGAACGTATCGATCATCGAATCGGTCACCATGTCTTTGGGGACGACGCCGCGCGCGAAGCTCTCGCCGAAGGCCTTGATCGTTTCGGGCGCGAGCCCCGCGGTCGCGAAGATCGGAGTGGTGGGCTGCGGCGCCATCACCGAAATCAGGATCGCGACGAAAGGCCGGAGCGCATCGCGAGCCGCGCGTTCGTTCTCCGAGATCGACGACAGAATGTACGCGCTCACCGGAAAATCGGATTTGTCGCGCTGCGATTTTTCGAGCCCGATGCGCAGATGCTCGGTGGCGAACTTGACGTAAGCCGGCGACGACATCACGCTGAGCAATAGTCCGTCGGCGATCTCGCCGGTCATTGCCAGGTTCTTCGGACCCAGCACGCCCAGGTGAATCGGAATCTCGGCGCGAGCCGGCTTGAAACTCAACTTGATTCGATCAGTCTGAAACACCCGTCCCGCGTATGAGACCTCTTCGCCGCGAAACAACGCACGCGTGATATCGATCATCTCGCGCATCGCAGCCGCCGGCCGCGTGTACGGAATCTTCAGCCGCCCGCCAATCCAATCTTTCAATCCCGTGCCGATTCCCATGATCGCGCGCCCGCCCGACAGTTCATCGAGCGCCGCGAACTCCATCGCCGTGAGCGAGGGATGGCGCGTGTAGGGATTAATGATGCCGAGCCCGACTTTTATCTTGTTGGTCGAGCACGCCACCGCTGCCGCGAGCGTGAATGCGCCGCGGTAGAAAGGATCCTCCGGGACCCAGAAAGTGCCGAAGCCCAGTTCCTCCGCGCGCTTCGCGTGCGACACGAACTCGCGAGCACTGAGGCTTTCGAAACCGACGCCGAATTCGCGAACTTTGGGCATCTCGATTGTCTCCGCTCAGCGGTCGAAGCCCATTCGCGGCTGGTCCTGCGGCGCGCACCACGAAAAATGGCAGTGCCACATCTTCCACGCCGAGTTGCCGTTTTCGTCTTCGCGCAGGTAGATCTCGGTACTGCGGAACTTGCCGCTGCCGGGAATCGCCGTTCCATCTTCCATCGTGATTGCGAAATCTGCGGTGCAGGTGAGCCACCCAGTGTCGCCGCGAATCTGGATGCTCAAGTTTTCGTCCTGGCCGAGTTTAGCGCGCGCCTTTGAGCCGATCAGAAATTTCCAGAGCGTCGCCCACTCCTCGATTCCGCTGTAGGTCCAGCCGTTCAGGTTGTAGCCGAAGAATTTGTCGCCACCGACGAACGCCTCCCGCATCATCGGGATGCTGCCCTTGCGATTCGCCTCGGTCCACACGTTGTGTAGCCGCGTGATTTCGCGAACATCCTGCTCGTGGCTGTTGCCCATGGCCGAATCCTCCGCGTGGTCTTCGCGTACATATAGCTGACTTGTATCTGATTTGCGCGAAATTGCATCTCCATCGATGCGGTCGGAGGGTTTGTCGCGCGCGCATCGATTCCGCTAAGTTTGCCGCGACAGGAGGATCGCATGAATTAGTTCAAAATCGGCGACGTGAAAATTACCCGTATCATAGAAAGCGAGGCGCCGTGGCCGGGTACATGGCTGCTCCCCAACGCGACGTACGAAAACGTGAAGAAGGAGGCGGACTGGCTCTATCCAACTTTCTCGGACGAGAAGGGCAAGCTGCGGATGAGCATCCATGCGCTGGTGCTGGAATCGCAGGGCAAACGCATCATTGTCGACACCTGCATTGGCAATGAAAAGGTGCGCAGCAATGCCGCCTGGAACAATCTGCAGACGCCCTTTCTGAGCGACCTCGAGAAGGCCGGTTTCGCGCGCGACAAGATCGATCACGTGGTCTGTACGCATCTGCACGTCGATCACGTTGGCTGGAACACGATGCGCAAGAACGGGAAATGGGTGCCGACTTTTACCAACGCGCAGTACCTGATCGGCGGCACCGAGTGGGATTTCTGGTCGAAGTCGGACGTCAAGGACATGCGCGATCCGGTCGAGGATTCAGTGCGGCCGGTGATCGAAGATGGGATGGCGAAGCTGGTCGATTCCAATTATCGCGTCACCGACGAAGTGTGGCTCGAGCCGAGTCCGGGCCACACCCCGGGGCATCACAGCGTGCGCATTTCATCGAAGGGCGTCGAAGCGGTGATCACCGGCGACCTGATGCATCATCCGATTCAATGCCGCTATCCGGAATGGGACGACACGTTTGATTCAGACGGCGCACTCGCGAAAAAGACGCGGCGCGCGTTTTGTGAGAAGTACGCAGACAACGGGGTGCTCGTATTCGGCACGCATTTCGCGACGCCGTCCGCGGGCAAGATCGTTAAGAAGGACGACTCGTTCCGCTTCGTTGCATAGCGATTCAGTTTGCGGGCGGCGCCAATCGTGCTCGACACGGCTGGCGCCGCTTTTCTTCTTCTTTACGACACTTCGCTCGAAAATCGGATGGTCTTTTTCTTCAGTCCTGCGAGAACCACCTCGACGCCGCCGCTACGCATCATCCATTCGAGGCGATGATCGCGATACTGGCGCGCGAACGCGCCTGACTCGAGCATCTGCGGCAGCACATCGAGCGAGCCGGCAAACTGCTGGGTCGCTTCGATCGTCTTGCGCACGCTCGACCGCTCTTCCACCCGGCTGACCCACGTCGCCAGCGGCGTGTTTGCTTTGGGACCGACACCCCAGACCACCGAGCCATGCACGTGCGGATAGACGCTCAAATCTCCATAGCCGAACGAGGCGCCGTTGAAATACTGCGACGAACCAAGCTCTCGCTCGAGCCACTTGAACACGCCGGCAGTCTGTTCCGTGGCGCGCGATTCGAGCTGCATCGCCGCGTCGCCGGTGACCCGTTTCCACGCGCGAACTTCCATCAGTCCCCAATTGATCGCTTCGTAATAGGTGTCGCACACGTCCTCGATCATGCGGACTCGCGCGCGCTCGCGCGGCGTCGGCGGCAGCATCGGCGGGGTCGGCCACTTCTCCTCGAGGTAATCGAGAATGATCGTCGAATCGAAAATCGCGAAGCCATCGTCAACCAACGCCGGCACTTCGAGCCGCGGATTCATTTTGCCGAACTCGGTCGGACCGCCGCTGAACGCGTCCGGCACTTCGACCTCGAACGCCACGTTCTTTTCGTAGAGTGAGATCTTGACCTTCTGCACGTAGGGCGAAAACGGATGCTCGTATAGTTTCAACATGATGGGTCCTTTTCGATTTCGTGGTTGCGGCTTCAAACCATACGCGGATTTTCGTCGCGCGAAAATGGTGCTAGTTGAGTGGCGATGCTACTGGAGTGAGTCAGGCAAGTTGGCCGACGCGCGCACGTCGCGAGTCGCACCGCAAAGGAGCATGGCGATGGAATTTGGAATTGCACTGGCGTCGAATCTCGATGCGTGGAAAACAGTCAAACGCGCCGAGGAACTCGGCTTTTCGCATGCGTGGTTCTACGATTCGCAAATGCTGGCGCCCGACATATTCGTCACGATGGCTCTGGCAGCCGACCGGACGTCAAAGATCAAACTCGCGATGGGCGTGCTGGTGCCGACCAACCGGATCGCGCCGGCCGCCGCCAACGGTCTCGCGTCGCTGAACAAGCTCGCACCGGGACGAATTGTCTTCGGCGTCGGCACCGGATTCACGGCGCGCAACACGATGGGCCTTGGCCCGATGCGGCTTAGCGATCTGCGCGAATATCTGCGCGTCGTGAAAGGCTTGCTCGGCGGCGAAACTGTGGAATGGGAATGCGAAGGCGCGCGCCACAAAATTCGATTCCTCAATCCCGAGGCGGGCATGATCAACATCAAGGATCGAATCCCGCTGCATCTGTCGGCCTTCGCTCCGAAAGCGCGCAAGTTGACCGCTGAAATTGCCGACGGATGGATCAACTTCACGCCTACCGTGGCGCGCGCGATTTCTGAGGCGGGCGAACTTGCCAAGGCGTGCAAAACGGTCGGACGCGCGCCGGAGAGCCTGTATCGCACCAGCTTCGCGCTCGGATGCGTGCTCGGCGAAACTGAATCAGCGGGCAGTGCTCGCGCCAAGGCGCAAGCCGGTCCGATGTCGGTCGTTTATCTGCATGGACTGGTCGAAGCGACGCTGGGTTTCGGAGTGCCGCCGGAAATTGCGGCGATCATCGAGGCGTATCGCAAGCAGCACGCGACCTATCAGCCGGCCGACGCGCGTTACCTGCAAATGCATAAGATGCATTTGATTGGCGTGCGCCCCGAAGAAGAAAAATTCCTCTCGCCAGAGCTGATCAAAGCGACCACCTTCACCGCGACGGCGACGGAGTTGCGCGATCGCATTCGTGCGCTGCGCGACGGCGGTTACGATCAATTCGTGATTCAACTGGTCCCAGGTCACGAAGCGGCGCTCGAGGATTGGGCCGCCGTCTTCGACAGCGTGTGACTACGCTCTCTCGCTGATGGTCTGACTTTAGTCCCGCGCGACCCGCTCGAAACTTTTCCGCGGGACAAAGCGATAGCGGATGAGCGTCCAAATCGCGCTGATGCCATCGGTCCAGTGCAGCTTCTTTCCCTGATCTTCCAGCCGCGGGCGATAGGAGATCGGGACCTCGTGAATCTTCTCACCCAGGCGGGAGATCTTCGCCGTCACCTCGGGACAGAAGTCGAATCCGTCGCGTTCGAGGATTATTCGTTGGAGGAGGTTGCGGTGGAAGGCCTTGTATCCGGTCGCCTCATCATGGATGTGGCATCGGTAGAGCAGGTTGGTAAGCAGCGTCAAAAACTTCGCGCCCAGATACAGCCTGAGGCCGCGGCTAGGATGGTCGCTCCGCACACCGTACACTGCGTTGGTCTGACCCTCGAGCAACGGCTTCAATAAGGCCGGATAATCGGAGGGATGATACTCGAGGTCGGCGTCCTGGATGATCACGAACTCGCCTCGCACCAGCTTCAGCGCGCTGCGAATCGCCGCCGCCTTGCCCCGATTGACCGGATGCCGTAGCACTTGCAGGTCGGCCAGCGGCCGGCATCGGCGAACTTTTTCTCCAGTGCCATCGGTCGAGCCGTCGTCAACTACCACGATCTCTTTCGCGAGCGGGACGGCGTCGACTGCGCTGATCACTTTCTCGATTGATTGGGCTTCGTTGTAAACCGGCACTATCACCGACAGCAGAACACTGCCGTCAATTCCCAAGCGCGGCGCGGCTGCTGGTTGTGCCATCGGACCCCAAGAGGTGCTTGCGTCGGCGTGCGCGGCGCTCATTCTTATGACCCCGTGAATTTTACCGACCACGACACCGATACGGCGCTCGTGATGCCGGACGCTGCCGCCCTCAACGTGATCACATTGCCGGCGCTATAGCTCTGCGAGTGACCGGTGGTGGCGTTAAGATCGGTGCATGAGGTAGCGGCATTGGTGATCGAGCACGTGATTTGAGAGGTGCAGGAAGTACCCACGCAAAGGATGAACGCATAGGTTTTGCTGGCACTGCCGCTCGCGGCACTGAGATTGACTCGGAGGTCGGTGACCGTCCCGGCCATCATCGGAATTCCGACCGTTCCCGTGCCGAGGGTATCACTTGCCGCGTTTTTGATAATTCCGTTGCCGGGCCCCATATAGTCGAACTTGGCGGTACCACTGGAAAGAGTCCCGCCTGCCGAGCCGCCACTCATGATCTGAACCGGCGGTCCGCTCGATCCGGTCGCACCTGTCGCACCGGTCGCTCCAGTTGCGCCGGTTGCTCCAGTTGCACCGGTCGTTCCAGTGGCGCCGGTTAGGCCAGTCAGGCCGGTCAATCCGATAAGACCCTGGCTACCCGTGGCGCCGGTTGCACCCGTTGCGCCGGTTGCTCCCGTAGCTCCCGTTGCACCGGTACTGCCCTTGGCCGACATCTGCTGCCAGTTGGTCCCGCTGTCGGTGGCCGGGTCGTTATTGAAGTTGCTCGCAATCTTCGAGACCCAGCTCGCGCCGGCCTCGGTCACCACGTCGTTGAGTGCGTAGGTCGTGCTCGAGCTCCACGCGTTCTTGAACGCGAAGCCAGCTCCGGTCGCCCCCGTTGCCCCAGTCGCACCTGTCACACCAGTTGCACCGGTCGCTCCAGTGGCACCGGTCACGCCAGTTGCACCGGTCACACCAGTTGCACCGGTCACACCAGTGGCACCGGTCGCGCCAACCGCACCGGTCGCTCCAGTAGCTCCCGTCGAGCCGTTGGTGCCGTTAGTACCGTTCGCACCCGTTGCGCCGGTCGCACCGATTGCGCCGGTGGCGCCCGTTGTTCCGGTTAGGCCGGTCAGTCCGATGAGACCCTGCGCACCCGTGGCGCCGGCCGCTCCGGTCGGCCCGGTCGAACCAGTTGCTCCCGTCGCGCCGGTCGCACCCTCGGCCGCCATCTGCTGCCAATTTGTCCCGTCATCAGTGGACGGATCGTTATCTAAGTTGTTCGAAGTCTTCGAGGCCCAACTCGCGCCGCCCCTAGTCACCACGTCTTTGTGGTCGTAGGTCGTGGTCGGGCTCCAGGTATCCTTCAACACGAAGCCCGATCCGGTCGCTCCAGTTGCACCGATTGCGCCGGTCGCACCCGTCGCTCCGGTAGCTCCCGTCGCGCCGTTAGTGCCGTTGGTACCGTTCGCACCCGTTGCTCCGATAGACCCGGTCGCGCCTGTCGCGCCGGT
>PNBD01000021.1:36736-74562 GCA_003135855.1 Deltaproteobacteria bacterium
CGTCGTTGAGCGCGTAGGTAGTGCCGGCGTCCCAGGCATCCTTGAAGGCGAAGCCTGCGCCGGTCGCGCCCGTTGCGCCAATCGCACCGGTCGCACCAGTTGCGCCGATCGCGCCAGTCGCGCCGGTCGGTCCGGTCGCGCCGTTAGTGCCGTTGGTACCGTTCGCACCCGTTGCTCCGATAGACCCGGTCGCGCCTGTCGCGCCGGTGGAACCCGTTGCGCCGGTTAGGCCGGTCAGTCCGATGACACCCTGCGCACCCGTGGCGCCCGTGTCTCCGGTCGGTCCGATCGCACCCGTCGCGCCCGTCACGCCGGTCGGTCCAATTGCGCCGGTGTCGCCCATGGCCGCCATCAGCGCCCACTTGCTTGGGACCAGCGGCGGTTCGTTAGCGATGTTGCCCGAAGTCTTCGAGACCCAGCTCGCGCCGGCCTCGGTCACCACGTCGTTGAGCGCGTAGGTAGTGGTCGCGCTCCACGTATCCTTCAACGCGAAGCCAGTCCCCGTTGCACCCGTCGCGCCATTCGCCCCAGTCGCACCGATTGCGCCAGTGGGTCCAGTCGCGCCGGTTGCGCCGATCGCACCCGTCGCTCCGGTAGCTCCCGTCGCGCCGTTGGTGCCGTTCGCACCCGTGGCGCCGGTCGCACCGATGGCGCCAGTCGCGCCCGTCGCACCGGTTAGGCCGGTCAGTCCGATCACACCCTGCGCTCCCGTGTTGCCGGTCGCTCCGGTCGGCCCGATCGCACCGGTTGCGCCGATCGCACCCGTCGGACCAGTTGCGCCGGTCGGCCCCGTCGGTCCGCCAAGCGAGTTGTCGGTCGTCAACTCCATCAGCGCGCTGATATTGGCGGGAGATTGAGTGCAGCCCACGCCCGCCCTGGCCAACTGTACCTGCAGATTAGCGGACGCCGGAACTGGGATAGATATCGGTCCGGTGCTAACCGCAGCGCACCCGTTGCAGATGAGAAGGTTGGAGACCGTCTGGCCCAATCCAGCTACGGACACCCTCAGGATCGGCGAAGTTGTGCATCCTTGCGCTACAACATCGGGGATGATGTCGAGGCGGGTGACGTGAAGTGGGGTAGTAACTATGTACCAGCCGAACCCATGGATAGCGGCGATACCCGAGAGGCTGGGAATAAAAACGTTATCCTGCGAGAGTGACTGAGTGACTGTTTGCGCACTCGCGATGGTGAACAGCGCCGAAAGGATCAGCGTCACGCAAATTGTCGCGATTGCAACACCGCGTGTCACTAGAGAGGAGATCTTCATTCTGATTGGGATAGTCTACTAGACGTATTAGTTCTTTTGGTTTTTGGGCGGAAAGGTATTATGCAACCTACTTAAGCGCGCTATTGTTGTCAATGCCCCAAATTCCAGGATTCCGCTCGAGAAGTCGTGGCGGGCTGAAGCAAGGGCAATTTCGCCCCCGGCGACCCACCCAAAACAGAAATGATGGCCGTATTTACTACGGAATCTGGGGTTGGCTTTCCGCCTCGTACCTCATCGATGACCGGATTGTACTTCCGGGTCAGGACCAAGGTGGCTGGTAGGAATAACGGCCTGGCATCATTTTTGGTGACTCAACTCGCAGTTAGCAGTTATAAGATGCATTTAATGATTAGTCGGCGTTTGAACAAAAAACGTCCTCCACGGTGACGCAAGAAGACGAATTGCCAACGCTCGGCCTCGGGATCACGCCGAACGGCTTGACTGGCAGTTAGCGGCTTACGATTCGGGTCCCGCGATCGGCCAGCGCCTCAACAAATGCTGCTCAAGCCGGGCAGAAAGTGAGGCGCCGAACAGCAGCGTCAGAATTATGATGATTGGGGCGAGGATCAGCAGGACATCTTTCAGCCGGTTCGACTCGTAGTTAGCGCTCACGACGTGCGTGCCGGCCGGCACGGTGACCCCGATGAAGCTGGGCGACACCATGAAGCCCGGATGTTCGCGTCCGTCGATTTCCAGGTGCCAATCGGGATGATAGGTCATCTTGAATACGAGCGTGGAATCGTGGCGGGCGCGCACGATCTCGTCGATTTGGCCCGGCTTCACGTTTTCGTTGATGACGGTTCCGTCGAGGTCCCACGGATTCAACCCCGGCCCGGGGTCCGTTCCCAAGTATGACCATCGAATGAAGCGGCTGGCCGCGGGGTCGGCGGAAAACATCCAGGCGAGGTTCTGATCAAACAGGCTTCGCTGCGAGTCGGCGGTCTTCCAATCGGCGATGTGGGCGAATTGCGCGTAGCCACCGCTTTCGACCTGATAGAGGGTGTAGCGCGGCGTTTTCTTAATTGGAGCAAAAAAAGTCGTTAATTTGAGGTTTGACGGAGCAATCACGTACCGGATGTTGAACAACTTGTAATCGGCGGCTTCATTGTCGTTGAAACGCCAGATGAGGTCTGAATTGAGTGACAGACTCTGATATGGCGGAGAAACTGCCGGTATCTGGTTGAACGTAAGCAAATCGGAAAAACGGAGCGAGCCCCACTTCATGTCGTTCCCCCAATTCGTCCGCAGCCCCGCATATGCGCGCGCCGGTGGCAGCGATTTGAGGGTCGCGATAATTGCTGCGGCATCGTGATCGGCTGCGAGCGCGCTGCTGGTCTCATGCATCATTTGGGCGTTCGACGAATAGTAGACGTAGCGCTCGTGAAGGGCGGGCACCATCAATATCAGGATCGAGAGAGTGGCAATGGCTGGCGACCATTTGGCGGGCAATTTCGCGCATTGGCGCCAGATCCATTCGCCACCGAGACCGATCAGCAAAATCGCGCCGAGGTCGACTCCTGCGGAAAAGCGATGGAGCAGCAGGCCGTCGTGAAGCGGGAAGAGGTCGGCCAACTTTCCCCAGGTCGGGCGCCCGAAGTATACGAGCAGGCTGCCAAAAAACAGGACGAGCGCGAGCCACGCGGATTCGGTGCGTTTACTGATCGCCCAGACGATCCCGATGACCAGTAGAATCGTCATCACCGGGAACCGCCCGTGATCGAACAAATCTCCCTTCAACAGCCAGCCAAGAATTTCATTGGCGCCGTAGGAATCGTATTTCCAGCGCTGCAGATAGGGGCTCGCGCTGAGATAGGCCTTGTAGATGAGAAAGGGGACCGTGAAATACGCCGTGACCAGCATCGCCGGAACCGCAATCGCCGCGAGCCGGAAGATGCCGGGCACGATTCGATTGGGCATCTGCACTGCCGCGACGAGCAGCAGCACGCCGAGGAGCAGCGCCAAACTCATGACGCGGATCCTCGCCGCAGGCTCAGCAGGAAGAGCAATACGCCGACGAATCCGAGCATGTAGGCATATATGAGGTCCGACAGCGCCACCATCGAGCAAGCGAAGATTGCTGAAACGTAGCCGGTGCGGCGATTGAGTACTCGATGCAGGCAGGCGGTCGCGATGAAGAAAAAATGCATCGCCCAGAGCTGGGTGTACATTCCGTAGCCGCCCCAGACGTAACTGTTGTACTCGAATCCATAGAGATAGTTCGAAGAGATCAGCGGCGAGAACGCGGCACCAACCGCCGATGCGATCGGAGTGAAGCCCATCGTTCGCATCGACCACCAGACGGTCAGGGGCAGGAAGACCAGCAGCAGGTAGCGCACCAGGTTGAACAGAGTGAGCAGGCTCACCTGTTTGAACAACAAACGATTCAGCACCGCCACCGCAAGGTGCGGCACGTGCTGATAGTAGAAAAACTGCGGGAACCCGAGTTCCAGGTCGGGCGACCAGTTGTCGAAGGGATTCTCGCCGTCAGTCAACGACGTGTCGGCGCGGTGCACGTACAGGTAATGAAAGGCGTCGTCGTTCAGACTCGGAATCGCGAGATTGAATTCCGGGAAAAGCATCACGGCGTTGAAAATGATCGTGAGCAAAACCGGAAGCGCTTGCGCTGCTGCCGTCCATCGATCCTTCTGGCCCGCCGTCATTGCTCCGCAGCTTATGCCGCGCCGCGCGCATACTCAAAACTCCGAATGCCGGAAAAAACTTAGCGAATGGAGGCTGGCCGCCCGCGTCACGCCGATCGACATGCGCTTGACGGTGCCGCGCGGCGCAATTTTTTCTCGATTCTTCTCTTGCATTTCGTGGAGTACGGGCGTGTTATCAAAACCAAATCCAGTTCACATTTTGTCTGGTCTGCGCCGTATCGGGGACGGCGCACGCCGAACAACCTGCCCCGGATAACGGAGGAGAGCCAATGAGGTACAGGGCGATCTTGGCGGCAAGACTTATCTGTTCGTTCGCCGCGGTGAGCGCGTTGGTCGCGACCGCGCGCGCCGAAGGCGATCTCCACAAGGTCAATCACATCATCATCGTGATGCAGGAGAATCACTCGTTCGACAACTACTTTGGCGCGCTGCCATATGTGCCCGGCGGTCCCTACCACGGTGGCGCCTGCTCGAAAAACGATCACGGTTGCGTGGACGGCCTCACCTGCACCGTTCCTTCGCCCGGCACGTACAATTGTTCGAACTCGAATCTGGATGACGATGGCAGCACCGTCTTCGCCTTCCACGATCCCCGCTACTGCACCGGGCCCGATCTCGATCACTCATGGAAGGGCAGCCACAAGGAGGGCAACTTCAACAATCCGGCGTCGACCATTCTCTCCAGTCCCAACGACGGCTTCGTGCTTCAAAACGATGCCACCACCGAGGGCCAGCCCGACAACACCGAGACTGCGACCGGCGACGACACGATGGGCTTCTACACCCAGGCCGAGCTGCCGTTCTATTACGCGCTGGCGCAGAGCTTCGCGATCGATGATCGCTATTTCTGTTCCGTCATTGGGCAGACGTTCCCGAACCGGTCATATTTGCTGGCCGCAACTTCATTCGGCCATCTGACGACTTCCGAAGTTGCGCCACCGCCCGGGGGCTACAAGCCGATCACGGGCACGTTCCTGGATCTGCTCGACCAGCAGCACGTGTCGTGGGTGGATTACTTCGCTGAGATTCCCCAGTCGTTCTCATTTCGTCCGTCCGCTTTTCCCTTCGTGACTCCGCATTCACAGACGGTCGCGACGTTTCTGGCGCAGGCGCATGCCGGCACGCTCCCGGCCGTTTCGTTTGTCGATCCGATCTTCGGGATTATTTTTCACAGCGCCGAGAATGACGAACATCCTCCCACCGACATCCGCAAGGGCGAGGGTTTCGTCTCGACGATCGTAAACGCCGTTCGCAACGGCCCGAATTGGAAGGACTCGATCATCTTCGTCGTGTACGACGAGCATGGCGGCTTTTACGATCACGTCGCTCCGGCGCCGGCGCCGCAGGGCGGAGCGCTCAATCCCGACGGGATCAATCCCGGGCAATGCGCCGATCTATCGAATCCGCCCACGAGCGAGCAGCCGGGTGGCGGCGCGAACTGCCAGGTGTTCAGTCCGGCTGAGGCACTCGCCATATGCCCGAACTTCACGCCGACTGGGCCGTATCCCGCCGATTGCGCAAACTTCGATCAGCTCGGTTTCCGCGTCCCGTTCATCGCGGTGTCGCCGTTCTCGAAGCCACACTACGTGTCGCACACGATTGGCGATCACACTTCGCTCCTGGCGCTGATCGAGAAGCGGTTCATGAGCAACAACAATGGCAATGGCAATTCGCACATCCCGCACGTGACGGCGCGCGACGCGAACGCCGACCCGCTCGAGGATATGTTCAATTTCTCGAGTTCGCCGTCACTGAACACACCGGTTCCGACGGCGCCTGGCGCGAGCCCAAGCGATCCGGGATGCCCGTTTGTCGCGCCTGGAACACAGGGTTGATCGCCTGACTGGATAAATCTGAATCGTGGGAAGGCAACGGGTCAGTGGCATCGCGCCGCCGGCCCATTTTTCTATCCGGCGGATGCGGAGACGGAATCGATGTCGTTCTACGACCGACCGATAGATCGGGCGACAAAATGAACAGGGGCGGTATCAGAACCGCCCCTGCAATTCGAATCCGGCCACTCCGTAGCGAGTCCGAGAAAAACCTCCGCTCAGAGCGTCTTACGCAGAAAAGCGAACATCTTCGATTGCGCGTCGCGGCATCCTGCGAGGTTGTCCATCTGGAGGAAGCCGTGCGGCATGTCCTCAAAGATGTGGAGTTCGTGGCGGATGTCTGCACGCTTGAGTGCGTCGGCAATCGTGTTCGACTCGGGCAGCAACTCATCGGCCGTACCGCAGACGACGAAGCACGGCGGCAGCGCGCCGGCCTTGACCGCCTTGATCGGGCTGATGCGGGGATCTTCGAGATTGGCCGGATAGCCAGCGGCACCTGCGTACGCCTTGGCCATGCCTTCCATCGCGGTCTTGTTCGCCGAGCGTTTGAGGACGGCGGGAAAATCGAACACGCCGTAAATCAGGATCGCCGCTTTCGGCTTGGCGCCGCTGTAGGTTTGCGCCGCGAGCGAGGTAACCGTTGCGGCAGTGAGATTGCCGCCGGCGGAATCCCCACCCACTGCGAGCCGCGATGCATCACCGTTCCATCGCTTGGCGTTCTCGCCGGCCCACTTGACCGCAAAGATGCAGTCGTCGAGTGGCGCGGGGAATGGATGCTCGGGCGCCAGCCGATAATCGACGTTGATAGTAAGGAAGCCCGCTTCAGCGAATTGCATCGCGAGCTTGCGATGCGTCTTCGGGCTGCCCGCAACCCAACCGCCGCCGTGCAGATACACGACGACCGGGTGCGGTCCATTGCCCTTCGGCACCGCCACATCGGCCTTGAGTCCCGGACGAATCTCGACGTCATCGTGAATCGCGCCGATCTCCGGCAGATTCTGATTCATCATCGGTGCGAAACTCTCGAGCGCCTTGCGCAGACCCATCGGATCGGTCGGCAATGGAGTCTTGGTGAGCATCTCGAGAAATTGGCGTTCCTGTTCGGTCAGCATAATTGCCTCCGCGCGTGAGTGATTGATCACCTGTACGACAGCGATAGCGAGCAAAGCAAGGCTGCGAAACGGCTTCCGCAGCCTAGGTTCCAAGACTTTGGAGTGATCAGAGTTGCCGGCTACGGCGTGCGTTTTTCCCAGGTCGCGGGCGGCTCATCGCTGAATCCCGCTTCGCGGCCGGTGTCTTCGGACTTCGGCGTGAGCGCAGTGCTCTCGATGAATCGAAGACAAGAGTTCCAGCGCAGCACCGCGTCATCGTTGCCGCCGGGTCGGAGCGCTTCGGCTTGCTGATACAAGGACATCGCTTCTTCGATCCAATCGTGCGTCAGATGCGTCGGCACCCGGGCTTCAAACTGAGCCTTCGCCCAGCGCTCGCAGATGATCCCTCCGTAGTACGCGCGCTCGTATTCGCTATTGAGCTGCGCGAGCGCTTCCTGGGCTTTGCTCATGTCGGCGCCATGGCGGCTGCCAAACTGATCGCTGAGCGCCAGCACCAATGCGGCCTGCGCTTCCTGATTTCCGGGCTCGGTGTGCAGGACATCGCGGCAAATGCTCTCGGCCTCGTGTGGTTCGTTGAGAAGCCGGTAGCGTTCCGCCTTGGCGAGTGCTCTCGGAATCGCCTCTTTGGAAATCCGCTTGAGCTCGAGCATGATTGCTCCTCCTCGCTCGACAGTTTACCCCGGGGGCTTCGAGTCTGGCCACACTAGCCGAGCGAGCATGCGCAGCGGGTCGTAGAATTCATCGACCACTCGTTCCTTGAGCGGGATGATCGCGTTGTCAGTGATCGTAATGCTCTCGGGGCATACTTTGGTGCAACACTTGGTGATGTTGCAGTAGCCGAGGCCCTGCGATTTTTTGAGATCGGCGATGCGGTTCTCCGTATCGAGCGGATGCATTTCGAGCGCGACGGTATGCACGAACAGCCGCGGGCCGATGTAGTCTTCCTGCAACTGGTGGTTGCGAATGACGTGGCAGACATCCTGGCACAGGAAGCATTCGATGCATTTGCGAAATTCCTGCACCCGGTCGACGTCCTCCTGAGCCATTCGCCAGGTCCCGTCAGGCGCATCGGGCTTGCGCGGCTTGAACTCCTTGATCTTCATCTTGGCGCGGAAATTCCACGAGACATCGGTGACCAGATCTCTGATCAATGGAAACGCGCGCATCGGCTCGACCGTGATCGGTTTGTCGAGTGGCAGCTCGCTCATGCGCGTCATGCACATCAGGCGCGGCATCCCGTTCACTTCCGCCGAGCACGATCCGCATTTTCCCGCCTTGCAATTCCAGCGCACCGCGAGGTCATTGGCGTGCTCCGCCTGGATCCGATGGATCGCATCGAGCACGACCATTCCTTCGGAGATTTCCGCCGTATAGTCGGCGAATGCTCCACCCTGCGCGTCTCCTCGCCAGACCCGGAACGATGCGGTCGCCATCACTTCATCTCCTCGATCACCTGGCGCAGATCCGATCGCATCTCGGGAATCGGCGCCTGTCTCACCTGCATGCCGCCACCGGAGTCCTTACCAACGGCGAGATTAAACTTTGCATGACTAGGGTCCGGACCAGGAAAATCTTCGCGGAAATGCGCGCCACGGCTCTCGCGGCGCTCGAGCGCCGAGCGCGTGATTGCCTCGGACACTATGAACATGCTGCGAAGCGTCAGCGCCGTGTGCCAGCCGGAGTTGTATTGCCGATTGCCGGTTACACGGACTCGGCGCGCACGATCGCTCAGGCGCGCGATTCCTTCGAGCGCGCGCTCCATGTCCGCGTGCATGCGGACGATTCCGACCTGATCCTGCATCATTTCCTGGAGCTCTTGCTGGATCTGATACGGCGATTCGACTTGCGCCGCGCCGTTGGTGGCGAAGGGTTCGAGGGCCGTGCGGCTGGCGGTCTCCAACGCGTTATCGTCGATCCGCCCGAACTGGTGCTCCTTAGCGAAGCGCGCGGCATACGCACCGGCGCGTTTGCCGAACACGAGCAGATCCGACAGCGAGTTTCCGCCCAGCCGATTTGCTCCGTGCAGACCCGCTCCGCACTCGCCGACCGCGAACAGGCCCGGCACCGTGGACTCTTGCGACTCGGCGTCCACGCGGATTCCGCCCATCATATAGTGCGTGGTCGGCCCGACCTCCATCGGTTCCTTGGTGATATCGATATCGGCCAGCTGTTTGAACTGGTGATACATGCTCGGCAGCTTCTTGATGATGACCTGCTCGGAATTGGGAATCTTGCGTTTGATCCAGGAGATGTCGAGAAAGACGCCGCCGTGCGGACTGCCGCGGCCGTCCCTGACCTCGCGCATGATGCATCGCGCAACGTGATCGCGGGTGAGTAATTCCGGAGGACGGCGCGCATTGCGATCGCCTTGGGTATAGCGCCAGCCTTCTTCCTCGTTGTCGGCGGTCTGCGCGCGATAGTTCTCCGGAATGTCGTCGAGCATGAAGCGGCGGCCCTCGCTATTGAGCAAGACACCACCGTCGCCGCGCACGGCTTCGGTCACGAGAATTCCCTGCACGCTGGGAGGCCAAATCATCCCGGTGGGATGGAACTGCACGAACTCCATGTCGATCAGTTCCGCACCCGCGTCGTAGGCGAGCGCCTGTCCATCGCCGGTGTATTCCCAGCTATTGCTCGTGATCTTGAAGGCGCGGCCGATGCCGCCGGTGGCAAGGATCACCGCCTTGGCCTTGAACAAATGAAAGCGGCCGCGCTCGCTGTCATAGCCGAACGCGCCAACGACTCGGCCGTCGTCCTTGAGCAGCGTGAGGATCGAGTGTTCCATGAAAACGTCGATCCCCTGATGAATGCCGTGGTCCTGCAGCGTGCGAATCATCTCGAGGCCGGTGCGATCGCCGACGTGCACCAGGCGCGGGTAGCGATGCCCGCCGAAATTGCGCTGGAGGATTCGGCCGTCTTTGGTGCGATCGAACAGCGCGCCCCACGCTTCAAGCTCGCGCACACAATCGGGCGCTTCCTTGGCGTGCAGTTCAGCCATCTGCCAGTTGTTCACATACTGACCACCGCGCATCGTGTCGGCGAAATGCACCTTCCAGTTGTCGCGATCGTCGACGTTGCCCATCGCCGCGGCGATTCCGCCCTCCGCCATCACGGTGTGCGCCTTGCCCAGCAGCGATTTGCAAACAAGCCCGACCTTGCCACCGCCGGCCGCAGCCTCGATAGCAGCACGCAAGCCTGCGCCGCCTGCGCCGATCACCAGCACGTCGTGACTGTAGGTCTGATACTCGGCCATCAGAAGATTCTCCAATCGGTCCAAATGCCCATCGCGCACATCCGCACATAAAGGTCGGCGAACGCGACCCAGAACAGGCTCGCCCACGCCCACGGCATGTGACCTCGATTGAGACAGCTCGCGCAGCGATATGCCTCGCGGCGAAACGGCGTCTGCGAAAGGCGATCGATGCGCCCGCCTACCAGATGGCGCAGCGAGTGACATCCAAGGGTGTAGCCGCCCAGCAAGACTACGTTGATCGCGAGGATCAAAGTGCCGACGCCGATCCCGAAGACCTTGCTTCCGTCAGCGGGATTGGTGAACCACAACGCCTTCCAGGTTTCGAAGGAAAGAAGCACGATGAACACCAGCGCCGGATACATGAAATAACGGTGAATGTTCTGCAGCACGAGCGGCCATGCGGCTTCACCCCAATAGCTGTGCCGCGGCTCGCCAACCGTGCACGATGGCGGATCAGCCCAGAAGGATTTGTAGTATGCGCCGCGGTAGTAATAACAGGTCAGGCGAAAGCCAAGCGGAAAGATCAAAATTATCAGCGCGGGTGAAAACCTGATCCAGTCGGGCCACCAGAGCGGCTTGGGACCAAACCACGCATTGGGCGACGAGCCCCATATCTCGGGCGCATAGAAGGGCGAGAGATAGGGTCCCCAGTAATAGTTCTTACCCTGGAATGCCGCCCACGTCGCGTAGGCCGCAAACGAAGACAGGACGACTAAGACTGTGACCGTTTGCACCCACCACAAGTCGCGCCGCGTAGTCTGCCCGAAGCGCAACGATGCGATCGATTCGCCTGTAGTGTTCATCGCCGAAATGGCACTTTGGAGCGCCCTCCCCCGCCGCGTACGGTAACCCGTGCAGCTCGCAAGAATCCTGAGTCTCTGTTCGCTAGTCCGCCCACCGCGAACAGCGCCACTATTAGCCACTATTAACAGACCGACAGGGAATCGCAAGCCTCGCTAATGGAGGTCAGAATTTTTTGGGCGAGCGTATGCGCGGAGGAATGCGAAGGATTCTAGATCACGCAGGGCGTTGCGGCTGGAAGACGGCTGCGATTAGGGCGTGCCGCACAGCGTGCCGTTAACGTCGCATTGCGGCGTAATACCCCGGTCGCGCTGCTGCTGATTGAGCGCGGAGATCTCAATGTTGGTCGGCGAATCGGAGGGACATCCGCAAAGTTGGCTCGCGCAGCAACTGCATTGCCCGCTTCCTTGGCCTTGACGATTTCGGAAACGTCGCAAGTCGAAAGTCCGCCGCAAGCTGTCTTCACGAGATCGCGATCGTTGCAATTGTCGGTGCAGAGGGTTGCATCGCAAGTGAGGCCGATCTGGATTCCGCCGGTCCCGGTGCAGGTGGAGTATTCGGCGCATACTTTGGTGCAATCCACTCCGCTGCCCGGTGGTAAGGTCTGACCCGGTACAAAGAGAGGGCATCCCAGTCCACCCGGTGCGTCTGGAAAGCAGGTTGTCGGCACCGGAATCGATTTTGCGTTGGCGACGGTCCTCGCCGCGGCGGCGGCCGCCGGCTGCGGCACCGGTGAAGGAGCGGCGGCGCCGGGAGCGAAAGCCGCAGACCAGACCAGGTCGCCGCCAACGGTGCACTGCGCCGGAGGCAGTGTCGTCCCGAGCTGATAGGGTCCATCGAAGACGGGGCATCGGCAACTGACAATCCCGGCCTCACTGGTCGGGAAACAAGCGGCGGTCATGCATCCCGCGGATGGAGCCTTAGGGCAGTTAGTCTGGCCGAGCCAGTTCGTCGGGACACAATCGCTGCGCGCCGCCGATGCCGACAAACGGGCAAACACTGCGTTTCAAGCTCTGCTCGATCGCGCTGTGTTAACAAGCAGTGAACAAAGAGTCGCGAGGAGTGTGAAGTCGGGAAGATCTCAACCGAAGAAAAAGGCCGCAAAAAAGGTGCTGGCCCGCGACCAAGCGATCGCGGAGAGGAAACCAAGACCATGAAACAAACACAACCACCGCTCGAAATCGGTATGCTGCTTTACCCCGGACTCACGCTGCTCGATCTGATCGGTCCTCAGACGGTCTTTTCCTGGTACGCCAATATCCACTTAGTGTGGAAGACCAAAGACCTCGTCATCTCCGATACCGGGATTCGTGTACAGCCGACCTCCACCTTTGGGACTTGCCCCCCGTGAACTCGAAATCCTGTTCGTACCCGGCGGGCTTGGTCAGCAGCGACTTATGAACGATGCCGAGGGTCTCGCGTTCCTCGCCGATCGCGCAGCCACCTCGAAGTACATAACTTCCGTTTGCAGCGGCTCGCTTCTGCTGGCAGCGGCGGGGCTTCTGAAAGGATACAAAGCGACGTCCCACTGGGCGATGCGTGATTCGCTAAGTGCATTCGGAGCGGAGCCGGTTGAGGCGCGAGTGGTGGTGGATCGAAACCGCATCACGGGAGGCGGCGTCACGGCCGGCATCGATTTTGGACTGGTGATCCTCGCGAAGTTGCGCGGAGACGACGCCGCCAAGCTGACGCAATTGGCGATGGAGTATGATCCGGAGCCGCCGTTCGATGCGGGCAGCCCCAAGACCGCCGGTCCGGCGATTGTCGAGCAAGCGATTAACTTCATGGCCGCGACAATGGAGAAACAGGCCAGCTAGCCGCGCGATCGTCGAGAGTAATGCTGCAACGAGCCGGCAGGACAATGGAGACGCAATGGAGATACATCACGTTCCAGCATTTCACACTTATGATGCCATTCCGCCCTTCATCATTGCGGGGATCTACATTCTCGCGTCGTCTCTTCTAAAGGAGCCTAGCAGGAGGAACTTCAATGCGGTCATGATTGGCGGTGCTGGCGCCGCCTACCTGAGTGGTGGCGGGCTCGGCCCTTGGGAGTTTGCATTCACAGCAGTAGTGACCTTCTGCGCATACAAGGGTCTTCAATCCTATCGTTTCATAGGACTCGGCTGGCTGCTGCACACCGGATGGGACCTACTGCATCATTTCTACGGCAATCCGATCGTTCCATTCGCGCCGCTGTCGTCGGCTGGATGCGCGATTACCGACGCACTCATTGCGATTTGGTTTTTTGCGGATGCACCCTCGGTGTTTGACTATTTTCGCAAGTCAACAGTGAGTACATGACCGTGGCAATCGGCCTGCGCATCGCGCAGATGACGCAAAGGTCTTCGATTGCGCGAGAGCGCGGGCAGCGTGCTCATCGAATTGATCGAGCGTCGCGACCTATTCAGGCTGATGGCATACCGCCTCGATGTTGTTGCCGTCCGGGTCATGCACGAACGCGCCAAAATAGTTGGGGTGATATTGCGTTCGCAGCCCGGGCGCGCCATTGTCGCGTCCGCCGACAGCCATTGCCGCCTTGTAGAATGCGGTGACAGTTGCGCGGTTCAGCGCGACGAAAGCGATATGCATCGGGTCGGCGCGCTTACCTTTGGCGATCCACAAATCAGGTTTTCCACCCTCGCCCAAGCCGGTCGCTTCACCAAAGTCCATCACGATTTTGTAGCCAAGCGGTGCCAATGCTGCCTGGAAGAATTGTTTGCTCTTAGCAACGTCCGAGACCGCCAATCCGATGTGGTCGAGCATGATGTTGTCCTCCTTGATTCCTGGTCGCCGAGTTCTTCGAGTCCTCCGCTCGTTTTCGAAAAACTTCGCGCGACGAACGTCTCGTACAATCTCCAGCATAAACATCCCCGCAATCCCGATGCCCAAACCCCGAGAGCGACGCGATTCGAGGCCGTTCCTGTCTCTGGCAACGCGCGATGGAGTAAAGATATTGTTCGGCTCGCCGCATATCGCGTGAGCGAAGAAGGAGAAGGGAAATGGACGCGATCAAGAAGCTGGATCGCTCGGTCAAGGGACGGGTCGTGCTCGTCACCGGCGCCGCGAGCGGAATGGGCCGAGCCACGGCGCATCTGTTCGCGCAGGAGGGAGCGATCGTCGCCATCACGGATATCAACGAGACAGGTCTCGAGCGCGTGCTCGATGAGATCAAGGCGGAAGGTGGCAAAGCGGATGCGTGGCGGCTCGATGTCTCCGATCACGGCGACATCAAACGAGTGGTCGGAGAAGTCGCCGATCGCTTCGGCCGACTCGATATTCTGATCAACAATGCCGGATTCGCGGGTTTTCATCCGCTCGACGACGATGGTTACGACCAGGTTTGGGAGCGTACCATCGCGGGTCTCTTGACGGCGCAGCAACAACTCGTGCGCGCTGCGCTGCCGCATCTGAAGAAGTCCGACGCGGCACGGATCGTCAATATCGCCTCGACCGAGGGGCTCGGCGCGACGCCCGGCGACAGTCCCTACGTGGTGGCCAAGACCGGAGTGATCGGGCTGACACGTGCGCTGGCGGTTGATCTTGGTCCGCTCGGGATTACGGTCAATTGCATATGCCCGGGCCCTATCAGAACCGGTCTGACCGACGCGATTCCTGAAGAGCACAAGACGATCTTCGCCAAGAGGCGCACCGCGCTGAAGCGTTATGGCTACCCGGAAGAGGTCGCGCACATCACGTTCAGTATCTGCCTTCCGGCGGCTTCCTATCTGACCGGTGCGATAATTCCGGTTGATGGAGGATTGACTATCCGCAACGCGTGATATAGCTATCGCTCGCTTACTATGGGATCAAAAGAACCCTCCCGACGGCCTGGCGACTTTCGATGTAAGCGTGGGCGGCGGCGGCCTCCGATAGCGGGAAGGTCCGATCGATCACAACCTTGAACTCACCTCTAGCCGCCTCATCGATCAGGCGCTGGATCATATTGTGAGCGCGGTCGGTCCCGATCTCGGCTCCCAGGAAAACTCCGGTCAGCGAGCGATTGCCGGCCATCAGCGGCGATACGTCGACCGTCATCGCTTCGCGTCCGGCCGCGCCGACCATCGAAATCCGGCCTCGATACGCGAGCGATAGAATGCTGCCTTGCAGAGTGGCCCCGCCGACAGGGTCAACGACGAGATTGACGCCCTTATTGTCAGTAATCTTCATCACCGACTTCGCGACGTCACTGGTCCGGTAATTGATCCCGTGATCGAGACCCAGCGATTTCAGCCGTTCCAGCCGCTCGTCACTCGATGCGGTCGCGAGAACTGTGGCGCCGGCACGCTTGGCCAACTGGATCGCCGCGACGCCGACACCGCTCGCGCCTGCCTGCACCAGCACTGTCTCGCCAGCTTTCAGATGACCGAACTCGAACAAGCAATCGTCGGCCGTGCCGAACGGCACCGGGATCGCGGCCGCCAGCTTGATGTCGAATCCTTTTGGCACCGGCCACGCGTTTCGCGCAGGAAGTGCTCGCAATGCGGCGTGGGAGCCCTGGCCGAAAACAGTGGTGACCTTCTGGCCTACCTTAAGGACCTTCACCTCGGCGCCGACTTCAATGATCTCGCCGCCAGCTTGATACCCGACCACGTGCGGCTTCGAGGTGAGCGCGCCGTGCCATCGATTGAGCGTGTCGCCGCCCTCGACGCTGACCGCTTCTACCCGGATCACCACGCCTTTGGGATGGCATACCGGATCGGGAACATCCTCGTATTTGAGAACGTCGGGATTGCCGTTTTGGTAATAGACTGCAGCCTTCATCGCAGAGCTCCTTCTGATTTTTTGGGCGTCACTTCTGACGCGGACGCGGCCACACGGTGACGACATCCGTCGCGAGCCAGTTGACGAGCGCCGCATTCACTTCGAGCGGCTTTTCCTGAGCGACCCAGTGGCCGGCGCGAATCGTCTCTTCTTTCAGATGGCGACAGTAGGTGCGCATCGGTTCGGCAAGCCGGGAATGAGTGCACTCGCAAACATAGTCGTAGCGAGCAGCGATGAACAAAACCGGCATGTCGAGATAGCCATCATTGCGGGCGCTCTTGGAGTAGGCGGCATTCGCGGCGTGGTTCAAGTACCACGATGACGGGCCAAAAAAACCGTTGCGCTCGAGCGCCGCGACGTAAATGCTGAGATCCTCTGCGCTTACGACGTCGTTGTCGCGCGGCGCGTCGGGGATGCTGCCGCCGAGCATCCCGTGATTGCGGCGAGCCGTCGCCGTCATTGCCGGCTTGCCCTCACCTTCCGGATTACCTTTGCGGAACGCGAGCTTCATGAATTTGCGGACGTTAGCATCCATCGGCGCGATCGACTCGGCAAAACTCTCTTCGTAGTAGCGCATGTAATCCCATTGGCCGTTCGGGTACTCGCTTTCGGGATAGAGCTTGCGATCAACCAGCGTCAGCGTATGGTCGAGGCCGCACTCAATCGTGTAGTACGGAACGCACAAGTTCGCGACCGCATCGCATCGATCAGGATGATGACTGGCGAGATTCCAGACGACCGGGCTGCCCCAGTCATGTCCTACCCAGACGGCTTTCTCTCTTCCCAACGAATCCAGCAATTCGATCATGTCGCGCACAATATTTGCTTGCGCGTAATCACTGCTTTGGGGATAGACACTGGAACGACCGTAGCCACGCATGTCAGGCGCGATCGCGCGAAAACCGAGCGCGGCAAGCGCGGGAAGTTGATGCCGCCAGCTAGTCGACAGCTCCGGCCAGCCGTGGACAAAAATGACGAGCGGTCCATCTTCGGGACCTGCCGCGAGATAAAAAGTTGTGTGCCGATCGGTTTTAGTTGTGTGCTCCGTGATTGACACTCGCGTTCTCCTGGTGGTTCCGCAATCAGAGGAATTGACTATGGAGTTATCGAAATGCCCGCGGGCTCTCCGGCGAACATCGGGCTCCTCGACCGTCGGTAACACGGCGATCCGCGGGAAGCAACGCGCGTCGATACTACGCGAGACTGACGGCATTGCAACTCGACGAACGGGTACCAAATGTCGTTAAATCGAGCTGAGGAAATGAACTCGCCCGTTCGAGAGCATTCGCTGGCGGTCACCTCCTCGAAGGAGAACAAAATTGGCAAAACCCAAGTTGCGCTTCGGCGCCTTCATGGCACCGTTCCATCCGATCGATGAAAACCCGACGCTCGCACTCGAGCGCGACCTCGAACTCGTGCAGCACATGGACAAGCTCGGGTACGACGAAATCTGGATCGGCGAGCATCACTCGGCGGGCTACGAAATTATCGCGAGCCCGGAATTGTTCATCGCCACGGCGGCCGAGCGGACGCGGCATATCCGGCTCGGCACCGGCGTCGCGTCGTTGCCGTACCATCATCCGCTGATGCTGGCGGAGCGAATCAATCAGCTCGATCACATCACTCGCGGCCGCACGATGTTCGGCGTCGGGCCGGGCGCGCTGCCGTCGGACGCGACCATGATGGGAATCGAAGTCGCGAAGCAGCGCGATCGAATGGACGAAGCGCTCGACGTGCTGGTTCCGCTGCTGCATGGCGAGACCGTTACGGCGAAAACCGAATGGTTCACGCTCAACCAGGCGCGCTTGCACATCGCGCCGTTCACGCGGCCCGCAGTCGAGATGGCGGTTGCGAGCCAGGTCTCGCCGACCGGAGCGCGCGCCGCGGGCAAGCATGGTGTCGGTCTGCTATCGATCGGCGCGACCACGGGCGGCGGGTTCAATGCTCTCGCTTCGAACTGGGCGATCGCGGAGGAGAGTGCGCGTGACAATGGCACCAGCGTCGATCGCAACGCGTGGCGGCTGGTCGGACCGGTGCACGTCGCCGAGACGCGCGAGAAGGCGCGGGAGAATGTGCGCTTCGGCCTCGAGAAGTGGCTGTTCTATTTCCGTGAAGTTGCGGCGCTCGCGCTGGCGCCAGTGGATGGCGGCGATCCGATCGATTCAATCATCGCGAGCGGCCTGGCGGTGATCGGCACTCCCGACGATTGCATCGCGCAGCTAGAACGACTCCAAACACAGTCGGGCGGCTATGGATGTTTCCTTCAGCTAGCTCATAACTGGGCCAACTGGGAGACGACGCGCAATTCCTATGAGATGATCGCGCGTTACGTCATGCCGCATTTTCAGAGCTCGAACCTCAATCGCGAACAATCGCTCAACCATGCGCGCACCAACTACGCGGACCTGGTCGGGCAGCAGAAGGTCGCGATTGGTTCGCGGATAGCGCAGCACATCGCAGAGAAGGGCGCCGACAACATCCAGCCTGAAGTGCTACAGGCGCTCGAGGCCGAAGTGCGCGCGACTCAGGCGCATCAAGTGTCGAAAACCGGCAAGTGATTGCTGGCGACGGCGTCGCGACTCTGCGCAAGGAATCGAGTGGCGAGGTTTACTTAGGCAGAACGAACAGCGTAATACTCTGTGGTGGCACAGTTGCTTTCAGGCTGCCACCTGACCAGGCCTGGTTAGATAGATGGGCAATCGAGTTGGCTGAGGTTAGCCGGTAAACTAGTGCGGAGCCACTAGCTGTAAAATTCGCTAGTGTGAGCGTAACCGGCGTCGAACCGGATAGAACCTTGTTAATTACCATTACCGTTAGCGCAGAATCGGACGTGCGCTGAGCGGCGAAGGCTGAAAGCAGGTCCGGGTTCCCACCCGTAGCTGACACGCTGGTATCGCCGAAGGTGCTATGGCTGCCGTCATAGTTGCGAAACATCTGCATCGCCTTGTAGGTGGGAGTCGTCGCGCCCGGCACGGTCCAACGAGTCGCCATGTTAAGTCCCAAGCGGCCGAAGATACCCAGGATATCGGCCTGGGTAGTGGCGCCGTTGATGTGTCCTTCTGCTCCCCAGTTGTACTCGGTAATCGCGAGTGGAGTCCCTGGATAGTAGTTTGTGGACACCCAGCCTGCTATCCGCGGGATCAGATTAACGACGGCGTTGATCCAGCTTTCGGAAACATAGTGCGGATCCCATAGCTGGCGGGTCGAACGATTGCGCAGCAACTGCATGGTGGACGAGACATCGTTGCTGAACTCGCCCCCTTGCGGATAAAAGTGCACGCTGAAGACATCGATGGGGTGTCCCGCAGCCTTCCATTGACTGAGCAGCCAGGGCAGATAGTCCTGCCCACCCATCACGTTCTGCCGATCGGGAAACGCGCTCCAACTGTGTGCAGCGGCATATTGCTGGTCGTAGCCGCTATAGAGGTAGCCGTCCCATCCCCACTCCTCTGGCGCCACAATCTTTGCGCTCGAATCGATGGCTTTGATCTTGGCGGAGTAGTCAATCACCTTGCCCCGAATCTCAGTCGCATGTGCACCGATCGGGTGGACATCTCGATGAGTCGAAAACCAGATGCTCGATTCATTGTCCATCAGATAGTAAGCGAGGCCGCCTTTCGCGGCAGGACCCCACGTAGACACCAGATGCTTCACCCACGCCTGCTCGGTCGTGGAACTATCGGCTACGTTCGCATCATTAGGGTTGTTACCAGTGATGTTGGTGTAGCAATCAGATTTGACGCCGTTGCCAGCGTCAGGGTCCCATGGATCGGTACTGCATTGCGGACCGTATATTGCGACTGAGAAGCTCGACAAGATTGAGCGGTTGGCGCCCAACTTGGCTACCCACCCGATCATCGGAATCGTCAGCATCGCCTGGGCATTCTGAAGTTTGGACTGGGAGACAAAGGAATCGCCCGCCCCACCCGGCGTCGAGCTTGGGTACGGATAGCTTTCGAAGTACCAATCCGCATCGAGATTACGCGCGTTGATCAGCCAGTTGTAGCGTGAAGCGTTGTTACCACCATCGCGATTTAGTGGGGCATTCAAGTTCGCGAGCGCTGTCGAAGAACCCTCGCTGACACCGTAGATGAGCGGACTGATTGGATGGCGGCCCGCACTTACGTTGATGCTGATCGTCACGGGTGCGTTCAGCACGGTGGCGCCAAAGCTTGCGAGACTTCCGAGCACGACGATCATCAGCGCATATCTGGACATGGTATTCGTCTACTCCTTAGTTTCAATCGAGTCGACGTCTTTCAGTGACAGGATGAGTCTAGCAGGCTCAGCCGCGCGCGAGAAGGCACCGCTTGGTCGCGAAGAGCAATACACGCACTCAAACGAGACAAATCTTCGCGTTTGATCTAGCGCTGCCGAAAGGCGAGACTTGCTACTCATTCGCATCGAAGAGTTCGAGCCCGATGACCGCGGGCCTGATCATCGCCGACAACAATAGAGAGATCAAGGAGATATTCTCATGACTACACCGACCAATAACGAAGAAACAACCAATCGCGCCGTGGCACTCGGGGCAGGTACCCTGGGCGCCAGACTTCAAGTTGCGGAGCACGCCCGACCAATTCGTATCGTTGAACGATTTGCGAGGCTCGCCGATTATCCTTGCCTTCTACCCAGCTGACTGAAGTCCGGTCTGCGGTGATCAGATGGCACTATACAACCAGATCCTGCCGGAGTTTCATCGCTTCAATGCGGCGCTGGTAGGTATTTCAGTTGACGGCGCCTGGTGTCACGCCGCGTTCGCCAAGGATCGTAAGCTCCACTTTCCGTTGCTTGCTGACTTCGAGCCGAAGGGCGGTGTTGCCCGATACGCCGGTAACCTTCGTCGAATACGGCGACTCTGAATGCCCTTACTGCGGACAGGCGTATCTAGTAGTAAAAGCTATCCAGGAACGTCTCGGAGACCAATTGCGATTCGACTTTCGCAACTTCCCGCTAAGCCAGGCGCATCCCCATGTCGAGCATACGGCGGAAGCAGCGGAAGCAGCGGAAGCAGCAGGCGACCAGGGTAAGTTCTGGGAGATGCATGATCTGCTTTATGAAAATCAGCAAGCTCTCGAAGATGAAGATCTGGTCCGCTATGCAGGCGCTCTCGGTCTTGATGTGCCTAGGTTCATTCGAGACATAGCAGGCCACATGGTCCCGGAGCTCGCGTGCGCGAAGACTTTCGCAGCGGGGTAAGGAGTGGAGTCAACGGCACCCCTACTTTCTTCATCAACGGAGTGCGTCACGATGGATCCTATGATCTGGCGACACTGCTCGCCGCGATCGAAGAGGCCGCCTAGGTGAAGGCGAATTGGCGCGATAGCTAGCACGCACCGGAGATGAGTCTTATGGAGCGGCGTCCATTTGGTTCCACCAAACGTCAGGTCGCGGTGATCGGTCAAGGTACCTGGTACATTGAGCGAGGTCAGCGAGCCTCTGCGATCAACGCTTTGCGCGCGGGACTCGACGAAGGCATGACCCACGTAGACACCGCCGAGATGTACGGATCAGGCGCTGCCGAGGAACTGATAGCTGAAGCGATCGACGGCCGCCGCGATCAGGTTTTTCTCGTCTCGAAGGTTCTTCCGCAGCACGCCTCGCGCCGCGGTACTGTCACTGCGTGCGAGAATTCGCTCGCTCGCCTCGGGACGGACAGGCTCGACTGCTACCTGCTCCATTGGCGCGGCTCGTATCAGCTCGAGGAAACGATCGCTGGCTTCGAGCAGCTTCAGCGAGAGTCGAAGATCCTCTCATGGGGCGTGAGCAACTTCGACGTGGACGATCTCGAGGAGGTCTTGAGCATAGCTGGTGAGGGGCGCCTTGCGTGCAATCAAGTCCTATACCATCTCGGACAGCGCAGCATCGAACACGCTGTGATCCCCTGGTGTGAGAAGCATCACGTCGCGGTCGTCGGCTATAGCCCGTTCGGCCATTCGGGATCTTTTCGCGGAGTACACACTGTCGCGGGGGGCGTGTTGAGCGCGATTGACGCCGCGCACGACGCGACTCCGCGCCAGGTCGCACTGCGGTTCCTGGTGAGACGGCCCTCGCTGTTTACGATTCCGAAGGCATCCAGTCCTGAGCACGCAATCGAAAATGCGGGCGCCGGAGAACTCCGGCTCAGCAAAGGCGAACTAGCTCGTATCGACGAGGCTTTCCCGCTCGATTCCCGCTATCGCGGTCTGCCAACCGTCTAAACCTGGCTGCTCATACGCCACTGGAGAATGCACCATGATTGAACAGATAACAGGTACTGGAATTGAGGAGGTTCGCAAACATTCGACGTGGTTCCTTGTCATGGGAGTCGCGTTGATTGTGATCGGCTGCATCGCGATCGGATCCGCGGTCGTCGCGACAATCATCTCAATGCTCTTTCTCGGATGGCTGCTGATCATCGGCGGGCTGTTTCAGATAATTCATGGTTTCGCGCGCCGCCGCTGGAGCGGCTTTTTCATCAATCTGCTCGAAGGCGTTTTGTACGCCGTCGCGGGTTTCATAGTCCTCGTCAATCCCGGTCTTGCGGCTATCACTCTGACTTTGCTGATCGCGATGCTCTTTCTCGCTTCCGGGGTGTTTCGCCTCGCCATCGCCTTTTCGACCCCGCTACATCATCGTGGCTGGCACATCTTCAATGGCGCGCTTTCAATCGTGCTGGGCCTTTCGATTTGGGCTTCGTGGCCGCTGTCCGGACTTTGGGTGATCGGACTGTTTGTCGGCATCGACATGATCTTCGACGGTTGGACTGAAGTGATGCTTGCGTTGGCCGTTCGCAGAGTGTTGGAAGCGGTCCCGGCCTAGGTGAGTTTCCGGCCGTGGTGCCGAAATTCGACGACACGTGAGTGCGACCCAGAGAGGGATCGCACTCCGGTCGAAGCGACCGTCACATCCGTCAATCTGAGTGACTAGCTGAAGAGAATCTCTTTGGCCTTCTGAGTGTCGACGTACTCGCGGATTCGGCGGACTTTGCCGTCTTCCAACTCGAATACGAAGCAGTATTCGTTTTCGTAATTCTTGCCGTTGGAAACTTTGCCGCGATTCGTAAGTTCGAGGATAACGGTATCGCCATCACAATAGGTCTTACGAATTTCGCTGTTGAGGCCTTCCGGAAAGATCTGACCCACCCCCGACATGAACTTCAATATCTCGTCTTTCCCGCGCTTCAATCCGGAAACGCCGGGCGTTGTGCCGGGAACCAGCCAACTGACATTGTCGGACATGTTCGCAAAGGCGGTCTTAATGTCGCCCTTGCCGAATGCGGTCCAGGTTTGCGTGACGAGGGCCTTGTTCTGTTCGCTGGTCATGACGATTCTCCTTAAGCAGGGCGCGCGGTTCGGATGGAACCGGTCTCACGTGAGCCATCCGCGTTCGTCGTTTCGCAGATGGATTACGATTCGGCCCGCTCATCCTCATACCTCGTTTCTCGCAAACAAGTCGAGCACTATAGTTCCTTGACCAAAATGGGAGTCGAAGGAAGCACGACGCCGACAATGATCGAGGGCAAGCAATTTCGCGTCGCGTCGCGATGCGAACTACTTCCGTATCTAATCAGCCTGCCGCTCGGGCTGACTCGCAAGCGCGCCAAGGAACTTCTTCGATTTCGCGCGGTAACGATATCGGGCAAGTCGCAGGTTCGGCATGACACCGAATTGGAGCCGGGCGACGTCGTAACCATCGCGTTTCGAAAGGAGGCGCGCGGCGCGGTGCTCGAGCGCCACGGGCTGAGAATCGTTCATCTGGATGACGCGATCGTCGTGATCGAGAAGCCCACCGGTCTGCTTTCGATGGGCTCCGAGCGCGAGAAGGTGCGGACGGCGCATCGAATCTTGCAGGAACATCTGAAGGCCCTCACGAAATCCGTGCAGCAGCAGGTCTTCATCGTGCATAGGCTCGATCGCGAGACCTCGGGCCTGATGGTTTTTGCGAGGAGCGAATCGATCCAGGCTGCCCTGCAACACAATTGGAAAAGCGTTACGAAAAAATATCTCGCCATCGTCGAGGGCGTGCCGGCGAAGGACAGTGGAACGCTGAAAGATAATCTGGTCGAGAGCAAGTCACTTAAGGTTCATGCGGTCGAGCGCGGCGGTGAGCTGGCGATCACGCACTATCGCGTACTCGGCGGGCATGGCGACAAATCGCTGCTTGAGCTTACGCTCGAAACCGGACGCAAGAATCAGATTCGTGTTCAATTGGCCGCGCTGGGTCATCCGATTGTTGGCGATCGGAAATATGGGGCAAGGACCGATCCCGCAAGGCGGCTCGCCCTCCATTCGTATGAGCTGAAGTTCAGCCATCCGATCTCGGGCGCATCGATGGAGTTTCGTAGCAATCTGCCAGCCCGCCTGAAAGCGCTCTTAGAACGCAACCGCACCCGCTAAGTGAGACGCGGCAGCGTTCGGTCGTCGCGAGGAGAGTCTATTCTTCCATCAGGGTTTGCAGGTCGGAGATCGCCTCGACGAAATCCTCCATAAACTCTTTCACAACCGCGCGTGTCGATTTGACGCTGTCCACCAGTCCCACGCCCTGGCCGACGAAGTAGGTGACCAGTTCGCGCGCTTTCACGTTGCCCCGCTCGGCCGCGCGCTCAGCCGCATGCAGCGCGGGTTCGCTGATAAGACTCTGCAGCGGCATCGGCAACGCGCCCGGGTTGCCAGCGGTCTCCCACGCGTCGGTCCACGCGGAGCGCAACTGGCGCGAGGGCTTGCCGGTTCTGCCCTTGGAGCGGACGGTGTCGCGTGAGCGCGCTTCGATCATTTTCTCGCGAAAGATTTCCGAGGTCTCCGATTCGGTGGTGGCGAGCCACACCGAGCCGGTCCACACGCCCGCGGCGCCCATCGCCATGCAGGCCGCCATCTGGCGCCCGGTCATGATGCCCCCGGCGGCTAACACCGGCACGTCGCGGATCGGTTTTATTGCGCGCAGTACCTCGGGGATGAGCACCATCGTCGAGACTTCGCCGCAGTGGCCGCCAGCCTCGCCACCTTGCGCGACTATTATGTCCACACCCGCCTTGGCCTGACGCACCGCGTGTTCCGGCGCCCCGACCAGTGCCGCGACCGTCACGCCGTGCTGGCGGCCCATATCGATCATCGCTTGTGGCGGCACGCCCAGCGCGTTGGCGATCAGCTTGATCGGATGATGAAACGAAACCTCCAACAACTTCAGCGCATGTTCCTGTTGCAGCGAGAAGGGCGCATCGGGGGATCGAACCCGACCCTCTTCGAGCATCTGCGAAGGTTCGATTCCATGCTTCGATAGAAGCTCACGGACGAAATCCTTGTGTTGCGCAGGGATACGCTCGGCGAGCATCCGATGGGTCACGCCCTTCTCGTTCTTGATCGAGAGATTCTCGGGAATGAGCACGTCGATGCCGTATGGCTTGCCATCGATGTGATCGTCGATCCACTTGAGTTCAAGTTCGAGCTGGTCGGGCGTGAAACCGGTCGCTCCCAGTACGCCAAAACCGCCCGCTCGACTCACGGCGGCCACGACGTCGCGGCAATGGCTGAACGCCACCAACGGGAAATCGATGCCGAGCATTTTGCAGATCTGAGTATTCATACTGCCAACCCTGCCAAAAACCGAAGCATCGCGCCAGTCGCGGCGATGATGCAGCTCCGCTAACATGAGTTTGCTGAGACTGTACCCCCCGATTGCCAAACCAGATAGGTGGTGGCACTATATCAGCTAAGACTATCCGTGCGGCTAGGAAGTGAGAGTCGCAAAACACAAACGGCCGATTGACTATTAGGAGCTAAATTTGGACCTGGACACAATCGTTGCAGAGTTAAAGAGGGAAAGAGACCGGCTCGGTCGAGCCATCGCCGCGTTGTTAGGGGCGGCCGCGCCAGCCGCTGGCAAAAGAAAAAAAGCCGGCCGGCCAGCAGCCGGTCCGACCAAGAAGAAGCGCGGGGGCCTCACTCCAGCCGGCCGGAAGCGATTGTCGGAGATGATGAAAAAGCGCTGGGCCGAGCGCAGAAAGAAGGGTTCCTAGACACTTCATCGCGGACACAGTTAGAGGGCATCGAGGAGAATTCCTCGGTGCCTTTTCTACTTTGGTGACCATTCAGGGTGGCTGGAGCAGTCATCTGCGATGGCGTATTTCAAACGCGTTGCCCCTCACCTATTCCAAGCGCAGGTTCAGAACCGGACAGTCGCGGTCAGCTTGGGACACCGCTGACCGAATCTCCCAACCGGCAGGGCGGCCATTTCGATGGCACGCGCGATGCTCCGTAGTCCTGGGGTGAAACAGTCGATGATTAACGTGACGCGAGTGAAGCGGAGGACGATGAAATCCTGGATCAGCCGGGCCGAACGCGGTCAGGTGGTGATCCTCGTATGCGTCGCACTGTTTGCGATCATGGGTTTCGTTGCCATGGTCACCGATCTCGGCTTCATGCAGCATCAAAAGAATATGATGCAGACTGCCGCCGACAGTGCGGCGATGGCTGCCGCGATGGAGTTGAATTACGGCGACAGCGTGACGGCCGGGAAAACCGACGCCGCCACCAATGGCTTCACCAACGGGCAGAGCAGCGTCACCGTCGCGATTAACAGTCCGCCAAGCAGTGGACCCAATTCGAGCAAGACGGGCTACATCGAGGCGATCGTCTCGAAGCCCGAACCGACCTACTTTCTGCGCGTGCTGGGATTCACGTCGATCAACGTATCGGCGCGGGCGGTCGCATCGGAGGGCAACGGACCCAACTGCATCTATGTGATGGATCCATCGGCATCGCCCGCTCTATCGGTAAACGGAAATGTCAATATCAATAGCAGCTGCGGCTTGCTGGTCGATTCGAGCAGTTCATCGGGGATGTCATTTACCGGTAACGTTACGGTGACTGCCCCAACCATCGGGGTAGTTGGCGGTTATACCTCCGGCGGCAACGTTACGCTGTCGCCGTCGCCTAAGACCGGTGGCATAGCGGCATCGGATCCGCTCGCATATATCCAGACCCCCTCGACCAGTGGATGCGATCACACCTCGTTTGCACTCAATGGGAACACGGGATCGAGCGGCAGTCCCTACCAACTCTATCCCGGCACCTATTGCGGCGGAATAAGCGTCAACGGTAATGCCTTCTTGCACTTCAATTCAGGGACCTACGTCCTGAGCGGCGGTGGATTCAGGCCCGGTGGCAACACGGTGATGTCCGGTACGGGCGTGACCTTTTACAATACTGGCGGCCTCGGCGGTTACCAGGCGATCACGCTCACCGGCAACACGCAGTCGAACTTCAGCGCACCGACCTCCGGTCCGCTCGCGGGAATCTTGTTCTTTCAGGATCGATCGATTCCAAGCAGCGCACCCGGAAGCACGATCACCGGGAACTCGAGCTCGACTTTCGATGGCGCGATGTACTTTCCGACCACGCAGGTTACTCTCAGCGGTAACAGCAGCGTCGGGGGGTATGGCATCGTGGTCGCCGACAAACTTGTAGTTAGCGGCAATTCGACGCTCGGCAATAACTATTCATCGCTGGCCAATGGTTCACCGATAAAAGGCACGGTGCTAGCCGAATGAGTACCAGCACTTCAGCCTTGGACTACGCACCGCGAACGCCTCACGCGAGTCGGCAAAGCCAGCAATCGCGAGGTCAGGCGGTGGTCGAGCTCGCGCTCTGCTTGCCGCTGCTGCTCGCATTGTTCATTGCGGTGGCGGAGACCGGGCGCGCTTTCTATATCGCGATCTCGGTCTCGAATGCGGCGCGCGCCGGCGTTCAGTACGGAGCGCAGAATCTATCGACCGCGGCCGACAATGCCGGAATGCGCCAGGCTGCTTTCAATGACGCACCCAACATTGCGAGCATGACCGTGGTCGCTACTCACTTCTGCAAATGCTCCGACGGCTCCGCATCGACGTGCTTAGCGACGGACTGCACGGGTAGCCATCGACTCCTCTATGCGCAAGTGAACACCAGCGCTCAGTACACACCGGTGATCAACTACGCCGGCATCATGCGGACGACGACGGTGCCCGGATTGGCCGTCATGCGAGTCGTGCAGTAGTTCGATGCGCGCTAGAGAAATCCGATCGTGTGAACGGGCGCACAAGTTTTTTGCTTGGCGGCGGGGACAATCCACAGCTGAGTTCGCGCTGGTCGTCGTGCCGATGCTGATGCTCTTTTTTGCAATCATCAATTTCGCGTTCGTCCTCTATGCCTATGAATTCGTCTCCGACAGCGCGCAGCAAGCAGTTCGCTACGCGGTCGTGCATGGCACGACTGCCACTCAGACGGCATCGACAACCGACATTCAAGATTATGTGAAGGGGCTGGTCGCGGGTATTCTCGACAAAAACGCGTTGACGGTTACGACCACCTGGTTACCCGACAAGAAGCCTGGCAGCCTGGTCACGGTTGTGGTCGCCTACAATTATAAGCCCCTTACGAAGATGTTTCCCGCAGCCAACCTGTCTCTTACCCGCACCGCTGCGATGGTCATCTCGCAGTAGCCCGCCTGGATCGATCGCTCATTCTGGCACGATCGCGAGCAAAGCTACTTTTTTGTGAGTATCGCTGGGCCGCCATACACGTTATGGCGTCCAAACAAATCGCTGAACCAGACGTTCCAATCCTATATTTGGTGTTAAAGGAGTGATTAGACCGATAGCAGCTGTCTCGTGAGCAGAAACCGTCGTCAAAGTAGTATCCGAAGATCGGCTGGTTGGGGAAATTCAGTACTTCGGTATCCCGGATTGTGCCGCGATAGTCTTTTAGCTTGATCACCGAGAGAGGCGTTTGCCCACCGATAATCTTGAATTGAAGCACACCTGCACGCCCTGGATGGTTTCCTGTGATTTCGACCTGAAAGTCGCCTGAAGCCAGTCGTGGCGCACATTCGTTGTAGCCGATTAAGTTTTTGTCGTGGCAGTGCCAATGGATGTTCCAGACCTGACCCACACCCGATGCTGACACTGCAGGAGCGAGGTCGTTCTGATCGATCGGACTCATTTGGAATTGTCCTACGGTCGCGACGTCGTTGAAGAGCTGCAAATCAGCGCCGGACTTGAAGTCGAAAAAGGCCGCGTCCATCTGTCGCAGCGAGCTGACACTGCCCACCAGCGATCCACCACTATAAGAGCCAACAAAGTAGGTCGGCAGCTCGACCAGCTGGTTACGCTGGCTGGCGGTTGCGGTGAAACTAACCAACTCGTCCTGGACGGTTCCGCGCAAGACGCCGCTCTCCACCCTGGCTAGCGGCAAGCCAGACTGCCTTGCTTGCCAGATGCCCGTTAGCGCGCAGCCCGATTGCTGGACCGACATCGACCATTCGATGCTGGTCTGATTGATCTGAATGTCACCTTGCCAGTCGGTGGGAAGGACTATGCAACTCTGAGCAAAGGCGATCGCATTCAGCTAAAGCATAGCAGCGAACGCGAACGAAGCCACGACTGCTTTGAACATTATGAGTCGGTGCATTCCCCACCTTTGCATTTGCTACTCCTGTTCACGCACCTCGTATATTTCTCATACAGAAAATCGGCTCCAAGGCGCTCGGCGCTATCGGGCTACTTCTTATCAAACTGCAGCTCGCTCCAGGATCGCTGGGTCTTGATGAACGCGTCGGGCTTGATACTGACCTCGCCGCGGAAGGGCCAATCCATCGCCATGATCAGCACCACCACCAGCGCCAGCGATGCCGCCACTGACGCCGTCATCACCACATGCATCCAAAAATTGTGGAAGCCAAACAGGTAGGTATAGCCGGTCGTGATCATGCCGCCGAACAGGATAATCCACCACACTACGTCGGGGATGTGCCCTTCCACCGCCGATAGCCGGCTCGCGCGCGCCCGGTAAAGATCGTTAAGCGTCTTCAGCAGCTCCGCCTCGATGACCGCTTCACCCATGTCCACGGGGCGCATGGTCGCGATGGCGGAGTGCAGCTTGTGTAGCGGCTTCCATCCTTCGGTCGGCACCTTGCCATCGCGCTGGTCCGGCCATTCCTGGCCGATCACGATGTCGAGGTATTCACGCAGATCGGCGCGAATTTCTTTCCCCATAGCCACCGGCAGACCTTGGGTGTCGCGGTAGATACTACCGACGAAATCGGCTTCGCTCTGAACGATGTCTTCCGCACGGGTAAAGGATTCCCAGGTCGCGATTGCGATGAAAGCCAGCAACACTGCGTAGGTGACACTGATGATCGCCACGGTAAATCCGGCAAGATCATTGTGTGCTTTGCGCACATCGAGGTGCACCAGCTGATGAAAGCCGGCCAACCCCAGGCACGACATACCGACGAAAAACAGTACTACCAGCGTCGCCCACAACCAGGTCGGATTGCTGTAGATGAATTCGTTAAGCATAGTTAGGTTTGCACCTTTTCCACACCCTGCGGTCAGGGAAGCATGCTTGATCGGAGTGACCGCCGCAAGCTGACGCTTTCATGATATACTGCGCTCCGAGGGCTAGGTATCTTCGGATGAAGGCGGAATCTGCCAAAGTTCCAGATTATACGTGGCGTCTTGCGTCTCGAGCGTTGGTGCTAGGTCGCGAGGAAGTCCACGTCTGGCGAGCGGACCTGGACCAGCTATCGTCAGAGGCTGATAACCACCGACTCAACCTGGCTGCAGATGAACAAGCGAGGGCGGATAGATTTTACTTTCAGAAAGACCGCGATCACTTTATTGTCGCCCGTGGAGTACTAAGAGCTATTCTCGGTATTTATCTGAATCGGACTCCGCAGTCCCTTGCCTTCGACTACAACTCGCACGGAAAGCCGGCGTTGGCGTTACCAACTCATGACGATGATATCCGTTTCAACATTTCTCACTCACATGGAGTGGCGCTTTATGCAGTCACTCGGGGCCGGGAGCTGGGTATCGACGTCGAGCGAATCCGCCGCGATTTGGAAGTAGCAGAGATCGCCGGCCGATTTTTCTCACGCCGCGAGGTAGCCGTGCTTCGTGCGCTTCCCACTGACTCGCAAAGAACCGCGTTTTTTCTCGGCTGGACCCGCAAGGAAGCGTACATCAAGGCCAGAGGCGACGGGCTTTCAATCCCCTTGGACCAGTTCGACGTGTCGCTGACTCCCGGGGAGCCGGCCCCGCTGTTAAGCACTCGACCGGATTCATCGGAAGCTGCGCGCTGGTCTCTCTACAATCTGGTCGTTAGCCCCGACTTCGCAGCCGCCCTGGCCGTGGAAGGACAGGGCTGCGCACTCTCTTTTTGGCAATGGCCCGAACCGGCTGGGAAATAGAATCCGCGATGACCGCGTTGTGCGCAGACAAAGCCGGACTCGCCAGACGCTTAGCGATTTGTTCAGATAAGACTTAGTTGGCGTGGCGGTTCCGCATGCACCGGCGGCTGCGGCCCGTCGGGTTCATGGATGATCGGAAATCCATAGCGGCGTCGCAGCCGATCGAAAATCCCGCGCATGCGATCGTCATACGCCTGCGGCACGTACTCGGCATGGCCGTAGAACATGTCGATTCGATCCGCCAGATGCGGAAAGCGCTCCTTCACGAACGGCAGGAATCGTCGCGCCGCGGCGGGCTTCAGGAACAGCGGACGCCACCAAACCGCCGACGCGCCGGCTCGCTGCGCCGCGCGAATTACATTCTCGATCGCCGCGGGATCGTCGGTGATTGCCGGTATGACCGGCATTATCAGCAGGTTGCATCGGATGTTCACGCGCGCCAGTTCGAATAGCGCGCGCAGCCGCAATCCCGGCCTGGGCGCACGCGGCTCCAGAGTCCGCTGCAGCTTCCGATCGAGCGTGATCAGCGAAAAATTCACCGACAGATTCGAGCGCTTGTTGATCTTCTTGAGTAGTTCGAGGTCGCGAGTGATGAGGCTCGACTTGGTCGTGATCGAGAGATTCAACCCCGGCAGTTGCGCGAACACCTCGAGCATCGAGCGCGTGAGTCCATACTTCCGCTCGGCCGGTTGATACGGATCGGTCGCGGTGCCGATTGCGATCGCGTCGGTACCAATCGGCGTCCGTGACAGCGTCCGCCCCAGCACCTCGGCCGCCATCCGTTTGACGAAAATTCGCCGCTCGAAGTCCATCGGATCGCGCTGTTCGAGGAATTCGTGCGTATAACGCGCGTAGCAATAGACGCATCCGAACTCGCAGCCGCGATATGGATTGATCGTCCACCGAAACGGCATGCGCGGACTGTCGCATCGATTGAGAATCTGCCGGACCGGCATCTCGATGAACTCAACGTCCCTGATTCCCGGCAAATCGGCGGCAGGAGGCGAATAGAGGGGCAGTTTGGAGGCGAGATCCATGATGACGGCATAACTATCTTCGCTTTTTCTTCGCTTATCGTCAAGTGAATCGGCGGGACCGCGCTATGTAGTGAAAATCGCACGCAAATTTTTCATGCCTTTGACATTTTTCCGGCCATCTTTGTACTCCGGTTTGCGATCCGCCAATATACGGTACACAAGGTTTATTCGAGGGATTGCGATGGCGACCAACTCATACAAGTTTCGAGAAAAGTACGGGCAATGGGCGCTGGTGACCGGTGCGTCGGCGGGCATCGGTCTCGAGTTCGCGCGAGGACTGGCCCGCGAAGGTATGTCAGTTGTGCTGACGGCGCGCCGCGAGGATCGCCTGAACCACCTCGCCGCCGAGTTGAAACAACAGCATGGCGCAGAGACCCGCGTCGTTGCCGCGGACCTCGCGGTGCCGGAGGGAGCGGATCGCCTCGCCGACGCAGTCGCGGATCTGCCGATCGCGTTCCTGGTCAACAATGCCGGCTTCGGCTATGCGGGCCGCTTCGACAAGCTTGCGACTGACCGGCTGCGCGCGATGGTGATCGTTAATTGTCTCGCGCCAGTGGTGCTCACCAGCCGGATTCTGCCCGCGATGGTACAGCGAGGCCGTGGCGCCGTGGTGATTGTTGGCAGTGTTGCGGGACGCCAACCGCTGCCGTTGCATGCAGTTTATAGCGCGACGAAGGGATTCGATTTGCTGTTGGGCGAGGCGCTATGGGCTGAGTTTCGCGGCACAGGTATCGATGCGATCGTAGTCGAGCCGGGGCCAACGCAAACCGAGTTTCAAGCGGTGGCCGGTGAGAACGTCGGGCCAAATCACGGCGAGCCTGCGGAAAATATCGTGCGCGTCACCTTCGACGCGCTGGGCAAGCAGCCGAGCGTAGTCTCAGGATGGTTCAACTGGGTTCGTGCGAATGCCACTCGGCTGGCGCCGCGTTCGACGGTCGCGATCATCGCGAAGAAGGTGATCGAAGGTCAGACCCCAGTCGAGTTAAGGTAGGGGTTTCGGCCACGTCAAGGGATGGTGGCGAGGTCGTAGGCGGGCGGGAGTTTCTCCGCGACGAGCGACAGCGAACCGCCATCGGCGGAAGCGTGGAACACCTGGCCGTCATTGCTAACCGCGAAGAAGCCGCCATTCTCCGGGTCTGATTTCAATCGCATGACCATCCCCCGGCCGAACCCCTGGTCGGGCGACAACGGCTCGAAACTCTCGCCGCGATCGCCGCTGCGAAACATGATCGCGTCGGCGCCCGCGGGTCCCGAGGGCCAGGTCGGCGGCGGACCCGCTGCGGCCACGGTGTAAATCGTTTCATGGTCTGCGCGATCGATCAGCAGCGGTATCGTGTAGCTGCGATTGAGCCCGTGCGTTACCCGCTCCCAGGACTTGCCCGCGTTCAGCGATCGATAGAAGCCGTCACCCGTGGTGGCATAGAGCCGGCGCGAATCACGCGGATCGACCGCCACCGTATGCACGTCCCAATAGAGTCCATCGTTGAGCGTCTCGAACGATACGCCGCCGTCGCGCGAACGAAAAATTCCGCCCTCTTCGACGCCGACGTACATCGTGTTGGGCTCGCGAGGATCGAATGCGATTGAGCGGACGTGCGGGATGTGCGGCGGCGGCGGAAACGTCCATCGGTCGCGGCCGGGTACCGTCAGGAAGCCTTCGCATTCCTTGAACAGATGGCCGCGGTCGTCGCTGCGAAAAAGGCGCGCGTGAGAGGTGCCGATAAAGACGCGATCCTTGACCGCCGGCGATGCCGCGAGCGCCCAGACTTCTTCTTCGCGCGCGAGTGGCGGCGTGACGTCAGTCCAGGTTCTGCCGCCGTCGGACGATCTTGCGAGAGTGCCGCGGCCGCGAGTGTGCAGAGTCGAGCCCGCGTAAATCAGATTCGGATCGGCGGCGTCCTGCGCCATGCACCAGACCGCCGACGGGTCGGCGAGCACCATCAGCGGGGTCCCGCGCGCGGCATCCAAAATCACGATGCCCTTGGAAGTGCCGACGCAAAGGCGCATCCCGCTCAATCTCCGCCCCTGCCGTTGCGCACCGTCTCGATCGAAGTGCTCATCGCTTGTCCCCCGAAAACTACGCCAAGCGTTTTTCGATGCCGCAAATCTAGCGCAAAGGCGGATTCGTGAACAGCACGGTCGCGGACCGCTCGCGCCGCGGTACAAATTGCCAGGTGAATCGCGCTAGGTGAGTCGCGCGCCGATTCGGACTTCGCCCGCCACGAGGAGATCGCTCGGGGCCACTTTTTTTGGACTGGGATCGATCCGCGCGCGCTTCGCGGTGATCGATCCGCCTTTGAGAGCAACCTTCATCCCGGCCGTATCGATCGCGGCGATTGTTCCGGGCTCGCCGTTTTCGGCCGTCGGCGAAAATGAAACTTCGTACAGCCGCAATCGTTGGTCGCCGAGGCTCGCGTGCGCTCCGGGCTGCGGATCGCATCCGCGGATCAAATTGAAGATCTCTCGCGCCGGCTTGGAGAAATCGATCTTGGCATGCTCGTCGCGACACGGCGGCTCGTAAGTCGCGTTGCTTTCATCCTGAACGATCGCGGGGGCCTTGCCGGCTTTGATCAAATTGACCGCTTCGATCATCGCGTCGATTCCCAGCGGGAAGAGCGTGTTGAAGTAAATCGATCCAACCGTGTCGCTATCCGCGATCGGGACTCGCTTCTGAATCAGGATGGGTCCCGTGTCGATTCCCTGGTCGGGCCAGAACCAGGTGACGCCGGTCTCGGCGTCGCCCCCGATTATCGCCCAGTTGATTCCGCTCGCGCCGCGATGCCGCGGCAACAGCGAAGGATGGAAGCAGATCGATTTGTAGCGCGGCGCGTAGAGAATTCGCTCCGGCACGATCAACGTGACGAACGCGAGAATCGCAAGATCCGCGTTGAGGGTTTTGAAATGTTCGTACGCTTCGTCCTTCTTGAAGGACTTGGGCTGGCTGAGCGGCAGGTTCAGTTCGCGAGCTTTGGCCGCGAGCGCATCGGGCTTGCCGGCGGCAGGATCGGGTGGCGCGAAGACGTGAACGATCTCCTCGCCGTGCTTGATGAGCGCTTCGAGCGCCTTTTCCGCAAATGCGGCCTGTCCGAGCAATGCGATACGCAAAGACATTCATGCCTCCCGCGTTCCAATCGCACGCTACCAAATCGAAAATAGAGTTGCACACTGAAACGCGCGTCGAGGAAGGCTGCCGATTACTTTTCCCAGACCGCGCGCGGCGACGAATCAGGATTCAGCGGTCTTTATTCAATGGTCCTTGCGCCACGGCGCCGGGAATTCGCCGGTATCCAGAAATCGCACGTAATCAGCCAGAATCTCCGCGTGATCAAATGCGAGCGGTGACGGCGGATGGCGCGGATCGAACAGCGCGACGCTTTTGGCATCGTCGGCCGCGATTGGCGTACCGCTCGCGCGAGCAACATACACAATCGTGATCGTTTGTCCCCGCGGATCACGATCGGGCCGCGAGTACATTCCGAGCAGGACGCGAATTTCCACCTCGAGCGAAATCTCCTCGCGCGCCTCGCGGATCGCGGCGTGCTCGACGGTCTCGCCGAAATCGACGAAGCCGCCTGGAATCGCCCATCCATGCGGAAAATTCTTGCGCTCGATCAGAACGATCCGGTCGCCGATTTCGGCGATGATGTCGGCCGCGACCGGCGGGCATTCAGGACGTGGCATACGGCGATTTTACCACCTGCGATGCATCCACGCATTGCGGCGCCGTTGACAACCGAGGCGGCGGACCACAAAGTTCCAGTTAGTCTCAATCCGCGCACAGAGTGACTATGCAGGTAGCTCGGCTCTACGATTTTGGTGACATCCGCGTCGAGGAAAGCAGCCGGCCCGAGGTCGGCCCCGACGATATCCTGGTTCGCGCGAGTGCTTGCGGCATCTGCTCGGGCGACATCATGCCCTGGTACATCAAGCGCAAGGCGCCGCTGGTGCTGGGTCATGAGCCAGTGGGAGTGGTCGAGGAAGCGGGCGCGGCGGTGCGCGATTTCAAACGCGGCGAGCGCGTTTTCGTTCATCATCATGCGCCGTGCTTTCAATGCGCTGCGTGCCGCCGCGGCGAATATGTGCAATGTCCCACCTGGCGCGCGACCAATATCCGTCCCGGCGGGATGGCCGAATTTTTTCTGGTCAGCGCGGACAATCAGCGCGACACTCTGAAACTTTCGGATTCGGTGTCTGATGCTGACGGCGTGCTGATCGAGCCGGCCGCGTGCGTGGTGAAATCACTTAGACGATCGGGCCTCAAGAACGGCGAGACGATTCTGGTGATCGGCCTCGGCATCATGGGTATGATGCACGTGAAACTCGCGCGCTACATGGGCGCGGGCATGATCATCGGCGCCGACTTATTTCATTCGCGCGCCAACCGTGCGGTGGAGTTGGGCGCCGACCGCGGGATCGTCGTCGCGGGCGACAACCTGATCGAGCAAGTGCGCGAAATCACCAAGGGCGCGATGGCCGACGTGGTGATCGTCGGGCCCGGCACGTCGAAAGCAATCGCAACCGGGATCGCGGCGGCTGGCAAAGGCGCAACCGTCGTTCAGTTTACGGCGACGCCGCCCGACGACGAATTGATCCTGAAGCCTCACGATCTTTATTTCAACGAGACGCGACTGATCCCGAGCTACTCATGCGGGCCGGACGAGACGCGCGAAGCGATGTCGCTGGTCGAGCGCGGTGTCATCAATGCCGCGGAACTGGTGACGCATCGATTTCCGCTCGCGCAAATCACTGAGGCGTTCGAGACCGCACAAAAGCCGGAATCGCTGAAAGTGATCGTCACTTTCGCGAGCTGAACCAGACGCATAACCGATCGCAAGGGAACAACGGCTGAGTTCGCTCGACTGGAAACTCGAACAGCCGGAACTGAAGAGTCCGGCTGATAACTGGAAAGTCAAATCGAGGGCGGCCGCGATGCGACCGCCCTCGAGTTTCAAACCGTAGCTAAGTTACGGGGTTGCAGGAGCTGGAGCCGGCGCCGGAGCGGGAGCGGGAGCCGGAGCTGCCGCACCACCTGCTGCCGCACCTGCATCTGCACCTGCCGCTGCGCCTGCGGCCGCACCTGCATCAGAACCAGCCGCCGCACCTGCTGCCGCGCCTGATTCTTCGGCCGCCTTATGACGGCGACGCCGCGCTGCGCGATGACTGGGCGCTGACGACATGGTCTTCGACGCGATTGCCTCTGCGCGATCCGCAGCCGCCTTCGCATCGCTAGCCGCCTGCTCGACACGGCTCGCCGCCGCCTGCGCGGACGCCGCAGCCTGCTGAGCCTTCTGGCTGGCAGCTTCAGCGCGCGACGCAGCCTGATCGGCTCGGTTCGCAGCGTTGACCGCCCGCTGTGCAGGATCCGGCTCGTTCGAAGCGCATCCCGCGAGCAACGAAAGGGCTAACACAGCCCCGGCGAGTCCAACCAGTTTTGAAGATTTTCTCAATAACCCTTCCATTCTCTTCCTCCTAGGAACCGCGGGGGCCGAGATATTCGCCACACCCGCATTACGACCTTAATTTTGTCTCATAAACTCCGAGTGCCACGCAAGACTTTGTTCCGTGAATAGACTGCATTTGGTGCCGACGAAGACACGTTTATTCCGATGCCGAGAACGTTAAATTTCAATGACGAATGCACTGGTTCCTGGGCACTGCGCGCGCGTCGGCGACTAGAAGTCGTCGCCGTAATCACCCATCCCGCCCATACCTCCCATGCCACCCATTCCCCCCATGCCGCCCATACCTCCCATTCCGCCGCCACCGGGCATCGCGGGCGCGGGCGAGGGCTTCCTAGGCGCTTCGACGATTGCCGCCTCGGTAGTCAGCATCATCGCGGCAGCGCTCGCGGCATTCTCCAGAGCGGAGCGCACGACCTTGGCCGGATCGA
>PNBD01000055.1 GCA_003135855.1 Deltaproteobacteria bacterium
CCGGATGGTCGAGTTCGAGCAGGTAGCCGTTGATGCGCGCCTGCTCGCTTTTCAGCATCGTCCGATAATCGACGACTTCCGTCGCGAGGATGTCCGCGTCGGTAAGTTCCTTGAGCCATTCCTTGCTGGTTTTCTTCGGAAAAATTTCGTCGAGCACTTTTTGAATCTTCTCGCCGTGAAAATTGCGGATGACGTTGTCGGAAAACTCCGGATCCTTTTCCAGCCGCTCGATGCCGACAATTTTGCAGAACGTCGGCCACCGCTTTTCATCGACGCCGGCAATACAGATGTGGCCGTCGCTGGTCGGGAACGCGCCCCACACGCCGTGCAAAAATTGATGGCCCCGTCCCGCGCGCTCCGGCTCGTTGCCCGTGATCGACGTGTAATTGATCTCCATCCCCTGCATCGCGATCATCGTGCCGTAAATCGACGCGTCGACTTTCTGTCCCTTGCCGGTCCGCTCGCGCGCGAACAGCGCCGCGAGAATTCCATTGGCGAGGCTGAGCGCGCCCGAATGATCGGCGACGAATATTCCCGCCGCCAGCGGCGGGTCGCTCGGCATCCCGGTCTTCGCCATCACGCCGCTGGCCGCCTGCGCGAGCGTGTCGCGGCTCGGGCGCGTGACCCACGGACCCTTCGGCCCCCACGAGCTGCCCTGCCCATAAACGATCCGCGGGTTCAGCTTGAGCACGTCTTCATAGCCGAGGCCGAGCCGATCGAGCACGCCCGGCCGATAGTTCGTCACCAGCACGTCGTACGATTTCACCATCCGGCGCACCATCTCGATCGCGTCGGGCTTCTTCAGATCGGCGGTGATACTCCGCTTGCCGCGATTCATCGCGATAAAATAATGCGACACCGCCGCGTTCTTCACCTCGGGTCCGCCGATCAGCGAAGTCAGCATCCAGCGGCTCAAATCGCCGGTTTCCTTGTTTTCGATTTTGACCACATCGGCGCCCATATCGGCCAGAAACAGCGACGCGAACGGCCCCTGGATTTCCTGCGCGATCTCGACGACCTTGATTCCTTCGAGTGGCTTGCTCATTTTCGACACCCACTAAACGCGACGCTGACTAAAATGCGACACTGACTAAACGATCGTTCAATCATTGCAAAATAATAGTTCAGATTGACAGATGCGCGGGCATTATCATGCCGACCGGTGCGCAATCTCAAGCGTCGCTTCACGCAGGCTCGCGCGGCTTTGGGCCGGCCTCGCGATACCGTAAGCTCGTCGCCGATGGAACCGAGCATCTACAAGTATCCCGATATTTTCCGACGCGCCCACATGGAACGACCCGGCGAAATTGTTGCCGAGGTCGAGTTTCTGAAGCAGGTCTGGGCGCGCCATCTCAAACGGCCGATGCGGCGCATGCTGGATATCGGATGCGGCGATTCGCCGCACGGCGTAGAGCTTGCCCGCGCGGGAATCGAAGTGGTTGGCATCGATCACGCTCCGGACATGATCGCCGCGGGCCGGAGCAAAGCGCGCGACTTGCCCAACCTCCGCTTCTATCGTCGCCCGATCGAAAAATTCGGCCTGCCCGAGCGGCCGTTCGACGCTGCGATTTTTATGAGCGAGACGTTCCCGATCATTGTCACCAATGACGAACTGCTTTCGCATCTCAAGTCGGTCGGCAAAACGATTCGCCGCGGCGGCATCTACTGCGTCGATATCGATCGGCAGGATCCCGAGCCTCGCATTCACCGGCGAAAGATATGGCGGAGGCGCGACGCGTCGGCGCGCGGAATCCCGCTTAAGATTCGCGAATTCAGACGGCCGATTCGGTGGGACTCCCCCTTGCATTCGATCTACGAACTCGAATGCACGATCAAATTTCCGAGCGGCAGTGTCACCACGCGCGATTTAATTCCGGTGCGATACACGTTGCCGAGCATGCTCGAACTGGCGGCGCTGGCCTCCGGGATGTTCAAGCTCGCCGCCGTTTACGCCGATTTGTCGCTCGTCAAGCCGATCGAAGCGTGCCGCTACCGATGGTGGGGCATCCTCGAACGAGTGTGAGGCCTACTTCAAATGACGTGGCGCACCCGCAAGATGCTCGTTCAGATCAAGCTCGCCGACACGCCACGCGCCATCGAAGTGCAGCAAATGAATCGATCCCAGCTCGACCACCGGCTGCGCGCCGGTTAGCTTGCGCACGATCCCGCGGATCACGCCGCGATGCGCCACCACTAGCGCGTCGCGATCTTCGCGATTCTCCTGCGGCACCCAGAGCTCGAGCATCCGCTCGACGCCGACGCCGACTCGCTCGGCAAAGGCAGTGCGGCTCTCGCCCTCTGGATAGGTGTATTCGGGCGCGAGGCGATTGACATTCCAGCGCGCAAACTCCTCGGGAAAACGCTCACTGATTTCGTCCGCCGTCAGTCCCTCGAACAATCCGAAATGAACCTCGGCGAACTCGTCGATAATATCGAGCGCAACCGATTCACCAACGATGATGCGCGCGCCTTCCGATGCGCGCACGAGCGGACTCGAAAAAATGCGCGCGAATGACGACCCGTCGCGAAGTGAATGCAAATGCCTGCGCGCGGCCCGCATCTGCGCGCGCCCAAGGTCCGACAACGCGACATCGTTGCGGCCGTGATAACGAATACTCGATTCGCCTTCGGTCTCGCCGTGGCGAACCAAAAACAATCTCGCGCCGCGCCCCGATTCGGTTTTCATTCGTGTGATTCGAGCGAGCAACTAGTCCGAGTCGAAGATCGGATTCATCACCAACCCGGTGAGCAGCTTGGGATAAAAGTACGTCGATTTCTCGGGCATCGTCGCGCCGGCGTCGCTCACCCGCTCGACATCCTGAATCGACGGTGGCGTCATGATGAACGCGCCGTCGGCTCGCCCCTGCGCAACTGCGCCAAGCGCACCGCCGGTTTCGATCGTGTACTCGATATTGCCGCCCTTGCGGACCTGCTCGGGCTTGATTCCAAAAATCCGATCGAAGATCAACGCGTGCAGCACTGACACGTCGAGCTCGCGCACTTCGCGCGGAACGCCCGGCAGCGCGGATTCTAGCGCGGCGCGATTTCGCAGCCGCAAAACGAAGAAGCTGCGGCTGCCTTTCAGCGTGACACCGATCGTCCCCTGTCCTGATTCATCCATCTTCACGCGAAATGCGCCGCGATGCGCGATTTCCTCGACCTCGAAGTTTTCGCGCGCACGCTCTGCAAACCGCGCGACCGCGTTCGCATCGAGCGATTTCACCACGCGATGCGTCGGCAGGATCACCAGCCCCGGATCGTCGCACGCGACCAGCGTCATCATCGTGTAGTCGTACGGTTGAGGTTCTTGAAACGGGTTAGTCGCGCGCCGCTCCCGCCGATAGTTGAGCGACGTCTCGTAGCGATGATGCCCGTCGGCGATCAGAATCCGCGACGACTCCAGTTCGCGCTGGATCGTCGCGATTTCATCGGCCGCTTCGATCGGTCGCAGCTCGTTGCGCGTGCCGAGATCGTCTTCGAAATCGAACAGCGGCTCCCGCGCCGCAACTCGTTCCCGGAGTTCGTCGAGCTCAGGATGCTTGCCCGAGTAGAGCCCGAAAATCGAGCTGGTGTTGACTTCGATCGCCGTCAGCAGCTTCAGCCGGTCCTCCTTGGCGGCGGGAAAAGTTTTCTCATGCGGCACGATCCGTCCGTGGCCGAATTCCTCGAGCTTCACCCGCGCGATGTAACCGGTCCGATGAATCACGTGCCCTTCGACATCGAAACTCTGCCGGTAGTGATAAANNAAATCGCTGGACGTGGCGCGCGCTCGAGCACTTTCGCGGCGAGCCATTCGTTGAGAGTCTTGCGCGAGGCTGCGTAGCGGTCGGCGTCGCGCCCGAACTCCAGGCGCACGACATTATAAGGACTGCGATCGTAGAGCTGATGCTGCCGCGCCGCGCCGATCAGATCATACGGGGGAGCGACGACCGTGGCGGGCTCACCGGCGATCTTGCGGTTGTAAAGCAGCGGTCGAAACGGCTCGACCCGTTTGCCGAGCTTGCTCACTTCAGCATCTCGCCGGCCAGCACGGCCGCGATTTGATCTTTTGCAATCGCTCCGATTCTGATCATTTTTACTTCATCCCGACTAATTGCGACGACCGTGCTGGGCATTATCGCCGTCAATTTCCCGCCTTCAAGGTAAACTTTAACTTTTGTGCCGAATGCCAACCGCGCCTCCGCGATCGTTGTCGCCGGCGCGCCGCCGCTCAAATTCGCGCTGGTCGCCGTGATCGGTTTGCCCAGACCGGCCGACAGTGCACGAGCGATCGGATGCGACGACACCCGCACTGCAATTCCCTCTGCGCCGCAGAGTTCCGGCGCGATGCCGTCGCGCGCGGGCAGTACGAGTGTCAGCGGGCCTGGCCAGAACGCGTCGGCCAACCGACGTGCGGCTCCGGATATTTCGCGCGCGATTGAAAACGCCATCGCGGTGTCTGCGGCGATCAACCCCACCGGACGCTCCGCGTCGCGCGCCTTCGCCGCGAACAGCAATTTCAAAGCGTCGGCGGAAAACGGATCGGCGCCCAGCCCGTAGAATGTCTCCGTTGGATAAACCACCAATTCGCCCGCCTTCAGCGCTGCGATGCCGTCTTCGAGGCTGAACATCTCGTCGTCCACTCGCGATTCGCGCCCCCTGCGAGGATCGCTGGATGAATTATACGGATGCGCGCCCGCTTGCTGAAATGCGCGCCAGTGCCCGATGCGCGATATCGCGCCGAAAGTGCCGCCCCTTGAATTCGATCATTTCTGCCGCCTGGTACGCCGCATCGACCGCCGCCGCGAGTTTCGGCGCCATCGCGGTGACCGTCAGCACGCGCCCGCCGTCCGTCACGAGGCGTCCCTCGCGCATCGCAGTGCCGGCGTGAAAAACTTTGACGCGGATTTTGTTCAGCGCCCATTTCGTCTTGATCTCGGACGGCGCGTTGCCTTCGATTCGCTCCAAATCGGTGATCTCGATTCCCTTCGCGTACTCGCCCGGATACCCGCCCGATGACATCACGACCGCCACTGCGCTTCGCGGTGACAGCCTGATCGACGCTTTCGCGAGATTCCCTTCCGCCGCCGCCAGCAGCGTCTCCGCGAGATCTCCGTCGAAACGCATCATCAATGCTTCGCATTCGGGATCGCCGAACCGAACGTTGAATTCGATCACGTTGATTTTCTCGCCATCGATCATCAAGCCAACGAACAGCACGCCGCGATACGGTGTGCCGCGCGCGTTCATCGCAGCGAGCGTCGGGCGAACCACTTCGGCCATGATGCGCGCTTCGATCTCGACGCCGAATTGCGGCACCGGCGAATACGCACCCATGCCGCCGGTGTTGGGACCGCGATCGCCGTCGAAAATCGCTTTGTGATCCTGCGCCGTGCCGAGCGCGATCGCATTTTCGCCGTCGCACAGCGCGAAAAATGAAAGCTCTTCACCGGTGAGGAATTCCTCGATCACGACGCGCTTTCCCGCGATGCCGAATCTGCCACGTTCCATCGCGTCGGCGATCGCGCCGAGCGCGGCGCTTTGCTCGTGGCACACGACGACGCCTTTGCCGAGCGCGAGTCCGTCCGCCTTGACCACCATCGACCCCTTGCGCGATTGCACGTAGCGCCGCGCCGCGTCCGCATCGTCGAATGATTCAAACTCCGCCGTCGGCACGCCCGCCTCGCGCATCACCGTCTTCGCGAACGATTTGCTCGTTTCGAGCTGCGAGGCCTGCGCCGTCGGTCCGAATATTTTGAGGCCCGCGCGCGTGAACTCATCGACGATTCCTGCCGCGAGCGGATCTTCGGGTCCGACCACCGTCAGATCGACCGACTTGCTCCGCGCGAATTCGATCAGCGCCGGAATGTCGGTCGGCGCGATCGCGACCGGCTCGGCAATCTGGTTGATTCCGGGATTTCCGGTCGCACAAAAAATCTTCCACACGCTCTCGCTCTCATGCAGCCGCCAAACGATCGAATGCTCGCGCCCGCCTTTGCCGATTACCAGAACTTTCATCGTGAGTTAGTGGCGGAAATGCCGCACGCCCGTGAATACCATCGCCAGTCCGAACTTGTCGGCCGCCGCGATTACTTCGTCGTCGCGCACCGCTCCGCCCGGCTGCGCGATCGCGGTGGCGCCCGCCTCCGCTGCGAGCGTCGGGCCATCAGGAAATGGAAACAGCGCCTCCGACACCAGCACCGAGCCTTCGAGCGAAACCTTAAGGCGCGCCGCCTTCTCGCGCGCCGCGTAAACCGGATCGATTCGCGAAGTCGCGCCGCCACCGACTGCGAGCGTGCGATCGGCGCCCACAAATGCGATCGCGTTCGACTTGATATGCTTGCAAACCTTGATTCCGAACGTCAGCGCGTCAAGCTCGGCCTCGGTCGGCGCGCGCCTTGTCACGATTTTTCCCATGCGCGGATTCTCGATCGAAAGGTCCGGCGTTTGCACCAGCAGGCCGCCGAGAACTTTCTTGACGTCGAGTTCGTTGCGATCCACCGCCTCGGGCCGAAACGTCATCACGCGTCGATTCTTTTTCTTGCGCAAAAGTTCGAGCACGTTCGGCGGATAGTCGGGACCGATCAAAACTTCGGTGAACAGCTCGTCCACCGCGCGCGCAAATTCCATGTCCCACGCGCGATTCGTGATGACGATTCCGCCAAACGGCGAATCCGGATCGGTCGCGAACGCCTTGTCCCACGCACCCTTCAGCGTATCGGCGACGCCCACGCCGCACGGCGTGTTGTGCTTCAGAATCGCGACCACCGCCCGCCGCTCGTCCTGAAACTCCAGCATCAGGTTCATCGCCGAGCTGATATCGACCACGTTGTTGAACGACAGTTCCTTGCCGTGAAGCTGATGCGCGATTTCGAGAAAACGCCCGTACAGCGCGCCGGTCTGATGAGGATTTTCGCCGTAGCGCAGCGCCTGTTCCCGCGGCATCGAGATGCTGAAAGTCTCGCCGAGCGGAGACGGCTCGCCCTCGCCGCTATGCGTGCCGAGATAATTCGCGATCGCCGCGTCGTAGGCGGCGACCCGCGCGAATGCCTTGCGCGCCAGACGCCAGCGCGTCTCCGCGCTCAGCGCGCCGCGATTGGCATCGAGCTCCGCGGCGATCGCCGGGTAGTCCGCCGGATCGACGACGACCGCCACGTCGCCGTGATTCTTCGCCGCCGAGCGCACCAGCGCCGGTCCGCCGATATCGATATTCTCGATCGCGTCGGCCAGCGTCACCCCGGCTTGCGCGACCGTCTTTTCGAATGGATAAAAATTCACGACCACCAGATCGATCGGCTCGATCTGGTTCTGCTGCATTTGCCGGCGATGATTCTCGTCGTCGCGCCGTGCGAGAATCCCGCCGTGCAGCCTGGGATGCAACGTCTTCACGCGTCCATCGAACATCTCGGGCGAGCCGGTAAAATTCTCGACCGAGCGAACCTTGACGCCCGCCGCCTGAAGCGCCGCCATCGTGCCGCCGGTCGAAAGTATCTCGACCCCGTGTCGCGCGAGCGCTTTGGCAAATTCCGCGAGCCCGCTCTTGTCCGATACGCCCAACAGCGCGCGCTTGATCGCGACCTGCTTGATGCTCATCGATTCCTACCCCCGGCTCACGCGCGGCACCCGCTTGCCCACCGTGCAAAGCATCTCGTACGAAATCGTCTGCGCGAGACGCGCGACATCGTTCACGCTGATCATCTCGTTGCCCGCGCCGCCCCACAAGATCACTTCGTCGCCGACCGACGCGCCCGGCACGTCGGTGATATCGATCGTCGTCAAATCCATGGAGACCGCGCCCACCACCGGCGCGCGCACGCCGCGCACGATCACTTCGCCGCCATGCTGCAATCCGCGCCGATAGCCATCGGCGTAGCCCACCGGCAGCACGCCGATAATGCAGTCGCGCGGTGCGATGAAAGTATGACCGTAGCCGACGCCGCTCCCCGCGGGAGCGTTCTTCAATTGCATCAGCCGCGTTTTGAAGGTCATCACCGGCCGCAACTCGACGCGCTCGCGCACCGCCGCCACCGGCGGCAGGCCGTAAATCGCGAGGCCGGGACGCGCAAAATTGAAATGCGAATCATGCCGCAGCACCAGCGCCGCGGAATTGGCGACGTGAATAATCTCCGGCCGCATTCCCGCCGCCTCGAGCGTGCCGAGCGCGTCGTGGAAGACGCGGAGCTGCGCGTCGGTGATCGGGCTCGAGGGGTCGCCGGCGTTCGCGAGCAGGGTGCATACGCCTTCCAGGCGCACCGCCGAGGCGCGTCGAACTGCAGCCATCAGCTCGGATAATTGCGCGGGCAGCACGCCGAGGCGCGTCGCGCCGCTATCGATCTTGACGTGAATCGCAAAATCGTGACGGCCCGCCGATGCGGCCGCGCGATCGATCAGTCCGATCAACGAAACGTCGAACACGAACGGCGTGAGATCGAGTTCGACGATATACGATGCCTGCTCGGGGAAAAATCCCGCTTGCAGATAGATCCTGGTGCGCACGCCCGCTGCACGCAGCTCGTGCGCCTCGTCGAGCGTGGCGACGCCAAAATGATTGCATCCTTCTTCGATCAACGTGCGCGCGACGGTGACCGCGCCATGCCCATAAGCGTCGGCTTTGACCACCACCATCAGCTCGCCGCTGGGCGCGAGCGCGCGCAACGCCCGAAAATTTGAGCGCAACGCGCCGAGATCGATTTCGGCGATGGTCGGGCGCTGCGTTTCAATTGTCATCGAACAAAATTCTCTGACCGATTGTCATCGAAGCAAATGCTCTGGCCGAATCACCCCCGATTGTTTGCTCTGATGCGCGCGTCCCGTCGCGCACCACTATCGGCAACTGTAACAGGCATTCAAACCCATGCAGAGCCTGCCGCCCCCCGCCAAATTGCGGGCACTGTCCGAACTAGGGCGCCGCGAGGGCGCGCTGCCAGTATTCTGCTTTACAAAACGCCCTGATGCGCGTAGCACCTAATTAGGTGCTATGCTCACGGAGCCCGATGCCATGCTCGACCTCACGAAGGACATTCAGTCTCTGACAAATTTCCGGCGGAAGTCGCGAGAATTTCTCAAAGCGATGAAGAAGAGCAAGCGGCCGGTGGTCCTGACCGTTAACGGCAGGGCCGAGGCCGTTGTGCAAGACGCCGAGTCCTATCAGCGATTGCTCGACAGCGCCGCTCGCGCCGACGTTTACGAAGCAATCCGGCAAGGCGTGGACGATATCGTCCACGGACGGACGCGCCCGGCCCGCAAGGTGTTCAACGAGATGCGCGCTCGCCATGGCGTACCGCGTTGAATTGACACGCCGCGCCGAGCGAGACCTGGACTACCTTTATCAGCGAATCTCGGCGGACGATTCGGCGGCCGCTGTCCGATGGTTCAACGGTCTCGAGCAGGCCATCTATACGCTGGAACGGTTTCCGCGCCCCTTTCCCGCCAAAGCTCTCGATAATCCCGCAGCTCCGGAAAGCAAAAAGGCCAAACGACGATTGCGGCATTTGCTCTACGGCGCAAAGCGCGACGTATACCGGGTGGTTTACGAAATCGACGAATCGCACAAGATGGTTCGGGTCTTGACGATCAGGCACACCGCCATGGACCAGGCGATCATCAAAGGTTGAGCGCAAAAGCCGCGCTCGGAGATTGGCCGCCGTCTGTCCTGCTCAGCTCTACAAACGCACGACCTTACCACGGGAGCAATTTTCCGTCGTCGAACACCTCGAACAGCCTTTCGCGCCAATCGCGAGAGAGGAGCTCGCTAATTGCTTTGAACCAGATCTCAACACGAATAGCGACCGGCAAGCTCTGAGTCACGCGCGAGACTACGACCGCTCACCGCGTCACAGACAGGTCGAAGAACTCCCGATCGTGCGTCAGGAAAAGCACATCTTCGGAGTTGAGCAGATCGGCGATCCTGGAGTCCGCCGCGCCGCGCAGACCGAGAAGGATGATGTGATCAGCCTCGCGCCCTTCCGCCTGTAGCCTCCGTACGAGCGCGAGCGGGAAGTTCTCATCGAGGAGGATTCTCATCCGAGCTTCCGACTGCCGGAGGTAGGTGCGCTGCTATATGAGCTGCATATCGAAGGGCTGCGGAAATTTGCTCGCGCGACAGCTGATATTCTGACTCGAGCTCCTCAGCAGAAGCCCCCGAGGCTAATCCCCCCAGAACGGTCGCGACATCGATCCGAGTCCCTGCGATACAGGGCTTTCCGAAGCGGATTTTCGGGTCCATCGAAATGCCAGGGAACACTTCCATTCTGATGCCTCTCGCGAACTGGAGCTTACTATATCCCCGCAACTGTGTCTGTCTCGGCCGGGCGTTCATGTTCGCTTTTTCCTCAGCGGTTTCTTCGGACCGGGTAAGGTGTCCACGCCTCCGGCGCTGAAAGCGCGTTCGCGCTTATCTTTTCGAGCCGACCTTCCGCAGGTTCTCCTTCTAAGGTCTCTTCGGCTATCGAGTTCTTGTTCATGCGCGAACGATAGGAAAGCGCAGACTGGCAGATCGCGCAGATTCAGACGGCGTCGCGTCTCCGCTCGATCTCTGGCAAGAATGCTCCGGCTGGCAGATGAAAGCGCCGCGCTAATGCCTGGATCTGCCGGACGTTGAGTTCGCGCTTTCCGCGCAGGATTTCAGAAACCACCCCCTGGCTGCCGACTTCAGGCAGGTCTCCCTGCGACAAGCCATGCTGTTCCATCAGGAATTTGAGTAGTTCGACGCCCGAGGCATCCGGAATCTGATGGTGTTCCTCGTCGTACGCCTCGATCAGCACGCTCAGGGTATCGATGAAGCGATAGCGGGGATCCTTGGGGTGGTCGCCGACCTCGTCCACCAGGTCGTTGAGCCGCGCGACGGCAGCCTCGTATTCGCGCTCGTTGCGGATCGCGAGCAGGGGTGCGTACTTCTCGGGATTTCTGAGAGCTTGACTGATTGCTCGACTCTTCATTTTTTCCAGCCGCCTTTGTCGTATTGCGCATGAGTTAGAACGTGCCGGATGAACAGTCTTTGCGTGTTGAAATGGATCGCGGCAACGAGCCGGTACTTGTTGCCACCAATATCGAACACGTAAAAGCCCTTCCTGCCGGCACTCACATAGTCAACGCTTTTGAACGTTTGTTTCAACTCCGCGAGATTTCTAAAACTGCCTCTACTCGCCGCCTTGAACCAGCTCTTCAGAGGGGCTTCGCCGTCAGCGTGACTTTTCCAGAACTCCGTCAAAGCCTTCCGCGAGATTACGTGCACCGAACCAAAGCTATCTCAATTCGCAATACATATCAACTCACTTTGAGATGAGCAGCTCAACCTGAGATGACTAGCGTGTGCCCACCAGCACGGGCGCTACCCCCGGTTCAGACAGCGTGCCGGCGGTTCAGTTTTACTTTCGGCGACCTCACGGAGGAGACTTCGAGGCCTCAGGAGATGAACACGCGGCGACCCACCTATCTCCCCTCTAAACAGCGCGTAGCGCGCATCCTCTCCCAATTGCGATCCGGCCCTGCGGCCCGAAGTCGGCTTCGCGTCACAACGGGAAGTCCGAAACCTGCGTGAGGTTTCGGAGAATAGATCCCGGGTATTACCCACTCGTGCTTTCGCGTTTCGTTCTCCTGAACNNATGTTTCACGTGAAACATTCCCGAAAAAATGACCGCAAAACATGACTGATAGTTAGCGGCACTCACCGATATTGGCAGACGACATTTTCTCGCCCCGTCTATTAACGCGCGTAGCGTGCATCCTCTCCTAATTGCGATTCGGCCCT
>PNBD01000088.1 GCA_003135855.1 Deltaproteobacteria bacterium
CTCGAAATCCTGAAACACCATCCCGACTTTGGGCGCGACTTCGTTGACATGCAGCGCCGATAGCTCCTCGCCGTTGATTCGAATCACGCCGCGAAAGTCTCCTCCTTCGAACTCCGGCACGATTCGATTGAGACATTTCGCAAGCGTTGATTTCCCCGCGCCCGACGCGCCCATCACGCCAATCATCTCGCCGCACGATTGCGCGAAGCTGACGTCCTTCAGCGCCGCCCGCTCGCCGTCGAGATAGGTGAAGGTAACGTTCTCGACGCTGACCGCGCGCTCGCCGCCAGCGGCATTCACCGGGATTTCGATTTGCGCTTCCGTCTTCAAACTAGGATCGATCCCGCGTCACATTACGAACAGTCCTAAGAACGCGAGCAAAATAAACGGGCTCACGATTATCGCGATCGGCTTGTCATACGGCGCGACCATCATCCACGCCGGCAGGAACTTTGGAATCCAGAATCCGGTCGAGAGCAGATTGCCGAACAGCCACGCGCCGCCTTCGCCAATGNNCGCCAATCAGCAGCATCGCGAAACCGATGATTCGCGTCGCCATCGGTTTCCGCTTCACCTCCGGCATCATGTCCTCGTACAGCATCCGGCCTTTTTTCACGCGCGGATAAACCGCCGCCAGGATGAACGGGGCGAGCAGCAGCGCCGACGCCATGTTGTTGAAGATGATCACGTTGCCGAGCATCGCAAACGGCCTGATCACCAGCAGATTGTCGCCCCATCCCACCAGGTCGGCGCATAGCACGCTCGCACTGAGGCACGCGATTATGTATTTCAAAATCGCCGACGGCGTCCGGCTGATCGGGCTCTCGCCGCGGCCGATCACCTGCCACACCTTGTACGGAATCCATCCGTAAACGAGGTTCGCGAAAAATCCGAAAATGTCTCCCGGCGATACGCCGCCGAAAAAATCGCCAATCATGTTGCCGATCGCCGAGCCCCAGGCCGCCGCCGGCCCGAACATGAATGAGCACACGATTGGGATCGCGTTGGCCGGCCTGAGTTCGGTGACTCCCGGAATCAGCGGCACCACCTTGAACGGCACCAGCACCGCCGCGTACAGCGCCGCCGAGATCGCGCATAGCACGACCATCCGCGTATTGCGCCACATCAGGCGAAGCTCGCTCTGGTTTTCAGACCCGCTTCGCGGCTCGTGCGCAGCGCGCAACTGCTCGATTGAATCGCTGGAAACGCTCATCGTGACGCCGCTCAGTATGCCGACCCCGTCACCTCATTCAAAGCCGCGCTGGAATTGCACGCCACCGATTCGTAACATATGCAAGGTTGCCACGTGCGACTAAGCTTTTACTCACGATGCCGATTTACGAATACCGATGCGACAAATGCAGCCGCGTTTCCAGCGTCCTGACCACTCGCATCAGTGAAAAAGTCGAAGCAGTCTGCGCGAAATGCGGCAGCAAGAAGATGAGCCGTCTGATGTCGCGATTTGCGATGCCGCGCAGTGAGGAATCGCGCCTCGATTCGCTCGCCGATCCATCGAAGTTGGGTGGCGTCGATGAAAACGATCCTAAGAGTCTCGCGCGCATGATGAAGCGAATGGGTCAGGAGATGGGCGACGAATTCGGCGGCAACGAATTCGACGAGGCGGCCGAAGAATTGGAAGGCGGCGGCGACTTAGGCGGCGACGACTCCGGCTCCGACGACGATTTCTAATCACCCTCGAGCATCACGATCGCTGCCGCCGCCATTCCGTCACCGCGCCCCAGTGCTCCGATTCCCTCCGGACTCGAGGCCTTCACATTGACCAGCGATTGATCCGTCTCGAGCGCCGCCGCGATTCGTTCGCGCATCGCATCCAGGTACGGCTTGAGCTTCGGCGCCTGCGCGAAGATTGTCAGGTCCGCATTGCCGAGACGCCATCCGCGATCGCGCGCGAGCTTCCCGACTTCGGCGAGCAACTTCAGCGAGTCGGCGTCCTTGTATTGCGGATCGTCGTCGGGAAAATGACGCCCCAAATCGCCGGCGCCTAACGCACCAAGGATCGCATTCGCGAGCGCATGTGCCGCGACGTCCGCATCCGAATGACCACGCAGCCCCTTGCCGTGCTTGATCTCGACGCCGCCGAGCACCAGCCTTCGCCCAGCTTCCAGCGGATGAAAGTCGAATCCGTTGCCTACTCGAAAACGCATCGCGACCCTCGCGTCCGAACGACTTCAGCGCCCGCAACATTTCGACTGCTCATCGCTGCGTTGACAACCGCGATCTCAGCGGCCAAGCTTTTCACATCGCACCCAGGAGGTCGCGTCGCGATGCCCTCATTCATGAAAACCCCCAGATTCATCATCGGCACGATCCTGGTCCTGTGGGTTTTGTACGTGGTCTACGCGAACTACCAGTTCGATCTGATCAAATTCTACCTGCTGCCGTTCGGCGTCTTCGTCGGGATGAGAGTATCGAGCCTGATTCTCGCGTCTGCGATTTTCGGCGCCGTCGTGACTCTGATCATTCAATGGCTCTGGCGTCGCCCCTCGAACAACGTGTCTTCAGTGACCGCTCCGCCAGCGTCTGCGCCGAGCGTCTCAGTTCCACCCAGCAACAAGACCGTCGCCTGAGCGCCCTTCTTCAACACACTCTCTGACGCCGGACCAATTAGTAAGCCGTCCGCGCGCGAAATCGAACTCAAGATACCGGAGCCCTGGCTGCCAGTGGGCGTCGCCACGACTTGATCGCCGTCGCGTACCAGCTTGACGCGGACAAATTCCGTCAGGTCCTTCGCGGTCTTGATGTCAACGGCGCAACGCGCCTGGACTCGCGGCAGTCCGACCTCGCGCCGCCCGCCCATCTTCAAGATCGCCGGACGCGCATATAGATAGAAGCAAACCAACGTCGAGACCGGATTTCCAGGCAAACCAAATATCGGACGATACCCGACGGTGCCGAATTTGAGCGGACGTCCGGGCCGCTGCGCCACGCCATGAAACAGTTGCTTCATGCCAAGTTCGTCGAGTGCGCCCTTGACGTGATCGAACTGCCCGACCGAGACGCCGCCGGTCGAGAGCACCACGTCAAACGTCATCGCTTCTGCCAGCCGCGCCGTGATCTCTTCGCGCTCGTCACGCGCCACCTTCAGGATCGTTGGTACGCCGCCCGCTTCGATGGTCGCGCCGGCCAGGGCATACGCGTTCGAATTCACCACTTGCGCTCCCGTCGGCGGCTGATCGACATCGACCAACTCGTCGCCGGTGGCGACGATTGCGACCCGCGGCCGCCGGCTCACTTCGACCATCGCGCGATTCACCGATGCGAGCATCCCGAGGTCCGCCGGCGTAAGCCGCTTCCCCGCCGACATCACCAATTCGCCAAGCCGCAGATCCTCGCCACGCGGCCGAATAAATGAGCGCGCTTCGGTAGCCGCCAGGATCTCGACAATGTCGCCGCTTCCGCGCGTGCGCTCGACCTGGATGATCGCGTCGGCCCCGTTCGCGATTGGTGCGCCAGTCATCGTGCGCACCGCCTCGCCCGCATTCACTTGGCGAGTCGGCATCTGCCCGGCGCCGATCGTCTCGACCACCGCTAGCCGGACTGGATTGGATTCCGACGCGTTGGCGATATCGGCGGCGCGAACCGCATAGCCGTCCATNNCCGTCCATCGCGGAGTTATCGAAGCCCGGGATATCGCGCGAAGACCGGATCTCCTCGGCCAGCACTCTGCCGAGCGCATCGACGATCGCGATGCGCTCGACGCCAAGCGGCGCAACGTTGTCGAGCACAATCTGAAGAGCATTGTCGGCGCTGATCATTCGACCCATGACAATACGCGCCTCGCGCTTCCGATTGAACCGTCGTCATTGTGACGAGCCTGAAAAAAAACGTCCGCAGCGAGGTCGTCGCCGCGGACGTTGTCAATCGCATCGGGCCCTGCTCTCAGCTAGTCAGTACAGAACAGGGGATCAGGCAGAGGATTGGGGTAATTGCAATCGCCCGCCACCGCCGGAGTCGCGCGATTGAATTTCACGTTGAATGTTTTGATATCCTGCGGGAAGCACTTCGGCGCCGGCTTGGGATCGGGCGACGGCGGCGTGTCGATATTGAAAGTCGCGGGCAGAGTCACCGCGAATCCGAAACATCCGCCGACCGGACAATCCAGGTCCTTGGTCGCCCAGTTGCTGCAAGCCGACTGGCAGTCCTGCAGGAATCCCGGATTGTTCAGCGCCAATGGATCGGTGGCCTTCACCTGGCAGGTGCATGCTCGGGCTGCGCCCATGCCCTTCCAGTCGCAGAAACTGTGCGGCTGGCAGAGACCCGACTTCTCGGGATTGAAACTGTCGGCCAGTTTGGTCATGTCCATCGTCACAGTCAGCAAACCGGTGGAAGGGTCGAAATCCTTGCTCCATTTGGTGTCAGGAAAATCGCTCGTATTCATGACGTACGGCTCGCTGTCGAGGTTGGCGCGAACCATCTTTAGATCCCTTTCTTTCTTGAAATCCTTCCCCACGTAAAGCTGGAAGATCTGCTTGGTGGTTGACTTCGCGAACACGTCGAATACGAAGTAGGTATTGCTCTTCTGAAAGACATTCACGCTTCGAGGAGCCCCGATGGTTTCGGGCAGATAGTATTTCTCGGATTTTTGCCGGCTCTGGGGCACGGTTGTGTCGATATAGTAGGTGCCGTTGTTGACTGTGAGCGTGCTGCGCTGGAACGTATTCTGTCCGGCCATGCGAATAAATTGCGCCTTGGTGCCGGCGTCCTTTTCCTTCTTGGTCTTGAACTCCCGGTAAAGAGGGACGCCATAGCAAAATGGGCCGCCGCAATTTTTCGACCAAACCCCGCCCTTGCCCTCGTTCGGACCCTCGGGATCTGTGTGGATTTGGCCGCAAGTCTTGCTTTGCGCGCAACTGGGCCAAATGACTGTCGTAGCGTAGTCGTACGGACTGGTCTTCGCGGTTGCGGACTCAGCTTGCGTCGTTATCGAGGGCGAGATGTCGGACGCGCATTCGTCAGTCTCGGTCGGCGCATTAAAAAATGGATCCAGATTGACCGAGATGGTGTCCTTCAGACCGGTCAGCGAGCCGTCGTCGTCATTCAGTTCCGTTTGCCGATCGATGTCGGTATAGCCGTCGAAGCTTCCAGCGTTGACCAGCACCTTATCGTTGTTAAAGGCCGGGAGAGCGTACGTACAATAATTCTTCGGAACATCCGTCGCATTCGTGATGTAGGTAGTCTCGTCAAACGAGGGCTCAATCACGAAGTGCCTGATATCGACGTTATTAAAGAACAGCTTGTTCGAATGAAATGCCGGCGGATAGTAAAATCCGTTAGGCTGCTTCCAGGCGATTGCCGCGTTCGGCAAATAACACTGCTTGGCCTTATCCCGCCCGCGATCTCTTGGCACTCCCAGCGCCCGTCCCTGCATCCAGTTCTTGACGCAGACCGGTCCACCCATCGGCGGAGGATCGTCGGGATTGCAGCCTTCCAGAATGGTCGGCGCGATATCGAGGTACGCATTGGCGTCCTGATACGACGGTCCGTCATAGATGTTGAACAGCCGCTGGTTCACCGCGAAGTTGCTCAGCGGCATTGCGATCCCCTCCGCCACCGACAGGCAAACACCGCCCGGCGGATTGACCGGATCTTTGCCGTCGCACTTCAATGGTGAACTCGGATCGAAGGGTCCATCGTTTAGCGAGAATTTCGAGAAGCTAGCCTTCTGCGTGTTGCCGATAAACACGCTCTTTTGCGCCAGCGCCCAGTAGCCCAGCACCGCGTCGGATTTCGTGAACCCGCCGCCCGTGACGAAGGTCAGACCGCCATTGAGTGGATCGGTAATTGCGCTCTCACGCACCAGGTACCATTCCGGCCGGAGCCACACCGCGCCGAGATTCGTGTCCGCCCAACTGAATGAAGTCGTATAATGATCAAGCACCGTGACCATACAGTTGTTCACGACGGTTCCGTCGCATCGCTTTACACCACTGCAGTCGCCATTCGGCGTGGTGCATTGCGTGGCAAACCGTCCGCCCGAAACCAGCACATTCGGATAGTAGAACGCGTCAGACTTCGGCTTGACAATATCGTTCGTGACCGGAACCAGTGGATCAAGCAGCGGATTCACAAGATTGGCCCCGACTCCCTGGCAGGCCGCGGTCGAGCCAATCGTCTGAAACGAATTCATCGCCGAGGTACACGAATTGCCCAGGAACTTCATCAGCGGCGTGGTCGCCGCGTTGTCTTTCTTCACCTGGAGCGAGGCGTACCCGGTCCATCTCATCATCTGCGAAACATTGCTGTTCCAGGCCGGAACCAGCCAGTAGCACGCGCCGCAAGTGCCTGCGCCCGCCGCCATGTTGTACTCGAAGTCGTTCCAGCCGTTGGTGATCCAGAACACCACCGGATGATTCCAATCGGATAGATACGGGAAATCGTCGCCGGCGTTGGTCTCGGCCGCCAGGATGCCCGGGACCTGCCGCGGATTCTGCGCGTTTTTCACTGCCGCGCGCGCGAAAATGCCGAGGTTCGAATAGAAAATGTTGTCGGTCTCAGTTCCATCCTCAAGATAGTATCCGTGCCCGATCGACAGGTATCCGACATTGCGCAGCAGCGACACGCCCTGCGTCGAATGAATTACGATCCAGCGCGTCATCGATTCGTTCACCGAGCAATCGGCCACGAATGTTCGATCAGGCGGAACTTTGCGCGCCATATGGAAGTGAATCGGATAATGCCCCAGCTTTCCGCCTTGCCCCATCTGATGAAACTCGACGCCTTGCAACGCGGCCGTTTGGAAGCCCTGCCGGATCACCACGTGCCCGCCGAAAGAATACTTGGTTGATTCCGCCGGGAACGGTTCGTTGATTCCGGCCACGATGTTGTCGGGAGTGATCGAGATCCCTGCCGATTGAATCACGATACTGCGCGACAGCAGCCCGACCGCTGCCCGCGTCTCGACCGCGGCAAAATCCAGTCCCAACTTAGTCTTCACGTCCACCGGTGTCGTCAGGGAATAGGAACTACCGTTGTGAGGCCACTTGACCTTCGCTCCATTGGTCGTGTCGAGCGTGATGGTCGTTGTTTTCTTGGTGGTGTCAAAGGCGGCCACGCTTTTGATCTTGAGCTTCTCCGAGTGTCCCGGCAGATAGTCAGTGGTCGTCACTACAATATCGTCGCCGGCTTGCCATGACCCGGTCACATTTCCGTCCACGACCACCGTAGGATCGCCAGCGTTCAAATTCCCCTTCAGGCGTACCCAACTCGTGCCGGTGAGTCCCGCCGGCGCCACTACACTCGGATTGGCGCCTTTCTTTCCGTACAGTTGCAGCGTACCGCCGTATGACAGAGCGAGTACCTTGTAGCCGAAATACGCATTCTTATCTGTCCCGTCATCCGGCATCGTGTCGTACTTGTAGAACCAGTCTGTGACGCCATTGTCTAATTTGGTCGCCGGGACTTTGTCGTTGTCGTTCCAGAATTTGACCGGAATGCCGCATGGCGAATCCACCCACTTGGGATGATCGGCGGGCGCCTTGATCACCGGCGATTGGCAAGGAACTCCCGCGCCTTTATCGCGCGGCGTCTGCTCTGGACCCCACAGATTAATTGCGACTACTGATCGCGAAGTGCTGAGCGGGCCTTTGTTCGAGGCCCCAATCGGCGTGCCTTGCGCTCCCGCTTTCAGTGTCCCGCCGTTTTCGACGATGATCGATTTGGCCCAGAAATCGATTTGCGCGTCCTGGAAATCCAGCGTGCCTCCCGCGATGACATTGATGTTCCCGTAATAATAGTGCTTCGCGTTGCCTGCGCCTCCCGGTCCTCCCGCGATGGTGCAGGTCTTATCGATGATCAAATCTTGCGGTGCCGTCGGAATCGTCGTGCTCGACGTCGGACAAGCCTTGATGGGGTCTGCGGTCGCGGCTTGCGCGATGCCGATGTGGCTCAGCGATGCCGTCAGACGACCGAAACTGGTTCTCGCCGATGTCGGAAATGCCAGCGAAATTCGATTGTGACCAAACGCTAGGAGTGTCGCGGCAATGAGGAACGCAGCCAAAACTGGCAGCGCGATGCGCCGCCTCCGATCCGAATTCATCCGCAAATCCCCCATCTCTCCGCGAAACCGAGGAGCGTATTGCTCATTGCTCGATCGTGCCTTCGCACGCTGCAGGCGCAGAAATCCCTTGAATTAACGTTTTTTTTCTTCTGACTTTTAAACGTCGTGGACTCGCGACAATTATCCACGTTCGGCTAATGATGCCAGAAACACCTTCTATAGCCAAGTTCTAGTTTTTGGAACTCTTACGGCTAGTTTTGATGGTCCTGCCTTCCAGGCCGTGCAAGAGAGACGACACGTCGGTTCGCGGCGCAAAACCGCAATATCGAAATCAAAATTGTGCGGAATCTAACTAGAAGTGAACGCGGGTGCCTGAGCTGGCGTTCTGCTGTAACGGAATGCGGACGTTGTAACTGCGCCCGTATGGGGGAACCATGTCGCGGAGCAGCGCAGGATTAAGCTCGCGCAGCCGCATCAGCGTCGTGCCGTGATCCAGCGCGATCCGGTTGAGCAGAGTGCCCCCGCGGACTCGGAGCGTTTCGTACGCCGGCGCAACGTTCAGCTTGATGATCGTGATTCCGTAACTCGCTGCGTGTCGAGCGATATATGCCACCGCCATGAACCGTCCGAGCAGCGTGCGCGTATGCCGCGGCAATCGATGACCAAACTTCTCGAAATTTGGCCCGCGCAGCGACCAGAATCGATCGATGGATCGATCGCCGTTGTTCCAAGCCACCAGCGTCACCGGCCAATCGTCACCCGCCGCATCGTGCAGCGTCGCTAGATACTCGGCGGCCGCCTTGGTCGAAAGCACCGGATCGCGGCGCTCATCGACGTAAGAATCAACGTGCAACCCGAATCGACGAGCCGTATCGAGATTGAACTGCCACGGTCCCTTGCCCTTCTTGGAAAACTCGCTCTCCGCAAAGGCCAGGTAGATCAGGTCGTCGGGCAGCCCATGACTTCTGAGCTCCCCAACCATTTCGGGCAGGTATGGCTGACTGCGATCGAACGAATCCTGAAGCTGGCCGGGTGACGACAGGTAGTCGCTCAGATAGTGTCGCACGTACCGGCTGAGCTGGATCGGAAATGGCGCCACCGGCCGCGGCACTGGCAGTACGAAATTATGCCCTATCGGTTGCGCGCCTGCTTCAGCCGGAGTCTCGAGCTCGAAACCGCTGGTCTGCCTGGTCAGACTTGGCGCGGGAGCGTCCAGCAGCGCTGGTGCACCACTGTCGAGCTCGTCCGCGAATGAGGGCATACCCGTAAAGCCGACCACTAGAATAGCCGCCAGAACGGTATGGACCTTTAGGATAGACTTGGCTGTCAGCATTCTCCCCCGAGAAACTTTGCCAACCGTACCCATCGGGGCTAGGTGGATCAACCACTCGCCGGTGGATAGTCTATTAAAAAATCTAATGCCCGAATCAAGTCAGTGTGAATCTTGCTTGTAGAATATAGGCAATTAAAGGAATCGCGCGCCCTTTTTCATTTCGGCATTTAGCCAACCTTCACTCTATGTTACGTTGAGCACGGCGATTTGACGGCTCCAAATCCCGCTACTTCCGCAATATCCAAGATGAATCTCTGGCGCGACATCATAGATAACCTCACTGACGCGATCCTCGTCCTCTCGCCCCAAATGGACCCGCAGGTGGCCAATCCGGCGGTCGAAACGATGCTCGGAGTCTCCCCGATCAGCCCCGCAATCGTCACCGACCTGCTCCGTCAGAACGAATGGCTGGGCAGGATGGTGCGCAGTTGCCTCGAAAGCGGCCAGGACCTGGGCGACCCGGAAAGCAGTCTCTGTTTCGGTGCTCGCGAGTTGAGCGTCCGCGCCGAGGTCTCGCCCCTCCCCGACGAGGAAGGCCGTCCTACTGGCGCGATCGTCCTGCTCCACGACCTGTCCCACGAGAAGGGTGCCGAGGCGAGCGCCGCGACCACCGGCGACTTGAATCTACGGCTATCGCCAGCCGGCCTCGCGCATGAGGTCAAGAATCCGCTCACCGGTATCCGAGGCGCCGCCGAGTTGCTCGCAGGGATGTTCCCCAGTGACGAGCGAGCTCAGCAGTATTGCGGCGTTATCCTCGACGGCGTAAGCCGCATCGCCTCGCTGGTTGAGCAGGTGCTCACCGTCAGTGGACCCCTCCGCCTGGCCGAAGACCACGTCAACATCCATCAGGTCCTGCATCAGTCGCTCAGGATGGCGGGATTGTTTCCCGATCCACCACCCGGCGTGTCGTTGATTCAGGACTTCGATCCCAGCCTGCCCGCCGTGATCGGTGATGAAGCCGCTTTGGTCCGCGCATTCCTGAACCTGGTCAAGAACGCCGCTGAGGCGATCGGCTCGTCGGGCACGATTCGATTGCATACGCGGATCGAGACGGAATTCAGGATGGCGGCTGAGGGCCGTCGCCACCAGTTCCTGGGCGTCGAGATCAGCGACAGCGGCGCCGGCGTTTCCGAAGAGCAATTGTCGCAGCTCTTCACCCCGTTCTTCACCACCAAGCCGGCCGGAACGGGTCTCGGCCTCGTACTATGCCAGCGGATTATCGCGCTTCATGGCGGCAGACTCTGGGCGCAGCGCGGCGGCGTCGATCGGGCCAAAGGCAACCTCGCGTCCAAAGATGGAATGACCTTCAAGGCTATCTTGCCCATTTCGCAGCCGTCCAAGCGCTGATCAACAAAAAGGATACATTCGGGCGTTCGCGACAAGATCGCACTTTCTGTCCCCTACCTTTTCCCCGCGTCTCGTCGCGCGCACCAGCTGGTAAATCCGGGCCATTCTTCGATTCGACGTTACGCCCACGCACGCCCAGTTGGCTGAAGTTGGATAGAGAGTGGACACTGGCCGCGCGCTTTTTCGATCTTCGGGTTTACTCGGCTCAGACACTTTAGCGACACTATTTCGGACGAGCCGCTTGCGCTAGCGGCTTAACAACCTCGCCCGGGATGGTACTCTCCATCCCGAAAGAGAGGTTGTCGCGCAGTTTCGGGAGAGGAGCAGATGAATCCAATTCGGCGGGAATTGCTGAACGGCCTGATTGTGCTGGTGGTGGCCAGCCTGCTCAGCGTGGCCTTTGCGGAATTTCAGGTCAACTTCAACGCCCAGCTTTGGGTGCTGATCTTGATGGGTATCGCCATCGCGGTAAGCGGCTATGTCGTGTTTGAAATTGCACTGGGGTACATGGCCTCCACCGAACAGCGCGAAAAGGCATTGGCGGAATCGATGCGGCAGCGCGAAGAAGAATGGCTCAAGCGGGTGGGAACTCCGGCGCGATTCGAATTGAACCGAGATGGGGACGCCAGGGGCTTGGCGGCGGTCGCCGAGGCCGTAAAGGCCATCAGGCCCGGCAGTGACTACACGGTCATGCTCTATGTTGGCTCCGCGGGCGGCGGAGAAACATTTTTTTTGAATAACCTGGTAGGTAGGCGCGAGAAAACTTACAACGCAGCTTTGGAGCAGCTGAAACGTGGTACGATCCGTGAGTACAAGCGAATTATCTGTTTCGACCACGACGTGCTGGCGAACGATCCCGAATTGAAGTCGGGCATTCTCCGCGTCGGTGAAGGTCCCGGAACTGTCGACCGAAGCATAGGAGAACATTGCCGCCTGATGATGGAGACCAAAGGGTGTTCCTTATATGTGGCTCCCGCCGTTCTTCGGTCGATCGTCATACTGTATGGGTCGGATAAGGTCTCAATGAGTGTCGAGACGGCAGAACAAACTACGGGAGGTCGAGTAACCGCGGGGATCTTGTTCTTCTCCGATCCACCAAACGGCGAGATAATCGAGCAGTTCCGACAAATGGAGCGGGAGACCGAAAGACGCATGGTCGCCGTCCACAAGATTCGCTTCCCCGAAGACGCCGATAGCGCGGCTTCAGCGAGAGAGAGATGAATCCAATTCGGCGGGAATTGCTGAACGGCCTGATTGTGCTGGTGGTGGCCAGCCTGCTCAGCGTGGCCTTTGCGGAGTTTCAGCTCAACTTCAACGTCCAGCTCTGGGTATTGATCTTGATGGCCATCGCAATCGCGGTAAGCGGCTATGTCATGTTTGAAATCGCACTGGGAGTCATGACCTCTTCCGAAGATCGCGAGCGGGCATCGGCGGAATCGACGCGGCAGCGGGAAGAAGAATGGCTTAAGCGGGTGGGAACTCCGGCGCGTCTCGAAATGAACCGAGAGGGCGAGGGTGCGGCCCTTCTCGCGATTGCCGAGGCCGTAAAGACGATGAGCCCCGGCAGTGATTATTCGGTTATGTACTATTTTGGCCCCGAAGGCGGCGGAGGGATTGCCACGCTGGAGTGATGCGAAGGGCAGCCGCGAAAATCTTTACAGCTCACTTCTGGAACGGCTGAAACGTGGTACGATCCATGAGTATAAGCGAATTATCTGTTTCGACACGGACGTGCTGGCAAACGATCACGAATTAAGGTCGGGCGTCCTCCGCGTTGGTGAAGGTCCTGGAACTATCGACCGGACGATGGGGGAGCATTGTCGCCAGATAATGGAGACCAAAGGGTGTTCGCTATATGTGGCTCCCGCCGTTNNTCGAGCAGTTCCGACAAATGGAGCGTGAGACCGAAAGACGCATGGTCGCCGTCCACAAGATTCGTTTCCCGGAAGACGCGGAGCCAACGGCGGCCGTCCGAGCGCTGATCAACAAAGTTGATTAACAAAAAGGATACGTTCGGGCGCTCGCGACAAGATCGCACTTCTTGGTACGATGTTCCCTCGTGAGCGCAACAATGCCTGCAACGGACCCGAACGTTGCCGAAAAACTGAAGGACCCCACTAACTCCGCGTCGGTTCTGATCGCTGACGACGATCCCGCGATCCGCCTCGTATTGCGCCATCGCCTCGAGGCCGATGGCCACCGCGTCGAAGAAGCGATCGACAGCGGCAGCGCACTTGCCGCATTGCGCAGCGGACGCTTCGACGTCGCCTTGCTCGACATCATCATGCCCGGCAACGGCGGGCTCGAGGTGCTGTCGGCCGCGCATGCTGAAGCCGTCCGTACTCTGATCATCGTGATCACCGCCGCCAGCACCATGAACAACGCCGTCGAGGCGATGAAACGCGGCGCGCACGATTACCTGACCAAGCCGTTCGCCAATCTCGATCTGGTCGCCGCCGCGATCAAGCGCGCAATCGAAGTCTCATCGCAGGCGGCCGATCTCGATCGCCTGAAGGACGAAGTCAATCGCCAACTCGTCGGCGGTGAGATCATTGGCCGCAGCGCCGCGATGCAGGAAGTCTACAAGCTGATCGGTCGCGTCGTGACCAACGACGCCACCGTGTTGCTCAGCGGCGAAAGCGGCACCGGCAAGGAATTGGTGGCGCGCGCGATCCATTTCAAGTCGGCGCGCTGGCGCTCACCATTTGTCGCCGTCAACTGCTCCGCGATTCCGCAGGGATTGCTCGAAAGCGAGCTGTTCGGTCATGAGCGCGGTTCGTTCACCGGCGCGACCGAGCGCCGCGCCGGTAAATTCGAGATGGCGGACCTCGGCACGATCTTCCTCGACGAAANNCGCGTGCTGCAGGAACGCGAGTTTAACCGCGTCGGCAGTGTCGAGACGGTCAAGTTGAAGGCGCGCGTGATCGCGGCGACCAATCAGGATCTCGAAACGCTGGTCGCGGCGCGCAAGTTCCGCGAGGATCTCTACTTCCGGCTGCGCGTCATTCCGATCCAGATGCCGGCGCTGCGTGAGCGGCGCGACGATATCGCCGAGCTGACCGATTATTTCGTCGGCAAAGCGTCGCAAGAGATGGGTGCGCGCGCCAATACCATAAGTCCCGAAGCTCGCGCCCGGCTCGAGTCCTACGATTGGCCCGGCAATGTGCGCGAACTGGAAAACGCCGTGATGCGCGCGGCGCTGCTTGCTCCGGGCAGCACCATTCGCGGCGAGGATATCGAACTCACCCGCGCGGGCGCGACCAGCACATCCAATGCCGCGGCCTCCAATGACGGTACCCTCGCGGAAATCATTTCAGGCCGCATCGCGGCCTGGTTCGACTCGCCCGGCGGTGAAGAACCGCGCGACCTCTATCATCGCCTGGTCGCGGAGATCGAACGCCCGCTGGTTGAACTCGCGCTCAAACGCGCCGGCGGCAACCAGGTGCGCGCGGCGCGGATGCTCGGTCTCAATCGCAACACGCTGCGCAAAAAAATTACCGACCATAAAATCGTCCTCACCAAATATCCCGGCGAATGACGCTCATACCTTCGCATTTTTACGCGATGGTCGATTCCTCCCGCGGCCACGAGCCCGTCGCACTCGCCGAAACTTTCCTCGCCGCCGGTGCGCGCATCTTGCAGCTGCGGCTGAAGGACGTCCCCGCGCGCGATTTACTCGCCAGTGCCCGCGCCATCTCCGCGCGATGCCGTCAGCGAGGCGCCCTACTCATCGTTAACGATCGCGTCGATATCGCGATGCTCGCCGAGGCGCACGGTGTGCATCTCGGCCAGCACGATCTCCCGCTCGAAGCTGCACGCTCGCTGGTCGGCCCCGAGCTGATCATCGGCATCTCGACTCATAACGTCGAGCAGGCGCTCGCGGCCGAGCGCGGCGGCGCCGATTACATCGGCTTCGGTCCGATGTACCCAGGTGGACTAAAGCAAAATGTCGCGGGCTATGGTGTCGAAAATCTGCGCGCGGTGCGCGACGCGGTTCGCTTGCCGATCGTCGCGATCGGCGGAATTACTGAAGCAACGATTCCCGCGGTCCTCGCGGCCGGTGCCGACGCGGTCGCGATCATCACCGACGTTCTGAATGCCTCCGACCTCGAGCGCAAAGTCCACTCGATTCTCGCGCTCAACCACTCGTAACACGCCCGCGGATGATTGTCGCGGAATACTCCGGTTTACCTTATGGGTTAACCCAGCCAATCCCGTTTTTGCAGATCGCAAGACAGTAGTTCGTGCTGCCGCCGACGAACACTGAACCGCCTACGCAACTGACTGCGGTTGCGTCCGTCACGGTAACGTAGATAGCGTCTGCCCCCGCGTTGCAAGTTGGCAATCCCGCAACCGTGAAGGTCGAGAGTTTCAGCGTCGTAAACGAACCCGCTGCCGGAGTTGTGTTGCCAATCGCTGGAGGAGACGCAAGAGCGGTAAGGTCCGCATTTGTGATCGTTGCACAAGTCCCACGGGCACTCGAATCAATCGATCGCGTGAACTGATTCGTACACGTGTTGCCCGGCGTGTTGTTGTTGACCTTCGTGACAGTGACGGCGTTGCTACCACTGGTCGAAGCATCGCCGCTCAACTCGGCAGCCGTCATCGCGGAAGCGTTACCTCGCACGAGTCCGGTTAAGGTGCTGGCAGTTCCTGTGCCGCCTTGACTAATTGGGAGTGCGGCAGCGAGATGCGTCGTCGTGACCGTGTTAGTGTTGCTCTGCCCCGTAACATCCCCGGCCATTGTAACTACCCCACCGTTAGCGATTGCGGATAGAAGAGTGTGGGTCGTGCCGTCGTACTGAAATCGATAAACCGCGGTGAGGCCGTTTGCCGGCGCTACCACCGCCCCAGCGCCTGTTGGCTGAAAGGCCGATCCAAGTGTGATCGCGCCGGCCGCGCTGCCAGAGCTGTTTTTTATGTAGAGTGCCCAATCCGTATTGTAGCCTGCCTGTGATGGCGGGTTGATTGGGTTGTTGATGGTCATGGCCGAGCCATTGGTGATTGTGATCGACTGGATCGGTCCCTTACTCAGGTCGGGCGTCATCGAAGCACTATAGGTCACAGTGTTGACGCGCTTCTCGTCGCCGACATTCGTCTGAAGCGTCTTGATTGCTACGTTAGAAAGATCGACCGGCGTTTCGTGCTGATACACATGAACGCGCCCAATATCGATGCTGCCGATTTCGACGGCGGGAGCTACCCCGACCGCCTGAAACGACGCCGTAAGTGCGGTAGTCGTGTCCTTAGGCACAAACGGCAACGACAACGTGTACCAGCCGCTGGTCTCGGGAATGTCGATCTGCCGGCCGATCAGGGTCGAACCGCCGGCGCCAGGGTTGGCACTGTACGCTACCGTCACCATGAAGTGCGCGAGCGGCGTGCTACTCGCCTTCTTGAAGTCGAAGGTGATCCACGCGAGCCCGCGGGTCGACGGTGTGAAGTCTGCTCGGAGCAAGCCGTTGGTCGTGTTCAACGAAAAATTTGCCTCGGTCGCGTCGCTCGCGCCGCCGCGATCGCTGATTGCGGTCTTGCTGACGCCAGGGCCATTCGCAAAGGAAGCAATCGGCGTGCTCGGCAGATAGTCGATCACGCCCGCATTGTCGATGGTCGCTTGATACGGTGGCGGCTGACTCCAGGTCGATAGCTGCGTCAACGGATCGACCGCCACAACCGCATCGGGGTTGTTCGAAGGGTACATCCCTTGCGACGGATCGGACCCGGATCCCAGCGGCAGGCCATTGGTGCCAAAGATCAGATTGAGGTTGGCGTTCGCCGCCGTCTGTGTCAGCGGCAGATACTGCATGATCGGACCGCTTAGACTCGGAGAGCTGATAGTATTGTTTACTACCAACCAGCCCGACGTTGTCTGCGCAGTCGTAAAGACCCACGGAATTGGTGGGTTGGTCGATGCCGCCGACACCCAATTGCCACTCATCGTGATTTGGCCCACGCGCGGCTTGGTTGAGGCGGTGCCAAAGACCACTATCGCGCCGGCCACGGTGGCACTCGCACTCGCATTGAGAGTGACCTGGCGGTCGCTGTCGATTGAATTGATCTGCGCTACCAGCTCGCACACGCAACTTCCTTGAGTGCCCGCACCTAATACCCGCACCCAGTCATTGACGTGCGCGGAACTGCTGAAGTGTGCCGTGTTCTTGGTGGGATCCGATCCCGAGGTCAGCACCGCCAGTCCAGTCGTGATCGCGCCGTCAAGAATTATTTCTCCGGTGCCGTAGTTTGCGTGCGGCGCAACAGGAAATCGATCGCCGACCATCGAGCCTGATGCATCGGCGTCCGCAACCAGCACGTGATAGTCGCCCGCATCGATACCTTCGTTCGCCAGGCGCATTCGACTCATGGTCGCGATGCCCTGTTGACTGTCGGCCAGCCAGATGTCAGCCCGCGAAAACGGAGCTACGTTAGTCCGGATAAAGTCGTTGTTGCTGTAATTCCGTCCAACTCCCTCTCCCGCATCTTCGATACCGATGCGCACGGTGTTGAAGGCGTTGTCTACAATGTTGCTCGAGTCGTTGGCCCCGGTGAAGCCGAAGCCGATCGTCGCGTTGACGTCCAGACCGCGAAATCGATTACCCTCCACCCGGTGATACGGATCGTCGGCCGCGTTCCAGCACACCGCGCAGCCGGTGAAGCCCAGAAAGGCGTTGTTATAGATTTTTCTCTCACCATGTCCAAGCACTGCGGTCGAGGTCATGCGAACTGCTCCATGACCTCCCACAAACGTCATATCCCGCAATTGAAGCTGCACAACCGCCGCCGAATCGTCGATAAAGTAACCACCAGCCGCCAAGTACACCGCCGACTGGCTTGCGGCGTCGCCCACCACCGTCATCAGCGGCGGCTCCCCCTGCACCGAGATGAACGTTGCCGTCGATCCACCCAGCCCCGCGCCAAAGTAATTGTAATTGCCAGTCGGAAAACGCAGCGACGTATGCTTGTTCTGCGCGTCAGCGAATGCCGCCTGAATCGCTGCCGTGTCATCGTGACTGAAGAACTGCCCACTTATAGCGGCGTTTGCAGCGCTGCCGAGCACCAACGAGGTCGTGCCACCGCCACCAGTGATCGTGGTCGAAAGCCGCTGATTGAGTGCGCCGCTCGGCGGTGTCGCCGGTAGCTCGTTGAAAGCCTCGATCGCCTGCCCCACGTCGCGAAATGACGTGACGCCAATCGGGATCAGTCCAATCAGGCCAGTTTGATTGTAAATCGCGGTGGCAGTGCCATTTACGCCTCTGGTCCAATGCAGCAGATTGCTGTTGCCGCTTAAGTTCGAGTTAAGACCCGCCGTATTGTTGACCGCTGCGCTCGCGCATCCACTCATCTGGCCGGTGACCGCGTCGAACGTACAAATGTTATAGGTCCAGCTGGACGCGCCCACTCCGCTCGGATCGCTTGCAACTACTGTAAAAGCCGACGGCGCGGTAGCGGTTGACGGCAAGCCCGCATGTGCGCACATCACAGTCTGGCCGTTCTGGAAATCGCCCCTCGGCGTAATCGTGACCAGGTTGGAGTTGATCGAGGTTGCGCAGGTGCTCGCAGTCTTAAGACCCACCGCTCCGTAGGCGCGCGGGTTGATAGTACCGTTGACGTTGGCGCCCGAAATCTGATCGCTGCCGTTGCCGGAATTGCCGGTCAGGCTGAGCGCTCCCGTATAACCTGCCGTAACTGGTATCTGGCCACCCTCTACGGTGTTTACGGTCGCGTTGCTGAACGGCCCGCTGAGATCACCGCCGGTTGTCTGAACGAACGAACCAGCTACACAGTTCCACACGCCGCGCTCTCCGAAAGCCCACGCTCCCGGGCCGCCGCCCGTGCAAGGCGTCGTAGCCTGGCAATCGTTGCAATACAGCTCCATCGCATCCTGTTCGTCCCCCATATCGGCGAACGCGATGCTGATCAACGACGGCGCGATCGGCTGCACACCCGAAAAGCGATCGTTGATCGCCTTGCGGAACAACAATCCCGCACCTACTCCGGTGAAATTCGGGATCGGTTGATAAGCTCCTGGCGGCGGCAGATTCTGGGCGCGCACTGAGGTCGTCAGCGCGGCGAGCGCGATCAGCACCGATACCGCGATGAGTCCGAATCGGCCGTAAAGTTTCAATGACATCAGCAAGCTACCTGTCCGAATCTGCGGTCGTGTTCACCTCGAACAAAGACGGCCCGTTCCGGCAGGACTAAAGGCGCGCGATGGCGGCCCGAAAAAAGATCGAGCGCGATGTCACAATCTGACAGCTACAATTTGAGCGGGTAAGGCTGAACAGTTCAGGACAAAGAGACGGCGAACGATTTGCCGCTATCGATACACCTTGGTAAGTGGCCACAATTCCCGCATCGGCATCCGCGGTTCGCGACATACGAAAATCGCGCCGCGTTCATCCGGCATCGAGTATCGAGTACCTACCGTCGCCACCTTCTGCACATCGCCATAAGCGCGCTTGAGGCCGTTTTCACCGGAGCCAATCGTGATCAGCACCTTGCCGCTACGCTCGCCCGGCCCCCATAGGTAGTAACTCATATGCCCACTTATCGCTTTCGGCAGACCATAGCGCGGACCGAAAAAATCGATCGCGGCGGCCTCACCGTAGTTCCTGGCGTAGATAGCGGCTTCGCTGCGCTCCTCGGGCGGCAGGCTCCAATAGACCTTTACGACGGTCGCGGCCATCTCAGGCCATCCGAACATGTCGGCGTAAGTCTGCGGCAGGTCGGCCGTCTCGCGCGTCTCAGTATTGACCTTGGTAAATCCAAGCGCTCGTTGGTACTTGATAAAGGTCTCCACTGGTAGCACTGGCAGCGTCATCGGCGCGAGAGCTACTCCGCCGATCGCAACTATATCGGCAGCTTATGCGTCAATTGCCAGAGCGCGTCGGTATCGCGATCACCAACGCCACCAATCCCCCGAGCCAGAACCATTGGCTGAATAGAACGTTGCGCTGTGGCGTCAGCGCGATGCCGACCAGCAACGCGCGATACTTCTTGCGCTTATTTTGCATGCTTCCGCAAAAGCGCAAGAGCTGTGCCTTAGCGGTTCGTCACGATTACTTTTTGGGTAGCCTGCCGGAGGATCTCACGCGGCGGCCGGTGCCGCGCTGGCCGCTCGTTCCTGCTCCGATTCGAATGACATCGTGGCGTATGAGGCGATCGCGCCGAGCACGCACATCACGACGAACACTTCGAACGCGGGCACATAACTGCCGGTCACGTCATAGATTTTTCCCGCGCCCACCGGTCCGACGAATGCCCCGATCGTGTTGAACACGCCCGCGATCCCGCCGATCGAGCCGAAGCGCTTCAAGCCGAGCGACTCCGCCACCAGCATCGGGACCAGCACCAGCGGCGCCCCGAGCGTGAGTCCGAAGATCAGCACGAACGGCACCAGCACCGCGATTCGGCCGGCGCCGAATATCAGCAGCATCCCGACCCCTGCCAGCAGAAAGTTGATCGAGAGCGCAACTCGCGCGCTGACGCGATCGGCAAATATCCCCATGCCGAGTTTGCCCGCGGCGGCGAATACAAAACCAAGGCTCATGATCCCGGCCGCAAACGAAGGCGTGTAACCGAGCTCGGTCAGGTAGGTGATCAGATGCAGTCCCGCGCCGGCCGCAACTGCCGCAAAGAAAAATTGCGCCGTTGCAATCGTCCAGAACGATCGCGTCCGAAACGCCTCGCGCAGTTCGAAGCCCGGCAACGCGTCACTCGCCTGCGAAACGCTGACGCCCTCGGCCTGCGGTGGCCGCGTCTTTACGACGATGATGATCAGCGGGATCACGATCACGATCATCGGAATCGCGAGCGCGACGTATCCTGCCCGCCATCCGCCGTACGAGATCGCCTGGTTGCCGACCATCGTCATCAGCGCGCCGCCGAGTGACGTGCCCGCGAATGTGATACCCATCGCCAACCCGCGCCGAGCGCCGAACCAGTTCGCGATCACCAACGAGCACGGCAACAAGGTCGCCGCACCGATCCCGACGCCCAGCATCACGTAGGCGCCGAACAGCGGACCGAACGAATCGACCCGGCTGGCGATCAGAAACGCCGCCGCCGTCAGCACCGTGCCCGCGACCATCACGATGCGCGCTTCGACCCGATCGAGCAGCCAGCCAATCAGCGGCGCGCTAAGTCCCGCCGACAGCGGCAGCGCGGCGCCCTGGAGCGTCGAAAGCTGCGCGCGCTTCCAGCCGAAGTATTTCAGGAGATGCGGGAAAAAGAGCCCGCCCGTGTTGTACCCCGAACCAAAAACCAGTAGCAGCGTGACAAACAAGCTCGCAACGATGATCCATCCTTGTCGTTCGCGCTGCGTCATCGTTCAACTCTCAGAGGTCTGCTTCGTACTTTCCGCTGAGACTTATAACCTCATCGCGATGCCATCGTCGAGAGGGATTGTTGACCGCCGCCTCGCACCCATGGTCAGCGGCGCCGCCTTTGCGCCGACTGCTACTGCAGCGCGGTCGTCGGGATGAATCCCACCAGGCCGTTCTTCATCTTGATCATCATGTAGTTGAGCGCCAGCCCGATCACATGCACGCTATGCGGCTGATGCACCTCGGCGACCTTCTTGGCCCATCGATTCGGCTTGTCGAGTACCGCCGCGTCGTGCGTCAACTGAAACACCTTGTCGGTCTGCGTGATCACGCTAACCGCGGACGGTTCGACGTACGCGACTTCCCCGTTCTTGAGTTTCACTTGCAGGTAATATTTCGTGCTGCCGGTCACCATCACGTACTTGTCGGTGTGCAGCTGCTCGAGATGTTTGCTGTGTTTCGACGGCGCCGAATAAGCCCACGTGTCCTGGACTAGTTTGAGCCGCGCCGATCCCGGCTCGACCTCGACATTGCGCGCGCTGGCGCTCGCGTGGCTCGACCTACGATGCGTCGTGGTCTTGGTCGAAGTCGTCTTCGACGGCGTCGATGCCGGCTCCTCGCCAGACGGCTCAGTGGACGGCTCCGTCGCGGCGGCCGACTTCGCTCTGGTCCTGGGCTTGGTCAGCTTGGTCGTAGACGGCGAACTTGCGGGAGCCGGCGAGCTCTCCATCGAGTCGGGCACGACTGACGTCGCCGGCACGTCTTCCTCCGCCATGCCCGCCGCAAAAGCGCGCGGCGCCGTGCTGGTCAGCAGTGCGGCCGCAATTAGCGCGACGACTGCGACCACCGCTACTCGCGCCGATCGAATCCATTCAGCAAAAACCCTGCTTCCAGCCCACCCACGATCTCGAACCATTTGTTGTTGATCCTCTGCTTCGACCCGCCGCATCAACACGCGCCGCACACAGTGCAGCGCACGACATCGCAGGGCGGACTCTGATGCTCAAAATGCGCTTTTTTTCTTTCCGCCAGCAAAAACCATTTGTGAATATGATGATCGATGAAGTCCCACGGCAGCAACTCATCCGCATCGTAACTGCGCGTGACGTAAAAATCTGGATCGGGCAAATCGTCGGCGCCCGCTTCCGCTTCGCGATGAATCTTGACCAGCTCGTGCCAGATCGCGCCCGCGCCCTCGCATCCCGACGCTTCCAGCCGCTCGAGGATGCCCGCGACTCGGCGATCGCCGCGTGACACCAGCGTCTGAAAATACGCTTCGCGCGGCGATTCGGCATCCAGCTCGACCTGGCCGAGCTTGAGCAGTCTAGTTCGAAGCAGCGCGACCTTGCGCTTGATCTCGCGCGCATCGCGCATTGCGTCCCACTGAAACGGCGTCCACGGTTTCGGCACAAACGGATTCAGCGACACCGTCACCGAACCAATCCGCGTGCGCCGCGCGCGCGCCCGCTCGAGCACCTTGGCCACCAACTCCGCGATCGCCACCACGTCTTCGTCCCGCTCCTCCGGCAGCCCGAGCATGAAATAAAACTTCAGATTCGCGACGCCTTCTCCGAGCATCATTTCGGCGGCCTGCAGAATTTCCGCCTCGGTCAGATTCTTGTTGATCACCTTGCGCATCCGCTCGCTGCCAGCCTCGGGCGCCACCGTCACCGTTTGATTTCCGCCGCGCGCCAACGCCGACGCCAGCGCCGGCGAGATGCAATCCGCCTTCAAGGACGACGGCGAAAGCCGCCCCCCGCGGTCCGCGACCGCCGACGCGATCGCCGCGACCCCGGGCACGCTGGCCATCTCCGCGCCGACCAGCCCGATCACGCCGCGTTCGCCGAGCCCGCGCTCCGCCTCTGCGATCAGGTTCTCCGGCTTGCGATAGCGAATCGGCCTATACATGAATCCCGCCGCACAAAAGCGGCATCCCCACTGGCATCCGCGACTCGCCTCGACCAGAAACATGTCGCCGAAAACCGATTCTTCGGTGAGAATCAGCGACGAGGTCGGAAAACGATTCAAATCGCGAATCAGCCGCCGATTCACCTGCCCGCTGCCCGATCCTGAATACGTTACCGCCGCCAGCCGACCCGTCTCATCGTAAACGGGCGCGTAATATTCCGGAACGTACGCACCCTCGACGCTCGCCAATTCGCGAATCTGATCGGGCGCGCCGCGCGTCGTCTGATAGCACTCGAGAAATTCAGGCACCATCTCTTCGCCTTCGCCGATCAGAAAAATATCGATAAAGTCGGCGATCGGTTCGGGATTCAGAAAAACCGCGGAGCCGCCGGCAATGATCAGTGGAAAATTCCGCCCCGCGCGATCGCGTCGTCGCGCCGGGATACCCGCCATCTTCAGCACGCTCAGGACGTTCAGGTAATCGGTCTCGAACGAAATCGAAAACGCCAGGATGTCGAAATCCGAGAGCGGTCGCCCGCGCTCGAACGAGACCACCCGCTCCGCACCCGACCTGAAATGTTCGCGCTCGTCCGGATCGGGCAGAAACGCGCGATCCGCCGCAACTCGCGGGTCCGATTCGAAAATATGGAAGACCGCCTGGAAGCCGAGATTCGCCATCGCGAGCCGATACGCGTTCGGATAGATCACGCACACCGAGATGTCGCCGCCTTGCGAACGCGCGTACAGGAACTTTTCGCGTGCGATGCGCTCGAGCGCGCGCTTTCGCGGATACATCAGCGGACCTGGCGTGATTTAACGCGAAGCCGACTCGGGCGGCAGGGCCGAGTCGCTAAAAATTCATTCGGCATGACTTTATAGGTTATCGCCGCGCCTCCCACCCGCTCAAGAGGGGTGCCATGAACCATCTCTCCCACTCATCTCTTGCGGACCATCTTCGCGAAAAACTCAGGCGGTTCGCCACTCAATATGCCGCTGGGTTCGACCGCCAGCACCGCCGCGCGCAAGTCTCGCTCGAACGCCTCGACTCGATCGCCTAGCACCCGTCGATTGCAGAACGAAGTCGAGTATAGATTCCCGAGCATCGATTCGACCGTCCAGCTTATCTCGAACGATTCCTCGTATGTCGTAAGTTCCTTGAACCGTGAGGCCTCCAGAAATGCCTCGTGCCACTCCGACGGATCGGTTTGCACCGCATCCCATGGCAGTCGCACATCGCCGAGGTAACGCCGAGCCACTTCGTTGATCGCGGTGCGCCAGCGCGTCGGCGGTGGCGCCGGAATCGGCGCACCCTCGCCGACCACCGCGACGCCGCCGTCGTCAGTCACCAGATCGTAAAGCGCGTCGAGCGTTCGCGCTCGATCCATCCAATGAAACGAGTTGCCCATCGTCACCAGCCGGAACTGGCCGAGTGCTGGCGAGAGATCGTTCGAGCCGCCGTCAACCCAGCAAACATTTGCGACCTTCGCCCGCTTCGCCGCTTCGCGGCCCTCGTCGAGCATTTCGGGCTCCGGATCCATCGCAACCACTTCGTCGAACAGATGCGCCAGCGCCATCGCAACCGGCCCTGGGCCGCAACCGAGATCGAGCAGCCGTCCGGTGCCATCGAGCCCATACTTGTCGCGCAGAACTCTAACCAGTGCTGGCGGATACGTCGGACGAAATCGCGCGTAGTACCACGCGGTGCCCTTGTACAGCGCCGGATCGTTCTTGCGGCTCTCGCTCACGCGCGAAAATTCTTCATCCGGAGATTCGGTCGGCCCGCGTGTAGATATTGAAACTGCCGTCGCGCAGAAATCCCACCAGCGTCGTGCCGATCTCGTCGGCCAGCTCGACCGCCAGCGACGACGGCGCCGACACCGCCGCGAGAATCGGTATGCCCGCGGCCGCGGCTTTCTGCACGATTTCAAAACTCAGCCGCCCGCTTACCATCATCAGATGACGCGACAACGGAACCATCGCGTTCGTAAGTGCGTAGCCGATCACTTTATCGACCGCGTTATGACGCCCGACGTCCTCGCGAATCGCCACCATCGTGCCGTTCAGGCCGAAGATTGCCGCACCATGCAATCCTCCGGTCGCTGCGAAAATTCGCTGACCCTCGCGCAGCTTCGCCGCCAGCGTGAGCAGCACTGCAGGCGTGACTGCGGCCGAATCCACCGGGCTCTCGACCCGCCTGCGAATCGAATCGATACTGGTCTTGCCGCACACCCCGCAGCTCGAGCTCATCACAAAATTCCGCTTGAGCCGCGCCCGCAGGCGCTCCGCGGGAACATTCAGGATGACATCGATCGCATTCGGTTCGAGCTCGCCCTTGCGCCCGCGCACCCGCCGAATCTCGCCGAGCTCCGACGCTTGATCGATGAATCCCTCCGCGAACAGAAATCCCGCCGCGAGTTCCTCGTCATGCCCCGGCGTGCGCATCGTGAGCGTGAACCGGCGCCCACCCAGCCGAATCTCAAGCGGCTCCTCCACCGCCAGATCTTCCGCGCGCGCCGAGGTCCGCCCACTCTGCCATTTCGATATATCGCGCCGCCGAATCTGATCTGCGCGAAGCCCAATCTCCTCTATCCGTTCGATCGCCACGATTTAGTCGTTGCTGTCTTCCGGTTCGGGCCCAGTTTGATGCGCCATCGCAAGCACCGCTTCGCGCACCAACGGCTTCAGTCCGTCGCCGCCGCGCGCCGCGTACTCGACGATATCTCGCCGCATCCGCGCTTCCCAGAAATGTCGCAGGTGATGCTCAATCGCGGTGACTGCTTCATCGTGGCTCGGATACCCCCCAAAGTATGCGCCGATATCGTTGGCCATCATGACGAGGTGATCGATGTCCACGTTTCTTTTCGCGCGCGTTCGTCAGCCACCCGCGGCTGCGCGCGCTTGCTGCGAGGCCGCCAGCGGCGTGACCTGCACCGCGGTCACCTTGTACTCGGGGCAGTTGGTCGCCCAGTCCGAATGATCGCTCATCAGGTCGTTGGTGCGCGATTCCGGATGATGAAACGTCGTGTACACCACGCCCGGCTGCATCCGTTCCGTGATCGATGCCCGCAGCTGCGTCTCACCGCGCCGCGCCGCGACCGCCACCATGTCGCCGTCATGAATTCCGCGCAGCTCCGCGTCCGCCGGATGTATCTCGAGCCGATCTTCCTCGTGCATCGACGCGTTGGCGGTTCGCCGCGTCTGAGTACCAACATTGTATTGAGATAGTATTCGCCCGGTAGTCAGTATCAGCGGGAACTGACTATTGGTCCGTTCCTCAGTTGGGACGTATTCGGTGACCGACAAGCGGCCCTTGCCGCGCACGAACTCGTCGATATGCATCACTGGCGTGCCCGCCGGCGCACGATCGTTGCACGGCCACTGCACCGAGCCGAGCCGCTCGAGCTTCTCATAGCTGACGCCCGAAAAAGTCGGCGTTAGCCGCGCGATCTCGTCCATGATCTCCGACGGATGCCGATACTTCATCGCATAGCCGAGCGCCGTCGCCAACTCGCAGGTGATTTCCCAGTCTTCCTTGCCCGCCAGCGGCGCCGTCACCTTCCGCACCATCGAGATTCGCCGCTCGCTGTTGGTGAACGTGCCGTTCTTTTCGAGGAACGACGAGCCCGGCAGAAAAATGTGCGCGTATTTCGCCGTCTCGTTCATGAACAGATCCTGCACCACGACGCATTCCATCGCGCGCAGCGCCGCGGTGACGTGCTTGCCGTTCGGCTCCGATTGCGCGACGTCCTCGCCCTGCACGTACAGCCCCTTGAAGCTGCCGTCGAGCGCCGCGTCAAACATGTTTGGAATTCTGAGCCCCGGCTCCGGATCGACTTGTACGCCCCACGCCGCGTCGAACGTCGCGCGCACCACCGGATCCGAAATATGCCGATAGCCGCTGAACTCATGCGGGAACGATCCCATGTCACACGAGCCCTGCACGTTGTTCTGGCCGCGCAGCGGATTCACGCCGACGCCCAGCCGTCCGATATTGCCGGTGATCATCGCGAGGTTCGCGATTCCGAGCACCATCGTGCTGCCCTGGCTATGCTCGGTTACTCCGAGGCCGTAGTAAATCGCACCGTTCGGCGCGCTCGCATAGAGGCGCGCGGCGCCGCGAATCTGCTCCGCCGGTACGCCCGTGATCGCCTCGACCGCCTCCGGCGAGTTGCGCTGCTCCGCGATGAACGTCTTCCACGCTTCGAACTCGCGCGCATCGCATCGCTCCGCCACAAATTTCTCATCGATCAAATTTTCGCTGACGATCACGTGCGCGATCGCGTTGATCAGCGCGACGTTGGTGCCCGGCCTGAGCTGCAGATGATACGACGCCGTCACGTGCGGCAATCGCACAATCTCCGTCACCCGCGGATCGATCACGATCAGCTTCGCGCCCTGGCGGAGCCGCCGCTTCATCTGCGCCGCAAATACCGGATGCCCTTCCGTGACGTTGGCGCCGATCACCATCATCACGTCAGCTTGCATCACCGAATCGAAATCCTGCGTCGTCGCCGAAGTGCCGAACGCGGTCTTGAGCCCGTAGCCGGTCGGCGAATGGCAAACGCGTGCGCAGGTATCGACGTTGTTGTTGCCGAACACCGCGCGCACCAGCTTCTGCACCAGGAACGTCTCTTCGTTGGTGCATCGCGACGACGTGATCGCGCCGATCGCGCCGCGCCCGCTTTTTTCCTGGATTCGCTTGAACTCCGCCGCCGCGTACTTGATCGCTTCGTCCCACGAAACTTCATTCCACGGCTGATCGATTGATTTGCGAATCATCGGCCGCGTGATTCGATCGGGATGCGTCGCGTAGCCCCACGCGAATCGCCCCTTCACGCACGAATGCCCATGATTGGCCTGCCCGTTGGGGTT
>PNBD01000089.1 GCA_003135855.1 Deltaproteobacteria bacterium
ACGTGAAGGACGCGATGGCCGACGTCGTCAACGGCGCCGGCGGCACCGCGCACAAAGCTCATCTCGACAACGTCGTCGTATGCGGCAAGACCGGCACGGCGCAAGTCGTCGGCGACAAGGGTGGCGGCGAGAGCGACGAAGAGGACAAGAATACGCCCGATCAGTACAAGGACCACGCGTGGTTCATCGCGTTCGCGCCCAAGGAACATGCGCAAATCGCGGTCGCATGCATAATCGAACATGGTGGTCATGGCGGCAGCGCATCCGCGCCAATCGTGCACGACGTGCTGCAGCGGTTCTTCCAATTGTATCCACCGGCGGCGAGACCTGAAATCGCGCGCGTGCTCGAGCAGAGCGAGCCGCCCCAATGATGGGAGTGCGGGCCTGATGGCCGGCCCTGATCGCAGATTCATCCTGCACTTTGACTGGACGGTGTTCCTGCTGACGCTCGCGCTCGCGGGCCTCGGGCTGATTAGCGTCATCAGCGCGTCGTATGCGGGGCCGCACAAGGCGCTCGATCCGCTGGTGATGCGGCAACTGATCTGGATTGCCGCGGGCATGGCCGCGATGCTGATCACGGTGCTGGTCGATTACCGCGCGTTCCAGACCTACGCGTACCCGATTTACATCATCGTGGTGCTGCTGCTGATCATGGTGCTCGGGATGGGACACGCGACCGGCGGATCGAAGCGCTGGATCAACCTCGGGCTGTTCAAGCTGGAGCCGTCGGAGCTGGCGAAAATCGCGGTGGTGTTCGTGATGGTGCGATACCTGCGCGAGGAACCGCCGAAGGGCGGATGGCGGCTGCGCCAGATGATCATTCCATTCATACTGCTCGGCATCCCGGCCGCGCTGGTGCTCAAACAACCCGACCTCGGCACCGGCCTGACGCTCGTCATGATTACGATCACGCTGATTTTCGTTAGCGGTCTAAATTGGCGCACGATGGCGGTGCTCGCGATAGCGGGGATGCTGGCGGCGCCGCTGAGTTGGCATTATCTCAAGCCGTATCAGCGCCAGCGCCTCGTCACGTTCCTCAATCCGCAGGCCGATCCGCTTGGTTCCGGCTATCACATAATCCAGTCGGAAATCGCAATTGGCGCGGGCGGGCCGTTCGGCAAGGGCTTTCTCAACGGCACGCAGGCGCGCTTAAATTTTCTGCCCGAGCAGCACACGGATTTTATTTTCGCGGTGTTCGCCGAAGAGTTCGGGCTTGCGGGATCGATCATTCTGCTCACGCTCTATGCGAGCCTGATCGCGCGCGGCGCGTGGATCGCGCGGCATGCACGCGAGCGCTTTGGCGCGCTGCTCGCGGTCGGGATTACGGCGATCGTGTTCTGGCAGGTCGCGATCAATATCGGCATGGCGACGGGGATGCTACCGGTGGTCGGGATCACGCTGCCGCTGGTCAGCTACGGCGGATCGTCATTGATCGCGATGATGGCGGCGATCGGCATTCTGATCAGTATCAACACTCGCCGCTTCCTGTTCTGAATATCAATAGCTACTTGATTAATTCGGTCAGGAGTTGCTGCCGCGGCGGAAATGATCGGTGAGCACGTTTGCGACGCAGCAAGTCAGTTTCTTCGCGGTCGGGACGTGCAGGAATTCATTGGGGCCGTGCGCGTTCGCGTGCGGGCCGAGCACGCCGGTAATCAGGAATTGAGCTTCGGGAAATCGCTCACCGAGCATCCCCATAAATGGAATCGTGCCGCCCTCGCCCATATAGGCAGTCGGCTTGCCGAAATAGTCATTCGAGGCACTGTCGAGGCTCCGCTCGAGCCACGCTGAAAGCTCAGGCGCGTTCCATCCACTGGCGCCCCAATTGGGTTCGAAGCTGACCTTCGCGTTGTACGGCGGACTTTCCTCGAGGAGCGACTTGAGCTTCTTCGTGGCGACTTTCGGGTCGCAAGTCGGAGGCAGCCGGAGCGACAAGGTCACGGCGGTTTTCGGGCGGAGAACATTTCCCGAATTGGCGGTGGGCGGCAATCCGTCGGCGCCGATGATCGACAACGCGGGACGCCACGTGCGATTCAGCACCAATTCGATCAGATCGCGGCTGATTGGTTGCGTCCCTTCGGCGAACGGAAATTTTTGGTAGATGTCCTCGCCGAGCACCGATGCGGTAGCGGCCGCTTGCTTCAATCGAGCTTCGGGAATCTCAACATGAAATTCGCGAGCGAGAATTTTTCCGGTCGCCTCATCTTCGACGCGACTGAGTAATTGTCTGACTATTCGGAAACTGTCGGGCACGACGCCGCCCGCATCGCCGGAATGCATCCCTTCGGTCAGCACTTCGACCGTGAGCCGTCCGCCGACCAGTCCGCGCAGAGAAGTAGTACACCACAGCTGCTCGTAATTGCCGCATCCGGAATCGAGCGCGATCACGAGGCTCGGCTGGCCGATGCGTGGCGCGAGGTGCTCGATGTAATGCGGAAGATCGAAGCTGCCACTTTCTTCGCAAGCTTCAATCACTACGACGCATCGCGCATGCGGGATGTTGTTCGCTTGCAGCGCGCCGATGGCCGTCAGGCAGGCAAAGGTCGCGTAACCGTCGTCGGCCGCGCCGCGTCCGTACAGCCGGTCGCCCTCGATCACCGGCTCCCACGGGCCGAGGCCGTCGCGCCATCCCGCCATCTCGGGCTGTTTGTCCATGTGCCCGTAGAGCAAAACGCAGTCGTCCGACTTGCCGGGTATCTCGATGAACAGCAGCGGCGTGCGTCCTTCGAGGCGCGCGACTTCGACCGTCATGCCGGCGATTGGTTGGCGCCGCACCCAATTCTCGAAGCGCGCGACGACCCGCTCCATGTGCCCGTGCGCCATCCATTCTTTGTCGAACGCGACCGACTTGTTGGGGATGCGGATGTACTCGACCAGCTCCGAAACGATCGAGCTGTCCCAGAGCTCTTCGACGTGACTTCGAATCGATGCTTTGTCCATGCTGACAGCCTACGCGACCTGCGCGCCGCTTGGCAAAATTTCTTTTTGGTGCCCTTTGCGCGTAATCTTTCTTGCGTCCATCGGCTCACTGACCGTTTACATCCTATCGAGACTCTTAACCGCTCCGCTGGCCCCTGTGATATCTTAGCGAGCGCACCTCCAATCGCGCCAGCGTTTTCATTAGGAGAGTAGCGGATGGCTAAGCGATTCCGGCTGGACGACCTATACAAGATGGTCGCCTATATCTATCGAGAACAGAACGCGCAGCGCTCACCTTCCTCTACCTTTGCTCACTTCGTTGAAGTATGCGGCATGCTTACGATTCACGATCGACGAAAGAAGCGCGAAGGACTCTCCGTCATAGACGCGTTGTGCAAAGCCCTTGGATGGTACTTCCCGTTGTTGGCAAAACTAGGCGTGCGCAGTGTCGAAGATCTGATCTTCCGGAAATATCCTTACGCTTGCCCTTATTGTCGGTTAGAAATTCACCGCGACGAGCAGTGCAAAGTAGTACGGGGAACGAATCGGACAGTCGACCACAAGGCTCTCAGAGAGACGATCCAAAGAAACAAGAATCGTCGACCAGCGACTCTGAATGGGTGGCAGGAGATGTTCGGGGTAATATATCCGCGAAGCGCTGACGATCGTGGTCGCAGCACACTTGGTTTGTTCGAAGAGATAGGTGAGCTCGCGGAAGCTATTCGCGTGTTTGAGCGTCACCCCGAGTATTTCGTTGGAGAAGCCGCGGATGTTTTCTCCTACCTCATGGGCATAGCTAACGAGATCTCAATCCGCCTACGTCAGGAGGAAGACAAACTGTTTTCACTTGAGGATGAATTTCTCAAACGCTATCCTGGACTCTGTCCTCAATGTGGATCCAAAATTTGCATTTGTCCCTCGGTGCCCGATGCGACGGTAGGAAGGCTGGCTAAAGAGTTAGAGATCGACGTTAGTGAAGGACTTTTCACCTTGCCTCCTAAAGAATTCGCGGCCGACGGCCAGGCGATAGCGGCTCAGGCTCTCGAAGCAGCCGGCGGCTACCGTGGACTAGCAGAGTCGTTCCCTTTTGACAGAGGTGACGCGAATCGCGCTCTGGTTATGCTTTGTCTTCGATTTGGAGATGTTCTTCGGCCCAGTGACCCGGACTTGGCTGAGCGGTTTCATAGTTCTGCACTAAGGATTGGAAGTGTTGTCAGCGAACCGGGAGCGCGGGCGAAACCGCTCGAAGTCGCTGAGTTGCTAAAGTCTATCAAGATGGTTTGGCGGGACCTCGAACCGAACGTAAAGCGGAAGCTTGAGAAAAACGCGACTGATTTGGCTATGGAGGTAGGCGCGTCATTTGGCAAAGTGAGAGTCCTATTCGTGGCCTGCAGTCCCCGCGGAGAAGAGCGCGTTCGAGGAGATAGGGAGCTGCGGGCCATTCGTCAATCGATAAAGGCAATGAGGAGAGAGGAAGATATCGAAATCAGAGATCTCACGGCGGCCACTGCGGATGATCTGCGGCGCGCTCTCCTGCAGGAAACTTTCGACATTGTTCACTTCTCCGGGCATTCAAATGCCCGCGTCTTGTGTTTCGAGGACGAGGCGGGCGAGGCCCAGGAAATCTCACTCGACAGTCTCGCGACCTATGTGGGAAGCAATCCTTCGGTTAAGTGTGTCGTTCTAAACTCTTGTGAATCCTTGAGTGCGCTCACTGTGGCGATGGCTGATTACACTGTAGGCATGGATGAAACCATAGACGATGAGGCTGCAATAAAGTTTGCGACTGGGTTCTACGATGCGGTTGGAGCAGGTCGGGATATTCCTGCGGCTGTCGAAGAAGGGCGAAACGCAGCGGCACTAGTGAACTTGAGCGCTCCAGTCAGGGTTCTATCCAGAAACCCCTGAACTGCTTGAGCCTAAGCTGATTTTCGATGGGTGCAGGTTGGCGACATCGGTCTCAGAGACTAAATCAATCAGGGAAAGTAACACGACAGAACTTTGACGAGAGCGAAATCGGTGGCCCGGCGGCCCCTTTACCTGACTTGCCAGCGAATTGCCGTCCGAACACGTTCTTTCTCCAATCGCTTGCGGATGATCGAGCGCTGTATTAGCGACAAAGTTGTCCAATAGTTCTCGGGGAGTGAGATTATGCAAAATGGCGGAATTCTCGCGGGCCTCAGGGTAATCGACTGCGGTACTTATATCGCGGGGCCGGCGTCGGCGACGGTGATGTCGGATTTTGGCGCCGAGGTTTTCAAAATCGAGCGGATCGGCGGCGGCGATTTGTGGCGCCTGTTCCCGCATCTGCCGGGCACCGCCAAGTCGAAAATCAACTGGGGCTGGGTGCTGACCNNCCGCCGACGTGTTCGTCACCAACTATCAGCCGCAACTGCTCGAAAAATTCCATCTCACGTATGACGAGCTAAGCGCGGAGAATGCACGCCTCGTGTACGCGCATCTGACGGGTTATGGCGATGCGGGCGACGACGTCGATGCGCCCGCGTTCGACGCGCTAGCGTATTGGGCGCGGTCGGGCCTGATGATGGGCGTGGTCAGTGTGGACGGCAAACCGGGCGGACCGCGGCCCGGCATCGGCGATCATCCGACGGCGATGTCGATGTTCGGCGCGATCATGCTGGGG
>PNBD01000124.1 GCA_003135855.1 Deltaproteobacteria bacterium
TTCGCCGCGGGCCTCGCCGAAGTGATCAAGTACGGCGCGATCATGAATGCGCCAATGATCGCCGACCTCGAGCAGACTCTCGATTCGATCCTCGCGCGCAAGACCGATTCGCTCGAGCAGATCGTTGCGCGATCGCTTGCGCATAAGGCCGCCGTGGTCTCGGCTGATGAGCGCGAAAGCGGGCTTCGCAAAACTCTCAACTTCGGCCACACCATCGGCCACGCGCTCGAAGCGAGCGCCGGCTACGGAAAATATCTCCACGGTGAGGCGGTCGCGATCGGGATGGTCGCGGCGGCGCGATTGTCGACCCGCTATGCCGGCTTCTCCGCTGGCGAGGCTTCGCGCTTGGAGCGATTGATCGCGCGCGCCGGATTGCCCACCGAACTGCCCGCCGGATGGCGCAGCGATGATTTCCTCCGCGCGCTGATGCTCGATAAAAAACGCACCGGCGGCGCGCTCGAATTCGTGCTGCTCGATCAACTCGGCCACTCGCTCACGTGCCGCCTCTCGATCGACGAAATGCTGAGTCCGCTTGCGTGAAGTGGACGGCATTTGCGTAGATTGCGCGCCTGTGGTCTGCTGGATTGGTAGTTAGTCACTCGGGCCTCATTCAGCCAGAGACCAACGACATCGGGAGGGAAGTTCGAGGGGGAGAAAACGCCACCGGCGAGGTTTTCTCATATGGAACGTTTCGACGAAATGAAAAGCAGGGTGCTCACCGTCCAGGAAGTCTCCAACTACCTGCGCGTGCATCCCTCAACCATCTACCGGATGCTGAAAAAAAATCAGTTGCCGGCTTTCCGCGTCGGCAGCGACTGGCGGTTCACAGTCGAAGCGATCGACAAGTGGCGCGCCGAAGTCGAATCGGGAGTATTCGAACCTCCCGTACATCAAGCGCACCATTAGCCATAAAAACCGCGGCGCACCCAAGGTAGGATGCGCCGCGTTCGCTTCGATGCGATTATTTTTGTGCGCGCCAGTTCGCTCTAGTTGAAATATCGCTTCGGATTCTCGACCAGCATCGCGCGGATTTTTGCGTCGCCAACGCCCGCTTTCTTAAGCGCCGGCACGATATTCTTGAAAACGTGCGTCGGTGTCCAATTCGCGATCAGCTTCGCTGTCTCCGGCGAAAGTTCGAGACCGCGTCCCAGCCAACACGCGACGGTGTCATGCGACAGCACGAGCTGATTCTCGTAGCCAACTCCGAGCAGTCCGATCAGCGACGCGAGCCGCAGCTTGTCGGGATGCGCAAAATCCAGCCCGAAGCGATCGAACCCAAGGATGCATCCGCGATCGAGCATCGCCACGTGATAGCCGAGGTCCGACGACCCGCAGCTATGCCCGATAATCACGTGCTTCAAATCGACGCCTTCTGACGCGAAAATATCGAGCTGCTCGCGCCCCATCGTCCCTTCTTCAGTATGCGTCGTGATCGGCACGCCGGTAATTTTCTGCGCGCGCGCCGCCGCCCGGAGACACATCTCCTCATACGTGGTCACCTGGCCCTTGCCGGTGGCGCACTTGATTATTCCCGCTTTGATTCCCGTATCGCCGATCCCTTTGTTGATTTCGCTGACGTACACCGCCGCGATGTCATCGACCGACCGCTGCTTGAAGTACGCCGTATTGCCCAGGTCTTCTTTGTAGAGGCCGGTCGCGCAAATGATATTGATCCCCGACGCCGACGCCACTTCCGCCATGAAACTCACGTCGCGGCCAATATCCATCGGGCACGGATCGACGAACGAGTTGAGTCCGAGATCGCGCAATTCCTTGAGCCGCTCGACGCAATTTTTCAACGCCGCCTTGCGCTCGAACTTCGGCGCCTCGCAGTCCAGTTCCCAGCCGGCCCATCCGATCAGCAGATGCTCATGCATCAGCGTCGTCCCTAGCTGTTCGGCGCTCGTAGTTCCCGTAACCGTGTTGATTGCTCTCATGAGACTGCGCTCCTTGCCCCGCGCGGCGCCGGGCGTCGATTCGTTCTGAAGCTTCGCGAAATTAGACTCGACGATGCGTCGCCGTCAAACGCACGTATTCAGGCCGCCGGTCGAGGATCCTTGTCGTCGCGCCCGAACAAGGTCGCGAGCACGATCAGCGTAACGCCGATGCTAATCGCGCTGTCGGCAACATTGAAGATCGGATAACTCAGGTCGTAGTAGTGCAGCCGGATAAAATCGATCACCTCGCCGCGTATCGATCGATCGATCAGATTGCCGGCCGCGCCTGCGAGAATCAGCGCGAACGCAATCGACGTAACCGAGATGCGATCGGATCGAACGAGCAGCACCACCAGCACCACGATTGCGGCCGCCGACATTGAAAACAGAAATGCCGCGCGAAACCACGGCGCGTAACCGGCGAACATGCTGAACGCCGCACCGGGATTTTGCGTGTAGGTGATATCGATATAGTTCCTGACCACCGGGATCGTCTCGTAGAGCGACATGTGCGCTTTGACGAACAGCTTGGTTATCTGGTCGAGCACGAGAACCGGAATCGTGATCAGGACGAGCAGCAGGATCGGCGGCTTGCGCGGCGGCGCGGCGGCGACCGCCGTCGACATTGCCGATTGATTTGACTCCGCGACGACGCCCTCGACGCTCACGCGCTTAACGCTCTCACCACGGTGCGGCATCGCGCGTCCAATTCCGGGTCGCCACCGTCATCAAAATAAGTCCAGCAGCGCGCGCACTTCACGCCCGGCGCGCGCCGCCCGAGCATCGTGATCGCTGGATTCGCCGAGACGCGTGCGAAATTGCCGTTAACCGCGAATTCCTCTCGCCCGGCGGCCTCGCGCCGAACCTCCGCGGCTTCAGCCTCGTTCAAAATTCCCACGTGCGAAACGATAAACAGTTCCTTGAGCAGTTCTCGATTTGCTGCGACGTCGATGCCCTCGCCGGCCGCGATACTAATCGCCGCCTCCAGCGACGCGCCAATCGTACCGGCCTTGCGCATCGCCTCGAGCAGTTTCAGCGCCTCGTCGCGAATCTGCAGTAACCGTTCCCAGCGCGATTCCAGCTCCGCATCGCGCCACGCTGGGTTCGCCGGATGCATCGTCAGCAGATGCACGCTCTCGACGCGAGCGCCCGGGATGTACGCGTAGACTTCCTCCGCGGTGAACGGGATCAGCGGCGCGAGCATTCTGATCAACGTGTCGAGCACGTTGAATAGCGTCGTCTGCGCCGAGCGCCGCTCCCGTGATTTCGCGCCGTCGCAATAAAGACGATCGCGCGCGACATCGATATACAGCGAGCTCAAATCGACCACGATGAAGTTCAGAATCGCGTGATACGCGCCCTGAAAATCGAACACATCGTATGCGCGCCACACTTCATCCTTGAGTTTCTCGGTGCGCGCCAGCATGAAGNNTCTCACCAAGCGCGACGCTGTCGATCGCCGGATCGAAATCAGCGAGATTGCCCAGCACGAAGCGACAGGTGTTGCGAATTTTTCGATACGCCTCCGACACGGCGCCGTAAATCGTCTGCCCGAGCGCAATCTCGCTGGTGTAATCGAGCGACGCATATACCAGCCGCAGCACGTCGGCACCGATGCGATTCACCGCGTCGGCTGCGTCCTCGGAATTGCCGAGCGACTTCGCCATCTTGCGGCCCTGCTCGTCCACCGT
>PNBD01000017.1:0-25683 GCA_003135855.1 Deltaproteobacteria bacterium
TCGACTCCGCCCGCCCGGCTTCGACCCGAACGTTGCGGAGGCCCATCTCCATCGCGGCCGTCTCGAGAAACGATGCGCGCTTGCGCCGCGATTCGACCAGCGTGACGTGCGCATTCAGCGCCGCGGCAATCACGAGCCCCGGAAAGCCGGCACCGCTGCCGATATCGGCAATCCGCCGCTCTGGCTCCGACGGCAGGCGCAGTTTGAGGATTTTGCTGGTGACGGCCAGCGAGATCGGTATCAAGCTGTCGAAAATATGAAAGACGATCTCGTGCGGGTCGGTCGGATTCGCGGTGAGATTGACCTTGGATCCCCAGAGCGCCAGGGTGGCCGCCAGATGCTCAATTCGGTCGAGAAACTCGACATTTTTCGCGATTATGCCGATTGCGGGCAGCGCCGGCGCGATCTGGGCGCGAACCAAGGCTCCGATTTCCGCTGGATCTCGCGGCTTCCTCTTGCTTGCCTTCTTTTTCATGTTTTCGGCCTGCAATGTTTCACGTGAAACATTCTTTCAGGCCGTCTCATCCGCAGGCTGCGTCTTGCTTCAGCGTGCGGAACTCGGGTATTCAGGCGAAAAGTCCAATGTATTCCGAGTAAAATAGTACCAATGTTTCACGTGAAACATTGCAGAAGCCAGAAAACCCTTCAAGGGTTGCAGGCTTCTTGGGCGACGAGATGCGCGCGACGCCCGGTCGAGATGAGATCTGGGCATGTTTCACGTGAAACATTGCCGAGAGCACCGGACTACTTAGACAGTCGCCGAGCTGCTGCGACGGCCCTTGATATGCACCGCCAGCAGCGAGATCGCCGCCGGCGTGATTCCCGGCATCCGCGCCGCCTGCCCGAGAGAGCTCGGCCGAATCCGCGTCAGCCGCTCCGAGACTTCGGTGGAAAGCCCGGTCACGCCGCTGAAATCCAGCCAATCGGGAATCGCCGTATCCTCTAGGCGTTTGAAGCGCTCGACTGTCTCCGCCTGGCGGCGCACGTAACCGTCGTATTTAACTTCGGTCTCGAGCTCGGCCGCTTCGTCGAGATTCAGAGCGCTCGGCCCGCCCTCAACGATAGTGATCAGCGCTTGATAGGTCAGCTCCGGGCGCTTCAGCAGCTCGATTGCCTTCACCGCTTGCGAGATCGGAGTCGCGCCCCGCTCCGCGAGCATCGCGTTCACCGCATCTGAGGGCTGCACGACGGCCGACTTGAGTCGCTCGATCTCCGCGCGCACCGCCTCGGTCTTGGCGCGCACCCGTTCGACCGCCGACGCGTCGAGCAGGCCGAGGCGCGCGCCAATCGGCGAGAGCCGCCGGTCGGCGTTATCCTCACGGAGCAGGAGGCGATACTCGGCGCGCGAGGTGAACATCCGGTATGGCTCGCCGCCAATTCCGCGCGTGACGAGATCGTCGATCATCACGCCGATATAAGCTTCATCGCGGCGCAGAATCAGCGGCGGCTCGCGACGGCACTGCAGCGCCGCGTTGATTCCCGCGATCAAGCCCTGCGCCCCCGCTTCTTCATAGCCGGTAGTCCCGTTGATTTGTCCGGCGAAGAAGAGCCCGCTCACCAGCTTGGTCTCGAGCGACGGCATCAGCTGGGTCGGATCCGAAAAATCGTATTCGATTGCGTAACCGGGGCGCATTATCTCGGCGCGTTCGAGGCCTTCGATCGATCGCACCATCGCGAGCTGCACGTCGAGCGGCAAGCTGGTCGAGAGTCCGTTCGGGTAGACCTCAACGGTGTCGCGACCCTCCGGCTCGAGGAAAATTTGATGGCGCGTTTTGTCCTGGAAGCGCATCACCTTGTCCTCGACCGACGGGCAATAGCGCGGCCCCTTGCTCTGAATCACGCCGGAGTACATCGGCGAGCGGTCGATCCCGCCGTGGATAATTTCGTGGGTGCGCGCGTTGGTGTAAGTCAGATGACACGGGAGCTGCGGCTGAGTGATTGCGCGGGTGCGGAACGAAAACGGCGGCGGCGGATGATCGCCCGGCTGAATCTCCAACGCTGAGTATTCGATCGTGCGAGAGTCGAGGCGCGGGCAGGTGCCGGTCTTCAGCCGGCCGATTCGGAAACCCAACTGCGCGAGATGCGGGCTGAGACCCATCGCTGCGAAATCGCCGGCGCGGCCCGCCGAGTAGTTCTTCAAGCCGATATGCACCAGTCCCTTGAGAAAGGTGCCGGTGGTCAGGACGACGGCCGGCGCCGCGAAGATTTCACCAATCTGCGACTCGACGCCTCGTACGGTGCCGTCTTCAACGATCAGTCGCTCGACGCTGGCCTGGCGAATCTGGAGGTTCGGCGTCTGTTCGAGCACGCGCTTGCTCCGGGTGCGATACGCGGCCTTGTCGGCCTGAGCGCGGCGAGCGCGGACGGCCGGGCCTTTGCGCGTGTTGAGGAAGCGGAACTGGATTCCGGTCTCGTCGATCGCGAGGCCCATCTCACCGCCGAGCGCGTCGATCTCGCGCACTAGGTGGCCTTTGCCGATTCCGCCGATCGCGGGGTTACACGACATCTGGCCGATGTGATCGAGGTTGAGCGTGAGCATCAGGGTGCTCGCGCCGATGCGCGCGGCGGCGAGCGAGGCTTCGATACCGGCGTGACCGGCGCCGACGACGATGACGTCATAGTTCATGGCGATGGGCGATTATGTCGCGTGCGCGGCGTCCGCGCAAAGCGCGGGCGAGGTCGGGAGTGGCAGAGTGCACGCGGTCGGCTGCGCGGCGCATGACTCAACTAGATGTAGGGTTTATCTACAAACAGAATACCCGGTAGCGCGGTGGTTTGGCAAGCACCACACGCAGCGATACTCGACTCAACTTGCGGTGTACTAGCAACCCGACTACGCTCGCCGCTTCAATAAAAAACCGACAAGCACTGACATGGAAAGCTGGCAGAGTCTTGACGCGAGCGACGATAGGAGCGGCCTCTCCCGACGGCGTTTTTCCCAGTCATCCGGCGCCGAGCAGGGACAGTCAGTCAAGGATGGCTTGCCGGGCGCGGAACGTACCTTCGAAAATAGATAGGCGTGGAACAACCGAATACGTCACCTGACGATGAACAGTCCGCAATTTTGAATGACGACACCAGCGCAACGGCTTCGCCCCTTTCCCGAGAGTCGAGCGTCCGGCGAAACCTTACATACACGATCCTGAAAGCTATCGACTTTCCGTAGAGTGCGCGAATTACCGCCTCTTCGGGATAAGGATGGGCACCGCAGGGAGCGATAACCTCGTCGTACAAAAATTCTTCGGCGGCGGTGCGGATGTCGGTCCGGGTAACGGCTCCAGGACATTCGGCGATGATGTTCGCTTTTTCTAACGCTAATTCGCCGGACTGTGGTGATACTGCCGGTCTGTCCTCAACGGCGATAGTAACCAGTTCGGTAGCAGCCTTAAACTTCTCTGGGGCAGACTCGCTTTGCCTGACGGCAACGAATATTGCCTTCGGCTGCATGCTCGAAACGGGTACCTTGAACCCACTCCTGTCAAAAACGACCCAGCTGTCAGATGGCACGATCAGAGTCGCCGTCAGCCCGGGGAATTCGGGAGGGTGCATGTGAAAATTCTCCGGCATCTCCAGCCCTTGGTAATACATGGTTTGTACCGGATAGCCGGGTGGCGAGCCGGTGGGGCGGATTGTTGCGCATCCGGATGCGGCCGCGATTAAGGAGGCGATGAGAAAAAACTTCGCGAAGGCTAGAAAACGATGGCGCATCTGATCGATTCCATTCTCCATGGTGTGTGCCGGCTACGGCGTGCTCACCGGGGCGATGCTCGATCGTATCCTGCATCACTCGACTATCGTCAACATCAACGGCGAGAGCATCAGAGATCTCGAACCGAGATGCAGATAGCCGAGATGCGGAGCCATCGTGGTGGATTCCTGCGTGGCGGATTCCTGACATCGATGGCGATCCTGCTCGGGCTACCGCAATCGTGGACGTGATCGAGCCGTTCATTACTCGATTCAAACTTGCGGTGTACTTGCAACGCGAATACGGGTCGTGCTCGACCCTGACGAAATGAAACTGGCAGCTCCGGGCAGTGGGTAGGCAAAGAAATCAGGTTGATTGAGTGGCTGAACCCTCGACGGAATGACTTGAGCTCGGAAGATTCGTCGGACATCTGAGGTCAGGTCCGGCGCTATGGATCGAGATCCTTCGACTCCGTCAGACTTCGCTCAGGATGACGGAAGGGCGGTCTTGGCTCGGGAGGAAGGAAGGGGGCGAGTGGGGCGCGATGGGCTGGACGACAGGCTCTACTCAAGATGACGGAAGTAAGAAGCGGACATGGAAGAAGAAAAGATCCGGGATTCGTCGGCTGCGCAGCCATCGCCTCTGAATGACACGAAGGGGGATCATGCACCTAGAAAAAACTCTCAGACTCGCGGAATGACACGGAGCGGTGGCAGGGACGGCGGGGAGCGGCAAGCTCAGAGCTTCGTGAAGCCGTCCGCGTTCCACTGCTCCGAGCCAACTCCTGCTAGTCGTGGGTGAGGTCTAGTGCCGCGCGGAGTCCTTTCGCGAGATCGCCTGCGGGTGCGACGCCCCAGTAGTGAAGGAACATGATGCGGGGCTCTTCGCCGACCATGTGCTGATGGATGGCGACGACATTGATGCCCGCCTTGCGCAAAGTTTTCAAAACATTCTGGAGTTCGGCTTCACGCATCGCAAAGTCGCCATCGACGATCGCTTTGTCGTCACTTCCGGCGAACGCGCCCCAGGTGTTCACGCCCATCTGGTTGCCGATTACGACATCGTGCATCCGTGTCGTTCGGCCGACCACGAATTTGTACACGCCGTCTTTGTACTGACCCTTCAGGCCGAGAGCTGAATCAAGCTTTGCGGGATCGAGCGATGAGTGAGCGGGATCGATTTGTGACTCGAGCTTCTCACCTTTACCGCCACTGGTTTCTTTTATTTTCGCGAAGACTTTGCCAACGGCAGCGGCGAGGTCTGGTTCAGGGCCCATCCCGCCGATGTGCATGAACATTATTTTCGGCGAGTCCCAGATGAAATGGTTGTGCAGGGCTGTAACCTCGAGGCCGTTGTCGAGCGCCGCGCTCATCACCGGGCTGACCTGGTCTTCCAGCATGACCATGTCGCCCATCACCATGTCGTCTTTGTCCTTCTTATTATCCTTATCCTGGCGCTTGAACGCGGCCCACGAAGTCAGGCCCATCGGCGGAGTCATCTTCACTCCGGCCACGGTCACCGAGAGATCGGTGCGGGGAACCGACACTTTGAAAACGCCTTCTTTTTCGTCGAGCGCGCCCTTCGCACCAGTGAGGCGTTCGATGGCGCCGGTGTCGATCGTTGGTCCGGAACTCTCACTTAGAGCGATGGCTCCGGAGCAAAGCAGCGCTGCGAATACGATTGAAACGACGAAGGTGCCGGTATTTTTCATCTGCGAGTGGCGCATTTATTTCTCCTGTTCGCGCAAACGCGGCTGTTATCGAGCGCGCGCGATTTTCGCCTGGCAGTGCGCATAGAGCGCGTCGTACACAGCGAACTGGCGGCGCATGTTGTCGAAATCATCCGAGCTGATGCGTCTGAAGCCATCGGCGATCGCTTCAAGGCCGGCCCCTTCGGCGGCCCAATCGCGTTTGGGCGTGTCGGCAGCGCGAACGATCTTCGCCAGCTCGACTAACGCGGGATCTCTGTCGAGTCCGTAGCGTGCGATTAGCGCATCGAAGGAACAGTATTCACCGTGATGCCCGAGTTCGGCATTCGGCACGTCGAACACGGTCGCGTCAGTGATTGCGGACCAGGTCGTGTCGGGCGGCAGAAATAGGAACTCCGCGGCCGGGTCGACAAACTTCTTGATCAACCACGGACAAGCGATCCGATCGACCTTAGCTCTTTCTCGCGTGACCCATCGCATGTGGACGGCCCCTGTTGAGCCGCAATGATACAGTTGTTCTTTCAGCCATTGCAACTGTATCTGCAAGATGTCAAAAGTCGATCGATGGCCCAAGGGCGCGACACGCGGTGGCTGCTGCTGATTCACCAGATACCTCCGAAGCCGGATTATTTTCGCGTCAAAATCTGGCGGCGCTTGCAGCGCGTCGGCTCGGTCGCAATCAAGAACTCGGTCTATGCCCTGCCTAAGAGCGAGCAAACGCTCGAGGACTTTCAATGGATCGTCCGTGAAATCGCCGAAGGCGGGGGTGACGCGTCGCTGTGCGAGGCGGGCTTCGTCGAGGGATTATCCGACGGCCAAATCGAAGCGCTGTTTCGAGCCGCGCGAGACGCCGACTACGCGGCGATCGCGGATGAAGCCAGAGCGATGAGCAAGAAACACCATCCGCGTCGCGCCGACGAAGACGCTCGCAGCGAATTGGAAACCGACGCCTCGCGATTGCGAAAACGGCTGGCCGAGGTTGCGGCGATCGACTTCTTCGACGCGCTCGGACGGCAAACGGCCGAGGGGCTGGTGTCAAGCCTGGAGGCGCGGTTGCGGCCCGCGAATAGTGTCGAACGTCGCGAATCGCTCAAAGGCCTAGCCGAATATCGAAAGCGCGTGTGGGTGACTCGCAAAGGGATTCATATCGATCGGATGGGGAGCGCATGGCTCATCAAGCGTTTCATCGACCCCGACGCGAAGTTCAAGTTCGTGCCGGCGCGCGGTTATGTTCCTGGAAAAAGCGAAATCAGATTCGACATGTTCGATGCTGAGTTCAAGCACGAGGGCGATCGCTGCACGTTCGAGATTCTGTGCGGTCGCTTCGTGCCGAGCGGCGCCGCGTTACGTCCGATAGCAGAAATCATTCACGACATCGATCTGAAAGACGGCAAGTTCGAGCGCGCCGAAGCGGCGGGAATCGATGCGCTCATTACTGGAGTCTGCGCTCGTCACAAGGACGACGATGAGCGTCTGCGGCGCGGATCCGCAATCTTCGACGACTTGTTCGAATCATTTTCAAGGCGAACCCGCTGATGACGATGGAGTCTCATGCGCCGGTAAGGATTCGCGATCTGGTGTTCTACTACTTGCGCCTTGGTGCGCTTGGATTTGGCGGGCCGGTGGCGCTGTGCGCTCAGATGGAAAAGGAACTGGTCCAGGAGCGCCGGTGGTTATCGAAAGAGGAGATGCGCGACGGCGTCGCGGTGTGTCAATCGCTACCGGGTCCGCTGGCCATTCAGGTCGGCATTTTCATTTCCTATCTGCGCGGCGGCTTCTGGGGAGCATGGGCGGGCGGATGGGCGTTCATCCTGCCGAACTTCATAATCGTGTCGGCGCTCGGTGCGCTGTACGTTCACTTCAGCGGGTTGCCAATTCTGACCGCGATCTTCTACGGCGTAAGTCCGGCGGTGATCGCGCTGATTCTCCATTCGTGCTACCGACTCGCGAAACTTGGAATGGAGGACTGGTTGCAATGGATCATCGCCGCGGCCTGCTTCGCGATAACCGTTGCAGTGCGGGCAGAAGTAGCGCCGCTGTTCATGGCTGCCGGAATCATCGGAATCCTGTATTACGGCTCGCTCTTCCGCCGGCGTTCTCCTTCGCCTTCTTTGACCGCGATGTCGGCGGGCGCTGGAATCGGCAAGGTCGCCGGCTTGCCCATTCTTGGGAAACTGCTGTTTTTTTTCCTGAAGGCAGGGTCGCTCACGTTCGGCAGCGGGCTCGTGATCGTGCCGTTTCTCGAAAAAGGGCTGGTCCAGAATACCGGCTGGCTCAATGAACGTGAGTTTCTGGTGGCCGTCGCGATCGGGATGATCAGTCCGGGCCCGGTGGTCATCACCGCGACGTTCGTCGGCTATCTGGTCGCCGGATTTTGGGGCGCGACAGTTTCGACAATTGGAATATTTCTGCCGTCGTTCCTGTTGGTCCTGCTCGTGGCGCCGATTCTGGTCCGCCATCGCGCACAGCCTAACGTGCAGGGCTTCGTCAAGGGCGCTTACGCGGCGGCGATCGGAACAATCCTGGGAGCGGCGGTGCTGCTAGGGAAGATCGCGATCGGTGATTGGCTGACGGCCTTGATCGCAGCGACGAGTCTAATCGTGTTGTTCCGCTGGAAGGTGAGCAATCCGATGCTCGTTGCCGCGACTGCGATAGTCGGAATTATTGCGTTTCCGATCCTGAGGCCGGCGTGGGTGTTCGTAAAGTAGCCAGCAAATCAAACGCTCGAACAGTTGGGTATTAATGAGGCTCACTTATTGAGGAAAGAAAATTGCCGATTGCCAATTTGAAATACGGCGTACTTCTATTGTGCTTAGGTCTATTTGCCGCGAGCGGAGCGACAACGCCGACGCCGTTAGCTCTTCCAGGCGGTGACAGCGGAATCGGCTTCGACGACATGGGCTTCGCTCCCTCGTTACGCAAGGTGCTGGTTCCCGCCGGGCGTTCGGGAAATCTGGATCTCATAGATCCCGATACCAAACAGATCACCGCGATCGGCGGATTCTCCAGCCGCGCATCGTTCGGCGGCGGACACGGTCAAGGCGTGACCTCGGCGGACGAGGGTCGTGGACTTCTGTTCGCGACGGATCGGGACGCGAAGCAGCTCGATGTGGTCGATCCAAAGACACAGTCCGTGATCGCTAAAGCATCGCTCGCGTCGGGCCCCGATTACGTTCGGTATGTTTCGGCAACTGGCGAAGTATGGGTCACGGAACCCGGCGCCGCGAGGATAGAAGTCTTTTCATTGCCGCAGAGCGGCGCAGCGAAACCCGCTCATGTCGATTTTATTTCCATACCAGGCGGTCCCGAGTCGCTGATTGTCGATAACAAGCGAGGCCGCGCATACACGCATTTGTGGACCGATACGACGCTCGCGATCGATCTGAAGAGCCGAACCATCTCGGCGCGATGGAAGAACGGATGCAAGGGTTCGCGCGGCGTGGCGATGGACGACGCACGCGGGTTTCTCTTTGTGGGTTGCGATGGGGGGAAACTCACGGTGCTCGATTTAAACACGGGAGCGCAATTGGGAAGCGCTTCGTCCGGGTCGGGAGTGGACATCATCGCTTATAGTTCTCATCTCGCTCACGCCTATTTGCCGGGAGAGGAGAGCGGCACGATGGCGATAATTGGAGTCTCCGCTAAAGGCGCGGCGACGGTTCTCGGAACGGTCAAAACGGCCGAGGGTGCGCATTGCGCGGCGGCGGACGATCGCGATCAGGTGTACGTCTGCGATCCTTCGCTGGGACGGATCATCGTGTTCAAGGACTCGCTTTTGCCCGTCAGGTGACAAGCGACAGCGTCGTCGCGCCCGCAACGGGCGAGAAGTTACTATTTGCCGATGCAGAATTCGCGGAAGATAGCGTCGAGGACATCTTCGCCGGAGACCTCGCCGGTGATCGAGCCGAGCGCGTCGGAGGCGGTCATCACGTCGATGGCGACGATCTCGGGCGGCATCGCGGCGAGCGCCGCGTCGCGTGCGTTCTTGAGGGCTCCCAGAGCCGCTGCGAGCGCATCGCGATGCCGCTCGCGCGAGATCGCGACGCCGTCGGAATTATTCTGCCCGGCGAGAGATTCGATTATTCGCTGAAGTTCGGAGCGCAGCGGTGCGGCCTGGTCCGCATCGATGGCGGACAGCGCGAGGATCGGAACGCGCAGGCCGCGCTCGCGAAGTTGATCAGCAGGCATATTGGAGGGGAGATCCTGCTTGTTGAGGATCGCGAGTGCGGCGCGGTCGCGAGCTTGGTGATCGTGGACGAGGCGGATCACGTCGGAATCGGCGGATTCGAACGGCCGCGACGAATCGAAGACGGCGATTAGAAAGTCGGCATCGCGCGCGGAGCGAATGGTGCGCTCGATGCCGATGCGCTCGACTTCGTCGTCGGATTCGCGGACGCCGGCGGTGTCGCTCAGCACGAGCGCATAGGGGCCGAGCTGAACGCTGTCTTCGATCACGTCGCGCGTGGTGCCGGGGACCGGCGTGACGATCGCGCGGTCGGTACCGAGCATCAGGTTGAGGATGCTGGATTTGCCGGCGTTGGGTTTGCCGACGATGGTTGCGCGCACGCCCTCGCGCGCGAGGCGGCCGCGCGCGAAGCTGTCGTGCAGCAACAGGATGCTCGCGATCAGGCGTTCGATTTCGGCGGCGACGGCGCGGCGCGATGGAAGTCCGATGTCTTCATCGGAGAAATCGATCTCGACTTCGAGATGCGCGCGAATCGCGATGACCTGGCCGCGAAGTTGCGAGACTCGTTCGGACAGCGCGCCGGAGAGTTGCGATAGCGCTTGCGAGAGTGCGAGATCGCTACGCGCCGCGACGATATCGGCGACCGCTTCGGCTTCGGCTAAATCCATCCGGCCGTTCAGAAACGCGCGGCGGGTGAATTCGCCCGGCTCGGCTATCCGGGCACCCGAGGACANNCCCGAGGACATCGCGAGCGCGACGATGCGGCGCACGACGAACGGTCCGCCGTGGCATTGCAGCTCACAGACGTCCTCGCCGGTGAGGCTCGCGGGCATCGGCATCGTGACCGCGAGCGCGCGATCGATCAGCGCGCCGGTGGCGGGATCGATCACATCGCCAAGGTATAGCTTGCGCGGCTCGCGGACGTGCGCGTGAGTGGGACGCCAGATCGAGTCGAGGATCTCTAATGCGCGCGGGCCGGATAGACGGACGATCGCGACGGCGCCGGTGCCGGCAGGCGTGGCGGGCGCGACGATCGTGTCGTGCAGGTACATCGGAGAAAGGCTAGCATCGTAGATGACAGGCTCGAAGGGCTGCTCCGTCAGCGGTTCGAATAAACGAGGGCGAGGTACACATCATATGATCCGGGTGATGTATCGATGGACGATCAAGGCGGGCGACGAAGCGCAGTTCATCGAGCATTGGAAAGAGGGGACGCATCAGATTCAGTCGCATTGCGAGGGCGCGTACGGCAGTTTCCTGATTCACAGCAGCAAGAATCCCGAGCAGTATTTCGGCGTCGCGCGATGGGAAAGCAGGGAGGCGTGGAAACTGGCGCAGCCGATCATCATGGGATTGAATTTGCCGGGGCCGCTGCCCGAGACGGCGGATTTTTACGACGAGCTGGCGGACATGCCGGGGGAGCATCCGCGGAGGAACGAGCTGCCGTAAGGGAAGCGCAGCGCTCGGGAATCATAATGGCCGAAACCCCTAACGGGTTTCGGGCTTCCCGTAGGTGATAAGAGAAGATGCGCAGCCGACTTCGGGCCGCAGNNGCAGGGCCGAATCGCATTAAGGTCAAGATGCGCGCTACGCGCTAATAATAAAACGACCGGGAAGAAGCACAAGCGGTTGGTCGAAAAAACCGCCTGTGAATCCAGCCAAATGCGAGAGACTCGCACTGAGAACGCGCGAGCTTTTTTCGCAGGCATGGTGCTATAGAGAAGTCAGAACTTCGCTGAACTTCGCGCGAGCTGGGAGGGACAGATATGGCCGACAATGGGCCTAGACCGCGACACGTCCTCGACGGCTACAAGGTGCTCGACTTCACGCAAATTGTCGCGGGGCCGACCTGCACCTTGATGCTCGCGGAGATGGGCGCCGACGTGATCAAGGTCGAGATGGCGCCGACGGGCGATCCGACGCGGCGCGGCGAAGTCATGATCAACGGGCGCAGCGGATACTTCGTCCAGCACAATCGCGGCAAGAAAGGCATCTGCGTCGATCTCAAAACGCCGGAGGGGCTCGCGATCATCAAAGGGCTGGTCGCGAAGATCGATGTGTTGGTGGAGAACTTCGCGCCGGGCGTGATCGGGCGACTCGGGCTCGACTACGAGACCGTCAAATCGATCAATCCGAAAGTGGTGATGTGCTCGATTTCGGCGTTCGGGCAGAGCGGGCCGTTGGCCAACGAGCCGGGCTTCGATTTCCTGGGCGCGTCATATGCGGGAATCGTGTCGATGGGTGGCGAGCCGGGCGGCGCGCCGTACGTGATCATGACGGCGCTCGGCGATGTCAGCACCGGCGCGCATGCGATGGGTGCTGTTTGCGCGGCGCTGCTCTACCGCGAGCGCACGGGCCTCGGGCAGTATCTCGACTTGTCGCTGCTCGATACGTACTTCCATTACCATGAGTCGGGCGTTCAGTCGCTCAGTCTCAGCAAGGGCGCGATCAATCCGACGCGTTCGGGATTGCATTCGTGGTATGCGGTGCCGTGCGGCCTGTTCAAGGCGAGGGATCGCTACATATTTATTATCTCGCCGCTGGAGCATCAGTTTATCAATCTGTGCCGCGCGATGGGCCAGCCGGAACTCGCGACCGATCCGCGCTTCAAGACCAACGCCGACCGGCTGAAGAATCTGAAGGAACTGGTGGCGGTGATCGAAGGATGGCTGCAATCGGCGGCGAGCGACGACGCGTCGATGGCGGCGATGAAGGAATTGCGCGTGCCGCATGCGCCGGTGCTGTCGCTAGAGGAGGCCGTAAAGCATCCGCATCTGCGCGAGCGCGGAACGGTCCGCACTGTGCACGATCGCATTCTCGGGGATTTCGACGTGCCGGGATTTGCGCTCAGATTTTCGGATTTTCCCGAGCGGCTGGAATTGCAGGCGCCGTTTTTGGGCGAGCATAACGAGGAAGTGCTGACCGAGGTACTCGGTTATAGCGGCGCGCGGGTGAAGGAGTTGCAGCGGCAAGGAATTCTTAAGAGCGGCCCCGCCTGAACGGGCATAGAAAGAGAAGCGCGCGAAAAGAAAGAGGGGGGAAAAGATTTCCGAAACCCACACTGGGTTTCGGACTTCCTGTGACTATAAGATGCGCGCTACGCGCTGGTAGTAAAGGACCTTCAATCCCAGGCTGGAGAAGCGTCGCGAGCGCAGGGAAGGATCTCGGACAGCTTCGCGCACGGGTGGTCGACACTTCGAAGATGAGTCGAGAAGAGTTGATGGACGCTTACATAAGGCGAGCAGCCGTACCGGCGACTTTTGATAAATATCGCGTCCGAACCGTATTCGCGCGCATGCCGTCGTGGTGCACGGCTGCCGCGACGAGCAGGCGTCGATGTCGGCGAGCTACCGAAGCCCGCGAAGCATTCCGCCAGTTGTTCGCGGGCAGCAGACTGCCCTGGGCCTATGGCAGAATCATGTGACGGTCGCCTCGATCAAGCCGTAGCGGCCGGCGGGCACGACCCGCGTGATCCGCAAGCCGCTCTTGGCAAGTAGTTCGCGATGCTCGCTCTCCGTCCGTTCGCATCCTCCGGGGCCGCGCAACATATTCAGATCCGACAACACGGCCGACAGATGGTCCGCGTTGGGCTCCAGCTTGTCGGGTACGATTCGATCGATCACAGTCAGCCGCGCGCCGCGTTTCAGCGCGCTGTGACAGTTCTGCAGAATCCGCGCGCAACGTTCATCGTTCCAGTCATGGATGATGCTCTTCAATATGATTGCATCCGCACCGGCAGGCGCTGATTCAAAGAAGTTTCCTGCGATGAATTCGGATCGTTCGGCAACGCCCGCGGCGGCCAGATTCTTTCTTGCTCCTTCTGCGCAATGCGGCAGATCGAAGACGATGCCGTGCATCGAAGGATATTTCTTCAGGATCGCACTCATCAGTTCGCCAAAGCCGCCGCCAACATCCATAAGTGTCGAGATTCCCGAGAAGTCGCACGCGGCGAGCAGGGGCGGCATCGCGGCGCGCGTCACCGAGACCATGCCCTCGTTGAACAGCGAGGCGTTCCCAGTCTCCGCCAGCCTTTCAAAACGCTCCTCGCCAAGTCCCGCCAGCTCGGTGGCAGTTTTGCCGGTGCGGATCGATTCGATCAGCTGGCCCCATCCAACCCTCAGCATTTCGCCTTCCACGAGGACCCACGCCTTCAATGAGCGCTCGGACTTCGCCGCCAGGCGGGTTCCGGTCTCCGTCAACTCGAATTTGCCGTCCGGCGCTTCCCTACAGACCGCCAGTGCCACCAACGCGCGCATCAGGCGGAGCAGCGATCGTGGGTGGGTGTCGCTCAAGCGCGCGAGCTCTGCGGCGGTCTTGGGACCTTCGCCGAGAAGATCGGCGATGCCCAGCTTGGCAGCAACGTAGATGACAGCTGTGACGCGATGCCCTGCGATCAAATCCAGCAGGGTGTTCGCGGACGCATCGGAACTTTCGGTGGTCATAGCAGAGCCTCCTGTTGCGCAGGATTCTAAATAAGTACCCCGCCAGGCGCCAGCGTCCCAGATTGCGAAGTGCTGTCCTAATCTGCCCGCGATTGTCCTAGTTCGGGCGAGCAGGTGTCCTAAGTTCCGGTTGGATTTTCTGGCACAGTGCTCGCGCTTGATGAGGGGCAAGTTGCATTCATCGACGAGATGATAAAGATGTTCAATTGTTCGACGACTCATCTGAAGGCAGAGTGTCATTACGCGCTGACGTGAGCGAGGGTTGAAGTCAGCGGGAAGCGGACGTCATGGATGAACGACTGAAGACCAATCTTAACCTCTGGAACGCGATGGTGCCCGTGCACGTCGATTCAAAGGGGTACCGGGTGGACAAGTTTCGCAGCGGCGAAAACCATCTCTTTCCGATCGAGCGCGAGGAGGTGGGCGACGTGCGAGGCAAGTCGCTACTCCATCTGCAATGCCACTTCGGAATGGACACGATGTCGTGGGCGCGACTCGGCGCGAATGTCACCGGGCTGGATTTTTCGGAGAAGGCGATCGAGGCGGCGTGCGCGCTCAGCGCCGAGCTGAAAATCCCGGCGCGATTCCTGTGCTCGAACATCTATGACGCACCAAATGTGCTTAGCGAGAAATTCGACGTCGTGTTTACCTCGTACGGCGCGCTTTGCTGGTTGCCGGATCTGAAGAAGTGGGGCGCGGTTGCCGCGCATTTCGTCAAACCCGGCGGCATTTTCTATATCGCGGAGTTCCACCCGATGACGCAGGTCATGGCGAACGGCGGCGGAGTTGCGCACGCAGGCGAGGCGAAGAAACTCGAACTCGAGTATTCATATTTCTCGACGGCGATGCGCGAGTTTCCGCCCGGTCCGGACTATTCGGATCACTCCGTGACTCTCGAACATGGCTCGCACGAATGGATGTACACGACCGCGGGAGTGGTCAGCGCGCTGCTCGATGCCGGCCTGCAGATTGAAATGCTGCACGAGCATCCGGTGTGCTGCTTCCAGATGTTCCCCTTCATGGTGCGGATCGAAGGGACCCGCTACTGGCGCATCGAGGGCGATCCGATACCGCTGACCCTGTCGATCAAGGCGCGCAAGCCGCTGTGAGATCCAACGAGGGAAAAAATGAGCAATACATCGGACGCAGAAAAAAGAATGGCGGCACTGTTTGAAGGATTGAATCGCATGCAGCAGATGACGCTGCTCGCAAGGCTCGAGATGGCGGGCGCCTCGATCTATCGGGCGTTCGCGGCCGAGGAAAAGAATGCGAAGGCGCGGGAGGCATTGCTCGCAGCTGCCAAGGACGAGGAGAAAAACGGCAACCTGCTGCGGCTGATGACGACGCCAAAAGACAAATGCGAGCGTTGCGGAAAACTGATGCCGGTCGCGAGCGACGGCGTATCGTGTTCGTTTCAGTGCACGTTCTGCGCGGAGTGCGGCACCGCGCTCAAATCAGTTTGTCCGAACTGCACTGGCGCGCTCGAATCGCGCGCGCGATTGCAAGCGCACGCCTGAGCGCCTGAGTCGCGGCGATTTATTTTTCGGGCGGGCGAATCTTTTGCTCGACCATTTCAGCGACCAATTTTGCGCGCGCTTTCTTGATATCCATCAGATGAGTGGTGCGAGCGTTGGCGATCTCGTCGGCGGTATAGGGCCGAAAATCAGCGGATGTCCGGTGCTTGCTGCGATCTTTACTGCGATCCTGGCTGCGATCTTGGCTGAAGGATTTCAAAATCCAGTTCATAACTTCGGCGGTGTCGGCGTTGTCGAGCGCGGACTGCGATACTCCCGGCACTGAGATCAAATACTCGCGCCCGCCTTTCACGCGTAGAAAATCAATCGCGTCGGTGAGCGCCGGCGCGGTGCCGGGAATTCCTTCGCCGTGGGGCCGATGGCATCCCCAGCAATTCAGCATGTAGAGCTGTTCGGGAGGTTCGGCGTGCGCGAAGGAAGCGGAGGCGATCGCCAGCATCGCGGCGAGGAGTGTCGCGCGTCGTCGGCGCGTCATCGCGCCGCTCCATCATTGAGATGCGCTTTCTTCAGATCACTCAGCAGAGACGCGCGCTCGTGCGGAAGCTCGGTGGGCGAGTCGTGCGTGGCGCGCGCGTGTTTTACTTCGGCGGCGGTGATCGGTGCGAAGTTCTTCGGCAGTTTGTCGGCGTTGAATTTGGTGAGCACGTAATTCAACGCGTCGGCGATTTCGGCGTCGGACAGTTGAGCAAACGGAGGCATCAGGCCGTTATAGATGATGCCGTTCACATTGACGGGGCCGGTCATGCCGTTGAGCGCGACCTGAATCAGGTAATGGCGTCCCTGCTTCAACTGCAGGTCGGGACCGATCGAGTGGGCGAGCGGCGGATACATTCCCGGCACGCCTTGGGCGTTGGGCTGATGACAGATAACGCATCGCAGCGCGTACACGTCGGAGTCGGCCGCGTAGGATTGAGGCGTCAAGAAAATCAGGGCCGCGGAAATCGCGAATACTGCTGCGAGCCTCACTTCACGCTGACGATTTCCGCGGTCGAGCAATGATAGACCATCGTCGGCGCGCCGAAGCACCAGATCAGATCGCTGTCGAGTTGCGGACGATAGAGCGGCATCTCGCTGATGGTGTTGGCGCAGAGGCATCGCCCGCAGGAAGTTTTTCCGCAGCAATCGCGATAGCTGACGATGTAATCGCGGCCGTCGGCGGGATGGCGGCAAGTGCCGACCCACGAGGTTGGCGATGGGGTCGCGCCGGGCGGGCAATCATGCGAGCCGCCGCCGCAGCAGGAGCAGAGAAATCCATCGACAGCGCAATATTTCCAATAGTCACAAGTGGTGTCGTCGTCGAGATTGGGTTTTTTGTTTTCGGCGCGGGCGGTGGCGGCGACGCGATCGATGGGCAACAGCGGGAGCATCGACGCACCGAGCATCATTTTGCCGAGATAGCTCAAAAAGCTGCGGCGCGAGCTGCGCTGCGCGACGGCGCGAGTCAGGTTCTCGAAAAATTTATCCATGATGCCGGTTGCCCTTCTCTCCGTTGGCGATCGCAGCCACAGCCTCGGGCTCATCGTGCGAGTGCTGATTCCGTAGATACTCCTGAATCGAACCGATTCCCATCTGCTTCGCGGCGACGATGCTCTCGAGGTGCTCGCGCGTATTGACCAGTCCCTTGGCGCGCACGATGCCTTCGCCGTCGATCAACACTGCATACGGGAGTTTACTCACTCGGAAGGTCATTCCAAGTTCAGACGACAACACGAATGGGTATTGCTCGAGTTGGTATTTGCGGATGAAGCCGGCTTGCTCGGAAGGTTCGCCGTCGCTGGTGAAAACCAGATCGAGCCAACCCGATTCCGCGGCGACGACGGACTTGACGATCGGCAAAAGCTTTTTGCAGACGGGACAGGTCGGCGACACGAACATCAGGATTTGACTGCGCAGGTCGTCGCGCCGTGCGCCGAGCGTGAGCGGGCGCTCTGCGAGATCGATCAACTCGAAGACGGGCGATTGGTCACCGACTTTGGGACCCTTGTCCATCGTGAGCGCGCCCATCGGCGCGATTCGTTCATGCAGCACGCCGATTTGCCGGATCAACGCCAGCACGACGGCCGAGAGCGCGAGCACCGCGATCCACAGCACGACCTGCGAGATGACAAGTGCGTCATGCATCGGCGATCTCCAGGGCGCGGAGGTGCGGCGCGTTGGCGGCGAGATAGTTCGCGGCCGAATAGAGCAGCGCGAGCGTAGTCGCGGCGAGGGCGATGGTCGCGAGATCGAGCAGCGTGAGCGATCGCGCATGGGCCGGAAGGATAACGATCGCGAGCATTGCGATCAGCGCGAGGTTGCGCGCGGGGAGCCACCAACTTAGTTGTTGGCGAAGCATCGGACCGAAGCATCCGCAATCGATATTGCGTCGGCCGCGCAGCAGGTTGATGGCGATCGAGGCGGAGAAAACGATTAGCAAGATCGATAGCAAGATCGCGGCGTCGCGATGCGTAGCCGGCAGGAGCAATCCGAGCGCGCCAACGATTTCCGCGAAGGGCACTGCGATCGCGATCAAGCCGGATAGCTGTTCGGGAACAATTCGATAATTTTCGACCGCGCCGCGAAATTCATTCAGGTCGATGAATTTCATTGCGGCGGAAGCGGCGAAGATCAGTGCCAGCGCAGCGGAAATCGTCCAGTGAATTGTCGGATCGATCGCGATCATTGTTATGCCGGCGCGTCGCGCGAAATTACGGTCCGGAGACGAGGAACGGAGTGCCGAGCTGATTGACGACGCCCAGGTATTTGCCGTCCGACGCCGCGTATTCCTCCATCTGGGATTCTTTGAGCGCGAGCGCGTAGATGATCGGATCGTCGCCCTGGCTCAAGTGAATCGAGTAGGCCGGCGTTTTCAGCTTGATGCGGCTGAGGCGGCTTTTTTTCGCCGCGTCGAACATCCAGACCTCGTCGCCCAATTGTTTATGCGTCCATTCGCCACCCTTGTGCATCAGGACGGCGATGATTCCTTTTTTTTCGTTGGCCGCAATGGTTTGCCATCCGCCGGGCCGCCATCCGGAGTCGCCGGCGCCGAGCACTGACCATTCGGGCGCGGCGACCGCCTCGGCGCCTGACAGATCGAGCACGTGAATCGCGCCGTGATACGAAACGAAATACGCCTTGGTTCCAATCACGGCGGGCTGATCGAAAACGGGATCCTTGTTCGGGTCGAAGTAGGGCTTGCCCTGTTTTTTATCTTTCGCGGCGCCGTTGTCATCGAGCGTTACGGTCAGGATGCCTCCGTCGGCGCACATCGAGGAGAACTGGCGATTGCCCGGAGCGAGGACCTGGACGCATCCCGGCGTATCGATCTCGCCGACGAATTTGCGCGCCTTCAAATCGACGACGCTGACAGACGTCGCAGGCGTCATGTTCGCGACCAGCAGGAAGCGGCCGTCGGCTGTGACGGCGGTGGTATCGCGCTTGGGAACGATCAGGATTCGCTTGGGCGGAATTTCGACTTCAGCCTGGAAGTTCAGCGTTTTGGCATCGAAGATGGAGACGACGTCGGTGCGGGTGCCTCGCCACGCGCGCGAGTAGTAGGTGTCGATCATGTACATCTCGCGATGGTCGGGCGCGATGTCGAAGTTGCTCAGGTAGCCGCCGCTCAACTGGCCGAGCATCGTGCGCGTACTGCCATCGATGATGTCGAGTTTCGCGACGGCGGTAGTCGGGAAGCCGGCGTCGAGCACGAACACCCAGTTCGGAGCGGGCTCGGGCAAGGTCTTGGTGATCATCTGATCGGGCGGCAGTTGCGCGCGCGCGGGAGCGATGAGAGTGGGAAGCGCGAGAATCAGCGCGAGGAGAATGGTCGATGCGTAGCGCGCTGCTTGGTTCATAAGAAGGCGGCCGATCAAGTTGAACTGGCATAATATGCGCGTCGGTACACGGTCAAGGCAAAGGAGGGGCGGGAAAAATTTGAGGCAGGCGCGATAGCCTGCCTCATGCGATGTGTCTAGCGATCGGCGCGGGTCAGCGGCGAGCGTCGGAGCTGCGCGATACTTCCATCCAGGCTTTGATCAGATCGTCGGCTTCGTCGGGCTCGAGGCGGCCGTCTTTGACGGCGGCGAGAATTTCCATGATCGCATCTTCGCGATTGAGCTTTTCAGTGGCGCCCGGCTTCGATGGCGATGCGGCTGGCTTGGGCGCGGCAGATTCGGAGGGTTCGTCATTGCCGCGGGACCATCGCTCGCGCGCCGCAGTGCGAATAGTTTCACGCATCTCGCGCGCGGCCTCGCGCACGCGATCGCGCATTTCGTTGCGCGCCTCGCGCGTACCGCCGCGTACGGCCTGCGAGACCAGATCGCTGATTTCCTTGCCGAGGCTGGAGAGCTTTTCGCCGACGTCGGCCGGCACGGACTTCTCGATCTCGCCAAAGGCGCGCTCGACTTCACGCAGCCCTTGCGACACGCTGCGTTTGACCTCGCGAACGATGCCGGTGGAGAGCGGGCCGGTTTCCGCGACGAATTTGCCCGCCGCGTCCATGACGGTGCGCACGAACGCGGGAACGTCCTCGCCGATTTCGCGGGCCAGCTCTTCGAACGGCGCGCCGAAAGCGCGGCCGAAGCCGCGATCGCCACGGAAACGGAAATCGCGCTCGCGCGACCCGGCGATCGCGATAATAATGTCGGCGACTTTGGTTTCGATGGTAAGTTTCATGCGGGGGCCACCTTCTGCGTTTTCAGCACTTGCTGCGTTTTCGGGACTCGCGGTGTCAGGCCCGAAAGTTCCGTGCACGTGATTACGTCCGAGCCATTTGAGCGGGGCGGCGTCGAGTCCGCAAGTGCGGATTCGGCCCCATCCGGCGGAAGCGTCGAGCTCGATCGAAGATTGCGCGTCGACGTCGACGCTCACGCGTCCACGGCTCCTGATGCTCCACGATCTGCCGGCCGGATATGGACCGGTTAGATCGATCGCGCCGCCAACTTCCTCGAGCGTGAGCGCACCGCCGACGCGCGCGATGCGCGCGTTGCCGCCGACATATCCGGCTGCGACTTCGCCGGCGGCGTTATCGACTGCGAGCTTGCCGCCGATTTTACCGGCGCGCAGCGCGCCGCGGAGATTGGAGGCGCGCAGTTTCCCGCCGACTACGCCGGCTTCGACATCGGCCGCATCTTCGATTTCGAGATGGCCACCGACCAGCCGTGAGATAAACGGTCCGCGCAACGCGTTCAAGCGCGCGGTGCCGGAGATTTTCTCGATCGCGATTTCGCCTTCGACGTCGCGGCAATAAAAATCGCCAGCGACCTGGCTGAGGCTGATCGAGCGCGAGGACTCGACGGTGAGCGAGCCGCTGATTTTGCGGCCCTCGACGCTGCCCGATTCCTTGAGCGAGAAATTGCCGGCCACCGATTCGCGAATCGTGACGGCGCCGATGCGGCGCGCGTGAAAATTGCCGCGCACGCGGGTCAGGAAGAGCGGCGTCGCGAAATCGGAAGCGTCGAGCTTGCCGGCGGCATCTTCGACGTCGATTGCGACGCCGGGCGAGAGCGAGATGGTGGCGCTGGAACGCGCCGAGATCTCCGCGACGTTGCCGTTGCGGATGACCTCAGGCGTAGCGCCGGAATCGATGATGACTTTACCGGCGGCGACAGACTCGATGCCGCGGATTTTCAGATTCCCATCCACGCGAATCACGCGGATGGATTCGACACCTTCAAGAATCGTATCTGCCATCGCAGGTCACCTCCGGAAAACTCTCGGCTAATCTTTTTGATCGCGGCTTTCGTTCAACGCGGCCAGGGCTTCTTCGGGGGAGAGTTTGCCCGCCTTCAAATCGGCGAGCACGGTGCGCCGGCGCGGAGCGGTTTCGTCGACAGAGCCATCTTCAGCCGCCGCCTTACCGGGGTAGCCGAGCGCGCGAATCACGTCGTCGAGGCGGGCGCGGACGGTGGGGTACGAGACCCCGAGTTCGCGTTCGACTTCGCGGATGATGCCGCGGTTCTTGACGAAGACTTCGACGAAATCGATTTGCGCGGGCGCGAGCTTAAGCAGGGCGGGCTGGGAGAACTCACCGTCGATGGTAATCGCACAATCGGGGCATTTGAGACGATTGACGGTCAGGTCGCCGTCGCAGGACGGGCATTTAAGGATGATTGGGCGCATTGAGCGATAATATTGATCTATGAATTGAGATTGTCAAGTATAGACTTAATAATCTTAATAACGAGATCAGGGTGAGGCGGAGAAGAAACGGATCCGAGATTCTTAATCAAAATGCGATTCGGCCCTCCGGCCCGAAGTCGGCTTCGCGGGCTGCGCAGCCTTCGCCTCAGANNTCGCTCAGGATGACGGAGGGGAATGGCCTTCGCTGGGAAAAATGCGGCGGGCTTTCCTAACTTTCTTGCCTAGCTTTTTGGGGGAATCGGATGCTGCTGGCTCAGGCAATGCACCGAGCCGAGACCCCATACGAGGTCGGTCGAGGGCACGCCGACGACACGGCGGCCGGGAAACAATCGCGCAAGCGTCGCGGCGGCGATAGCGTCCTGCGGGCAGTCGAAGGTCGGCATCACGTAACCGCCGTTGGCGATATAGAAGTTCGCGTAGGAGGCAGGCAGGCGGGTGCCGTCGTGAACGATCGCGGGGGGCATCGGCAGCGTTTCGATCTTGAATGGGCGCCCGTCCTGATCGCGCATCGTTTTGAGCCGATCGAGATTGTCGCGCAGGACGGCGAAGTTCACGTCGGCGGGATCATCTTCGAGCACGGTGACGATCGTGTCAGGCGCGATGAAGCGCGCGAGATCGTCGATGTGTCCGTCGGTGTCGTCGCCGGCAATTCCATCGCCGAGCCAGAGCACGTTCGTCACGCCGAGACAGGTTTTCAAAAAATCTTCGATCTCGGCGCGGCTCAATTCCGGATTTCGATTGGGGTTGAGCAGGCACGATTCGGTGGTGAGCAGAGTGCCCGCGCCGTTGACGTCGATCGAGCCGCCTTCGAGAACCGCCGGTACTTCTATAACTTCGAATCCGTAACGCGCGCCGAGCTTTTGCGGGACGACGTCATCGAGATCGAATGCGCCGTACTTTTGGCCCCAGGAATTGAAGTGCCAGTCGAGCGCGATCTGATTCGGGGCGGCGCCCGCGTCGGCGCCAAAGCGATTGACGAATATAGGGCCGTGATCGCGGACCCACGAGTCGTTGGTCGGAACCGCGAAGATCTCGACGCGCGGCAAGATCGCATCGTGGGGAAGATGGGGCAGATCGAGGCGTCGGGCGGCATCGCGAATCATCGCGCGGACGTCCGCGATCTCCGCCTCCTCCTGAACCATCAAGCGCACCGGTTCGAAGCTGGCGATCGCGGCGACCATGTGTGCGTAAAGCGCGGGAATCGCATCGAACTTGCCGGGCCAGGTCTCGACGTTGTGGGGCCATACGAGGTAGCAGGCCAGATGCGGCGCCCACTCGGGGGGCATCCGGTAGCTGCGGAGTGTGCGGCGATGCTCGGCGGAAAGATGCTTCACGGTTTAGGAGTCACGAGCGGAATCGGCGCGTGAGATCGTGGTAGGCGTCGATTCGGCGATCGCGCAGGAACGGCCAACTGCGGCGCGTCTCTTCGATTTTCTTGAGGTCGCATTCGACCACCAGCGTTTCTTCATCCTTGCCGCCGGCGCGCGCGATCACTTGTCCGAATGGATCGGCGACGAACGAATCGCCCCAGAATTCGAGTTCACCTTCGATGCCGACGCGGTTCACCGCCGCGACGAATACGCCGTTCGCAATCGCGTGGCTGCGCTGAATCGTTTCCCACGCGTCGCGCTGAACGGGACGGACGTCGGCGGTCTCGCCATGCCACCATCCGATGGNNTCGTCGGGGATATGCATCTTGCGATAGCGTCCGACGATTTGCCCGGTCTCGTCGATCACGACCGACGTGTTGTGATAGACGCCGGCGACGCGCCGCTCGAACAGCGACGCGATGATCGAAATCTTGTGCGACTTCGCAACTTTGCCGAGCGCCTCGGTCGAGGGGCCGGGAATCGGCTCGGCAAGTTCGAATGCGGCCTGGTCTTCGGTCTGACACGGATAATGCGAGCGAAAGAGTTCCTGCGTGCAGACGATTTGCGCGCCGCGCTTCGCACCCTCCTCGATTTTGGCGATCGCTTTAACGAGATTGAGGCGCGGGTCGGGCGCGCAGCTCATCTGGATGAGGCCGATTGCGACTTTGTCGGTGTGCATCGCCATGTCCAAGTTGATAGCAACCACCGACGGTTCATGCCACCGGGGGCACGAATCGCGACGAATCGACGCGCGATGAATGGTCGCGCCGGTTGCATAAGATGCATCTGTGATATTGTAATGAGGCGCGCAAAATAATCGCGCACGGAGCAATCTTCGAAGCTGCCTGCCGCTGATAGCCGGGTCCTGCGCAAGGGAAGGCCGCGAACCCCGCCAGGTCCGGAAGGAAGCAACGGCACCGGCTGCAACCCTGTGCCGCAGGGGTGCCTGGCTATCATCCGACAGGCAGCTTCATAGTGATAATTTCGCGATGGCGGAAACCCCCAACCATCTGGTACTCGCGCGCAAATGGCGGCCGGAACGGTTCTCCGAACTGGTCGGCCAATCACACGTGACGCGCACGCTCAGCGAAGCGCTGAAGCGCGGCCGAATCGCGCATGCGTTCCTGTTCACCGGAATTCGAGGCGTCGGCAAGACGACTGCGGCGCGAATCCTCGCGCGCTGCCTCAACTGCGAGAAGGGCCCGACCGCCGAGCCATGCGGTGAATGCGCGGCTTGCGTGGAGATTCGCGCCGGACGAGCGCTCGACGTCAGCGAGATCGACGGCGCGACGTATCGCAAAATCGACGACGCGCGCGCGATCATCGAGAATCTCAGCTACCGGCCGGCGCGCGATCGTTTCAAGATTTATATTATCGACGAAGCTCATCAGTTGACGGACCAGGCGTTCAACGCGTTGCTGAAGACGCTCGAGGAGCCGCCGCCGCACGTCAAGTTTATTTTGGCGACGACCGAGCCGCAGAAGATGCCGGAGACGATTCTGTCGCGGCTGCAGCGCTACGATTTTCGCCGGATTCCATACACCACGATTCTCGAACGGCTGAAGGATCTCGGGCAGCGCGAAAAGGTCGAAGTCGAGGAAGCGGCGCTGAGACTGCTCGCGCGCGAGGCCGGCGGCAGCATGCGCGATGCGGAGCGGATGTTCGAGACAGCAATCGCGACGTCGGCCGGCAAAGTGACGGAGACCGAAGTCGCGTCGTCGCTGGGAGTCGCGAGCCGCACCGCGGTGCTGAAGATCTGCGAGGCGATCATCGACAAGAACGCCGCTGAGGCGCTGCGCGGCGTTCGCGAACTGGCAAATCGCGGCGCCAACCTCGAATCGCTCGGCCGCGATTTGCTCGAGACACTTAGAAACCTCGCGATCGCCAAACTGCCGGCAACAGATTCGCAAAGCGCGCTCGATGACATCCCGGATCACGAGGTGGCGGAACTAAAGCGGCTCGCGGGACGCGCCAGCGCGCGCGATATCATGCGGCTGTTCCATCTGATGGCCGAGTCGCAGGAGCAGATAATTCGCTCGCCGTATCCAGACTTGCTGCTCGAGATGGCGGTGGTGCGGATGGCGTCTTTGGCGGCGGTGGTCGATGCGGACGAACTGCTGCGAGCAATCGGCGCATCGACGAGCGGGCAATCTTCTGGCGGTGGCAGCGGCGGCGGATCGCGCGGCGGCGCGCAATCGGAGCCGGCTTCGGGCACGCGGCGACTACGCGTCGAAGGCGAGGTCAAAGCCGACGCGCCGCTGCGCAGCGCGTCGATGGCGGATACCAGTGCGCGCGCGGACAGCGGCGGCGCGCGCGAGCTGCCCGAGCTGCGCGATTTTATCCGCGCACGGCGCGCCGCGTTGGCGGGCTTCATGGAGCAAGGCGCCGGGCTCGTGCTGGCGAATGATTTGCTGACGATGACCGCCCGCAACGACATCTATATTCGGTATCTGAACGACAACAAGGCGGTGATCGCGGAGCTGGCGAGCCAACATTTCGGCCGTCCGATCCGGGTCGAGCTGACGACGGACGGGCTCAAGTTTGCGGCGTCGAGCACAAGCGCGACTCGGGCGGAAGCGGCGCCGCTGGCATCGAACGGACGGACGCGCGAGCTCGCGGCACCGGCGGCGCCAC
>PNBD01000017.1:25697-48616 GCA_003135855.1 Deltaproteobacteria bacterium
ATCGCGAGCGCCTCGGCGCTCGACAAAAATAATGCGACCGCATCGGCGAGCGATGCGGCGATACCGCGCCGTTCGGCGACGCCCGAAGAGAAGCAGGCGGTGCTGACTGATCCCGCGGTGCGGCGAGTTTTCGATACGCTCGATGCGCGACTGGTCGAGCTCAAAATCCCGAATTCCGAAACCGAAAAGGCGGCACCGAAATAGACTCGAAGTAAAGGCGCCGCGTTCGGGGGTCCGCGGCGAGGAGTGAGGAACTATCGTGGCACAAATGGATTTGGCGGCGCTGATGCAGCAGGCGCAGGCGCTGCAGGCGNNGGCACGATGCGCGTGCGCAAAATCGAAATCGATCCGTCGATCGTGGCGGCCAACGACAAATCGATGCTCGAAGATTTGATCCAGGTTGCCGTCAACGACGGGATGGCGCGGGCGCAGCAACTGCTCGCCGATGAGATGGGCAAGCTCGGACCGCTGGGCAACATCAAGCTTCCCGGTTTCGGCGTCGAATGACGGAGCACGCCTGATGGCGGAGAATCTGAAGCGTCAGGATGGCCTGCCGCCCGCGATGACGCGCCTGGTCAAGGAGCTCTCGCGCTTGCCCGGCATCGGCGAGAAGACCGCCTCGCGGCTCGCGTTCAATTTGCTCAACCGGCCGCGCGACCAGGTGATCGCGCTCGCGGAGTCGCTGCTCGAAATGAAAGAGCGGGTCGGCCTGTGCGCGGAATGCTTCGGGCTGTCGGATCATCCGCGCTGCCAAATCTGCGAAGATCCGGCACGCGAGCGCGATTTGATCTGCGTGCTCGAGGGGCCAGCGGACTTGATGGCGATCGAGCGCGCGCGCAGTTTCAACGGCGTCTATCACGTATTGAACGGCGCGCTTGCACCGCTCGATGGAGTCGGTCCCGACGATATCAAGCTGAAGGAACTGTTCGCGCGCGTGAATCCGCCGGCCGAGATCCGCGAGGTGATCATCGCGACCAACGCGACCGTCGAAGGCGAGGCGACCGCGCTCTATATCGCGCGGATGCTGAAACCGCTCGGGCTCAAGACGACGCGGCTGGCGCGGGGACTGCCCGCCGGCGGCGATCTCGAGTACAGCGATTCCGCGACCTTGACCAGCGCGCTCAGCGGCCGCCGCGAACTGTAACGCGCTACACCGAACTTAAATTCTGTACGAACCTTCAGGTTAGACCTAATCCACTTGAGATGAAGAATACGAAAATCGTTGCGAAGGTCGGCGCCACGATGCTGGCGCCATTTTTTACAATCGCGATTGCCGCGTGCGGCAAGTCCACGCCCAGAACACCCGCGATGCAGGGACGAATCGTGTACATGACCAACTGCGTCGTGTGCCACAACCCGGACCCGAATTTGCCGGGCAGCCAGGGACCGTCGATCGCGGGCTCGTCGCGCGAGCTGGTCGAGGATCGCGTGCTCAATCTCAAGTATCCACCGGGTTACAAGCCGAAGCGCAGCACGCATGCGATGCGCGCGCTGCCGCAGCTCGCGGGCCAAATCGACAATCTGACGGCGTTTCTCGACGAAGCTGCCAAGCAGAATAAATAGCGTCAGCTTTTTAAGGAGCGCTTCGCGGTTCCAAAACCGGTACCGGCTTCTTTATCTTGTAGCGATTCGGCCCTTCGGCCCGAAGTCGGCTTCGCGGCGCGCCGCTGTCCGAGATCCTTCGACTCCGGCAGCCTTCGCTCAGGATGACGGAAAGAGCAGCCTGCGCTCGGGATGACGGAGTGGGAGGGCCGACGACGTGTCGGGCGATCCAGAACCCTCACCTACCTCTTTATCTTACAGCGATTCGGCCCTACGGCCCGAAGTCGGCTTCGCGACGCTGCCGCGCTTCGGCGACCCTTCGACATGCTCAGGGCAGGCTCTCTTCAGTGAAAGAGCGGGCGAGGTATTAAGAACAAGTGCCGAGATTCCTCGCTTCCCCGTTCGACTCCGCTTAGGGCATCGGCTCGGAATGACACGGAGGGCGGAACGGGTGAGGGGGCCCTCTCCTGCACCCTCACCCGCCACTTTATCCTAGAGCGATTCGGCCCTTCGGCCCGAAGTCGGCTTCGCGGGCTTCATCGTTGCGCGGAAATTTCGCGGTCGTCAGCCGAGCGTCGCCCAGATAACGATGATCATAACGAGCCAGAGGCCGAGGCCTGAGTGAATTGTCCCGGAGATCGAGTCGAGTGGTTTCTTGGTCGGGCCTTGGGTACCGATCAGCGCATTCGCTTCGACCAGTCCTAGAACGATCAGTGTAATCACCAGCCAAGCCGTGATGCCGCCGGAGCTAGCTTCATTGAACAGGTTGTAATGGCTCGCGGCGCCCATGAAGAACAGCATCGGGATCGAAAACAGGGTATTGGTGCGCGAGGCCAGCGCCGCGCGGCGTCCAGCCGGTGCCGCGGCGGGATTCGCTGCCGCACCGCCTGCGGTCGCGATCGCGTTGGCGATAATGATTTTCTGATTGGGCCAGATGACGAACCATACGTTGGCCCACATGATCAAGCCCATGAAACCGCCGGTGAAAATCGCGACGGTCCACGGCGTCATCGCGTAGTTGAGCCGCATCCCCCACCACATCAACAGGTAGAGCAAGCCGAAAATAACGGTGCCCATCGCGCCCCATCGGAACCACCAGAGCGCGCGCGGAACCAGTTTCTGAATCGCGCCGCTGCGCACCGCCGGATCGGTTTCGCCGAAGAACGGCGTCTGAACCAGGTTGAAATAATAGAGCAAGCCGATCCAAGCGATGCCGAACAGGAAGTGCAACCATCGGAGCAGCAGCAGGAAAGCATCCATCAAGAATCCTCCTCGTCCGTTGAGATCCCCACCAAAGTGCCAGCGATTGATTTTTCACAGCATCACTGCTTTTGCAACAGGCTCCGCGAGAGCGCGCCGCAGCTTGCTTAGCAATTCATGAATAGTCAGTTGTGGCGGGTGGACAACGACTGAGTAATCGCGGGCGCGAGGCGTTTGTAATCGCTGGCGCGGGATTGGCCAAAAATTTGCGTCGAATTGGAATCTGGCGATACAATCAAGGAGTTGCCGCTACGCAGCCACCGGGAGCAACGCCGCATCTCCCGGCGATCCGCACGTTCAGCAAATTCAATCGCGCTAACCCGCATCGGCGCTCGCCGCTGCGAAAGGATGGTCTTTACGATGGCTTTCGAACTTCCACCGCTCCCTTATTCGATGGATGCGCTCAAACCTTACATCTCAGCGGAGACGCTGGAGTATCATCACGGCAAGCATCACGCGGCCTACGTGAAAAAGGCCAACGACCTGGTCGCCAAGAGCAAGTTCGCGAACGCTTCGCTCGAGGAGATTCTGAAGACGGCGGAACCGGGGCCGCTTTTTAACAACGTCGAGCAGCACTACAATCATTCGTTCTACTGGAAGACGCTGGGGCCGAAGGCCGGGGGCGAGCCCAAGGGTCCGATCGCCGACGCGATCAAGAAGGCGTTCGGCAGCTTTGCATCGTTCAAGGAGAAGTTCAGCAAGGCGGCCGACGATCATTTCGGGAGCGGATGGGCGTGGCTGGTGCAGACGAGCGGCGGCGCGCTGGAAGTGGTCTCGACGCACGACGCGGGATGCCCGATTCGGCAGGGACAGAGGCCGATCATCACGTGCGACGTATGGGAGCATGCGTACTACATCGATTATCGCAACGAGAGGCCGAAGTACGTCGAGGCGTTCTGGAACCTGGTCAACTGGGAGTTCGCGAACAGCAATTTGAAATAGATTCGCGCGCATCGAGCGGAGATTTTGGCCGAGGTTTTCGCTTTGCGGGAAGAATTCTCCGTACTAGAGTCGCGGTGAGATCGCGCTGAGCGTCAAGACAAGGAGAATCCCGCAATGCAACTGCTCGAAAATCGCGTGGCGATAATCACCGGCGGTACTGGCGCGCTCGGTCGCGCCGTCACCAAGAATTTTCTGACGGCGGGCGCGAAGGTCGCCATCCCGTGGGTGATCGAAGCGGAAGTGCCGATGCTCGAGACGCAGCTCGGGAACCGGTTCCCGTCCACCGAGTTGTTTCTGAAGAAGGCGGACGTTGCCGATGAGAAGCAGATTAGCGATTTCGTCGGCGAGGTCGCATCGCAGTGGAGCAAGGTCGATATCCTGGTGAATCTGGTCGGCGGATTCTGGGGCGGAAAATCAGTCGCGCAAACGACGATGCAGGAATGGCAGACCATGTTCGATCTGAACGTCCGGCCGACGTTCATTTGCTGCCGCGCGGTAGTGCCGATCATGCAGCGGGGCAAGTGGGGGCGAATCGTGTCGGTGACGTCGCGCACTGGCCTGCTCGGCGCGGGTGACTTCGCGGCTTATGCAGTCGCGAAGGGCGCGATTGCGACGTTCACCGCTTCACTCGCGGAAGAAGTGCTGCCGGACAATGTGCTGGTCAATGCGATCGCGCCGAGCACGATCGATACTGAAGCGAATCGCAAAGCGATGCCCAACGCGAAACATGAAAAGTGGGTGAAGCCGGAAGACATTGCGCGGACGCTGGCGTTTCTTTGTTCAGACGATTGCCGCGCCACTGCGGGCGCGATCGTGCCGGTTTACGGCAAGGCGTGAGAAAGCGCTGAGAGATTAGTGAGCGAACTCGGAGTTCGAGGCTGCGAGGCGGAGTCGCGGTCGGTGTGGAAGCGCAAGGCGCGCGGCGAGTACGCGATAGACGTCGGCGCTGAACGCCATCCCGACGTGGCTGCCGAGCACTTCGACATTTTCGACCATCGGGGAGGCCGAGCGATCGACGCAGCTTTGCCAGTGCACTACCCCGTCAGTGCGCGAATAGATGACGGTGGTCGGAACGTCCTTGGGCGATATTTCATTCATCCGCATTCCGCATGAGCATGCTTCGCTGAGGCATCCTTCGGCTTTGCCGCGAATCCGCGCGATGGAACGAGCAACGGCGGCGACGGCATGATTCGAGGACTCGCGCGGCCATCGGATAGGCGCACCCAGAGTGATCACGCGTTCGACGAGGTCAGGATTGCGATGGCCCAATTCGCGGGCATAGATACCGCCGAGGCTATGGCCAATCACAACGATCGGGGAATCCCAGCGCTCGGCAGTGCGCGCGAGCCGCTGGCTAAGATGCTCGACGGATTCGCGCGGGCATTTCGAGTTGGACCAGATGCCGGCGAAGACGGCGCGATGACCGAGCCAGCGGCAAAAGGTGGCCATCGGCGCGAGGGTCACGTCACCAGCCATGAAGCCGGGGATCAACATTACGGTTTTACTGTTGGCGGGTTCGACGCGGGGCCATGGGTAGCTGAGAGCGCCGAGCCAGAAGAGAGAGGCTTCGAATGGGAATCGCAGTTCGCCGAGTGCGTCGAAAAACGACGGCCGTTGCGGTTCAACGTTGTCTAGAGGGCCCACGTATCCGTAGGCTTGTGTCATAGCCTCTTTACCTCAGCAGCTTGCACTGTCCAAACGACCGAAAACAAAACGCGTTTGCGGGGGCGAAACCGTAGCCACAATCAACCCAACATCCACAACATCAACATAATCATTTCTTTGCAAAATCTACAAACGCAATCCTTGCCTACATAAACAGCAAGAAGGGTGCCACCAAGATCGGCAACTGACTGCAAAACAGGCGCTTGCATTTCAAGCGTAAACTAAGCGAAAAGAACCAAAATCACGAGGTGCTTATGGAATTCGGAATCCAAATTGCGAATATGCCACCGGCGAAGTTTCGCGAAGTGGCGCAGACCTTGGAAGGGCTCAAGTACGACTTGATCCTGTTCCCGGACCACATCGTGATGGAAGGCCCGGAGCGGCAACAGGATCCCCACGCGCTCGCGTACGATCATATCGCGGTGGCCGCGGCGCTGATGGAAGCTACCAAAAAGATTCGGATTGGACACTTGGTGTTGTGCAATCTGTTTCGTCATCCGGTGATCACGGCGCAAAGCCTGATGACGCTCGATCATCTGAGCAACGGACGGCTGGTGGCGGGACTCGGCAGCGGATGGACCGAGACCGAGTTCAAGATGACGGGGATTAATTTTCCGCCGATCACGGAACGGCTGCGGATGCTCGACGAAGCGCTGACCTGTATCCGATCACTCTGGACCAACGAGCAGACGAATTTCGATGGTGAGTTCTATCATCTGAAGGATGCGATCCTGTGGCCGAAGCCGATCCAGAAACCAACTCCGCCGATCCTGCTGGGCGGCGGCGGCAAGGGACTACTGCGCATCGCGGCCAAGCATGCCGACGTGATCAATATTATTTCGGAGTCGGGCAAGGTCGGGCATATCTCGTTCGAGTACATCAAGCGGATGACCAACGATACGTTTCGCGAGAAGGTCGATTTCGTACGCGCAGAAGCGAAGCGTCACGGCCGCAAGCCGGATGCGATTCGGTTCAGCAACGGCATTTTCGCGCTGACGATTACCAACACGCGCGAGGAGAGCCGCAAGACTGCAGAGATGATGGCGCCGGTGTTTGGGATGAGCGTCGAAGGGATAATGCAATCGCCGTTGGCGCTGATCGGCACGCCCGAGGAATGCATCGTCGAGTTGAAGCGTCGCGCGAAGGAGTGGGACGTCACGCAGTTTATCTTCTCGGGTCCGATCGGGCAGGACGAGAAAGGAGTCAGGCGGCTGCGCGAGGAGATCCTGGCGCACGTGTAGCAGAGAACGGTCGGGCGTTTAGTTGGTCGAGCAGCGCCTTGGCGTCTTTCAGGTCTGCGGTGTCGAAGCCCTCGGTGAACCAGTTGTGGATGTCGGCGAGCATCGCCCGCGCCCGTCGCGCACCTCATTCGTCTATTCTACTTCAGACCCGCCTTGCTGAAGTCGGCTGAAAAACGATCTGCCGTCGCTTGATTTTTGAGCGGAAGCCTTTCCATGAGCAAATCGTGAGTCAGGTCGGGACTGAATCGCAGCAGATCCGCCGCTGTCGCGCGCGCCTCTTTTTCCCGCCCCAACTCGACATAGTCGACCATCAAGTAGGTGAAACAAAAGCCGCTACCCAGGTTATTGGGATAACTGGCCTGGAACTGCTTAACGATGGGAATCGCTTTCGCGTAATGCCCCATCTGGGTTTGGGCCATGCCTACCCAGATCAAGTACTGGTCTCGATGGCGCGGATCGAGCCGCATCGCCTTCTCGGCGGCCGCAACAGCCTCCGCCGGCCTTCCAAAATAGTTCAGTACGAAAGCGAGCGCGTTGTAGCTATCAGCAGAGTTCGAGTCCAGCGCGACGGCGCGTTCCGCTTCGCCGAGCGCCTGGTCAAATTGCCCCTTCGATAGGTAGACGGCGCTCAACAGCCCATGGGCGGAGGCCAGGCTGTCATCGAGAGCTATGGCCTGCTTCGCCAGTTGAAGAGCGTGGTTCAGAGGGTCAGGATCCTCGTTCCATAGCCAGTTCCACTGAAAGCGCAAGGTGTGACCGAGGCTGACATACGCTGCCGCGTACTTGGGGTCCAGCTCGATCGCTTTCTCGAACATTTTCTGAGCTTTCAGATAGTTTTCTTTGGTCATGCTGGCTGCGTATTTCTTCCCGCGCAAATAGGCGTCATAAGCATCGGGATTGGTTGTGCGTGCTCCTCCCGTACCCATGAAGGCCACCCGCTGTGACAAATCAACCTCGAGATTCAGTGTCGTCACGATCCTCTGCACGATCTGGTCTTGCCGGGCGAAGAAGTCGCGCCGGGGGCAGTCGTACCGTTCAGCCCACAATTGATCGCCCGTGGTAGCATCCACCAATTGGGTGGTGATCCGTATCTGATCGCCCACCTTCTGCAAGCCGCCCTCCAGCACGTACTTCACTCCCAATTCCCGACCCACATCTTCCACCTTCACGGTCTTCCCTTTGTAAGTGAAGGCGGAGTTACGATCGATGACAAACAGGTCCGGGAGTCTCGAGAGGTCGGTGATAAGGTCAGTCGTGATACCGTCGCTCAAGTATTCCTGCTCACGATCTCCGCTCAAGTTGGTGAATGGCAGCACCACGATAGAAGGCTTGTCCGGTAAAGGCAGCGCCTGACCCTGCGCTGGGTGAATAGAAGCCGAGGTGGCGGGAAGGCGCAACGAGAGATGCTGTACTAGCAGCACGGCCGCGACAATGATTGCCAACCCTGCAACTGAGAATGCGCCTCGTCGCAGATACACAGCCTGCCGCCGCCTTCCGTTCTTTCCGCTGCCCGCGGGAGCGGAATCCGCAGGCTCCGGCAACAGCCGAAACACTCGCACGGGCTTGGCGATGTTCTTGACCACCTGCTCGCCAAGATCATCGTAGTTGAGCGCCAGCTTGTTACTAATCTGTTCGCGGACCGTGCCCGATACGCAGATACCGCCCGGTTCCGCCAGGTTCTCCAAACGAGCTGCGACATTGATACCGTCGCCGTAGATCTGCGCCCCATCGACGATTACGTCGCCGAGATTGATGCCGATGCGGAACTCCATCCGTCGCCCGGGTGGCAGACTCGCATTCTCCGCCTTGAGTGTGGATTGGATTTCGCGCGCGCACTCGACCGCGTTCACCACGCTCGCGAACTCGGCGAGCACGCTGTCGCCGGCGGAACCGACGAATCTTCCGTGGTGGAATTCGATCAGTCCGTCGATGATTTTGCGGTGCGCGGTGAGAGTGCGGAAAGTCGCCTCTTCGTCGTCCCCCATGAGGCGGCTGTAGCCGTGCACATCTGCGCAGAGAATGGCGGTGAGCTTACGTTCCAACCTCTATAGCCGTTTTTGGCCCCTCCGACTGGATAGCCATATCTCGCGTTAGTCTGGTAGCGCAAACGATCGGCGGTCGCTACTAATCCACTCGCGTGCGACCCGAGGCTTCTAGATGTTGAAGGTCAGGGCGTGCTTGCGCTTGGCGGCGAGCGATTGGAGTGTCGCAGTGCGGAGGATGGTGTTAACGGTAGCGCGCACGTCGCGCCATACGTCGCGCATCGCGCACGGCTGCTCGCGCGGGCAATTGGTGGAGCTTTCCTCGAGACACTCGACCGGTACGTAATCGCCCTCGACGATCTCGACTACGTCGGCCATCGTTATTCGTGACGGCGCTTTGGCGAGGAGGTAGCCGCCGCTGGGACCCTTCTGGCTGGCGACCAGACCGCCGCGTTTGAGTTCGATCAGGAGGCGTCGGAGATAGTTCTCGGGGATGTCCTGCGTATCGGCGATTTCCTCGACGCGGATCGGCACGGTAGAAGGGTAGCGCTCCGCAAGAAGCAGCAAAGCCTTGAGAGAATAGTCCACGCCGACGCCGAATTTCATTTTAATCCCCAGTATTTTTTAGCACATTGGGGCAATAGAGGGAATAGACGACCGGCTTTGTCATCTACTTAATTGACTAAGTTACTCACACTAGTTATGTTCAGGATTCTGACGGAGCCGATTAGTGCCGAGGAAAGAACCACAATCCTGGGAAATGGTCTTGAAGCGCAACTCAGTCGAGCGCCTCAAGCACGAACTTTTTCCCACCGAACTGACCGGACAATGGGACCGGCTGGTCGAGACATCGTACGAGAAACTTCCCGAGGAAGACATCGTGCGCTTGCAGTGGTTCGGGATGTATCACGACAAGCCGAAGATCGGCACGTTCATGATGCGGGTGAAGATTCCGAGCGGCATCCTGAGCGCGGACGGCCTCAGCGCAATCGGTGAGGTTTCAGAAATCTACGGACGCGATCAGGGCGAGCTGACGACGCGCCAGAATTTCCAGCTGCATTACATCACGCTCGATAAATTTCCCGAGATTCTCGAGCGGCTGAAGAGCGTCGGGCTGACGACGATGGGCGGCTGCGGCGACGTGGTGCGCAATATCACGGGATGCCCGGTGGCGGGCGTCGATCACGACGAGCTGTTCGACGTGACGCCGCTGATTGCGGAGGCGGCCGGCTTTTTCTACGGCAATCGCGACTACTCCGACTTGCCGCGCAAGCACAAGATTACGATCGCGGCGTGCCGCTACCAGTGCAACGCGCCGGAGATCAATTGCGTCGCGCTGATCGGGATGATCAAGGACGGCGTCGAAGGATTCGCGGTGCGCGTGGGCGGCGGACAATCCTCGACGCCGCGGCTGGCACGGCATCTCGGCGTGTTCATCACGCGCGAGCAGGCGATGCCGGTGATGCGCGCGATCATCGATGTGTGGAAGGGCACGACCGAATACCGCATCTCGCGGGTCAAGGCGCGGCTCAAATTCATGATCGACGATTACGGTCCCGAGGAATTTCGCAAGCTGGTCGAGGCGCGGCTGGGTTACGCGCTCGATAATCTCGCGGAGACGCCGCTGCCCGAGACCGAGAGCGATCACATGGGAATCAGCGCGCAGAAGCAGGACGGCTGTCATTATGCCGGCTTTCCCGTTTACCTGGGCTTGATGAGCGGCCAGCAGATGCGCGCGATCGCGGACCTGGTCGCGACTTTCGGCGGCGACATCCGGCTCACGCGGCGCCAGAATTTTATCGTCACGGGAATCCCGACGGCGCGGCTCGACGAGGTAATCGCGAAGGTCGGCGAGATTGGATTTCCGATCAGTGCGAACGGACTCTATGCCTCGTCGATCGGATGCATCGGCGATCCGCATTGCAATTACGCTGTCACGCCGACCAAGACCAAGCTCGCGACGATCATCGAGCGGCTGGTGCGTGAGTTCGGCGAGCAGGTCGGCGGCCTGAAGCTGAATCTCGACGGATGCCCGCATGCGTGCGCGCAGCATTGGACCGGCGATATCGGATTGCAGGGCACGACCGGACGCGGGCCGAACGGCGAGCCGCTCGAGGCCTTCGATATCATCCTGCGCGGCGGTCTCGGCAAAGATGCCGCAATCGGCAAGCCGCTCTTGCGGCGGGTGCCGTCGGCGATGGTGGAGGATCAAGTGACGCGGCTTTTTGGCGCGTATCTCGAACGGAAACAACCGACAGAATCGTTCACGCGATTTTGCGTGCGCACATCGGATGCGGAACTGACCTCAATCGCAAATGGCACCGCAAGCGGCGCCGACGCCGCGGCCTGAACGGCCGGCAAAGGACTCTGTCATGGCTCTGCAAATTGATCTGGACGAACAAGTCGAAACCCCGCAGCTCAGCCTGATCATGGATGAACTCGAGGCGGGTGAAGCCGCAGTCGAGCTCGACGACAAGGCGCCGCAGGAAGTGATCGCGTGGGCGATCGATCGCTTCGGCAGCGAGCTGGCGATTTGCTCGAGCTTCCAGGCCGAAGGCTGTTTGCTGATCGACATGGCGTGGCGAATCGATCCGAAAATTCGCGTGTTCACGATCGACACCGGGCGGCAGCCGCAGGCGACTTACGATCTGATCGACAAGGTGCGCGAGCGCTACGAAATCAAGACCGAAGTCTTTCTGCCGGACACCAAAGTTGTCGAGCAGATGGTCACCAAGCACGGCAACAACCTGTTCTACGGCGACGTGAACAAGCGCCTGCTCTGCTGCCAGGTGCGCAAGGTGCTGCCGCTGCGCCGGGCGCTGATGAACTACAGCGCGTGGATGACGGGCCTTAGGCGCGATCAATGGGCGACCCGCTCGAACATCCGCAAGATCGAAATCGATCACGATCACGGCGGAATCGTGAAGCTCGCGCCGCTGGCGGATTGGACCGAACAGGAAGTGTGGGATTACCTCCGCGCCAACGACGTGCCCTACAACGCGCTCTACGACCAGGGTTACAAGTCGATTGGATGCGAACCGTGCACGCGCGCGGTCGGCGAGGGCCAGGACCCGCGCGGCGGCCGATGGTGGTGGGAGACGGGCGCGCCGAAAGAGTGCGGGATGCATTGCGCGATCGAGACCGGCGGTTTCGAGCATGAGCTGGCCGCGCTGCTCGGTCGCAACGGTGACGGGCATACCAACGGAGGCGGTTGATCGATGTCGAGCGACGAGGAGCCCAAAGCGGGCGAGCCGATAACGCTCGACACTCTGCAGCACGATATCCTGGTTCCGCAAATCCAGGCGTTTCTCGACGCGACTACCGACGCGCAGGCGCACGAGGTGTACGCGGCGCTCGCGTCAGCAATCGAAAAGCTGGAAGTGCCGCCGGAGCTCGCGGCGCGGCTCGGCGCGATCGTCGAGGTCGCGCTGACCAGCGGGCGCATCCGCAAGCTGTTCGGACCCGGCGCGGAACTATCGCTCAACGCGCTCTTCATGAAGACGCCGCGCGGACGCGAAATCGCGCAGTCGCTCGTCGAACTGAACAAGGCGCTCGCGACACTCAAAGATCAGACGGTCGAGCAGGTCACGGCGACTCAGCGCAGTCCCGGTGCGTACGCGCTCACGCTGAAGACGAGCGGATGCCAGGTGGTGATTCGATTCGAGCAGGCGGGCGTACGAATCGAGAGCCTCGAGATCGATCTCGGATAGAGATCGGAGATTTACGGGTCGAGGCGTTCCATCAGGCGCGGGAAGGGAACGGTCTCGCGGATGTGATGGATTCCGCAGAGCCATCCGGTCATCCGCTCGATGCCCATCCCGAAGCCGGCGTGCGGCACCGAGCCGTAGCGGCGCAAATCGAGGTACCACTCGAACGGTGCGAGCGGCAGATCGTGGGCGAGGATTTTGCTTTTCAGCGTTTCGTAATCGTCCTCGCGCTGCCCGCCGCCGATGATTTCGCCGTGGCCTTCGGGCGCGAGCATATCGACACAGAGCGCGACCTCGGGCCGCGCTGGATCCTGCTTCATGTAGAATGCTTTGCAGACGGTCGGGTAGCGATGCACCATCACGGGGCGATCGAACTCCTCGGACAATAGAGTTTCCTCGTCGCCGCCGAAGTCGTCGCCCCAGTTGACGGCCGCGCCTTTGCGCTTCAGCCGCTCGATCGCTTCGTCATAGCTGATACGCGGATACGGAAGTTGGGCGGCGTGTTCCAGCTTCGAGGTGTCGCGCTCCAGGGTCTTCAACTCGGCCGAACGGCGTTCGAGCACGCGGCCGACGATGTACGCGACGAATTCCTCGGCCAGCTTCATGTCGCCGTCGAGATCGCAATAGGCGACTTCCGGCTCGACCATCCAGAATTCGGTGAGGTGGCGGCGCGTTTTGGATTTCTCAGCGCGAAAAGTCGGGCCGAAGCAATACACCTTGCCGAATGCGAGCGCACCCGCTTCCACATAAAGCTGCCCGCTCTGCGTGAGATACGCTTTGCGATCGCCGAAGTAATCAACCTCGAACAGATTGGTCGTGCCCTCGCATGAAGTGGGCGTCAGGATCGGCGAGTCGAACAGGACGAAGCCGCGCTCATGAAAAAAATCGCGGCAGGCCGACGCGACTTCGCTGCGGACTCGCAAAATCGCGTGCTGGCGCGACGAGCGCACCCACAGATGCCGATTGTCGAGCAGAAACGCGACGCCGTGATCCTTGGGCGTGATCGGATAATCAATCGCGGGCGCGACCATCTTGATCGATTTGATGGTCAGCTCGTAGCCGCCCGGCGCACGCTTATCGGCGCGGACGATTCCGCTGACTTCGAGCGAAGTTTCCTGGCCCATGTGATCGGCGGCGGCGAAACTCTCCGCGCCGACGTCGGCCAGCGAAGCAACGCACTGGCATACCCCGGTGCCGTCGCGAAGTTGCAGAAAATGAATCTTGCCGCTCGAGCGTTTGTTATTCAGCCAGCCCTTGAGCGTGACTTCCTCGCCGGCGTGGCGCGCGAGGTCTTCGATATAGACGTGGTTGGAAGCTTCGGCAGCCATGTTTCACATTTAAGCATATAGCTGCGCAAACAGAGGAGCGGGATTCTCGCAAGTCGTCAGGCGCTCAGGTAGGGTCATCTCGGCGATCTGAAATGCCCGCGGATGCGGGCACCAGAATTTCGGACCCATCGAGACGGGCGGGTTGCGGATGAGCGGGCTCGACTACGCAATAATCGCGGTGGTGGTAATCGGCGCGCTGCACGGAATGCGGCGCGGCGCGATCAGGATGATCACGTCGGCGGTGGCGCTCGGCGCGGCATTTTATTTCGCGTCGCTGTACTACGTGGAAGTCGGCGGAATCGCCAACGCGCAATTGGGCACCAGTGCGGCGGCGGGGGCGGTGATCGGCTGGGTCGCGGTGTTCATTTTGATTTTCATCGCGATCGGAATCGTCGGCAACGCGGTGCTACGAGTGATCCATCTGGTGCACCTGGGCTTTGTGGATCGGCTCGGCGGCGCAGTGCTCGGCGGCGGAATCGCGACGTTGCTTGCGGGAGTGACGGTGATACTGATGTCGGCGGCGATGCCGGACGATACGCCGCTAATTCGCGACTCGCGGCTGGCGCCGGCGCTAATGGCCTACAGCGAGAAGATCGATGGGTTCATCCCGGAGGAAGCGAAGCAGACTTACCAGCGCAATCGCGACGACCTGAAGAAATACTGGGAGCAAAATGCGGCGAAGGGCGTGAGCGCCGCGGTATTTCCTAACGCGTCGTCCTCGCCCTCCGGCAAGAATTGAAATGAGCCGGCGTGAGGCCGGCTCAACTATGCGGCGATCGCGCCGTCGACCGCCCTGACCAGCGTGCCCTTCGGCACCGCGCCGATAATCTGCTCCTTGACCTGGCCGTCCTTGATGATGAGCAGATTCGGGATGCCACGGACGCCATAGCGGGCGGGGGTCTGGGGATTATCGTCCACGTTGATCTTCACGATCTTCAGGCGGCCCGAATATTCGCCGGCGAGATCGTCGAGGATCGGAGCAATCGCGCGGCACGGTCCGCACCACGGCGCCCAGAAATCGATCAAAACCGGCGTAGTGGACTTGAGAACTTCGTTCTCGAAGCTTCCGTCGGTAACATGGACAATTTTATCGCTCGCCATCAGATGGTTCTCCTGTAGTCGCAAGTTGAAACATAAGGACGGTCAGCCACGCAGTCAAGCCAGCTTGGCCGTAAGACTGAATCACGCCGGTAAACACATCATATCGCAGTTGAGAGGCTAGCGCTTGACGATCGTGACCGCGGTGCCGTAGGCGGCAATCTCGCTCATGAGGTTGGCGATTTCGTTGCAATCAAAGCGCATCGCGACCACCGCGTTGCCGCCTTTTTCGGCGGCCGCCTTTCGCAGGCGTTCGATTGCGTGATTGCGGCTGTCGCTCAGCAATTGCGTGTAGCCGGCGACCTCGCCGCCGACCAGCGTTCGCAACTGCGCGCCGATATTGGAGAAGACGTTGCGCGCGCGAACGATCAGGCCGAACACTTCGCCGTGCACGGAGGTGATTTCGTAGCCGGGCACGTCGTTCATGGTGGTGATCAGGATGTTGTCGAGTTGTTGGTCCATAGGTCGAACGATAGCCATCCGCGGCGTGGTGCGGTATCGCTTGACCGTTACGAAGATTCCACTACCTTGAACAATCATGCCGGCACCGATGCTCAATGATGTGTTGCCCGACCTGCTCGAGGAGATGGCTCATCTGGTGAAGCAGCAGGGCGCGGACCCGCTGGAGCCGAAGCTGCGCGCGCTCAGAATCGAGTCGGTGTGCGATTGCGGTGACGAGAATTGCGCGAGCTTCGCGACCGCGGCCGAGGTCAAGGTGGCGAACTACGTCGAGCTGCAAGCGATGGAAGGGCAGGTGATCATCGATCTGAACGCGGCCGGCGAGATTTGCTTTATCGAGGTGCTGGGCAGACCGGATATCAAGTATCTGCTCGAGGAATATTACGACTCGTTGAGTGCGTAGGGGGCGGTTGAGAAAGTAATTGTTAACGCTTGGCCTCCGGCGGCCGAAACCTCACGCAGGTTTCGGACTTCCCATTGTGATAAAGATGCGCGCTACGCGCTGTCAGAAAAGGACACTGCGAGTGGCGAGTAGCTAGCCGAAGGCGCGGGCGGCGGGAGCGACGCGGAAGCGATCGACAAACTCGATGACTTCGTGCGCGACGCGATCCTTTTCACTGTCCACCGTGATCACGTGGTAGCTCTCCTCGAGCTCAATCGCGCGCTTCTCGGCGCTCGCGAGATGCTTCATCACGAAGTTCACGTTCTTGCGTTGCGGGCAGGTGTGATCCTGCCTCGCATGCATCACGAGCGCCGGCTGCGTGATATGCGCGAGCCGCGGCCGGACCAGCGCGGATAAATCGAGCAGCTTGAACGGAGCGTTCAGCGGCATCAGGGCGCATCGGGGATGAATTCCGCGCGCTGCTGCGTCGTGGATGTCGGAGCCCATCGAATTGTAGAGATAGAGCTTGTCGGTGATGCCGCCGAGCATCCGCACTGCCCTCAGCACGGTGGCGGTCACGGGCGGCAGAAAGAATGCCGGCGCGAGCATCACGAGTCCGGCGACCGCCTCGCGCTGATCGGCGGCGAGCCGCGCGGCCAGTACCGCGCCCATCGAGAGGCCGACGACGACGTTGGGCTCGCCGTATTGGCGGAGTTCCTCGAATCCCTGCACGACGCTTTCGTACCAGTTCTCGTAGCCGACCTGACCGAGCGCCTCGGGCGCTTCGGCGTGACCGGCGAGTCGGACGCCGTGGACGCGAGCGCCGCGCGCCGCCAGCCGCTCACCGAGCGAGCGCATCTCGTAGGGCGTGCCAGTCAAGCCGTGGACCAGCAGGACGCTCACGCCATTGCCGGGGAAGAAAAATTCGCTGGTGTTTACACCCGAACGATCAGGCGATGGAGGTTCGTCGGAAGAAGAACTCATCCTTAAGAATAATCCGCGCGGCGCGCGTCCCCTCTACATCGATTGCTCGGAGGAGCCGAGCTGTTCGGTGTCGATTTTAATTTTGGCCTGGTCTTTAAGGTGATCGAGAAATTGAGTCCACGCCTGCGCGCGGCGCCGGTCGAGATATTCCTGGGTAAATTCCTTCTGCGCGGATTGCCATTGCTCGACGCTCGGTTCGGTGCGCGATGCGACCTCGAAAATATATGAATTGCCGCCATTTTCCATGACGTGATCGATCACGCCGGGAATTGTGGGTGCCACGCCGGCGGCGTCGGTAACTTCGGGGAACTCCCCGATCCCGGGAATCGAATGCTCGGCGCGCGGGAAGGGATCGGCGGTCTTGATCGCGAGCTTATGGTCGGCGGCGGCCTTGTCGAAATCCGCAGGACTTTTGATCGTCGAGATAATCTTCTCGGCCTGGTTGTGCGCATCGGCGACTGCAGTCGCGCGAACGAGGGCGTCGCGAACCTGCGCTCCGATTTCCTTGAGCGGCGGGATTCGCGCCGGACGCTTGTCGAGCAATTTGATCAAGTAAGGAGCGCCACGCACCGGCACCGCGCGCACTTCGCCGGCCTCGAGCTTGAAGGCCGCCTGCCCGAGTTCGCGATCCTGCTCGGCGCCTTTGATTTGATCGTTGGCGGCGAACAGCGGAGTCTCGACCGCGTCGATGCCGCGTTTTTTCGCGAGGTCCTGCAGATTGGCGCCGCCGAGCGCTGCGGTGAGATCCTGATCGAGCGCCTCACGGGCAAGCTTCGAGCCGGCCTGGGTGCGCAACGCGTCGATTATTTTCGGCCGTGCCTCCGCGAGCGTATCGGTGTGGGCGGGCTTGGATTCATCGAGCTTGACGACGTGATAACCGAAGCGGGTCTCGACGAAGGTGACCTGTCCGGGTTTCATCGCGAAGACCGCGTCCTCAAAAGGCTTGATCATCTGGCCGCGACCGAAGGTGCCGAGATCGCCGCCGTCGGCGCGGTTTGATTGATCATCGGAATACTTCGCTGCGAGCTTTTTGAAATCGCCGCCGGACTGGGCCTGTTTCGAGATGTCCATCGCCTTGGCCTTTGCTTTGGCCTTTTCGGCATCGGTCGCGCCGGCGGCGACTTCGATCAAAATGTGGCGCGCGTGGACCTGGTCGGGATGGCTGAACTGGGTCTTCAGGTTGCGCTTGTAGTAATCCTGGATGTCCTTGTCGCTTGGGACGAAATTGGCGGCGAGCACCAACGGCGCGTAGTGGATGAAGAGTATTTTGACGCGCTCGGGTTCGCGGAACTGCTCGGCGTTCTTTTTGTAGTAGTCGGCGATCTGCTGTTCGGTCGGCGAAATTTTCGCGGTGAAGTCCGAGTAGGGAACCACGATATAGCGCAGACCGACCTGCTCATGCTGGAGGTTGTAGGCGTGGCGCACTTCGTCGTCGCTGACCTGGACGCCCGAGTCGATCATGTTACGGAGCGTTTCCTGGAGCATCGCCCCGCGTTGGCTGCTTTCGTACTCGTTGGGCAGCAAATTGTTGGACCGCAGGATCTCTTGATAGGCGTCGAAGTCAAACTGGCCGCCGCGCTGAAATTGCGGGGTGGTGGCGATCTTATCCTGCAGCGCTTCGTTGGTGATGGAGAGACCGAGATGGCGAGCCTCCTCGGCAACCAGTTGATTCTCGATCAAGCGGTCGAGCGCCTCCTGACGAAGATTGATGCTCTTCATGAAGGCGGGCGCGTTGGCGCCGTACATCTCGGTGAGGGTCTCGCGGAGCCGCGTGGCCTCGCGATCGACCTGATCGGCGAGAATTCGCTGGCCGTTGACGTTGGCGACCGGTTTGACCTGGGCGAACAGACCGGCGCCGATGCCCCAGAACGCGAAGATGACCGCGAGAAAGCCGAGCACGATTCGTGTACCCCACGAATAGGCGTGCCGGCGCATTACTTCTAGCATCGGGCAATCATAGCGTTTGCGCTTTTCCGTGCGCAATTGGGGTCGATTGCTTGCCTGCCTTGCCGGGGGCTGTTAGCCTTCTGGAAGCGGCGGTAGACAAGAGTTTCGAAAACCGACAAATTGTAGAGCGTCAGGCAGTGACCGGGTGGGGACTTTGGACCGGTCGGGGCCTGACGCCAGACAGGTCGGCACCGCAGCAGGGGGAAAATCGGTGATTCTTAATTCGATTTTCGGTTGGTTTTCCAACGATCTCGCAATCGATCTCGGCACGGCCAACACGCTCATCTACGTCAAAGGCGAGGGGATCGTGTGCAACGAACCTTCGGTCGTGGCGGTGCAGAAGGATTCGCGCGGCTCGCGCCGGGTGCTCGCGATTGGCTCCGAGGCCAAGAAGATGCTGGGGCGCACGCCCGGCTCGATTGTGGCGATTCGCCCGCTCAAAGACGGGGTGATCGCCGACTTCGAGATAACGGAGAACATGCTCCGTTACTTCATCCAGAAAATTCACACCGGCAAGACGCTGGTGCGGCCGCGTCCGCGAATCGTGATTTGCGTGCCGTTCGGGATTACGGCGGTCGAGAAGCGCGCGGTGCGCGAATCGGCGGAATCGGCGGGGGCGCGCGAAGTGTACCTGATCGAGGAGCCGATGGCGGCGGCGATCGGAGCGGGACTGCCAATCACGGAGCCGGCCGGCAACATGATCGTCGATATCGGCGGCGGCACCACCGAAGTGGCGGTGATTTCGCTGGCGGGCGTGGTGTTCTCGCGCTCGGTGCGAGTGGCGGGCGACAAGATGGATGAAGCGATCATCCATCACATAAAGCGCAAGTACAATTTGCTGATCGGCGAGCGGACGGCCGAGCTGATCAAGATCACGATCGGCTCCGCGTATCCCGGCAACGAAATCCAGACGATGGAAATCAAGGGACGCGACCTGGTGGCCGGGGTGCCGAAGATTATCGAAATAACCGACGAGGAAATTCGCGAGGCGCTGATGGAGCCGGTTCGGCAGGTTGTGGAATCGGTGCGAATCGCGCTCGAGCGGACACCGCCCGAGCTCGCGTCGGACATCGTCGATAAGGGTATCGTGCTGGCGGGTGGCGGCGCGCTGCTGCGCAATCTCGACGTATTGCTGCGCGAGGAAACCGGACTGCCGGTGACGCTGGCCGATGATCCGCTGACCGCGGTTGTGATGGGTGCGGGGAAGGTGCTGGATGAACTGTCGCTGTTGCGCGACGTGACCGTCGAGTGATCGCTCCGGCAATCGTTCTCCTTTATAACTGACGCCGAGGGCTTCGGGCTGAATTGAAGTGAGAGGCGGCTTTCTCTGGCGCAACCGTGTGCTGCTGACAGCCGGGATGCTCCTGGTGTTGTCGCTCCATCTTGTTTCGACCGGAGTTCATCCGGGCGATCTGGCGGCGCGGCCGCAATCGATGTTTCTGGAAATTCTCCGTCCGATCGACGCGGCGCTCGCGCGTGTTTCCGAAGGCGCGCGATCGATCGTCAATGGCTACTTCGAGCTGATTCATGTGCGCGAGGATAATGTGCGCCTGCGCAGCGAGCTCGCGCAGGTGACCAACGATCGGGCGCGGCTTGCGGAACTCGAGGCCGAGAATCAGCATCTCAGCGAACTGCTCGAGCTGCGCGATGTGCTCGGGCTCCACGCAGTCGCGGCCAACGTGATCGGCAGCGACGCGACGGGACTCTCGCATACCTTGATCCTGAGTGCGGGTTCGAGCAACGGGCTCAAGCCCGGGATGGCGGTGCTGTCGAATCAGGGCGTGGTCGGCAAGATTATCGCGATCAGTCCGCATGCCTCGCGGGTGCTGCTGATCGACGATCACAACTCGGCGCTTGACGGTTTCGACCAGCGCTCGCGGGCGCGGGGAATCGTGGCCGGGATGGTCGATGAGGGCTTGATTTTGAAATACGTCGATCGCTCGCAGGATCTCAAGAGTGGCGACGCGATCGTGACCTCGGGACTCGACGGAATTTTTCCGCGCGGGCTTTTGGTGGGCACGGTCAAGAGCGTGCATCGCGAAGGGCCGGGGCTGTTCCTGAGCGTCGGAATCACGCCGGGAGTCGATTTTCGGAGTCTGGAACAGGTGCTGATCGTGACGCAGCAGCCGCCGCACCTCGACGACAAAGTCAAAGGCTGACCGCATTGCGGCTAATCCTGCTGTTCGCGATTTTCGCAATGCTGGGATTGGCGTTGGAGACCGCGATCCCGCATTTGATTTCGTTTCGGCCGCTGCTGCCGAATTTGATTGTGATCCTTGCGGTGGACCTGGGGTTTCGCCATCACAGCATCACGGCGGCGCTGCTGGCGTTCGCGATCGGTTACGCGACGGACGCGTTTGCCGGGTCGCATCCGGGGCTGAACGCATTTATGATCACCTTGATATTTTTGGTGTGCTTCGAGATTTCCAGCCGCTTGATGGTAACCAGCACATTCGTCGGCGCGACGGTGGTGTTTTTCGGGGTGATCCTGACCGCGCTCGGCGCGATTGCGATCAGCTCGGGATTCGAGGCGGTCTCGCAGAGCGGCTCGATCATGCCTTCGCTCGCGCTGCAAGCGGGGATCTCGGCGATAGTCGCGCCGTTCGTCTTTTCGATTCTGGCGCGATGCAAGCGCGCGATCGGATTGCCTGTCGCACCGGCGCGTGAATAGATAATAGCGGGAACGCATAAGTGGCGAAGTTCCACAGCTCCAGAAATAATCAACAGGTCCCCAATCTGGACCCGCGAATCGCGGCGCTTACGGTGCTGATGATTGCGGTGTTCGGGCTGGTGGGCGTTCGCCTGTATTACCTGCAAATCCTGCATCATCAGGACATGACTGAACTCGCGGATCGTAACCGGATTCGGATTCGACGCGTGCCTGCGCCGCGCGGTCTGGTGTTCGATCGCAATCATCGGCCGCTGGTCGATACCAAGCCGTCGTTCGACGCGATGATCGTGCCCGAGGACTCGGACAATCTGTCGGAGACGATCGACAAGCTGCAGAAATACACCGGCACCGACAGCGTCGCGGAAAAAATCGCGGCCGCCGAAGAAGGGGGCCGGCCGCCCTACGAGCCGGTCACGGTCGCCGAACGATTGGAGTGGCCGCAGGTGGTCGCGCTGGAAGCGCATCAGCTTGAACTGCCGGGGGTAAGCCTCGAGATCACGCCGGGCCGGCATTACCTGTACGGCCAGCTTGCGGCGCATCTGCTCGGCTACGTCGGCGAGGTCTCGAAGAACGATCTCATTCAAAAAGCCAATTACCACATGGGCGATGAGATCGGAAAATTCGGGCTCGAGCGAGTGTGGGAGGATTTCCTGCGCGGCGATGCGGGCGGGCAAGAGATCGAAGTCGATGCGGTCGGGCGGCGGCTCAGAGTGCTCAAGGAAATTCCCGATAAGCCGGGCGAGAGCGTGGTGCTGACGATCGATCTGAACGTGCAGCAGGCGGCCGAGCAGGCGATGGCGGGCAAGAATGGCGCGTTCGTCGCGCTCGATCCGAATAACGGCGAAGTGATTGCGATGGTCTCGCATCCGGCGTTCGACCCCGACGTGTTCGGCGCGGGGGTGAAGGCGTCGGCGTGGCGGGAGTTGATGACCGACCCGAATCATCCGCTGCAGAATCGCGTGACGCAGGGGATCTATCCGCCGGGTTCGACCTTCAAGATCGTCGACGCGATCGCGGGACTCGAAGAAGGGACGCTCAAGCCGGACACCACATACAATTGCCCGGGCGGGCTCTGGTTCGGCGGGCGCATCTATCATTGCTGGCGGAAGCAGGGGCACGGGACGATCGAGCTGCACGACGCGATTGTGCGATCGTGCGACGTTTACTTTTACCAGGTCGGCTCAAAACTCGGGGTAGATAGAATCGCCAAATGGTCGAATCAGCTCGGGCTCGGGCTCAAGAGCGGAATCGAACTCGATAACGTGAAGCCGGGCACGATTCCATCGTCGGCGTGGAAACAGAAGCGCTTTCACGAGCGATGGTATCCGGCGGAGACGCTTTCGGTGGCGATCGGCCAGGGATACGTCGCGACGACTCCGCTGCAGATGGCGCAAGTTGCGGCGCAGGTCGCCAACGGCGGCACGCGCTATCGTCCGCAATTCGTCAAGTTGGTCGAGGGGCTCGATGGCGGAGTCGCAAAGTCGTATCCGCCGATCATTGAGAATCAGATCAAGATCGATCCCGACGCGCTGCAACTGGTCAAGGACGCAATGGCGGACGTGGTCAACGGCGCCGGCGGGACCGCGCATAAGGCGGCGCTCGAGGGCATCACAGTGTGCGGCAAAACCGGCACCGCGCAGGTCGTCGGGAGTAACGCGCCGACTGGCGAAGGTGAAGGCGGCGACGACGCGACGCCCGATCAGTACAAAGA
>PNBD01000152.1 GCA_003135855.1 Deltaproteobacteria bacterium
GCGCAAGCGGCGGCGCGCTCCTGGGCGGAGCGTTGGGCTGGATGGTGGGTATCGGAGCACTGGCAATCCCAGGTCTCGGACCCTTTATCGCAGCGGGTCCTATCATGGCAGCCTTGGCAGGCGCGGCTGGTGGCGCGGCAGCGGGAGGACTTACGGGAGCTCTTATCGGCATGGGTATTCCCGAGTATGAAGCGAAACGCTACGAGGGAAAGGTCAAAGGCGGGAACATTCTGCTGTCCGTCCATACCGAAGATAGCAAAGAGCGCGATCGCGCGAAGAAAATCTTCGAGACCGGTGGCGCCGAGGATATCTCTTACACCGGTGAGGCCTCCGTCCCTAAGGCGTAGAAGACAGCCGATCCTCGTTATTAAGTAACTAGAGTTGGAGGTGGGATCTCCTCGAACCCACCTCCAAACTCTCGAACGCGAGGCGCAGATCGCCGCAACCTGCGCGAAGGGATTCTTTGCAGTTTTAGGGCTACGTGCGGGGACGATCCTGCTGACTGACATAACTGATCAGCTCTTCACTTGCAAGATTTATTTCGTATCCTGCTACACTGCATGAACGATGATGAAGACTTCATTTCCGATAGTATGGCTTTTTGCTCTCGCTGTGCTGATCGTGGGGTGTTCAAGCTCCCAGGAGACAACCGCTCCGGAGGCGACAGTTTCTAGTTCCTCGTCCGACGCGATTCGCCATGCGCTCGCGAGTTTCATGGCGTACGGTACCTTCGACAAGTTCCCGAAGCTCAAACTCGTGATTCTCGAAGTGGGCGCCGGCTGGGTGCAGTACTGGCTCGATCGAATGGATGCGGTTTACGACAGCGTGATGGGACGCGGGGTACCTCTCAAGGAAAAGCCGAGTTTCTATTTTCGCCGTAACGTCTGGGTCTCCGCCGATTTCGACGAGAAATCGTTGCCCGCGATGGTCGATCTCTGCGGTAGCGATCGCTTCTTCTGGGCGACCGACTTTCCACATCCCGATCACACAGGAAATTATATCGAGGAGCTTGAGGAGTTCGGGAACAAGATTAGCGATCCGCAGCGGCGTCGCGACGTGCTCGGCGATAACGTCCGCCGGGTCTATAACGTTTCGATCTAATTCTTCGCGCGTCTGCGTCTCAATAGTTACGAGGAACCCGCTGCCGATTTCGCTGCGTCCCGCGAATGACGGCGACTAAAATTCCAAAGGTGCGATCAGATTGGCTTCATGCGACTACGCTAAAACCAAAGATGGAATCAAGATTCGCTACGAGATCAGGGGACAAGGCGATCCCTTGGCCTTAATCATGGGATTCAGCGCCAACGGCCGCTTGTGGGGAGAGCCATTTCTAAGCGGCATCGAAAAAAGATTTCAGACCGTCGTCATCGATAACCGCGGCACTGGTGAGAGCGACAAGCCGGATCAGCCATTGACGCTGCTGGACATCGCCGACGATGTAGCTGCGGTGCTCGATCACGCGAAGATTGCACGTGCCCACATCTATGGGATCTCGATGGGTGGGATGGTCGCGCAAGAATTCGCGCTCAACCACCCGGCGCGCGTTCGGGGCCTCGTGCTGGGATGCACCACTTGCGGAATGAAGCATGGGACGCCGCCCAATCCGGACGAGGTCGCGAAGCTGATGCCGCGTCCGGGCTTGTCCGCCGAAGAGCAGGCGCGGCTGGCATTTTCAGCCGCATGCGGCCGCGCGTTTCTGAATTCGAAGCACGGACAGGAGGTCATCAGTCAGGCGATCAAGGAACAGTCGCAATATCCGATCACGCCGCAGCACACATATATTCGCCAGATGGAGGCGGTGCAGGGATTCGACACTTTCGACAAGCTAGGCCAGATAAAAGCATCGACGATGGTTATCCATGGCTATGATGACACGCTCGTGCCATATACGAATGCTGAGATCCTTCACAAGGCAATTCCGGGATCGAAACTGCACATCCTGAAAGGGATCGGGCACATATTCCCTTGGGAAGCACCTGAGGAATCGGTGCGAATCCCCGGAGATTTTCTCGCATCGATAACTAACTAGGTAGCCGTGTTGCGAGGGTCATCACTCCGGTGCTCGAAGACGCTTTCCGCTTTTCAACTAAGGAAGAACGACGGTCACGAATCAAACGACCGCGCCAGCGCTCGCATAGTGCAGTAGAGGAGTCTTATCTCAAGTTAAAACCTTCATAGCCCTTCGCCGCGACTTCCGTGCACTTCGCCTGATAGGCGGGAGCGGAACCGCTGCCTGGACGCGTCGGATCGAGGATCCTAGAGAGCGGCCAATGTGGCGGGCTCTGTGGTGACGTCGGACTGAGAAGATGCGCGGATTTCAAAGCCAGATGACCCTACAGGACGTAGGAAAACCTTGCCGACTGGTTTAGCAATCTGGTGCCCTCGACCACTCGGCCACATCTCCGCTTGAGAAATCAGCAATTACGAGATCATCTTCAGGATTCCAGCCCCGCGTCATCCGAATGAGCGAGATGGTTCCGATGGCTGCGTGGGCGTACGCTCTCAGGTTCGAGTACTGCGGAGAGGTACCGATCCGGTGTTGTAGTACAGCGATGTCAGCGCCGATTCTTGAGTGCGCCCTTCAAGCGACTGGCCACCTCGGAAATATCCGGCTGACGTCGTCGGCCTTTGGGAGCCTTGTGACCCTGGCGATCGTCGAGACCGATATGATCCGGCGCAGTCGCACGACCGATGCGGCACTGGTCCTGAGTGTGTTGCCATTCCGGCTTGTCGCCGCGTTTCGGCATCAAAGACCCCAAGTCCGTTCAGCGTGCCTTGCCCGACTTCAGGAGAATTCCCGACTCCGTGAAGATGGTCGGCGGACTAACTAAGCTCGCAACTCGTCGAGCAGCGCCTTGGCGTCCTTCAGGTCGGCGGTGTCGAAGCCTTCGGTGAACCAGTTGTAGATGTCAGCGAGCATCGCGCGCGCCTCGTCGCGCTTGCCTTGCTGGTCGAGCAATCGCGCGAGGCTCACGGTCGCGCGCAACTCGTGCGACTTGGCCTCGATCTGGCGGGAAACCTCGATGGCACGGCGGAAGTGCTCTTCAGCACCAGATTGCGCGGGCTCGCCGCCCATCACGGACAATTCGCCGCTGAGCCGGTGTAACTCGGCTTCGTACCAACGCTCGCCGGTGCGATCCACCGAGTCGAGCGCTTCGGCGACCACTTGGCGGGCCTCGTCGACTCGCCTTAGCGCGCAACAGGTCTCAACTGTCAGTGCGAGGAAATATGGGTTCCATCGTCTCGCTCCCGCAGCCCACCACGCCGCAATGCCCTGCCGCATGTTGGCTACCTCGATCTCGCTGTTCGCCGCCTCGCTGCCGGCCCAAGCGCGCAGAATTGTCCCCACCGCCACCCACTGCGCGAATCCGTGCTCGGCTGAAAGCGCGATCAACGCCTCGGCGTGCGCCCCGGTTCCGGCGCGGTCGCCGCGAAGTTGATCGACAATCGCGGCCATGCTCAGAGCCCAGGCGAGGCTCTCGCCATGCGCGAGTTCGTAGGCGAGCGTGAGCGCATTGCGACTGCTCTCTAGCGCGCGATCCGGATAACCGAGCAACCACTCCAAGACTGCCGCCTGGCTGAGGCCGCAGACGCCGGGATCGTGTCCGCCATAGAGAGCCGCCAGCGATCCGTGCAGGTGCGGGTCGTAGAGCGCAGCGCCGCTCTCGGTGTGACGGCGGGCGGCTGTCAGCTCTCCGCGAAGCCAAAGCGTATTCCACATGGCGTGATGGGCTTCGAGCTTCAGGGCCTCGTCGCCGAGCCCCTCGGCAAGTGACGCGAGCTCGCCCGCCAGTTGGCGCGCCTGGTCCAGTTCGGCGCGACTCACACGGCAAATCCAGAGTCCCCAGAGGGCCGCGAACAGCCGCGTGTTGTCGCCGAGCTGAGCGCACAGATCGCGCGCCCGCACGTAAACCTCTTCGGGCTCCGGCGACGCGTACCCGGCAAGTGTCAACATCACAGGTCCGAGCATCACCAGCAGATCGAGCTCATCGCGCGCCCGCTCGGTCGAGTCGGGAAGCGCCTTGAGCAGATCGAGGGAGCTTCTGAGCAGTACGGCGGCCTCGCTATTGGCGGAACGACGTACCGCCTGCGTGCCGGCCAGACGCAGGTAACGGATTGCCTTTATGGTATTTTGGCTGCGGCTGAAATGATGTGCAAGCGCGGTCAGATGATCGTCAAGCCGGTCACCATAGAGCTCCTCTGTCGCCGCGCCGGAGCGTTCGTGTAGTTGCTTGCGGCGATCATTAAGTATTGAGTTGTAACCGACCTCCTGCGTCAGCGCGTGCTTGAAGGTGTATTCGACGTCGCCGACCGCGGGCTGCTCGTAAATAAACTCGGCGAGTTGCAAATCGCCGAGCATCCGATCGAGTTCGTCGACGCTATAGCCTCCGCGCGAAATGTCGTTCTCCTTCCCGCGCGGGAAGGAGATAGGGGTTAGGTCGGTTGCGACTACCGCGCGCACCAGCGCAAGCGGAAACTCCTTGCCGATTACGGCCAGGGTCTGGAGCAAGTCCTTCTCGTTCGTCGGCAGACGATCGATACGCGCGGCCAAAATCGCCTGCACCGTTGGCGGGATCTTCAACTCGCCCAAGGGTTTGGTGAGCCGGGCTATCGCACCATCGCGCACCAGAGCGCCCTCATCGAGCAAGACCTGCACGGTCTCTTCCATGAAGAACGGATTGCCCTGAGTACGCTCGATAATCAGTAACTTGAGCGGACGGATTTCGACCGAATCGCCGACCATCGCGGTCAGCATTTCGTCGGCGTTCTCTTTGCCGAGAGGGTCGAGACGCAATTGCGTGTAGTAGGTCTTGCTGTTCCACTGATGCGAATACTCGGGCCGGTAATTCACCAGCATCAGAATCTTGGAATTCGGGATCGAGTCAGCGAGAATGTTCAACAGCGCCTGGGTCTCGTCGTCGATCCAGTGCAGATCTTCGAAAATCACCATCAGCGGTTGATTGAGCGACTCGCGCAGAATGATGCGCTTGATCGCGTCGAGCGAGCGCCGCTTCTTAACTTGTCCGTCCATCTGCGCCAGCGGATCGTCACCTTCGACGATGCCCAGCAGCGCGAACAAATAGGGCAAGGTGTCCTCGAGCGCGCGGTCGAGCATCAACACCTTGCCGCCCACCTTCTCGCGACGCTTGCGTGCGTCGTCTTCACCCTCGATGCCGAAGTAACCGTGCAACAGGTCGATCACCGGCATGTAGGCCGATGCCTTGCCGTGCGAGACCGAAAACGTCTCCAGCACCATCCAGCCTGATTGATTCCTTGCCTTGAACTCGAACAACAGACGCGACTTGCCGGTGCCGGCTTCCGCCATCGCGGCGACAATCTGCCCGTGACCGGCCTTCGCCCTCTCGGCCGCGGCTTCCGTCGCACCCATCTCGCGATCGCGGCCCACGAATTTCGACAGCCCGCGGCCGGCTGAGCGCTGAAGCCGCGTGCGCAGCGGTCCGAGTCCCGTAACCTCGTAAACGTTTACGGGCTCGGTTACGCCTTTGACCCTGGTCGGGCCGAGCGGCTTGAGCTCGAAGTATCCCTCTACGAATTTGCGCGTCTGCTCACTGATCGCAATCGAGCCAGTCGGCGCGAGTGCCTGCATCCGGGATGCAAGATTGGCCGTGTGGCCAATCGGCGTGTATTCAGTATGTCCCTCGCCGGTCGTGATCGACCGCACCACCACCTCGCCCGTGTTCACGCCGACGCGCGCTTCGAGCGGCAAGTTCCCGGTCTCGCGCAACCTTGCCGAGTAGCGTTTCAGCTCATCCTGCATGCGCAGCGCCGCGTACAGTGCTCGCTGTGGATGGTCCTCATGCGCGACCGGTGCGCCGAACAGCCCAAAGATGCCGTCGCCGGTCGATTGCACGATGTAACCGTCGTACCGGTGCACCGCGTCGATCATCAGCTTCAGTGCCGGATCGACGATCGCGCGCGCCTCTTCGGGATCGAGGTCCTGCTCAAGCTCAGTCGATCCCTTGATATCCGCAAACAACGCCGTGACCGTCTTGCGCTC
>PNBD01000143.1:0-22711 GCA_003135855.1 Deltaproteobacteria bacterium
CGGTCGCCAAAATCGTGCAGATTCTCGCCAGCGGCACGGCCACCCCGACTCCAACCCCGACTGTTGCGAGAACTCCTACTCCTACTGCGACGCCCACCGGGGTTCCGCCGGTCAAGATAACCGCGCCTGCCAACGGCGCTACCGTATCGGGCACCGTGAGCATAACGATGCAGGTGAGCTCGGCCGTAGGGTGGGTAAACGTTTATATTGACGGCACTTACCTGGTGTCGGGTCCGCCGTACACGATTAGTTGGAAATCGACCAATGTAGCTAATGGAACGCATACCATCTCAGCCACCGCAAATAGTAACAGCGGGGTCCTTGGCACTAGTACGATCTCAGTCAAAGTGAGTAATGGAGGAGGTATTCCGACCGCCAGCCCCACTCCGACCCGGACTCCGACTCGTACTCCGACCCGCACTCCGACTCGTACTCCGACCCGCACTCCGACTGCGACGCCGACCGCCACGGTCGCTGTGAAGTTCACCGCGCCGGTTAGTGGCGCCATTGTGTCGGGAACTGTGCCAGTCACGGTACAGGTGAGCTCGGCAGTCGTGTGGGTCAACTTCTATATCGATGGCAGTTATCTCGTCTCCGGGCCGCCATACAGCATCTCTTGGAACTCCAAGACGGTGCCGAACGGATCCCACACGATTTCCGCTACCGCAAACACCAACAACGGAGTGATCGGCAGTGCTTCGGTGAATGTCACAGTCTCCAATTGAGTAATGGAGTAGCTAAGTGAAAATTCACTTCGTAGGACACGCATCGGTAGTAATCGAATGCGCCGATACATCGATCCTTGTCGATCCGTGGCTGTTCGGCAAGATTTTCAACAACTCCTGGAGCCTGCTTCCCGGTCCGACCCTCGATAAATCACTGCTCGACAAAATCGAGTACGTCTGGATCTCGCACGAACATCCTGACCACTGCCACTTTCCGACGCTCGACTCCTTCCCCGCCGAATTCAAAAAACGCGTGACCATACTCTTTCAGGAGCGCGATCACGAAAAGGTGGTTGCAGCGTTACGCAAACTTGGCTACCAGCGGTTCATCCTTCTGCCGCATCGCGAGAAAGTTCACCTGCCGGCGTCAAACGCCCAAGTCTATTGCTATCACGCCGGCCTGATGGACTCGGCGCTCGCCGTGTCGAGCGAAGGGCAGGTCGTCCTCGACGCGAACGATGCGCGGATCAGCGCGGGCGAATGCGCGCTCATCCTCAACGACCTCGGTCATGTCGATGTTCTGCTGAATCAGTTTTCGCTGGCCGCGTATGCCGGTGTCGAGCCGCACGTAAAGTTTCTGGAAGAAAGAGCCAGTCAGATTCTGCGCAACGTTTCCACGACTGCTGCGGCTCTCCGCGCCAAGGTCACGATCCCGTTTGCGAGCTTCATGTATTTCTCGACCGTCGACAATAAATACGTCAACGCCTTCGCCAACACGGCGCACGACGCTTACGAATATCTCCGCAGCAAAGGACAACCGGCGGTCGTTCTTTACCCGGGCGATACCTACGAACTTGATACTCAGTACGATTCGTCGGAAGCACTCAAGCGCTACGATGATTTGCCCGCCCCTGAGCAGCGCACTTACGATCCGATCGAGCACAAATCTCTGGACGATATCGTCGCGGCCTACGACGCAATGGCTGCGCAGATTCGCAAATGCTATCCGGCCTCGATGCTGTGGCTACTGCGTCCAGTCACAGTGAGTATTCCCGATCTGGACAAGACCGTTCGATTTCGCATGGCGAGCGGCACTCTCGAAGAGGTGCCCAATTCGACCGCGCCCGACCTCATTATCAATTCGCAGCCGCTGTGGTTCGGCTTCAAGTTTCCTTTCGGCATCCAGACCTTGGGTGTTTCGGCGCGATTCAAATTGCTGCGCAACTACACTAATTGGAAATTTCATCGGATATTGTTCTCCTTGAACAACGGCGGGATTTACCTGCGCCCCAAGTTGTTCCTGACTTCGGAAACGTTGGCCTATTGCCGCTCCAGACTGGCGGGTGGTCTCAAACAATCGATTCACTACTATCGAACGTCGCTCTGAAAAAGAATGTTGATCGTTCGAGAAGGTAAAAAACGCGTGAGAGGAATTGTCGGCCAGGCCCGGACCCTCTTGTTGGTTGCCAGAGGAGGCGAAACCAAAGAAATCATCAAAGAAGCTTGGCGGCGCCTCTATTCGAACGGAGCATCGTATATCCTGAGACGCGACTTGTTCGAACCGCTCAAGCCGCCGATCGCAAAACTGGCGATCACCGTCCGGCCCGTCCGCGATAGCGATATGTCGCGCATCCTGAAAGAGCGTCCGCGGCGATACTCAGTCCTCCGCGCGAATATACCAACTTGCTATATTGCCGAGTCGCCCGACGGGCAGCTTTGCTATATGCAATGGCTAATCGCGCCTGCCGAGCAGATGCGCTTCAGATCCTACTTCTGCGGCGAGTTGAAAAATCTGCGGGACGACGAGCAGCTGCTGGAATTTGCCTACACCTTCGAGAAGTTTCGCGGTCAAGGCGTGATGGCTGCCGCGATGGCGAAGATCGCGGAGCAGAATATTTCTAAAGGCGCGCGCTGGGCTCTCACCTTTGTTCGGGAAGACAACCTTGCGTCGTTGAAGGGATGCAAGAATGCCGGCTTTCGTCCCTACATGTATCGCACGGAGCAGTGGCGCCTGTTCCACCTCAAGCAGTCTTTCAAAATGTTGCCCGAGCGCAGTTTGTATCCATTTGAAGCGAAGCCAGCGGAGTTGCCGGCTGAGATGAAGTCTTTGACCGGAGATGTTTCCGCTATCGGCCGCGCGACGTCGTCCGAGTCCGGCGGTCAGCAAGTTCTACAATAGCGCGCCGCGGAACGGCTCATCACGCGGCGGTGGATACTGCAGCAGATTGATCGCCCACTTCCGCGCTTGCCGCAGCGCTTCTTCGGCGCGTCGAAAAATTCGCTCGCGATACATCACGCTCCACACATAGGCATCCACCGACGGCTCGTCCCCGAGCGTGACGTCGAGCATCCAGTCTTCGAGCTGCGGTCCGCAAACCAGCAATCTCACCACCCGGCCATGATCGATCACGATTCCGCGCGCTTCACGCGGGATGCGGAACTCGTCCTTGATTCGCTTGATCACGTTCGGCGGACAATGCTCCTCGGTCATCGCGACGTAGGCCCAGTCGCCCTGCGGCGGATTCGCCTCGCGCGCGATTCTAAGGTTGTTGTCGGTGAGGTCTTCCTTGGCCCGATCCTGATCGTAATCGCGCGCCACCTGGTAAAATGCCATCGCGACCGGAAGCTGCGGCATCTCGGTCTCGGACTTGGCTTTCTTCGGCCGCTTGACGGTGGTTTCGACCCACCATCGGTTCTCGACGGTTGGCTTTTGCGACATCAGGCCGCTCGCCGCGATTTGCGCGCGCCGCTGCGCGCAATCGTTTTTGCTTTGCGCGAGTTTGCGATTCGTGCCCGGCGCTGACGCAGTCGCTCCGCCGCCCGGCGCGCACTCGCGACGCCCGCGCGATTGCGCGATCGCACCATCGCTTTGCGCGTCGACGCACGAAGCCCGGTCACCATCCTCCGCGAAAATAGGTCCGCCTTGCGCTCGGCGTCCGTCCAAAACAGAAAATGCCCCATCTCGTGATAAATCATCTGGACCCAAAGCCGTTCGCTGAAATAGACGCGGCCGCGTTTCCAATTCTCGGGATGCACCAAATGGATGCGCCCGTCTTGATACGTCCGCCCCGCCGTTTTTCCCCAATCGATATACTCGAACCATTCGATGCGCGGACGCCGCACGTTGAAATATCTGCACAGCGATGAAATCGCCCGATTGAAATTCGAATTGCGATGCACCCGAAAAAATTCGGCGAGGTTACGATCTATTTCGCGTCGATGAACCAGCGGAGGAACGATCATTCGCACTAAACTGGGGACCTCCAGACGACTTTGCAGAGCACTTCTATCAATGATACGGAAGCGCGCCTGCGAAGGTCAATCCGAGTCGTAAAAAGCGCGATATAAACTAGTGTTCTACATTCTGGCGATGCGGAAAATCCGTTCAAAATCAAGGTATTTTCGACCGACTAACCCATCGCTCCACTTTCCTTCAGGCGTCCGATTTCCTCCCAACTCAAACCCGCTTCGAGCGCCACTTCCTCGCTATGCTGCCCCAACTCCGGTGCTCCGCGATGCGCTCTCGAGTCCGCGTCGCCGAACTCGACCGGGCTGTTCACCACGCGGCATCCAGGAATCTGCGGATGCTCGACGTCGGCGAACGCGCCGATCGCGTGCGCCTGCGGATCTTCGATCACTTCGGCGTCGGTCCGCACCGGCGCCCAGATGAGTTGGTGCTGATCGAAAATCGGCGCCCATTCTGTCGACGCCTTGCCGGCAACTATGCGATCGATCTCGGCCGTCAGCGCGCCGCAATTTTCGGCGCGCGCCGACGAATCCTTATATCGCGCGTCGTTCAGCCATTGCGGTTGCGCAAGCGCGCCGCAGAAGTCCGCCCAGAACCGATCGCTTTGAACCAACACGAAATAAATCCATCGATCGTCGGCGCATCGATACGAACTCCACATCGGATTTACGCGATCGGTTCGCCGCTCCGACACTGGCGATCTTCCCGTCATCAGTCCGACCGTCAGGTCCGTCGCGTTCATCCACAGTCCCATCGAGTAGAGCGACATGTTCACCTCGCGCCCGCGTCCGCTGCGCTCGCGCCCGAGCAGTGCTGCCGAGATCGCGCCCGCGAGCCCCAGTCCGACCGCGTGATCGATCATCGCGGGCCGTTGTGCCGGCGGCGGCTGTCCCGGTTCCGCGATTGTCGCCATCAGTCCCGAGCGCGCCCATCCCGCGGCGTAATCGTAAGCCGGGCGGTCGCGATCCGGTCCGCGATGCCCATAGCCGTTGAGCGACGCGTAGATCAGCCGCGGATTTCGCGCCGACAACGTCGCGTAGTCGAGCTTCATTCGCACCAGTGCTTCGAGCCGCAGACTCGTTACGAAAACGTCTGCGCGTTCGACCAGTTTGAGTGCGAATGCGTGACCGTCCGGCAGGCGCAAATCCACTGCGACTGAGCGTTTGTTGCGATTGTCCAGCTCGTACGGCGGGTGGATTCGCGCGTTCGGATCGCCCATCGTGCGCGTCATGAAGCCGCGGATTGGATCGCCGGTTTTCGGATCCTCCAGCTTGATGACGTCGGCGCCCCAATCGCCCAATACTGCCGCGGTCGAAGGCCCCGCCACCCACATCGCAAGTTCGATAACTTTGACGCCCGTTAACGGCCGTTCCATCCGATCGATCTCCTTCGCGTTAGCCAGCACCGAATTGCTATCAGGCGAATTGCTATCAGGAGTGACTGCACGAATGAAACCGTCTCGGCCTTCGTCGATGTTTGGCAAAACTGAAGCACCGCGCAATCTGCTGGATCGTGCGCGCGGATACTTTCAGGAAAGTTTCGTTCTGAATGAACTCAGTGGGGTCGCGTGGCGCGTCGCACCCGGCGCGGATCGCGCCGCCGCACGCGATTGACCGTGAGGCGCTGCATCCGGCTCGCTTCCTTCAATCGCAGCCGCATCGGCACGCCGCCGCGCCCTTTCGTCAGTTCCGACAAGCGCCACCGGAGTCCTTCGGCGTCCATCCCGAGCGCATCGCAAACATTGTCGAACGACAATGGGCATCTGACGCCCGAAGTGAAAATCCATTTCCAGGCTTCGTTGAATGAATTGCGCTTGCGCAGACTCGACGAACCGCTGCATTCCTGCACGACGTTGATCGCGTCGGCCAGCACCGCCAGCATCAGCCGTTGTTCGCTCGAGAGCGAGCGCTTGCCGACCATTTCGAAGAACTGGCTGCGCAGAATCACGTCGGGAAACGGACGCGTATCGGCCATCGGAATCGAGGAATGCACCGTAGCCATTGCTAAGTTACCTTCGCGCTCGTGCGAGGTCATGAAACGTTTCGTGGCGCTACCCATTTCGTTACCCAGTCAAGCTCCGCTTATGCTGTTCGTGCCCGTTTCTAATCGACACGGGATGTGAAAACTAGTGCGAAGCCCGCGCGTTTGCAAACGAAACGGCGAACGAACTCAACATTTATGATTGGTTGAAATTGACCGCCGAGGTATTAGACGATCTGTCGGGTCCGTTCCGCATTCTTCATCGTCGTCGCCTCGATTTTTGCTCCGAGGCTGCACCCTCGTTATCGATAAAAAACCGGAATCTGTTATATTGGCATCCAATAATCAAATCCAAAACGGCGCGTCGCGCTGGTCATTGGTCGCGTTCGCCAATCTCAATCTGATTCGGCATGCGGCGCAGCTAAAGCAACGCGGCCCAAGGAGTACCACGATGGCTGATTTCTACGGCAAGGACACTTCGAAGTATCTCCGCAATCTGCGGCAAAATGCGCCCGACGCGTTCAAAGGCTTCCTCGAATTCGACAAGGAAGTATTCAAGGATGGCGCGATTCCCAGCAAGACCAAGGAACTGATGGCGATAACGGCAGCGCACGTCACGCAATGCCCATGGTGCATCGAGGCGCACGTCTCGCGCGCCAAGGAAAAAGGATGCACCGACCAGGAGATCGCCGAGGCAGTATGGGTAGCCGCTGCGATGCGCGCGGGCGCCGCCTTCAGCCACGGCGCGATCGCGATGGCGGTTGCCGACGAGCACAAGCACTAGCGCGCGCGATCCGCATTCGGCAGCATAGAAACACGGTGGAAATGGCAAGTACAGTTCGTACCACAAGACAAGTATTGATTGGCGGCACCAAGGTCGGCGGCGACGCACTGGTCGTGGTGCAATCGATGTGCGCGACGCGCACCATCGACATCGAGCAGACCGTCGCGCAGGCGCACCAACTCGCCAACGCCGGCGCCGGAATCGTTCGCATCGCGATGGATAGCGAGAAAGAGATTCCCGCGCTGAAGGAAATCCGCAAGCAGACCGAGGGCATCGTGCTGTCGGTCGATTTGCAGGAGAACTACAAGATCGCCGACCGCGTCGCGCCGCATGTCGATAAGCTTCGCTACAACCCGGGCCATCTCCATCATATCGAGAAAGCGAAGACTATCGAGCAAAAGGTGAAATGGCTGGTGGACGTGGCGCGCGACAATAACGTCGCGATTCGCATCGGCGTCAATTGCGGCTCGGTGGCGCCGGCCTTCCTCAAAAAATATCCCGGCGATCAGCTCGCCGCGATCGTCGAGTCGGCGGCCTATCATTGCGACTTGATGGACGATCTCGGCTTCACCCGTTTCGTCGTGTCGCTGAAAGATTCCGATCCCGCCAAAGTGACCGACGCCAATCGGCGTTTTTCCAAACGCCGTCCCGACGTGCCGCTTCATCTCGGCGTCACCGAAGCCGGCCTGCCGCCCGACGGCATCATCAAAACGCGCATCGCATTCGAAAAACTGCTCGCCCAGGGCATCGGCGACACCATTCGCGTCTCACTGACCCTGCCCAACGATCGCAAGCACGAAGAAGTGCTCGTTGGTCACAAGATTATCGACGATGTCGCCGCCGGCCGCTTCATCTCCGTGCCCGACTTCGGCGCCGGCTTGAACATCATCTCGTGCCCGTCGTGCTCTCGCGTCGAGAACGAAAAATTCGTCGAGCTTGCACAGCAGGTGAAGGAGCTCACGACTTACGCCGCGAAGTACAAGATCACGATTGCCGTAATGGGATGCCGCGTGAATGGCCCCGGCGAAACCGACGATGCCGACTTGGGCCTTTGGTGCGGACCGACCGCTGTGAACCTCAAGAAGAAGGATCGCAAAGTAGGGTACTTCGGCTACGATGAAGTGCTGCCGAAGCTGCGCGTCGAGTTGGACCGCCTGATCGCCGAGCGCTCCGCATCGATCAACTGACAGACTCCGTCATCCTGAGTGTCTTTTCCGTCATCCTGAGATGCAGGCTGCCGTCTACTCCTTCAGCGTGAGCACCGTCTGCGGGATTCTTGGGTCCGATCGAATGTGCAGGATTAAGTCAGTGAACGACGATCGTCAAAACTTCTAACTCGACGCCCTTCACTTGACGGATTCGCCGCGCTTCGGCTGCGGCCGCAGCAAATCGGCTCTTGCCAGCGTGACTCGAAACGGGGATTTCAGCCCCGCGAGCATTTCCGAGATCGACGCATTGAGCTTGGGATGAATCAGCGCCGGCGCCAGTTCGCTCATCGGCGCGAGTACGAATCTTCGTTCATGCAGCCGCGGATGAGGCACCTTGACCGTGCGCGTGTCGATCGTTTCCTTGTTGAAGAACAGCAAATCCAGATCGATGATCCGCGGCCGATATTTTCCGCGTGTGGTTTTCCCCTTGACCCGCTTGCGGCCCATGATTCGCTCGATCGCGAGCAGCCGGCGCATCATCACTTCCGGCCCGAGCTCGGTCTCGACTTCGACTACTCCATTCAGGAACGCGCCCTTGAGATCGCCGACCGGCTCGGTCTCGTAGATCGAGGATTGGCGCACGACCCTCGTTTCCGGGATCGCCGCGATCCGTTGAATCGCCTCGCGATAATTGGCGGCTCGATCGCCTAGGTTACTGCCGATTCCGATGAAAGCCCGATTGGGCATCCCTGCCGTTAAAACCGAAGCGCTGTTAGTCGGTCCACTGCCTCTCGTACACGTTCGCTCGACACCGTTAGCGAGAATCGAACGTACCCCTCACCACCCTTACCGAACCCGGAGCCGGGCGTGATTGCTACCCCGGCTTCCTTCAACACGCGCTCGGTGAATGACACCGAGGTGTAGCCTTTGGGAACTTTGCTCCAGACGTAGAAGGTTGCTCGCGGCGATTCGCACTCCAACCCGAGCTTGCGCAGCGCACCGACCAGGATATCGCGGCGCTCCTTATAGATCGCGCAATACTCCGCCAGCTTGTCGCCGTCGCCGCCCTCGAGGCCGGTGATCGCGGCTTCCTGCACTGCCTGGAACACGCCTGAATCGCAATTGGTCTTGACCTTGCCCAGCGCGCCGACCAGTTGCGCGTTGCCGATTGCGAATCCCACTCGCCATCCGGTCATCGAGAACGTCTTCGACAACGAATGGAACTCGATCGCGCATTCTCGCGAGCCTTCGACCTGGAATACGCTCGGCGATCGATAACCGTCGTATGCAATCTCTGAGTACGCGCTGTCATGCGCCAGGATGATGTCGTTCTTCAAGCAGAACTTGACCGCGCTTTCGAAAAACGACAGTTCGACCGTCGCCGCCGTCGGATTGTTCGGATAGTTGAGCCACAGCATCTTGGCTCGCCGCGCGATTTCGGCGGGAATCGATGCGAGGTCCGGCATGAAGCCGTGTTCTTTTTTCAGCGTGAGGAAGTATGGCTCGCCGCCGTTGAAGACGCATCCCGAATAGTAAACCGGATAGCCCGGATCGGGGATCAGCACGATGTCGCCAGGATTGACGATCGCAGTCGAGAAATTCGCGATCCCTTCCTTCGATCCGATCAGCGCGCACACTTCGCGTTGATAGTCGAAGCTCGCGCCAAAGCGCCGCCGGTACCAATCAGCGGCAGTCTTACGAAACTGCTCGAGGCCTTCGTAGTCGGGGTATCGATGATTGATCGGGTTGTCAGCCGCGCGCTTGAGACTCTCTATAATGTGCGACGGCGTGGGCAGGTCGGGATCGCCGATTCCCAGGCTGATCACATCCACGCCCTTCTGCTGGACCTCCTTCTTCAGGCGGTCAAGTTCGGCGAACAGGTAGGGTGGTAACAATCCCAGCCGAGCAGCAGTCTTGATTTGCACCTTGTCGAAACAGCCTCAGGCGACAGTAATTTGCACTTACATAACATAATTTTGAAGCCGTCGAAACTAGCCTCCGCCACCGTCTGCGAATTGCACTAATATCAATCCACAACCTGCCTTGCCTCGGCCCACTCCTCCGACCGAGAAAAATCGAGCACTTCCCTGCCTGACTACGAACTTGCCGACTGAATGAAGCGCTTAAATCACACCAACATTTCCCCGCAGCTATTAAATTTGCTTGAACGAAACTGATCGTATTGTTAGAAATTTTAAAGCGCGGGCGATAGCGCAAAAGGCCGCTTTGGGACTATTGATGTTCGCAGTTTCGCTTTCGAGCGACGCTGGGCGCGCGCGGCGGCGGATCCACGACCGATGACGCGATCGAACCCGCGCCACGCTGTGATTGTAAATTGTACTGTGCGGTGCTGATTCCGGGGCGGATTCGTCATGAACATGAACCGCGTAGTGCTGCCGCTCGCACTCCTGCTGCTCATCTTGGGGGTCGCGACGATTGGCGTATCCGAGCGTCCATGGCTGCCGCGCACCGATGTCGTCCAGCNNGCCTATGCCAGCCGTTCTTCCGAACCAGGCGTCCCGGCGGTCGCGCGATGCGTCGGATGCCATGGCAGCGGAATTGCCGACGGAGGAATTCAGCCCGTGACTCGTCCCTGGACCGATGACACTCGCGCGCCGTTCGAGATTCAATGGAATCGCGTCTACACGCTTCCCGACTTCGTCCGCTTCACTCATCAGCCGCATATCCATGCCGGTGTCGAATGCCAGAGTTGTCACGGCCCCGTTCAAACGATGGATCGCGTAGTGCCCGTCAAGGAAATCAACATGGGCTTTTGCATCGATTGCCACACGCAAAAAAAAGCCACGCTCGATTGCGTCGCCTGTCATCACTGAGAGGGATCAATGCCAGACGGTGTTTCCAGGCGTAGTTTTCTGAAGCTGGCCGCGACCGCGAGCGCCGCTGCGGCTTTGCCCGGATGCGAACCAGCCGCGCGCAAGCTGATTCCCTACGTCGTCCCCGACGACAACGTCGTTCCGGGCGTCCCGAGTTTCTTCGCCACCACCTGCTCGGAATGTCCCGCGGGATGCGGTGTCGTCGCGCGCATTCGCGAGGGGCGCGTGATCAAGCTCGAAGGCAACCCCGCGGATCCAATCGGCCAGGGATCGTTATGCGCCCGCGGCCAGGCGGCCTTGCAGGGATTGTACAATCCTGACCGGCTTGCGCATCCGTATTTGCGCGATGAGCACGGCGCGCTCAAGCAAATCTCGTGGGATGATGCCGAAAAAACCTTCGCCGAAAAACTCGCGGCCGCAGCAAAGGCCGGCAAAGATCGCGTCGCATTCTTCGGCGCACCCGCCGGTCCTACTTTCAGAAAAATCGCGCTCGCATGGCTCGATGCGTTCGCGTCGTCGCGCGCGATTTTTTACGAGGCGATCAACTACGAATCGATGCGCATCGCCGCAGAGTCCCTGTTCGGCCGACGCGATCTACCGGTCTATCGAATCGATCAAGCCGAAGTCCTCATCTCATTCGGCGCGGATTTCCTCGAGACGTGGCAATCGCCGGTCGAGCTCGCGCGCCAGTATTCGATCTTCCGCACTCCTAAAGAACGGCGCGGCGCGCTGACGATCGGCCGCTCGATCTACGTCGGCCCGCGCCTCAGCATGACCGCGTCGAAATGCGATGAATGGATTTCAGCCACGCCGGACGCGATGACAGATGTCGCGTGGAGCGTGTTGCATCTGCTCATCAAGCAGCGCGTCGTGTCGCCTGTCGCGGGGATCGATCTGAACGCGATGAGTGCAGCGCTTTCGAACTTCGATCCACTCGGTGTCAGTCAGCGCACCGGCGTGCCTGCCTCGACGATTTCGGCGATTGCAGATGCGTTCGGCAAGGCGGGCTCCGCGCTGGCGATCGCAGGATCCGACGACCCCTCGGCCCATGTCGCCGCGTTCATGCTGAATTTGCTCACCGGCAATTTCGGCAAGACCGTAATGTTCCTCGAAGGCGCGGCCGCCGACGAACCCAGCATGACCGACGACGTCGACGCCAGTGTCAATGCGATGCGCGACGGACAAATCGACCTGCTTGTGATCGCCGGTGCCAATCCTGTCTTCACAATGCCGCCGGCTCTTCGCGTCGCTGGCGCTATCCAAAAAGTGCCGTTCGTCGTATGGGCAGGCGGCGTTCCGGATGAAACCGCTACGATGGCGAATCTGCTGCTGCCTGCCCATCATCCGCTCGAATCATGGCGCGACTCCGCGCCGCGCGCCGGTATTCGTGGACTCGGGCAGCCGGTGATGCAACCCGTCTTCGACAGCAAGCCCGTCGGCGACATCCTACTCGCGTCCGCGATCGCCAATAGGGCGAGCCCGCCGTGGCAGACCACCGCCGACGCTATCAAGACCGAATGGCTGGCGATGGCTCCCAAAGCCAACGGTGCATCGCCTGACGATTTTTGGGTGAAAGTACGCCGTGAGGGTGGATTGTTCGAAGACAATCGCGTCGCAGAGGTCAAGATTCCTGCGACGGCTGCGCCTCCAGTCCCGGTGCCGAAAGTCCTGCCGCAGCTTTCCGTCTATACTTATCCTCACATTTTCTTCTACGACGGCCGTGGCGCCGACAAGCCGTGGCTGCAGGAACTACCCGAGCCGGTCTCGCAGATCGTCTGGGATAGCTGGGCCGAGATCCATCCCGCTACTGCCGAGAAACTCGGCGTTGCGACCGACGACATCATCGAAGTCAAAACCGGACACGGCGTGATCGAATTGCCCGCGCTGATTCAGCGCACGGTGCATCCCGGCGTGATCGCGATTCCCATCGGGCAGGGTCATCGCGCATACGGCCGCTACGCGAAAGATGTCGGCGCAAATGCCTGGGCGATTCTCCCGCCGCGAGCGCACCACGCCTCGCTCGACATCCACGTCACCGCGCGGCGTCGCAAGCTCGTCACTCCGCTCGGCACGAGCGACATGATGGGCCGCTCGATCGTCGAGGCGATGAGTATCGAGCAGCTAGCCGCAGGAAAAGTTCCGGAAAGCGAAGCCGAGCAAGTCACCGGCCCGTACGAAATGTACGAGCCGTGGAAATATCCGGGCCACAAATGGGGCATGACGATCGACGTCAACGCCTGCACCGGATGCAGCGCCTGCGTTACCGCCTGCTATGCCGAGAATAATGTGCCGATCGTCGGCAAGGATGGCGTGGACCGCGGCCGAATCATGTCGTGGATACGCATTGAGCGCTATTTCCCATCCGCGAAGCATGCCGACGTGAAGCCGACCTCGGGCCGCAGGGCCGAGTCGCTAGAAGATCGGCACGCGCCGCAACTCTATCTCGCGCCGATGCTTTGTCAGCAGTGCGATCACGCGCCCTGCGAACCGGTCTGCCCGGTCTTCGCGTCGTATCACACCGAGGAGGGACTCAACGGCCAGGTTTACAATCGATGCGTCGGCACCCGCTATTGTGAAAATAACTGTCCGTACAAAGTGCGACGTTTTAATTGGTTCGTGCCCGAGTGGCCCTCGCCGCTCAACCTCCAGCTCAATCCCGACGTGACGGTGCGCGGCGCCGGCGTCATGGAGAAATGCACCTTCTGCATCCAGCGCATCCAGTTCGGCGAACTCAACGCCAGGACAGAAGACCGCAAACTGCGCGATGGAGAAATCGTGACCGCATGCGCGCAGGCCTGCCCGACCCATGCGATCACGTTCGGCGACATCAACGATCCCGCGAGCGTCATGATGCGACGGCGCGATGACAACAAGCTGCGCAACTATCGCTCGCTCGAGGAACTCAACACGCTGCCTGCGATCACATATCTGCGCGACCTCTATCGCGAGAAAGGAAAAGCGTAGTGGCCGCCGCGCTCAAGCAACCGCTCGAACCGAATTTCGGCGACATCGATCGCAGTGTCCTGCGCGTGATGGAGCCGGCTGGCCGCGCCTATTTGATCTGGATCGGGTTCTGCTTCACTCTGGTCGCGATCGCCGGCGCGATGTGGGCGCGCCAGATTTACTCGGGCCTCGGCGTCACCGGATTGCGGCAGCCCGTGATGTGGGCCATCTACATCACCAACTTCGTTTTCTGGGTCGGTATCGCACACTCGGGCACCCTGATTTCCGCGATTCTCTTTCTGTTCCGCACCAAGTGGCGCACCGCCGTTTATCGCGCCGCCGAAACTATGACGATCTTCGCCGTCGCGACCGCCGGCTTGTTCCCGCTGATTCATCTCGGCCGCGTGTGGTTCTTTTACTGGCTGCTCCCGTATCCCAACGAGCGCTACCTGCAACCCGATTTTCGCTCGCCGCTTGTCTGGGATGCGTTCGCAGTCAGCACCTATCTCACGATCAGCGCGCTCTTCTGGACGATGGGACTGATTCCGGACGTCGCGAACGCGCGCGAAGCGACTACCGGGTGGCGCAAGAAACTCTACACGGTGTTCGCGATGGGATGGCAGGGCACCGATCGTCAGTGGCGTCATTACTCAATGGCATATTTGCTGATGGCAGGATTAGCTACTCCATTAGTCATTTCGGTCCACTCAGTAGTCTCCTGGGATTTCGCGATGGCGCAACTACCCGGATGGCATAGCACCATCTTCGCTCCATATTTCGTCGCGGGTGCGATCTTTTCCGGCGTCGCGATGGTCATCACGCTCCTGATTCCGATGCGCAAATGGCTCGGAATCGAGGATCTTCTGACCACTTGGCACTTCGACAATCTTGCCAAAGTTGTCCTGCTGACTTCGCTGATCGTCTCATACGCCTACGTCACCGAAGGGTTCATGACCTGGTACGCCGGCGATCCGATCGAGCAAATGACTTTTCACATGCGGTACTTCGGCGCGTGGGGCTGGATGTACTGGGTAATGATTCTGTGCAACTGCGTAATCCCGTTGTTGCTATTCTCGCCGCGCATTCGCGTCAACCTGACGGTGCTCTGGATAATCACAATTTTCGTGAACATTGGCATGTGGTTCGAACGCTTTGTGATCATCGCAGGATCCCTCAGGGTAAATTTCGAGCCATCGCAGTGGGGCAGCTACTCTCCGTCGATTACCGAGATCGCGATCACGATCGGCAGCTTCGCCTGGTTCCTCGGCCTCTTCTCCCTGTTCGCGAAATTCATGCCGATCATCTCGATGACCGAGCTCAAGGAAGGAATTGTCTGGCTCCGCAAGGCGCTTCGCAAAGATATCGCCAACGCCGCATGAGTATTGTAACTCTCATAGGCTCGTTCACCGACGACGCGCGATGCGCGCACGCAATCGAGGCTCTTCGCGAGGCCAGTATCGAGGACTTTCATACCTTCTCGCCGATTCCAAGCCACCGGATCGAGCACGCCATCGGACAGTCGCCCAGTCCGGTCCGATGGATCGCGCTAGCCGGCGGGATCTCCGGCGTCCTGACCGGACTCGCCATCACGATCGGCACGACTTACGAATGGCATCTCAACGCGGGCGGCAAACCGCTGCTTTCATGGCCGCCGTTTCTCATCATTTGTTTCGAACTGATGATCCTGCTCGGCGGCATTTTCAGTTTCTCCGGCGTTCTTTTCTTTGCCGGAGTGCCCGCGCTCGACTCGAAGCCCGGCTACAACTCGCGCTTCTCGGAAGATCGTTTCGGATTGGTCGTGCGATGCGACGAGGCTCAGTCCACCAGCATCGAATCGATGCTGAAAGAAGCGGGGGCCGAAGAGGTTGTGCGTGAAGCGAGTTAGCAAAACCTTCGCCCCGTTGGCTCCTGAAGCGATTATGCGATGAGCGGCAGTCCGAAATTCAGGCTCGCGTATCGGGTTGCCGCGGCGCCGCATCCCGTCGATGCTGTCGCCGGCACCGCGCTGATTGCCGTCGCCGCCGTGATGATCGCGATCGGGGTGATTGCATTCGCCATTGCACTCTCGCGCGGCGAAGCGGCCATCGCGTGGCAATCCTACCTCGTCAATCTGCTTGTGTTCCTCGGAGTTGCCCAGGGCGGCGTCGTTGCTTCGGCAGCATTTTATCTCACGCAGGCAAAGTGGGGCGGCTCGACTCCGTATCGCCTCGGCGAGACGTTCGCGCCATTTCTGATAGTGGGAGTTTTTCTATTTCTCGGGCTCTATTTCGGCCGCACCTTGATCTTTCCGTGGGTGCTTCATCCGATTCCGCAGAAGGCGGCATGGTTGAATGCTCCGTTCCTGTTTGCTCGCGACGGGATCGGTCTCGCGATCATGGCAATCGTCAGTTTTGCGTTCATCCGCGTTTCGCGCAGCGACGAAGCCCGCGCGTGGACCGTCGCCGTCAACGATATCGAGCTGCCGCCGCATTCGATCCGCGTACTTGCGCCGCTGCTCGCGGTCCTCTACGCGTTCATCTATTCGCTGCTTTCTTTCGATCTGATTATGTCGCTCTCGCCGGTCTGGCGCAGCACTCTTTTCGGCTGGTTCTTCTTCGCCGGATGCTTCCTCAGTGCGGTCGCGGCGATGGCCCTGGTTGCGACGATCCTGCGCGGCCGCCTTGGCGAGCACAATCTCTTTACCAATCAAATCGTCATGCACGATTTGGGCAAGTTAGTATTCGCGTTCTCGGTATTCTGGGTCTACTTGCTATTCGCGCAATATATAGTGATTTGGTACGGCGACCTGCCGGTCGAGACATTTTTCATCGTGCAGCGCGTACATCATATGCCGTGGCGGCCGCTTTCGATCGCCTGCCTGGTATTGATCTGGCTAATCCCATTCATCGTTCTGATGAGCGTGCGCGCGAAGAAAAGCCCAATCGTACTCGGAACCGTGTCGGTGCTCGTGCTGATCGGCTTTTGGCTCGAGCGCTATGTATTGGTCGTTCCGTCGTTGTCGCTCGACGCGATTCCGTTCGGCGTCATTCAACTGCTGATCTCGGTCGGATTCCTCGGCGTGTTCCTGCTCTGCGGCATTTCTGGGCTGAATCTCGTGGCGCAGGCGGCGACCTCAGGCGAGCCCGTCGGGGATAGTGAAGAAGGTAACGGCGAACAATGATCCGCATCCGTTCAGCCGCTCGATTTGCAAGTCTCGCCGCGATTGCGCTCGCCGGATGCGCCTCCGCTTCCGACAAGCCGATGACGACGCTCTCGCCCAAGTCCGATCTCGCACAGTGGATCTATCGACTCTTCATTCAGGTCACGCTTTGGGACGCGCTGATTTTCGCGATCGTCGTCGTCGCCTTCATCCTCGCGTTGTTTGTTTTCTCGACCCGAGTTGGCGAGGCGGGACCGGCCTCGACTGCGGCCTCCGACCTTACGCTCGAGGTCGCATGGACGCTCGGCCCCGCGCTGGTCCTGCTCATGATCTCGATTCCGACAGTGCGCACGATTTTCCGGACTCAAGGGGAACATGCGCCCGAGGGTGCGCTGGAAATCAGAGTGATCGCTCATCAATGGTGGTGGGATTTTCAGTATCCCGATGGCATCAAAACCGCCAACGAACTTCACCTCCCGAGCGGACGCTCCGTGCGCCTGCATCTCGAGTCCGACGACATCATTCACAGTTTTTGGGTCCCCCAGCTTGGCGGTAAGCGCGACCTCGTGCCGGGCCAGGTAAATCAGATCACGCTGGTCGCGAACACGCCTGGAATGTATCCGGGTCAATGTGCGGAGTTCTGCGGCCTCTCCCACGCGAACATGCGATTTCGAGTTTTTGTCGACTCGCCTGCCGATTTCGCGACGTGGCAAACGTCGCAACTCGCTGGGCCCGTGTCGGTTCCGCCGGATCGTCAGTTGGTCATGGACGGCGCCAGAATATTTGCAAATAGTCCGTGCACCACTTGTCACACGATTCAGGGCGTATCGAGGGGTTACATCGGTCCCGAGCTTACGCATTTCGGCTCGCGCTCGACCCTTGCTGCCGGCGTGCTCGCGAACACTCCCGACAATGTCGCGAAATGGATCACCGACCCGAATGAAATTAAACCGGGCGCGAACATGCCGCCGCTGCTGCTCGCGGGACCCAAGCGCGACGCCCTCGTCGCCTATCTCGAGAGTCTGAAATAGGGATCTCTGTATGGCCGCCCAACCCAAACCATTGCCGGTACATCAACCCAGCTACCTTGAAGGCGGCGGCGTCCTCGGCTGGTTGACGACCATCGACCACAAGCGCGTCGCCGTGATGTACGCGGTAACCGCGCTCGTCTTCATGGCGCTCGGTGGCCTCGAGGCGATGGCGATTCGCGCGCAGCTTTGGAGTCCCGACACTCACGTGCTGTCCGCCGCGACCTACAACGCGTTCTTCACGATGCACGGCACCACCATGATTTTCCTGGTCGTGATGCCGCTGTTGCTCGGCTTCATGGGCAATTTTTTGATCCCGCTGCAAATCGGCGCGCGCGATGTCGCCTTCCCGCGCCTCAACGCACTCAGCTTCTGGATGGCGCTGATAGCGGGAATCTTGCTTCACCTCGGATGGATTCGGGGTGGCCTCCCCGACGCGGGATGGTTCGGCTATGCCAACCTCACCGAGCGCTATTTCTCGCCCGGCCTCGCGCTCGATTGGTGGGTGGTCGGCCTGCTGGTTTCCGGCACCTCGACGGTTCTCACCGGTCTCAATTTTTTCACCACGATCATCGCGATGCGCGCGCCCGGCATGACCTACATGCGGATGCCGATGTTCATCTGGTCGCTGCTAGTCACTTCAATACTCATTCTAATCGCGTTCCCGCCACTTACTATTGGATTGATATTTCTGCTCTTCGATCGCTTTTTCGATACGCACTTCTATATAGTCAGTGCCGGCGCGACGCCTATACTCTGGCAGCACCTTTTCTGGCTATTCGGCCATCCCGAAGTGTATATCATGGCGCTGCCCGCCTTCGGCATCATTTCTGAAGTAGTGCCTACTCATTCGCGCAAGCCGTTGTTCGGTTATCCGATGATGGCTTACTCGATCGTCCTGATCGCCTTCCTCTCTTACGGCGTCTGGGGTCATCACATGTTCGCGACCGGGATGGGGCCGGTCGCGGATTCCGCCTTCGCGATCACCTCGATGCTCATCGCAATCCCCACCGGTGTCAAAATCTTCAGCTGGATCGGAACCATCTGGGGCGGCTCGCTCCGAATGACGACTGCATTCTATTTCGCGCTCGGGATGATCCTTGAATTTACGATCGGCGGGCTGAGCGGCGTGATGCATGCCAGCGCGCCGGTCGATCTCCAGCAGACCGATTCGTATTTCGTCGTCGCCCACTTTCACTACGTCCTGTTCGGCGGCTCGATGTTCGCGATCCTGTCCGGCTTCTACTACTGGTGGCCGAAAATCACCGGCACGATGCTCAGCGAAAAGCTCGGCAAGTGGCAATTCTGGCTGACCATCATTGGCTTCAACGCCACGTTTTTCCCGATGCACTATCTCGGCATGTGGGGGATGCCGCGCCGCATATACACCTACGGCGCCGACATGGGCTGGACGCATCTGAACCAGTTCGAGACCGTCGGCGCATTCATCCTCGGGCTGGGCTTCCTCCTTATGTACATAAATATTTTCAGGAGTCTTGCGGTCGGCGAAAAGGCGCCGAACGATCCGTGGGACGGTCGCAGTCTCGAGTGGTCGATCCCGTCACCGCCGCCGGCTTACAACTTCGCGACGATTCCGCAGGTCCGCGGCCGCGATGCGTGGTGGATCATCAAGTACGGCCGCGCCGGATCGCGCGGCGTCGCCGCATACATGGCCGCGCAAGCCTCGCCGTCGGATCAATCATTCGATGCGGCGCGCATCCATATGCCGGCGCCTTCGATTTTTCCGCTGGTGATGAGTCTCGCTATCGGCCTCATGGGCCTCGGCCTCATCATCGATTGGTATCGCATCATTGTGATCGGCGCGGTCGCGACCATCCTGTCGATCATCGGAATGAGCTTCGAGTATCCGGGCTTCGGCGAGGAATCCCACGACCCCGAGCACGCGCCATCGGCCGGCGGCATCGACGTGCGCAAAATCGGCGTCTGGTCGTTCATCGGCTCGGAGTGCGTATTCTTCGCGAGTCTCATCTCGACATTCATCGTTTATAAGTCACGCAGCATCGGCGGCCCCGGCCCCGAGATCCTCAACATCCCGCTGACTTCGCTGAGCACCTTCATCCTGCTCATGAGTTCTCTGCTGATGGTGCTCGCGTTGGCTGCGGCGCAGCGCGGCGACCAGCGCTGGGAGAAAATCTGGCTCGCCGGAACCATTTCCTTCGGTCTGATTTTCCTCGGCGGCCAGGTTTATGAATTCACCAGTTTCTACAATGAGGGCATGGGCCTGACGACCAACCTGTTCTCGCAATCATTCTTCGTGCTGGTCGGCTTTCATGGCGCGCATGTCGCGATTGGCGTGCTCTGGCTATCGGTGCTGCTCGGCGCCGCGATGCTAGGTAAGCTCGGCAAATCGCGCGCGCTGTCGCTCGAACTGGCCGGCCTCTATTGGCACTTCGTCGACGTCGTCTGGATCGTAATTTTTACGCTCGTCTATCTGATGCAAACGGTGAAGGGAGCATGAGCGAAATTTCAGCCGCCCACGACGTGCACGATCCCGCCAATCAGCCGGGCACCACGACCTATCTGATCATCGCGGCGTTCCTGCTCGTGCTGACCGCGATGGAGGTGACGGTCTTTTATGTTCACGCGCTGCGGCCAGTGCTGGTGCCAGTGCTGATCGTGCTGTCCGGTGCGAAGTTCGCGCTGGTCGCGATGTTCTACATGCATCTGAAGTACGACGGATGGTTGCTCAGCGGCGTCTTCGCATTCCCGCTGTTCATCGCAACCATTCTGTTGCTGTCGCTGATCGGACTGTTCGGATATTTGGCGCATCACGGCGCGCCCAACCCGGAACTGAACGCACCAAGGAACGCATCGCTGTCATGGAAATCTTTGGCGAGCACCCCAGCGTACCGATCGGCGTCGCCGCGCTGATCGCGCTCTATCTCGGCGCGTCGCGCGTGATCGGCCGCAAGCCGACCCGGCGCCAGGCGATGTGGTTTGCGCTCGCGATGGCCGCGATTCTCTACACGCACACCGAACTCGACGAACTCTCCGACGCCCGCATCTTCGCGATACACATGTTGCAGCACCTCGTGCAGACCTTCGTGATTCCGCCGTTGCTGCTGCTCGGCACGCCGGGCTGGATGCTCCGTCCCATCGTGCTCAGCCGCCCGCTGAAACCGATCTTCCGCCTGCTGACCCAGCCCGCCGTAGCGTTTCTGTTATTCTCCGCGGTCTTCGTCACCGCACACTTCCCCGCGATTTTCGAGCGGATGTGCCGTGACGAAAATTTTCACATCTTTCTCCACCTGTTGTTCATGGCCTCGGGCGTGTTGCTGTGGTGGCCGATTCTCAGCCCCGTGCCCGAGATGCCGCGACTCTCCTACCCCGCACAGATTCTCTACTTGTTCCTGCTGATGATCCCGATGACGGCGGTCGCCGCTCCGATCACGCTCGCCACCGGCATCATTTATCCTTGGTACACCGAAGGCGCGCACGGATGGGGCCTCCTGCCGATGGACGATCAAGTACTCGGCGGCTTGCTGATGTGGATCGGGCAAGGCTCCTACCTGATGATCGTCTTCACATTTATTTTCTACCAATGGTCGCGGCTCGACGATCGCGACATTCCGCTGATGCCCGCGTCTGCCCGTCCCGAATTCCGCGTCCTGAACCCGCAATCCCGCGCCAACGGCTGATGCTTGCTCACTTCTCGACTTATGCGTTAGTTCTTGATCACAGGTAACAGGATGCGACACTCACGGGCGCGAATTGTCATCGACGGCGCGGTCGCCGGCATTATCGGCGCCGTAATCGTCGCGCTCTGGTTCCTGATCTTCGACACCATTCGCGGCCACCCGCTCGAGACTCCGTCGCTCCTGGCCGCGACCCTGCTCCACGGCGTGCGTCATCCTGAAGTCCATCGCGGGCTGATCCAGCTCGCGCTCGAATACTCACTGATCCATTTCTCCGCGTTCATCGCATTCGGTATCGCCGGCGCGTTGCTGCTCGAGACCTGCGAGACGGAGCAGGCCCTGCTGTTCTCGCTGGTGATCTTTTTTGTTGCCTTCGAAGTATTTTTCATCGCCGTCGTGCTGTTCCTCGGCCCCAACGTGATGGCCCAGCTCACCTGGTGGGGCATCATGATCGGCAATCTGCTCGCGACTGCCGCGATGCTCTCCTACTTTTTCTGGCAACATCCGCGCCTCGCGCGAAATCTGCTCGGCGCATGGATAGGCGTTGCGTTCGAAGGCATCAAGGCCGGCCTGATTGGCGCGCTCGTCGTCGCAGTATGGTTCCTGTGCTACGACTTCGCGTCGAGCAATCCCTTTCACACTCCGGCTCTGCTCGGCGCGATGGTCTTTCAGGATGCGAGCGTCGGCGATGGCATCCGCGCGACGCTGCCGCTCGTGCTTGGTTACTCGATTTTGCATTTCTTCGCCTTCGTCGCCTTCGGACTTGTGCTCGCGGTGATGCTCGCCGCGTCCGAATGGGAACCCTTTATGGCGCTGGGCGTGCTCTTGCTGCTGGCCGTGTTCGAGGTCTTCTTTGTCGGCTTCGTCTCGCTGCTGGATCAGTCGGCGCTCGAGGTTCTCGGCTGGTGGAAGATTATCGCCGGCAATATTCTCGCGCTGATCGCGATGACGGCGTACTTCATCCGCGCGCATCGCGGACTGCACATCAAGCTGGTTGAAAGGTGGGCGATGCTCGATAGCGAGGGTGAAGAGATGGGCGACGCGCCACCCGCCCCGCCTTCAGATCGCCGCCCCGACCGCCTGCATTTCTAAGCCGGCTCATCCCGGATGCTAACGCGAGAGATGCCGCGCGCGATCTCAGTCGAGGCGATCGCAATACTTCTCGCCTGTTATTTAATCCCGACGACCATCCATTCGCGCTCCGTGAGCTGCTCCACTCTGGTCTGGCTGAAACCCGCCTCGCGCATCCAGCCGCAGCAGTCGGCGCCGGTGTAATCGAAGCCGCCC
>PNBD01000143.1:22742-77002 GCA_003135855.1 Deltaproteobacteria bacterium
TCGAGATTCCAGTCGTGCAGAATCATTCCCATCACGAACACATCGGCCGCAGGCAGCGCATCCTTGAAGAAGTCGCCCGGATAAAACGTCAGTCGTCGCTCCAGTCCGAACGAACTTACATACTGCTCGAAGAGGGGACGTACCACCGGAAGATCGAAGCCGCCGCCCGCAAGATGCGGATTAGCCGTCGCCACTGCAACCGGCAAAGCTCCCTGCGCCGTGCCCACGTCGACGAAGCTGCGGTAGTTCTGCCACGTGAACTTGCGCGCGATCGCCGTGGCCGCGACCCGGCTGTGTCCGGTCATGGACTGCAGAAACGCCCGCAGCCGCTCAGGTTGATTATAGATGGCGTCAAACAGGTCCTCGCCCCCTTTAATCTCATTCTGCGGTTGACCGGTTCGCAGCCCCTCGCTCAGCGACCCCCAGAATCGGTAAAGCCGCAGGTTGAACATTTCCAGCCAGCCGCCCATGTAGGTCGGCTTGCCGCGATCAAGAAAATAATCGGTCTCCGGCGTGTTCGCGTACCGGCTTTCGCGCCGCTCCAGCATCCCCAATGTGACCAGCGCGTCCAGGAAATCACGCGCCGAACGCCGATGGAGACGGAAGCGTTCGATGCATTCGTCGAGAGTAAGCGTTCCCTTGGCCAACTCGGTGAACACGCCCAGCTCGACCGCGCTCAGCAGCGTCTTGGCCGCCATGAAGCCAAACGCGACCCGGACGATCTTCTCATCGCTTGGTTCCACACCCATCGAAAATTGCCTCCTCAATTCGGTACGCTCTCGATCACGCTCATCTCAGCTGGAAACTGTTCGGACCGCCGAAGAAACCTAAATCCCCAGCACGTCGCGCATCGTATAGAGCCCGGGCTTCTGACCCACGAGCCACGCCGCCGCGCGAATCGCGCCGCGCGCCAGCGAATCCCGGCTCTGTGCGCGATGAATCAATTCCAGCCGCTCGCCCTGTCCACCGAAAATTACAGTGTGATCGCCGACCGCGTCGCCTGCGCGAATCGCGAGCACCGCGATCTTTCCATCCGGGCGCACGCCAGTGATTCCCTCGCGTCCGTACACGGCATTCTCGGCGAAGTCCGTCCCGCGCGCCGCTGCGATCGATTTGCCAAGCGCGATCGCGGTGCCACTTGGCGCATCGATCTTGGTCCGATGATGTATCTCGATCACCTCGGCATCGAAGTCCGGCAGGATTGCCGCCACCTCCGCGACGATCTTCGCGAGCACGTTGACGCCGATACTCATGTTCGGCGCGATCACCGTGCGCGTCTGCTGCGCGAGCTTCTTCGCGCGCGCTTCGAGTTCGGGCGTGAAGCCGGTCGAGCCGATCACGATCGCCGCACCGGCTTTGGCCGCTACCTCAAGATGCTCCATCGAAGCCACAGCCGTCGTGAAGTCCATCGTGACCGTGTCCGGCCGCGCGATTGACGCGTAATCGTCGGAGATTTTCACGCCGAGCTTGCCGACGCCCGCGACTTCGCCCGCATCCGCGCCGATCGTGCTGTTGCCGGCCACCTCGATCGCGCCGACAATCTTGTGCGCCGGATCCTTCGCGCAAAGAGCGATCAGCAGGCGCCCCATTCGGCCTGCCGCGCCGGCTACGATCACGTTTGCCACAGTCGTAAGCGCCGAGCGCGTTCGGCGATGGCGTCAGGCCGCCGGTGCTTCGGCCGGAACGGCCGCGGACGGAGCCGCAGCTTTGCCGTGCTTCGCGTTGAAGTGTTCCTGGCACAGACTGCTCGTGCGGAACCGCTGTTTGTGACATTTCTCGAACGTGCAAGTCTTATAGCGCGCCTTCGGCATCTCGCCGGCTTTCCAGAGCCGGAAGTGCTGACGGCAGTAGCCCTTGCCAACCGCCTCACGCGCGCAATCCTTTGCTTTGCAGTTACCTTTATTCGCCATGCGTGAAATCCCTTGTTGCAGACCGCGTTTTGGCAACTCTCGCGAGTTCCGCGGCTGATCAATTTACCTACAGTAATGCTTGCGCCGTCTGCTTCATAGAGGGACCGTCCTGCGCTCGCGCCCCGAACTTTTTTCAACCGACCGATCGAATCACGCGATAGAGCGGCTCCAGCTCCGCGAACGCATCGATCACCTCGCTCCGATCGAGCCTTGGCACTTGCCCCGCCTTCCAGCCAAAGCCGACGTCGATTCCTCCGGTTTTTTTCGCCAACGAATCTGTCAGGCCCGCGAAGAACTCCTCACTGGCAACCACCTGCTCCGGCACAGCGTGAAGGTCCCATCCTTTGTAATCCTGAATCAGCGTCCCGCGAAATGATTTCTCGAGTTGAGCGCTCTTCGCTTTGATCAGCCGGCCCATCTCAGGCCGCAGATCCGCTTCTGGCTTCACCACCGCGCGCGCATGGATTCCGACGCCCGAAATGCACAGCGCAAGGTAGCCGTACCGCTTGTATCCCTTTGCCGACGGCCCGAACGCCGCCCACGTCTCGTCCGGCGGATTCACTGCCCGCCGCATATGCTTGGCCACGTGGGGAAAAAATTCCAGGTGCAGCTTGCGCGATAGCTCGGGCGCCAATTCGTTGCCCAGCCGAATCAACCGCGGCCGGATCAGCTCGTATATTTTCGCCATCCGCGCGTTGAATCCCGCGATCGAAAACACTTCGAAATCGCCGCGAGAGAATCCCAACGTCGCCACGATCACTACCTCGCTTCAATCTCGTAAGAGGTCCGTTCGCAGCGCAAGCGTAACGCCGGAAAGTAGGAAACGCCAATCGCTTTCGCGCCGGTCGCGTCACGAGACAAAACACTTCCTTGCTGATACCGCCGCCGTGATACACTGCCCCAATGGCCGCGACACCCGAAGCGCATTCAGCGCACACCTTCGAGCACCTCCTTGCGCGCCACGGGATTGCGGCGCTCCGCCGCGATTCGCCAACTATCTTGCAAGTCAACGTCGGCAAGCTCTGCAACCAGGCTTGTCATCATTGCCATGTCGACGCCGGCCCGCTCCGCACCGAGTCGATGACGCGCGCGACAGCGACCCGCGTGATCGAGCTGCTGGCCGCGAGTCCGCGCGTTCACACGCTCGATATCACCGGCGGCGCGCCCGAGCTGAATCCGAATTTCGCGATGATCGTCGAGCAGGCCCGCGCGCTCGATCGCCGCGTCATTGTGCGATGCAATCTGACGGTCACGCTCGAACCCGGCATGAAATGGCTGGTCGATTTCTACCGCCGCACCAACGTCGATCTCATCTGCTCGATGCCCTGTTACACCGCCGACAACGTCGATCGTCAGCGGGGCAAGGGCGTTTTCGATAAAAGCATCATCGCTCTCCGGACACTGAACGCTGCCGGCTTTGGCCGCGGCCGTCTGCGGCTCGATCTCGTTTACAATCCGGTCGGCTCATCGCTGCCGCCGCCACAAGCTGAACTCGAGGCGCGCTATCGCGACGAACTCGCGCGCAACTTCGGTATCGTTTTCGATCGTCTGCTCAGCATCACCAACATGCCGATTGCCCGCTTCGCGCATCAGTTGCATTCCACCGGCAACTACGCGGCCTACATGAGCCTGCTCGTGAACCATTTCAATCCGGCCACGCTCGACGGTTTGATGTGCCGGAGTCTCGTCAGCGTCGGATGGGACGGCCAGATCTACGATTGCGATTTCAACCAGATGCTCGAAATTCCGCTCGGCGCCAACCGCTTGCGTCCGACCACCATCGCGGACCTCGACGATCTCGAGCAACTCGCCGATCGCGCCATCGCAACCGCTTCGCATTGTTTCGGATGCACCGCCGACGCCGGCTCGAGCTGCACCGGCGCGATCGCCTGAATCTCAGCTTGCCGAATTTCGCTCCGTTTGAATTTGATCGCTGCGCCACCTGTGTCTCCGTTGGTCGGGATTTCGATTGCGTGATATGACCAAGGCTCGTCGCGGCTATTCTGCGCGCGCGCTCGAAAAGAAGGAGATCAATTTTATGGCGGTGAAAATCGAAGGTACCTGCGATCCGAAATTCAATCGCGTCAAAGACGCATTCGCCCAAAATTTCGAACAGCGCAACGAACTCGGCGCTGCGACTGCGGTCACCCTCGACGGCAAGACCGTCGTCGATCTGTGGGGCGGCCACTCCGACAAGGAAAAGACCCGGCCGTGGAACCGCGACACGCTGGTCAATCTTTATTCCACCACCAAAGGCATCACCGCGATCTGCGCGCATCGCTTGGTGGACAAGGGCCTGCTCGATCTCGACGCGCCCGTCACTCGCTACTGGCCCGAGTTCGGTCAAGCCGGCAAGGAAAAAATGCCGGTGCGCTATCTCTTGAGTCATCGCGCGGGACTGCCCGCCGTCGCCAAGACGCTCGACGACGATGCGCTCTACCACTGGAATACGATGAGCGCGGCACTCGCCGCGCAGGAACCCTGGTGGGAGCCCGGCACCAAGCACGGCTATCACGCGCTGACTTTCGGATGGCTGGTCGGCGAGGTGATCCGTCGCATCACGGGCAAGACTCCGGGCGTTTACCTGCGCGATGAAATTGCCGGCCCGCTCAAGCTCGATCTCCATATCGGTCTCGACGCCAAAGACGACGCACGCGTTTCCAATTTGATTCCGTCGCCCCCGCCGGCGCCGGGTGAGCCGAATCTCTTCGCCGATATCGCAAAATATCCCGAATCAGTCACTGCCAAGGCGTTTATGAATCCGCCCGTGCTGTCCAAGCCCGGCGTCGCGAACTCGCGCGCATGGCGCGGCGCGGAGATTCCTGCCGCCAATGGCCACGGCACCGCGCTCTCATTGGCGCGAATCTATGGTGCGCTCGCACACGGCGGCGATCTCGACGGCGTTCACGTGATGTCCAAAGACGCCATCGCGCGATGCTCGATCGAACAATCGATCGGCTCCGACGCCGTGCTGGTCTTGAGCACCCGCTTCTCGCTCGGCTTCATGATGTCGCAGCCCGGTGCATCGCTCGGGCCCAATCCGAAATCCTTCGGCCATCCTGGCGCCGGCGGTTCGCTCGGATACGCCGATCCCGAAGCGAAAATCGGCTTCGGCTACGCGATGAACCGGATGCAGGCGAGCCTGCTGATCGATCCGCGCGCGACTGCTCTGATCGACGCCGTTTACGCATCTCTTTAGCGCCGTCGGAGGTTCGGAGCATGGGCATTCAGGCGCAAGGTACCTGCGATCCAAAATTCAAGCAGGTCAAGCAGGTCTTCGAGGATAATTTCGGCAAAGGACTCGAAGTTGGCGCGGCCGTTGCTGCAACCGTCGATGGCAAACCGGTGCTCGATCTCTGGGCCGGGCACGCCAACAAGGCAAAGACGCGTCCGTGGAATCGCGACACGCTGGTCAACGTCTATTCGACCACCAAGGGTATCACTGCAATTTGCGCGCATCGGCTGATCGATCAGGGAAAACTCGATCTCGATGCGCCCGTCGCGAAGTACTGGCCCGAGTTCGCGCAGGCCGGCAAGGCGAAAATCCCCGTCAGCTATTTGCTGAATCATCGCGCCGGCGTGCCAGCCGTTCGGAAGCAACTCCCTGCCGACGCCTATTGGAATTGGCCCGTGATGTGCGCCGCGCTGGCCGCGCAGGAACCTTGGTGGGAGCCCGGCTCGAAGCACGGCTATCACGCGATCACCTTTGGCTATCTGGTCGGCGAGGTGATTCGACGCATCACCGGCAAGACCCCCGGCACCTACCTTCGCGATGAACTAGCCGCGCCGCTCAATCTCGATATTCACATTGGCGTCGACGCCAGCTTCGATCCGCGCATCGCCGACCTGATCGATGCGCCCCCGCCGCCTGCGAATGCGCCCAACGTGCTCGGCGAGATGGCCGCGGATCCCGAAGGCGTGACCTTCAAGGCGATCGCGAATCCACGTCCGGTCGTCGATGCGAGCCTGATCAACAGTCGCGAATGGCGCGGTGCCGAAATTCCGGCCGCTAACGGTCATGCGACTGCGCGGGCGCTCGCGACTTTGTATGGCGCGCTTGCTACCGGCGGCTCATTGAATGGATACCGCGTGCTCACTCCCGACAGCATCAAGCGTGGTTACACCGAACAGTCCTATGGTGTTGACGCCGTGCTTGGAGCCGTCACTCGCTGGGGCCTCGGCTTCGCTCTGACCCAGCCGGAGACGCCGATCGGTCCGAATCCGCACACCTTCGGTCATCCTGGCGCAGGCGGCTCGATTGGATTCGCCGATCCCGACGCGCGCGCCAGCTTCGGCTACACGATGAATCAGATGGGTGCCGACGCACTCATCGACGGTCGTGCCGCGACCCTGTTCAACGCGCTGTTCGCCGCCCTCTAGCTGTGTCGAAAATCGAAACGCCCGTCGGCTGCGATGCCGGCGGGCGTTTTGCTTCGTATATTGACGAAAACGTTCTGCGCTTCTTACAGCCCCGCCGAGTGATAGAGCGCGCAGCGCAGCTTGAAGAAGTGTGTCATCGACGTCAGGTAGCGCACGCGACAGGCCGCCGCCATCTTGCCCTTTGTGAAATCGAGATTGTATCCCCGGCCGATCAGGCTGTAGGCCGATTTGATTATGTTGAAGAGATCGTCCGAAGATCCCGGCTTCACGTTCGTGACCGTGCCGATCCCTTTCATCTGCTCCTGGCTGTAGGCCGACAACGCCACCAGACTGTCCGCGAACAGTTCATCCTCTTCGACCAGATGATTCGCGAAGGCGCCTTCCATGAACGCGGTCATGGTAGCCTTTTCTCCAACCAACGAGCCGTAGATGTAATGACCTAGTTCGTGGCCAAAAGTCGCGGCCACCGCGCCCGGATGATGAGCGGTGTTCACGAAAATCACGAACTTGCTCTTCTCGCCCAGGTTTGCCCGGCAGAAAAATCCCCGCAGTGCGAGGCCCGCACCTTTGGTATATGGCTCGGCGCGCACTTCCAACTCGCGAGGTCCGAACATCTTACCGAGATGCCCGCGCAACTGCAGGCCGTCGCCGTCATCGCGCAGCATGCTCTTCCACTTCACGGTGTACGACTTGATATCGGTCTCGACCAGATGCGCCAGTTCCTTCAGCAAAGGCTTCGGCGGAAGGCCCGGCACTTCCATATAGTCCGCCGAGAGAATTCGCTTTAGATCGGAAAGCTGATTGAGTACTCGCGAGCTGACCGATCCGAACGGGACTTTTATTTCACTGAGCAATCTCGAAACGAGGTAGTCAACTTCGCGAGTGACCAGCGCCTCGGGGTCGCGCGCGGATCGCCTGGCGGCGATCGGTATTGACATCAACGCTGCGCTCATAGACTCACCATAAGGCCGGCGTAATCCTCGATACGGTGCAAAAGCTACTACATTCGCAAGGGTGATTGATACTTTTTTCCTAACCTAGTCAAACTTTTCCAGGATGCGCGCATAACGAGTGCCAAACATCCTGTAGGGTGCCACCACGGCTAACCTACCATTCCTAGCGCGTAGTGTGTGCAACGATGCAACTTTGCAACTCATCAAGTCATGACTCGCGCAGTTTTTCAACACGCCCACGCCTCCGTTCCTCCTAGGCCAGCAACGCCTGGCGAACGGTATTCAGGATGTAGATAAAGTCCCGCGAACTCCTGACATCGCCCAGCAGCGCCACCTGCGAGAGCATGTTCATTTCCTTGTCACTGACCTTGTGGAGTCGGAGCAAGTTTCCATCGTTGCGGAATACGTCCCAAGCCGAATTCACTTGCTCGTGGTTGGGCGGGTTGAACAGCGCGTTCGCGTGAGGGTTGGCCAGCAAGAAAAGCTCCCGGCGATCCAGACCGAGCGCATCAGCCAGCCGCGCGACTATCTCATTCGAAGGATGTCGCTTGCCGGCTTCCAGGTGCCCCACGTATGGCGTCGAGGTCCCAACCTGACGGGCCACTTGCTCTTGTGTCAGATCGCTCTGACGCCGGCGCTCGCGGATCAGCTGACCAAACTTCACTTTCGACATCGACCTGGAACCTCCCTTTGCTTCCTTGCCTCGACCGTTATCGCGGACGGTTCTCAAAATCCTCACTCGCAGGCGTGCTGCGAGATGCTCCTACCGAATTGTTTGAACTCTCTCCGCTCCGCTGGAGCACGATCCCGCCAAGTCCCACCAGTAGATGTTGTTCCCGAACAATTGCGCGCCGCCGCGTTTGCGCCGCGCGGCAAGCGTCGTCACCGATCTGACGCGCGATCTTGCGCCGGCGCCGGCTGATCGCATCGAACATCGAGTGATACATCCTGAGCTGCGAGCCCAATTCCACCCACAGGCATGGCGGGCAGAGCGGAGCGCACTCACCAGTCTGATCGGGTCCGCCGCACTCGAACCTAATGTCGCAATGGACGCATCGATGAGCATGCGGACGATGCGCCTCATCGCACGGCGTCGTGCACTCGGGCCACGGCAACGGCCGCAACTCCAGCCCAGCGATACGATCGTTCGCATCACCGCCGCTGAGAGTTTCATGAAGCGATATCGCCGTTACCGAACCCGCCATCCGCGTTATGTTTCACTTTGCCTACATTGTGTCAAGCTTTTAGTTACGAACTGTAAGGTCATTTTTATGACAATCCGACACATGAGGCGCCGCTCGCCGTCATGTAACGAGGCCGCAGCCCGCGCTCTCGAGGCAGAAAAAAGACGAAAACCCGTTTCTTTTAATATCTTTAGATAGCCAGGCGTCGAGACTCGACCTGACTCGACTCGATCCGAAACGCGCGGCTATCGCTTGAGGTAGCGCTCGACAAAATCGAGCCGGTCCTTGCCCCAGAACATCTCGCTGCCGACGAAAAAAGTCGGCGCGCCAAACACTCCGAGCGCGATTGCCTGATCCGTAACTGTGGCAAGTTGGTCACGAATCGCGGGCTTATCGGCCGCGTCGATCAGTGCAGCGCCATCGAATCCTGCTTGCGACGCGATCGCTATCAGCACCTCGCGATTGCTGATGTCTTCATCGCGCTCCCAGTATGCCCGCATGATTGCCTGCGAGAGCGCGCCCTTCGATCGCTCGCGCACCGTTGCGTCGGTATCGGCGTCGGCGCTATCGCCAGCGGCCAGCACCATTCGCAATGCGCTGGACGTCTTCATCGGGAAACGGCTGGGCCGTTTGAACGGCAATCCGGTAGCCTCGGCATAGCGCGCGTGATCGCGCCATAAATAGCGCGCCTTCTGCGGCGTCATCGCCATCACGTCGAATCCGGTCCCACGAAACAGCGCAGCGAAATGCGCCGGCATCCAATTGACCCGCGCGCCCGCGCGCTCGCAAATTTCGGGCAGCAGAAACGCCGCGAAATAACTATTGGTGCTCGAAAAATCAAAATAGAAATCGACGGTCTTCATATCCTTCGACCGCATCGTATCGCGATTATCGGCTTCCCACGCAACCTCCGCGCTTGAAGATGGCGCCAACTCGATATCGACCTGTTGTCATACCTTCAGCGTCTTGCCATTAGTTTCGTGCTCCGTTCCGGACCCACTACAAATGCCGAAATCAAACGTTGAAAGCTTGCCCGGTGTGCCGTCTCCATTGGGAGCGACCTGGGACGGCAAGGGGGTCAACTTCGCGATTTTTTCCGAGCACGCGACCGGCGTGACTCTCTGCCTTTACGATGACGCCACGCCCGACGCCGAGACCGGCCGAATCCGGTTTGTCGAATGCACTGAGCACGTTTGGCACGCCTACCTGCCCGGCCTTCGACCCGGCCAGCGTTACGGCTATCGCCTGAGCGGACCTTACGATCCCGCCGCTGGGCATCGCTACAATCCGGCCAAGCTGTTGCTCGACCCTTACGCCCGCATGATCGATCGCGAGCCCGTATGGAACGACTCGATGCTCGGCTATCGCATCGGCGGCGCACGGGCCGCGAATCGTCCCAGCACTTCCGATAGCGCCCCGGCGATGCCCAAATGCATCGTCGTCGATACGACTTACGATTGGGACGGCGATCGCAGCCCCGCGACTCAGTGGGCTGACACGATCATTTACGAGGCGCACCTCAAAGGCATGACCGCACTGCATCGCGAGGTCCCCGAGGATCTTCGTGGCACCTACCTTGGCCTCGCGGCGCCCGCTGTGATTCAGCACCTCGCCGCGCTCGGCGTAACCGCGATCGAATTGTTACCCGTCCATCAAACCGCTCCGGAGCCGTCGCCGTTCGCGGCCGGGCTGACTAACTATTGGGGATACAACACGATTGGGTATTTCGCACCGGCGGTTCGCTTCACGTCCCGGCGCGAGAAGACGTCGCCGATCGCGGAATTCAAAGCGATGGTGCAGGCGTTTCATCGCGCCGGAATCGAAGTGATTCTCGACGTGGTGTACAACCATACCGGCGAAGGCAACGAGACCGGACCGACGATCTGTTTTCGCGGCATCGACAACGCCGCGTATTACCGGCTGCGCGCCGACGATCCCCGCCTGACCGAAGATTTCACCGGCACTGGCAACTCGCTCAACATGGTTCATCCGCGGGTGCTGCAACTCGTGATGGACAGTCTGCGTTATTGGGTGCTCGAGATGCACGTCGACGGGTTTCGCTTCGACCTTGCCACCACGCTCGCGCGCGGTTCGCGCGGAGAATTCGGTGCGAGCCCGTTCCTTGCCGCGATTGGCCAGGACCCGGTGCTGTCCAGGGTGAAGCTGATCGCCGAGCCATGGGATCTCGGCGAGGGCGGCTATCGCGTCGCGAATTTTCCGGTCAATTGGCGGGAATGGAACGCCAAGTATCGCGACGGCGTGCGCGATTTCTGGCGCGGCGCCGCCGACACGATGGGCGAGTTCGCGTCGCGCGTCACCGGCAGCTCGGATCTCTACCAGTCCAGCGGACGTTCGCCGCTCGCGAGTATCAATTTCGTCACCGCGCATGACGGATTCACACTCGCCGACTTGGTCGCGTACAACGAGAAGCATAACGAGGCGAACGGCGAGGGAAACCGTGACGGCGTGGACGATAACCGATCGTGGAATTGCGGCGTTGAAGGTCCCACCGTCGATCCCACCGTCCTTGCGATTCGCGAGCGGCAGAAGCGCAACTTTCTCGCCACGCTTTTCCTCTCGCAGGGCGTGCCGATGCTCCTCGGTGGCGACGAACTCGGCCGCTCGCAACACGGCAACAACAACGCCTACTGCCATGATAGCGCTCTCACCTGGATCGATTGGGAGAGCGCCGATTCGAGCCTGATCGATTTCACCCGCCGCGTCATTCAACTCCGCCGCGAGCATCCGATTTTTCGCCGCCGCGGATGGTTCACCGGCAAGCCGCCCAAAGGTGCGCACTTGAGCGACCTCGCGTGGTTCCGGCCCGACGGCGCCGAGATGACCCCGCAGGATTGGGGCGTCGGCTACGCCAAGACGCTCGGCATGTTTGTCTTCGGCCGCGGTATCAGGGAGCGCGATTCGACCGGCCAGATTCCCACCGACGACAGCTTCTTCCTGATTTTCAATTCGTATCGCGAACCGATGGAATTCCGGTTGCCGGTCAAGGCTTGGGGTCAACGCTGGATCATGATTCTCGATACCGCGCGGCCCGTTCCTGAACAGGTGCGGAAGGTTTACGCCGACTCGCAGCAGGTTCACGTCGCCGGCCACGCGATGGTGGTGCTTCGCCACCTGTCCTGATTCAGTCGCGACGCACCATGTGTCCAATGATGCACGCGCGCAGCCCCGACAGCGCCTCGGTTCGATTGACCGCGCGTTCGTATGCGACCCCAATCAGAAACGGTATCGCGTTGAAAACCAGGTACGCGGGCTCGTACTCCCACATCTTGATTTCGATCCGGTCGAAGCCGGCTTTTCGCCCCTCTTCCTCGACCGCCGCGCGCGAGTTCAAACGGTAATAGGTGGGCCACGGCTCATGTTCGCCGGGCGGATAGCCGCGCGCCCGATTCGCCACCAGCTTGTGGAACCAATCCGGCGTCGCGCGCGCGATCAATCCGACGTAGTGGTACTTGTTGGGCGTGCGAAAGAAAAACGAGCCGCCTTTCTTCAGCACCCGCCGCACTTCGCCCAGGAATTTTTCGGGACTCTCCACGTGCTCCAGCACCCAGTCGCTCACCACCACGTCGAAGGTTCGATCGGGAAAGGGCAACCGGCCATCCTTGATCACGTACGCTTCGTCCAACTCAGGATTGCACTTCACCGCGGGATCGATATCGGCGCCCACTACCCGCGCGACCTCGCCCTTGAACACGCGAATCGGCGCACGATTGGCCGCCGGCCCCGCGCCGAGATTTAACAGCACCGTCTCCGGAGTCGTGTGCTGCCGAATCCAGCCATAAAAAGCCGCCGCCCCATCGCGCGATTGGTCGGGATAGAAATGTTTGTGCAGACTCTCCGATATCATTCGTTCCCCATTCGATCCGCCAATGATGCAACGCAAGTTCAGGACCAAACCACAATTCCTTTACAACGGCGCAATGGCCTGCACCACTCCCGAAGCCGCATCAATATGAGATCGGTAAAAATTTCAAGAATGTTAGAAATACTGTTACGCGGGATCGGGCTCGAGGCTTCTACCGCGACGATTATTTGTGCGCCGCCCCCGATATCGCTTCGCGAAGCGCAGCTCGCGCAACGATGCGCGTCGAATCGAGAATTGGCAGCGGCGAGTCATCCGCACCGATCAGCAGCGGAATCTCCGTGCACGCCAGCGCGACCGCGTCGCATCCGCGATCCTTCAGATGCGCGATCACGTCCGCGTAATAAGCCCGCGCCGGCTGCTCGAAACGTCCATACACCAAGTCATCGAAAATGATCTGATTGATCCGGCGGCGGTCGTCGGGGGTAGGAATTTCGTGCGCGATTCCACGCGCCGCGAGCTTGGATGGGTAAACCGGACCCTCCATCAAGTAGTTTGTGCCGAGCACTCCGACCCGCTTGAAGCCGCCCTCCGCCGCGACCCGAGCTACTTCCTTCGCGATATGCAGCCACGGCCGCGGTGAACGCTCCCCGAAAAAGTCCATCGCCTGATGCGCGGTATTGTCCGGACAAATCAGAAAATCGGCGCCGCAAGTCGCCAGCTTTCGCGACGATTCGAGCATCATGTCGGCTACTTCATTCCAGCGCCCTGCGTCCATTTGCCGCATATATTCGCCGAGCGGAAAAGTATGCATCGACACCTCAGGATGCATATGCCGGCCGATCATCTCGGCGCCTTCCGCGCAAATCGTCCGATAGCAGAGCGCCGCGCCTTCCGCGCTCACCGCGACGATTCCGATATGCCCGAGATTTTTCAAGCATCGATTCCGTCGGTGCCTGCGCCACACACTACCGCGCACACCCGCTCGCCTTCCGACGGCCGGTAGTGTCCGCTAAGTATCGATGCGACCGCCGCCGCTCCTGCCAGTTCCGCCGCGATGCCCAATTCGAACCACAGCCATCGCGCCGCGTTTCTCATTTCGTCATCCGTGACCAGGAAAATTTCCGCGACATGCTGCCGCACCAGGTCGAGATTCAATTCCTCACTCGCGCGCGCGCCAAGCGGACCAGCCGCCGTTTCGATCTTCTCGAGTTCGATCCGATGTCCCGCCTTGAGGCTCTTGTAAACCGTCGCCGCACCGACCGGCTCGACGCCGATAATCTTGATCTCCGGCCGTATCGCGTGCGCCGCGATCGCGATTCCGGAAATCAGGCCGCCGCCGCCGATCGCCACCACGATCGTGTCAATCTCCGGCGCGTCTTCGAGAATTTCCAGCCCGATCGTGCCTTGGCCGGCGATGATCACCGGATCCGCAAACGGATGGAAGTACGCGAGCCCTTCGCGTTCGGCCACCGCCAGCGCGACGCGATTGCTGTCGTCCCAGCTCGCTCCTTCGACCACCAGTCGCGCATTCCAGCGCTGGAGTTTGTGGATCTTTTCCTCGCTCACCGTAATGGGCAGGTAGATCGTTGCCGGCACGTTTGCGATCCGCCCGGCATAGGCTACTGCCAAACCGTGATTGCCTCCCGACGCCGTGATTATTCCGCGCGCCGTCGCCTCCGGCGTGAGCGATTTGAGCTTGTTGACCGCGCCGCGCGCCTTGAACGATCCCGTCACTTGCAGGCATTCGAGCTTCAGTTGCAAAAGCTCGGCGGCCTTTGCCGCATCGCGCACTGGACTGCACGCCATCAGCGGCGTCCGCCGCACATAACCCTTGATCCGAGTAGCGGCCTCGCGAATCTCGCGCACCGTGATATCCGACGCACTATGTTTTTCGTGATTTGTCGAGAGTCCCATAGGATAGACAAAACTACCGGCCTTCAGCGCCGCAGCCAAGCCGGCTATTCAACGCTCGCTCCGGGACAGGTGTTCGTCGGCGGTGGGCTCTACATGCCCGATAGTGCGACGAAGATCAGAGACGCGATCGCGGCGCATTCGCAGCAGTGGACCAGGAGCATTTCGTTACCCGCATTCAAGAAGCATTGCCAGTTAGAGGGCAGCCGTCTCGCGCGGCCGCCGCGCGGCTACGACCCCGCGCATCCGCTGATCGAGGATCTCAAGCTCAAGAGTTTCATGGCGGTCGCTAACTTCAGTGAAAAGGACGCGTGCGCGCCCGACTTCATGGATCGGTTCGCGAAGACTTGCGAAGCGGCCGCGCAGCGCGACTCCATCTGAATGCCAATCACTCTCTCTGAGCAGCCTCGAGCTTTCGTAAGTATGGCTCCACGTCCGGCGCAAACGCGGGATGCTTACTAAGTCTCGCGAAGTGAGCGATCGCGCGCGGGTATTCGCTCCCTATTTGCGTATGCAGAATCGGTTTGAGTCCCTTTTCCGCGAGCGTGCCGGCTCGCGTCTTCTCGTTCGAGAACAAGCATAACTCTGCTACGTAACAGATGTCTGCAAGCGTGATGCTGTCGCCGACTAGGAACTCGCGATCAGGTGATAGTGCCTGCTCGATACCTGTCATGTAAGTCGCGAATGACTCAGCCGTTCGCGCGTGGACCTCGCTCGTCACGCTAGCTAGCGAAAGCAGATAGGTCTGCGCATCGCGGGCGAAGACCAGGCTCGCGTCGAGAAAGCTGTCGATTCGCGACGCCTCATACGCGTCGATGCCGTAGAGCGGAACCCTGCTATGCCCGATCCGCGCGACCGCCCGCATGATACTGTTGGATTCAAAAATCCCGGTCTTGCCATCGGGGCTGAACGCCGCCGGTACGGTCCCGAACGGATGCGCCTCGAGGAACGCATCAGTCTTATAAAGACGCCCTCCCTTGAAGCCAACTTTTCCCACACGAGCATCGTTCGAACCTTCACGCTCGTCAGTCGAAAGCGGATGTGCGTCGAAATCCCAAAGCCAGTTCTGCAGCTCGCGCGGCGAGGCGCCGATCACTTCGACCGCAACGCCGCATAGCCGCGCGGCAATCGTCGCCTTCCAGATTCGCGGATTGGGCAGATAAGAGAAAATCCGAAGATCGCTCATAAGACTTCCTACGCATCACCAGGTTTCGCCGAATGGCCTGACTTCGACATTGAATGACCATGCACTACGCTCCTGATGCGCGACGTGCCAAATCTCGTCCGCGATCGCCGCCGGCTTGATGAAGTACTCATCGGGCGCATCGGGCCGCATCTTGCGCGTCCACGCCAGATCGATCACCGCGTCGATCACCACATACGCAACATGAATCCCTTTGGGACCAAGCTCACGCGCGATCGCTTCCGCCAGAACGCGCTGCGCCGCCTTGGTCGGCGCGAAGCCGGCAAAGTTGGCCTTGCCGCGCAGCGCCGACGTATTGCCGCTCGCGATGACGACGCCCTTGCCTGCTTCAATCATCGCGGCCNNGAAGCCGCCGCGCGAGGTATAGCAGGCTCATCGTGTTCACCTGGAAGTTGCGGTTCAGCACCTGCGGATCGATCTCGAGGAAATTGCCGAACGCGCCGCCGACCGCGTTGTGGATCAGTACCGACGGCGTGCCCATCTCCGCGCGGACCGCCGCGATCGTGCTATCCAGTTGCAGCTCATCCGTGACGTCGCACGGATATCCGCGCGCATTCGCAATTTCTCGCTCGAGCGCCGACAAACGTTCGCGGTTGCGCGCCAGCATCGCGACCGCGTAACCGCCTTCCGAGAACCGACGTGCGAGCGCCGCCCCGGTTCCGGGTCCAACGCCTGTGATCAACGCGACTGACTTCGACATGATTGTTTTCCTCGGCTCCGACCGCGGGAGATTCAGCGCAGTTGCAAATTGCAACTAACGCTACGCGCCCGCTTTTCGCCTGTCAAATCGAACCTCAGCACAACTTGTAAATCGCGCCCCGCTGCATTAACGGTGAAAATCATCACGCGCGATAGATGGATCTCTAAGGAGCCTGCGATGGCAACCGACCTGGAAGCGAGAGTGCGGGAACTCGAGGCTAAGGTGCTCGAACTATCTGAGCGCGACGCGATCCGCGATCTGCGCTTCCGCTACCACGAATGCATCAACGAAGCGAAGATGGCCGACATCTCCGATCTCTTCACCGAAGACGGCGAGCTGGAGTTCGGGCACTTAGGCAACGCTAAAGGACGCGAACAGATCAATAGCTTCTTCTCCGGTCTCGCGGGCACTCCTTCAAAGACCGGCGAACCGCCGCGGCGCCGCCTCTACCGCGTTAAGCAGTTCATCCACAATCACGTGATAAGGCTCCACGGCGACACCGCCGATGGCTACGCCTACCTGGAGGCCAAGCCCGTGTACAACGGCGAGAGCTATGTCGTCGCCGCGCGCTACGATGACGAGTACGTAAAACAAAACGGCCACTGGATGTTTCGCAAGATGAAGCTCACCCCCTACTTCATGGTACCGCTGAAAGAAGGATGGGCTGGCGACGACCTCTTACAGATGGGCCGCTAGCACCTACACCGGCTTATCGCCGATTATCGTAAATCGATTGACCACCCGCCGCTGCGGATAGTAGTCCGACACCGCGTAATGCTGCACCGCGCGATTGTCCCAGAACGCGATCGAATTGTTCCGCCACTTAAACCGCACCTGGTACTCTGGGATGCTCGCGAGCGAGTACAGAAATTCCAGCAGCCGCGTGCTCTCATCCTTGTTCATCCCGACGATATGCGAAGTGAATAGCCGGTTGACGTACACCGACTTAAGTCCCGTCTCAGGATGAGTCCGAATCACCGGATGCTCCGCTGGTGGATGCTCGCGGCGCATCTCCTGCAACTTCTCGGCCGACATCCCGCGCCCGAACGTGCGCTGGAAATCATGAATCGCCGTCAACTCGCCTAGCATCCGCTGCATCGACGCCGACAGCCCCTCGTACGCGGCATTCATGTCCGCAAACAGCGTGTCGCCCCCGACCGCCGGCATCTCGACGCCGCGCAGCACCGAGCCCATCGCGGGTCTCAGCCGAAACGTCACGTCGCTATGCCAGACGTTCTCGTTGCCGCGGTTTTTTTCCCCATGCGCAATCACCATCATCTCGGGGATATGCGACGGCGTCGCGAACGGATGTACTTCCAACTCGCCGAAGTTGCGCGCGAATGCCATATGCTGTTGCGCCGTGATGTCCTGATCGCGAAAAAAAATTACCTTGCGATCGAGCAGCGCCGCATGAATCTCCGCAAAGAGGCCCCGGTCGAGCGGCGATGCCAAATCGACACCCGAAATCTCACCGCCGATCGTCGGCGCCAGCGGCTCGACCTTAATCCGCCCGTAGTTCATTTCACTTGCCTTCCCGCGCGCCACTCAGAATGGCTTCTCAATCTGAAATTAAGACGGTCGCTTCATCTGGAACGACGGCCCCGACCACTCGTCGTCGAGGATCGACGTCCCGCTCTGAGCTTGCGGCAGGTTGCCGCCGACCATCCCCGACGTCACCGCGCCATCGACCACCATCGCCTGTCCGCTGACGAACTCCGAGTCATCGCTCGCGAGGAACAGCGCCATCGCCGCGATATCCTCCGGACGTCCCGCGCGCGGCCACGGCTGGAACGCCGCGAACAATTGCGTCGCGGTCTGCTCCCCGCCCGGGATGCGATTGTAAGTCAGCGGCGTCGCGATAAGTCCGGGGCAGATGCAATTGACGCGAATCTTGTCCTTCGCCAGCTCGATCGCAGCCGAGCGGCTGAGACTGATCACGCCCGCCTTGGCCGCGCAGTATGCGTGCAGTCCGGCCGCGCCGCGGATTCCCGCAATCGAGGCGGTCGAGATGATCGAGCCGCCGCCCTGCTTGCGCATCTCAGGCGTCGCGTGTTTGATCCCGAGGAACACCGCGCGCAGCAGAATCGAGAAGCTGCGGTCCCAGTTTTCCGCGCTGGTCTTTTCGAGCGGGCCGACCGCGCCGCCCAGTCCCGCGTTATTGTAGATGATATCGAGCCGCCCGAATTCCTTGACCGCGCGATCAACCGCGCCCTTGATATCCTCCTCGCTCGACACGTCGGCGAGCTGGAACACCGCGCTGCCGCCGTTCTCCCGGCAATCGCGCACCGCGGCCTCGCCGCCCTCGCGATTGAGGTCCGCGATCACGACCGCGGCGCCTTCGCCGGCGAACCTGATCGCGGTGGCGCGCCCGATCCCGCTCGCCGCGCCGGTGATTACTGCAACTTTCTTGTCGAGTTTACCCATGATTCTTCTCCGCGATTATTTCTGTCCCACGACTCAGATGTTCGAGCCTCGATTCTCTGTCATGCCTCGATTTACTGGTCTCTCTCAATAGCCGCGTCCGATGCCAATTGCCAACCGCCCCCGAACGGCGCTCACCAGATCTCGTTACCGGCCGGTGCGCCCCAGTTAGTTTCCCGATGACGGTTCTTAGGTGTGATCCCCGCGACCAGCTCCTCAAGGCTGTACTCGGGATGAACCGGAGCAAGGACGAGATTGCGTCCGGAGACTCTCACGTCGACATTAGCCCCCTCGTATAGCCCGACTTTCTTGGCCACGGCTTTCGGGATCTGAACCCTCAGGCTGTTACCCCATTTTTCGATCCGCACGCGCAATTCCCACCTCTCTCAATTCAGAAGATATACAACGGATAAATTGGAATGCCGTCCGATTCGCAAGACGCCGCGAGGCCTCTGCACCGGCTCGGGTCTGTTGGGCGCTTCGGCTTATTGCTGGCGGAGCGGATAAGAATGGTAGATGATCTCTTCGCAACCGCTCCGTTATGCCCGTAGCTGCTAGGGAGTAGAAAAATGAGCTGGGAAGCCTGCACGAGGCGCGACTATACGCCAGAGATTGAACGGTCACGACGAATCCTTGAGCGTATCGTTCATGAGAACCCCAGCGGCGGGCACCTCAGGTACATCGAACTGCTTCGCCAAATGCCGACTTTACCACAAGAAATACAAGGGCAGCAGATCCTTTGGCGGATTCTCGGCTGCGTCTCGATTGATACGCACCGTGAGAGGTTGGGTATGCTCTCCGTGATCGTATGGAACGAAGAGAACGAGCCTGGGCCGGGCTTCTTCGAGGTCGCAAAAGACGAATGCGGCTGGCCGCGGTCTGCTTCTAACGAGGAAATCTTTTCCGGGGAACTGCGTCGCGTTTATGAGGCCTTCGGGGCGGGAAGTCCGTAGGGCAGTGACCGATTGGAGAAAGATCATCAAAAACCAACTCTTCGCACTCCGGTTTACTTTGCTGCTCGCCCTTGTACCGCTGGTGTTCTGCTCCTGCGAATCCTACCCGCCGTGCCCTCCTGACGGGAAAGTTACAGCCGAGGCGGCGAATGCGATTCTTTCCAAAAGCCTCGGAATTGGCGAAAGTTTGAAGAGCCTCAATCTTACTCCTGCCACCGATTCCCTTTCATTTACGATCTTCGCGGACCAGGCTTCTTATCTTCGTGCAAACGTTTACCCGATCATGAAGGCGTCCCACCGGATTGCATATTGCGACCAAAGACTGAGAACGATCCAAGCTCTTTTGGTAGGACCCGGGGAGAATAAAAGGAGCGAGTTTGGAACCGACTTGCCTACATCCGATGTGCCAGTAGTGTCGCTCAATATTGACTGCAACGATCTCCGAAAGTTCGCTGACGATTTCGACTGGCTTAACTACGGATTGTATGTAGCGAACCGCTACACCACTCAGGTCAATACTACCATCAGCGATGCTTGGAACAATGAAGTGGAGCAAGAAAAACACCTTGGGCACTTCCAATAGCAGTGTGCTTGCTTCGTCATACAATTCTATTCGTCAGCGGCGATCGCGCGCGAAAGCGTCCTTGCCTCGCGTGGCTCTCTGCTGCTGATGCGCAATCAGTAGAAATCGGTCCCAACTATTTGGCGCCGTTGGGTTGTGCAGAGATTGTTGGTGCCGAGGGCGGGACTTGAACCCGCACATCCTTACGGACGGAGGATTTTGAGTCCTCTGCGTCTGCCATTTCGCCACCTCGGCACTTTCGAGATGGATGGAACCGCCATCTTAAACCTAGACCACAATCACAGCAACGGATGTGCCGCGACGTTTCTGAAAACCGGAAACGCTATGCGCTCGCAGTCGCAGATTCGCGACCCCGCCGCGTCCCGATCAGATAGATCCCGCCCGCGAGCGCCGTCGATAGCAGCATCGCAAATGCGAGCCCGCCGATCACCGCAATCGCCAACGGCTGCTGCACCTTCGCCCCCGCGCCAAATCCCAGCGCGAGCGGAAACAAACCCGCCGCCGTCGCCAGCGTCGTCATCAGGATCGGACGCAGCCGCATCCGCGCCGCGTTCATGATCGCCTCGCGCGGCGGCGCCCCCGAACCAACTTCGCGCTCCGCGTGATCGAGCAACAGGATCCCGTTCTTCGCCGTGATGCCGGCGACCATGATGATTCCCATGAACGACGCGATGTTGAGCGTGACGCCCGTCACATCGAGCGCGATGAAACTCCCTGCGAGGCACGAGATCGCCGCGATCAGGCATGCTAGCGCCGGCGTCAGCCGCGCGAACTCCCAGACCAGAACGAGAAACATCATGACCGTGCCAGTGACCAGCACGATTTCCAGTTCGCGAAATGATTGCTGCTGCTGCGCGTACAGCCCGCCGTATTCGAGCGACACTCCGGCCGGCAGCGGCAGCGTGGCGAGGCGCTGCTGGACTTGCGCCATCGCGCTGCCGAGATCGATTCCCGCAAGCCGCGCCGTTACGTGCACCACCGCGCGTTGCCGCTCGCGCGCAATCTGGCTCCGCTCGCCGACAAAGTTGAGCTTCGTCACCGACGCCAACGGCACGCGCGCGTTGCTCGGCGATTTCAGAATCACTTCGGACATCGTCGCGTTGTTGCTTTGAAACGATTCGGGGTATCGCACGCGCACGCCGAGCAGCCGCTCGCCCGACAGCACGCTGGTCGCGACGGTGCCCCGCACCACGATTTCCAGCGCCTGGCTGATGTCCTCCGCCGTAAGTCCGTAGCGCGCCGCCGACGTGTTATCGACCACGACCTCCTGCTCCGGGATGCTCATCACGATTCCGTCGAACACATCGACCAGCCCATTAATCTTTCTGAGGCGCGCGGCGACCTGTTGCGCGGTCGCTTCGATCGTCTGCTTGTCGAGCCCGAACACTTTGACTTCGATCGGTTCGGGCACGCCGGAAAGATCGCCGATCAGGTCCTGCAGCACTTGCGAGAACTCGACCGTGACCCCCGGTACCGTGTTGAGAATCCGGCTGCGCACCGATTCCATCACCGCGTCGATGTCGCGTTTGCGATCGCGCTTCAGCCGCACCGAGATGTCGCCGCGATTCGACTCCGTCAGAAAAAATCCCAGTTGCGTGCCGGTCCGCCGTCCGAACGCCGCCACTTCCGGCGTGGTCTTCAGCACCGATTGAATCGAATCGAGCAGCGCCGTCGTGTCGTCCATCGTGCTCGGCGGCGGCGTGATGTAGTCGAGGATGAATGCGCCTTCGTCGAGCGGCGGCAGGTAGTCCGTGCCGACGTCGCGATAAGCAACGATCGCGATCCCGATCGAAACGATCGCGCCGACTAGAGCCAACCACGGCACCCGCACAAATGGCCGCAGCGTCGCGAGGTACGCCGATTGCACCAGTCCGTAGATGCGGCCCGACGCGCGCGCGTGTCCGCGGAAGCGGCTCAGCACAAGTTCGATCGCGGGCGTGAAGTAGATCGCGAGCACCAGCGAAATCGCGAGTCCGCCGCCGAGCGTCGCCGCCAGCGAGCGGAAGAAAACTCCGGTGACGCCCGAAATAAAGATCAACGGCGCGAACACCACGATCACCGTCATCGTCGATGCGAGCAGCGGGCGGCCAAGCGTTGCCAGCGCGCTCGACACCGCGTTCTCGGTCGATTGCCCGCCAGACAGCTCGCGATGAATCGCCTCGATCATCACGATCGCGTCGTCGATGAAAAGTCCGATTCCCGCGGCCAGACCGCCGAGCGTCATCATGTTGAACGAGAGCCCCGCCGCCTTCATCACGACGAACGTGATCGCGACCGTGCACGGCACCACGATCGCGGCGACGATCGCGCTGAGCGGACTCATCGTGAAGGCCAACACCACCAGCACCGCGAGCCCAAGCCCGAGCAGGATTGCGTCGCGCACGCTGTTGTACGATTCGGTGACCAGCGCCGACTGATCGTATGAGATCGAGAACTGCACGTCGGGATAGCGGCGCTGAAAATCCGCCATGATTTGCCGCGCCTGGTCGGCGATCTGCACCGTGTTGCCAGTCGGCCGCCGCGAAATTCCCACCAGCACCGCGGCGCCATTCTCCGACGCGGTGCGGATGTAGTCCTCCTGGATTCCCAGCTCGACGCTCGCGAGATCGCGCACTCGCACCGGCTGCCCGCCCTTGGTCGCCAGCGGCAGCGCCGAAATCTGATCCGCCCGCTGCAGATCGCTGGTGACCACCGTCAGCAGCATCCGATGCGACTCGTTCATGCGCCCGGTCGACGCGATCACGTTGCTCTTGGCGAGGCCCGTGACCACGTCCTCGGGCGACAGATCGTGCTCGAGCATCTTTTCCGGATCGAGCCGCACGACGAATTCGCGATTTTTTCCGCCGACCACTTCGACCCGGTAGGTGCCGTCGATCCGATGGAAACTCGGCACCAGGTCGTAGTTCGCGACATCGGTGAGCTCGGGCAGGCTCCGCACTTTCGAGCTGAGACTCACGTCCACGATCGGAAACGTGCCGGTCGTAAGCAGCAGCGAATCGATCGTCGTTCCCTTGGGCAGCCGCCCGAGCGCGTCATCGACCGCGGTGCTCAGCAACTCGAAGCTGGTCTGCGGATTGGCGTCCTCGCCGAACGTGACGTCGATCTCGGTGCTGCCGCGAGTAGTAGTCGATCGCACCATCGTGACGCCGGTGACGCTGTACGCGACTTCTTCGAGTGGCCTCGTCACCGACGCGAGCATTTGTGCCGACGGCAAATCGCCGCTGTCGGCGAGAATCATTGCGCGCCGAAACATGATCTCCGGAAAGACCGCACTCGGGATCGTCGTCGCCAGCACCAGCCCGAGCACGCTCGCCGCCGCCACCGCGATCAGCGCGAGCATCGAGGTCCGCCGCGTCATTGATTGCCCTGCCCAGGATTGCCCTGCGCGGCCTGCGCCACCCGCACTTGCAAGCCGTCCGACAGCGCGTAGCCGCCCGACGTGACGACCAGCTCGCCAGCCTGCACGCCCTTGGTCACTTGCACCCGATCCTCCTCGCGAAGTCCGAGCGTGACCGCCGTCCGATGACTGCGTCCGTCATGGCCGATTACGTACACGTGATACTGATCCGCGCCCGCGTCCTGAAACAGCGCCGCCGCCGGAATCGCGATCGCGTCGGGCACGCTCGCCGCCTCGACTCGCACCTCGACCGGCTCGCCCGCCTGGTCGATCCGTTCATGGCTCGAAAAATCCAGTCGCACTGACGAAGTCGCGCTGTTGGTATCGAAGGTGGGCATCACGGCCGCGACCCGCGCGGGAATCTTGACGCCCGGATGCATCGGCGTCGTCACCTCGGCCAGCATCCCCGGCTTGACCAGCGAGAGCTGACTCACCGGCACCGACGCCTCGATATACAGATTCGCGGGATCGATCAGGTCCACCAGCGGGTCCATGTCGGCGACCATCTGACCGCTGGTGACCGGCGGTTGCGACACGACGCCCGACTCCGGCGCGATCACCGGGATACCGGCGCTATGACTGTACCGCTCGACCGACGCGGTTAGTTCCTTCGAGTTCTGCGGATCGATTTTGCGCGCGACCGCGAGTCCCGCTTCGGCGGCTTCGATTTCGCGGTTCACCACATGCGCGACGACCTGGCCCTTGCGCACCGTGTCCCCGCTCCTGAGATTCACGCCCAGCACTCGACCCGCCGTCGGCGCGCGAATTATCACATGCCGGGTCGCGACCGTCTTACCCAGCAGTCGCAGCTCGCTTTTCATCGGCTCCGTTTCAGCTTTCGCCGCGGTCACCAGCATCACCGGATTGGGCGCGGCCGCGGGCTCTTCGTCGCTCTTGGCGCGACCGCATCCCGCCAGCACGGCGAGCGCGATAATCGCCGCCAGTATCGCGCGCGAGCGCCCCGGCTCAATCTTCTGCGAACCGCAACTTCGCTTCACTGGATATGGCCGTACAGAAGGTTGGCCTCGGCCGCCGCCTCGCGCGCGTTGAATTCCTGATCGTGGCGCTGGAGCCGCAGTTGCTGCGCGACCTGGTAGGCATCGAGCACTTCGAGCATCGTCACTACCCCGCCACCGAGGAAGCGCGTCCACGTGAGCGCGAACGCGTCGTCAGCGGTCGGCTGCACGCGATAAAGAATTTCCAGTTGATGATTGGCGATATCGTAACGCCGCGACGCGTCCGCGATCCGCCGCGTCAGCAGATACTCGGTCTGCCGCGCCTGCGCGAGCGCCGAATTCTCCTTCGCGCGCGCCTGATCGATATGCGACGAGATGAGCCCGCCGTCGAACAGCGGCATCGATACGACGGTGTCGTACGAGCCGCCGAAATTGTGCGCGATCGTCGGCCGCGGATCGACGCCGAGAAAACCGGTGGTGAACGCCACCTGCACGGTCGGCAGACGCTCTGCCCGGGCGGCTTTGATTTGCTGCGTGGCCGATAAAATCGCGCGCTGCGCCGCCTGCATCACCGGACTCTGCGCGAGATCGCCCGACGGCTTGGGCGGCACCCCGCTTATCGGCGCGGCCTCGAGGTCGCCCTGATTCGGCTCGCCCATCAGCGCGCCCAGCGTCTCCGACGCGCGCTCGGCATTGCCCCGCGCGTAGTCGAGCGCAAGCTCGACCGCATCGCGCGCAGTCTGCGCTTTGAGCACGTCATTGGTGATCATGCGGCCGCTCTTGTTCAGGTCCGAGATCGTGCCGGCGTAGCGCGTCAAGCGGTCCAGGCTCGCCTGCAAATCCTTTTGCATCCCGCGCGCACGGAGCAAGTCGAAGTATGCCACCGTTGCATCGAACACCGTCTGCGCGCGCGCCGCCGCAATACCGAATCGCGACGCCTGCGCGACGTACTCCGCCGCCCGCAGCCGCGCCTGCCTCCGTCCCCAATCCCACGCCGTGTAATCCAGCATCACCAGCACCGTCGAAAGCCCGCGATTGGTGATGACCTGATTGTAGCCGGGCGCCTGGTAGTATTCGCCGCCGCTCGCGATATTCGGAAACAGCGGTGCGCGCTGCTCGCGCACGTGCGCGACGCTCATATCGCTCGCCGCCGCTGCTACTCCCACGGATGGCGCCGCGCGCAGTGCGCGCTCGATTGCGTCGGAAAGGGTTATCGATGCGGCGACAGCGACCGAAGCCCACGTGAGCACTCCGGTAACAGTGAGGGCTGCCGCCATGAGATGCCGGCGTGTTTGCTCCATAATGCAAACATAGCAACCCGATTTGCCGCTCACTAATTAACAATTGTTTAGATGACCTACTGTTTGTAGCGAATGAAATCACCCCACCGCCCCGCCGCGCACCTGCTCGCGCGCCGCCGGGATCGTCACGATGAACTCGCATCCGCCGCCGGCCCGATTCGCCGCGATGATCTCACCACCATGCAGCCGCGCGATTTCCTTGCATAGGCTGAGTCCCAGCCCGCTGCCCTCGCCGGGCGCCGATGCGCCCCTGAAGAATCGATCGAAAACGAACGGCAATTCCGCAGCCGGGATCGCTGGCCCGCTGTCCATCACGCTGAGCGTCGCGATGCTTTCATTCTTCGCGACCGTAACTTCGATTAGACCCTGCGCCGGCGTGAACTTGAGCGCGTTGTCGAGCAGGTTGATCAACAAGCGCCGGAGATGCGGCGCGTTGCCATCGACCAGCACACTTTCCGCGGCGTTCACCCGCAGCTCGATTTCGCGCGCCTGCGCGAGCGGCTCAACCGTGCCCGCGACGTCCGCCGCCAGTTCGCTCAAATCGAGCCGCTCGCGATTCACCGCGACTTCGCCATTGAGCCGTGCCAGCATCAACAGTTCGTCCGCGATTGTGCAGAGCGCCAGCACCTCGCGATGCGCCAATTCCAGCGCCTTGAGGTTCTCCTCTGGCGATCGCTCCTTCGCGAGCGCCACTTCCAGTCCGGTGCGCAATACCGCGAGCGGTGTGCGCAGTTCGTGCGCCGCATCCGACGCGAATCGCCGCTCGGTCGCCGACGCCTGCTCCAGCCGCTCCAGCAGCGCGTTGATCACCGACGAAAGCCGCGCGATCTCGTCGGCTACAGGAGCCACCGACAGGCGCGAACGAAGATTGCTCGGCCCAATCGCCGCAAGCGCCGCCGTCACCGATTCCATCGGCCTGAGCGCGCGCCCCGCCAGCCAGTAACCGCCGGCGACGCACAAAATCAATACCACCGGCAGGATCAGCGCCAGGCTGTTGCGCAGACTGTCCACCGAATTGCGCACCAGGCGGAGATTCACGCCGCTCTCGAGATACGCAGGTTGACCGGCGAGCCTGAGCGGTGCGACGGCGAATCGAAAAAATTGATTGCCTATGATCGTCGGCTTCGCCGGCAACTGCCCGGCAAGCGGCGGCGGGATCGTATGGATGTCGCCGTAGTCGATCGCGACGCTATGCCCATCGGCGTCAATCAGCTGCACGCGCCGGCCCGGCCCGATATCGGTCTCACGCGCGAGCGCCTCCAGGATTGCACGCGCTCCCGATGTCCCCGCCCTCTGAATTTCCTTCGCGCTGGTGTCGGCCTCTTCGAGCAACGCCGCATCGACCGCGCTCAGCTGCTGCCGCTCGAAAAGTTGCAACACCACGATTCCGAGCGCGAATAGAATCGCGGCCAACACTGCGCCCCAATAGATCGTCAGCCTGATTCTGATCGTCATTTGATGCGCCCGCCGCGCGCGCGATTACTCGGCGCGAATCGTGTAACCGACGCCGCGCACCGTGACGATCAGCGAACGATCGCTCCGCGGATCGATCTTCTGGCGCAGCCGATTAACGAACACTTCGATCAGGTTGGTCAGCGCCTTGTAGTCCGAATCCCACACCGTCTCGGCGATCATGTCGCGCGTCACCACCTGCCCGGCGTTGCGCATCAGCAGCTCGAGCAGCATCTTCTCTTTTGGCGACAGGGCAACCACGTGCTCGCCGATTCGCACGCGCCGCTTGATCGTATCGAATTCGAGGTCGCCGACTTTGAGAATTGGCGAGGCGGTCTGCGAACGCCGCCGGCCGAGCGCCTTGACTCTCGCAACCAATTCCGCGAACGCGAACGGTTTGGTGAGATAGTCGTCGCCCCCGCTGTCCAGTCCCGCCACGCGATCCTCGAGCGATCCCCGCGCCGTGAGAATCAGCACCGGCGTGTGATTCTTCGCCGCACGCATCTCGCGCAGCAATTCGATTCCGCTTTTGCCCGGCAGTTGCAGGTCGAGCACGATCAAGTCGAGCGCGCCGGCCGCGATAATTTTCTCGGCCGCCTCCGCGCTTTCGGCGGCTTCGACCGCGAAGCCCTCTTCGCTAAGCCCTTGGCGGATCGACTCCAGCAGCCGGACCTCGTCCTCGACCACCAGGATGCGCAGCGCATTCATGGCGACGATGCTGACACGGCGGCCGCGGCAAAAAAAGTAGTCGCTGCTCGCCTCAGATGACCAGCGAAATGATCCCCGCCGCCACCAGCGCGCCCGCCCAGATCATATCGAGATTGATCCAGGCGCTCCGCAGAATCGCGAGCCCGACGTAATCGTAAACGATGATCGCGACCGCGCCCATCACCACCATCATCGCAGCCGTATGCAGGAGTATCACCGCGACTGCTTGCGCCATCGTATGCGCCGCCTGCGCCATCGCCATCTGATGACCCGCGTGTCCGCCATGCGGCGTCATCCCGAGCATAATGGGAAACAACATCAGGCCCGCACCATGTGCCGACGCCATCAGAAATGACCACAGCGCAAGCTCCGCCGCATTCACCCGCATCGCAACCCAACGCGGATGCGCTCGCGGCCACATGAATCGAAACAATCCGAACAGGATTAATGCGCCCGCGCCGATCGGACGCAGCCACTCGATCGCGACGAATAATCGGAGCCCGCCGATGATCGCGACCACCACCCCAATCGAGAGCAAGTGGCCGAGCGCGATTGGCAACAGCGACCACAGAACTTTCGCCCGCCGCCGCTCCTGCAATCCCAGCGCGACCGCGAACAGCCAGCCCATGGACGGATCGACGCCGTGATACGCGCCGAGCGCGGCGACCGCCAGCCACGGCCACGCCGCGGTCACGGATAGCAGAACGAATCGGACGAAGAGTCGCCGCCTTCGAGGCGAATCTGATGCGCGCGCTCGCCGTCGAAGGTCGTGAAGAACTTCGGGTCGACCGTCATCCCGCCCGCCGGATTGCAATCGATCTTCGCGATCCAGCCGCGGATCCCCTCGGGATAAAACTGCGCGTCCCACGCGTTGTACAGCGAATTCGATACGAATATCCGCCCCCCGTCGCGGCTCAGTTCAAGCATCTGCGGCGCGCCATTTAACGCACCGCCGCCTTTCGGATGCGATGCGTGCGCGACGATTCCGCCGAGCCGGATCGAGCCGGTCTCTCTCGGCTTGAACGGATCGCTCACGTCATATTGCTTCAGATCGCCGGTGCCGAAACACGCGACGTACAAAAATTTGTCGTCGAGGCTGAGATTTAGATCGGTGATCAGCGGCGGCACCGCCTTGAACGGCTTGAGCGCCGGCGGCAGCACGCTCTCGTCCGCGGGCTCCGGTGGAATCTCGATCACTTTCTGAATCTTCCAATCGTCGCCCTCGCGATGCCACAGCCAGATCGACGCCGTCAGATCCTTGGTCGATACCACCACGCCGACAAAGCCGAACGTCTTGGTCGGGTCGTGCGACGGCCGCAACTCGAGCGCCATCTGTTGTTCCGCGCCGAGATCGAGCGTTTTCAGATGCCGCCGCTTCTTCAAATCCCAGATATGAATCGAGTGCCCGTACTTGTTGCTCAGCAACAGTTCCGGAACCACGCCGTTCTCTATCATGTTCGGCGTGCCCCATTCGCTGGTGATCGCGACGTCGTACCCAAGATGCCACCAGAAGTCGTACCCGAAATATTGCGGCCCGCGATCGACCTCCCAGCGCCCGAGCACCTCGAAGCTCTCATGATCGAGCAGGAAAATTCCGCCCGGCCCATCGCCGTTCGGCGCACCGAGCGCGCTTACGTAGATAGCATCGGGTCCGCAATGAATCGTATGCGGCCGGCTGTAGCCGGTCCGCGCTGCGATCTCTTCCGGTTCGATGATTTTTACGATTTTCGGATTTCGCGCATCCGGCTTGGTGTCGAAAATGTAGATGCGCGAGGAGCGCAGCCCCGGCACCAGCAAGTAGCGGCGCTCCATATGCGGATGCGGCGCGTAGGGGCACAGCGCGGCGCTGCACGCGTTCCAGCCAAAATGATGCAACTCGTCGCCGACCCCGGGAACTTCAACGCGCCCAACGACTTGGCCGTAAGATGTTGATTCGGGATCGAGGTCGAGCACGCACAGCGCATCGTGGCGCCCGTTGGCCGGCGTCGGATTGAAGGTCACGACGTAGCCGAGTTTCTCGCGTGGCGCCTGCATCGCCATCCGCGCCGATGGATAAAACGTCTGGTCGGGTTTCCACAGCGCCATGATCATTCACCGCCTTGAAGAAGTGGAAAAAAGGTATCCCGCGCCGCGAATCCCAAGCAAGCGCGCGCTCATGTGAATCGTTGTCGATTTGGCGCGCGACTGATGTAAGTTAAGTGCGGCATCAAATCACGATCAGCGGGGAGCGCCATGGACTATCAAACAGTTCTCTACGAAAAGCACGACCGGATCGCCAAGGTAACTCTCAATCGTCCGCGCTACAAAAACGCCCAATCGCGCCTGCTGCTCGAGGAAATGGATCGCGCGTTCATCGACGCCAACGCCGACGACGATGTCCGCGTGATCATTCTCGCCGGCGCCGGTGAGAATTTCTGCTCCGGCCACGACCTCGGCACGCCCGAAGACAAGGAGGACAACAAGCGCCGCCCGTTTCCCAAGGGCGTGCGCGGCGAGTACGCGCGTTCGCGCCAGTTGTTCCTCGACAACACGCTCCGGTGGCGCGATCTCGACAAGCCCACGATCGCGCAAGTGCAGGGATGGTGCATTTTCGGCGGATGGATGTTTGCCGCCGCGATGGATCTGGTGGTCGCTGCCGACGACGCCAAGTTCCTGCCCTCGCTGCTCCAGTACTTCTCGATTCCCTGGGATATGCCGCCGCGCAAAGCCAAGGAAATTCTCTTTCAGAGCCGCTTCGTCGATGCCGAAGAAGCCGCCCGCCTCGGCTTCGTCAATATCGTCGTGCCGCGCGCGCAGCTCGAAGATGAAACCATGGCGCTCGCAAATCGAATCGCCGAGAGCGACCGCTTCACTCTCCGGATGCTCAAATGGGCGATCAACTCCGCGCAGGACGAGATGGGCTACAGCAACGCGATCCGCAACGCCCACTCGCATCACATGGTGCTCGGCCTCGGCGGCTTTATGCAGGCGCAGATGGAAGGAAAGGGCTTGCCCAAGCGGATGCCCGGCGTCGATCAGGCGCTCAAAAAAATCCAGAAACAACCAAAAGCCAGCGCAGATTGAGCAAACTTCCCCGTGATTGCTGCAAGTCGGCGGTATCGATATATCGTGCCGTTCATTACCTTTAGTTCGATAAACTAACCGCACCCGCGATCTGGTTTCGACTCATCTTCGCCAAACGCGCCATAATCATTAATGACCAGGACGACCAGTCTGATCGAGGGCCTTCTAGTTGACCCGCCCCCTGTATCTGGCCGCTGCCGCGGCCTTGCTATTCGCGCTGATAACGACCAGCGCGAACGCCTTCCTATGGTTCGGCTCTGGCGCGACCGCCACTCCCACTCAGACGCCCACTCCCTCGCTCTCACCGACGCCTTCCGCGACGCCCACGCCGACCCGCACCGCGACCAGGACTCCGTCGCCGAAGGCCACCCCCGCTCCGCTCGCGCGCCAGGTCGTTGGCGGCGAGTTCGATTTCATCGCCGGCGATCACACTTCATTTTCGAAACTCGGTTCCCGCTTCGGGATTGGGCCGAAGTTGCTGGCGCGCGAAAACGGGAAGCAAATGACCGACAAAGTTAATGAGGGCGACACCATTCACATCGACAATCGCCATGTCGTGCCGCTCGAGCTCCCCACCGGCATCATCGTCAACCTGCCGCAGCGGATGGTCTTTCACTTCGAGGACGGCCGCATCACCGGTGCCTTTCCCGCCGCGATTGGCCGCCCCGAAAAGAAATGGCAGACGCTGACCGGCGCCTTCAAAGTGATCCAGCTTCGCGAAGATCCGACCTGGCGCGTGCCCGCCTCAATCCAGGATGAAATGGAGGCGGAGGGCAAGGACGTCGTCGATGAAGTCGAGCCGGGCCCCGACAACCCGCTCGGCAAATTCTGGATTGGACTCAGCCTGCCCGTGCTCGGCATTCATGGCACCAACCGTCCGCTGAGCATCTACAGTTATCGGACCCACGGATGCATCCGCTTGCACCCGGACGATATCGAAGCGCTGTACGAGGCGGTCGACTACAACGAGTCGGGCGAGATCGTTTATCTCCCCCTGATGCTCGCGCGGCTTGACGACGGTCAAATTTTCCTTGAGAGTCAGCGCGACATCTACCGGCGTGGGACCGGGGGCATCGATGCTTTGCGATCTCTTGCGCAAGCCAATCATATCGATAGTCTAATCGATTGGGCGAAGGCAGAGTCGGTGGTGAATGACATGGACGGTATCGCGCGCGATATTACGATCGCTCCAATGAACGCAGCCGCGAACGCAACCGGCGCGGCCAAATGAAGACTCCACCCGAGCGGCCAATCGCGACAACCACCACGGCGATGACGCGCCGGCGCTTTCTCGCCGCCGCGGCGCTTGCCACGGTGCCGTTGATCGTGCCGGGCTTCGCGATGGCGCGCACGACTATTCGCATCCGCCGCCGGATGCTCCGCTTCTACAATCTGCACACCGGCGAAAGTCTTAAGACTGTCTACTGGGAAAACGGCGAGTACGATCCCGACGAACTCGACCGCGTGAACTATATTCTGCGCGACTTCCGCGCCAATGAGATCAAGCCGATCGATCCCGCGCTGCTGGATTTATTGGTCGGCATCCAGCGGCGACTCGGGACCTCGCAACCATACCAGGTGATCTCCGGATATCGTTCGCCGCTCACCAACGCGATGCTTCATGCCAACGGCGAGGGCGTCGCGGTCCACAGCCTCCACATCGAGGGTAAGGCGATCGACATCTGCGTCCCCGGCCGCAGTCTCGCGCAGATTCGGCGCGCCGCGTGGAAGCTCCAGGGTGGCGGCGTCGGCTACTATCCTCGCTCCGGCTTCGTCCATGTCGATACCGGCCGCGTCCGCTGGTGGTAGCCCGCAACTAGCAATCGCTCACTACTTTCTTCTTTGATGCGACCGCATCGGCGCCGCAACTTCTTTCAGCGCTTCTCCTTCCGGCGAGCTGCTGGCCATATGCTGGGTCATTGCATCGAGCTCCACGCCCAGCGCGTCCGCAATTCGATCGATAAAATTGAACAGGCTCGCAATTGCGCGCGATTCGTTCCCACGCTCTGCGTCGCTTTGCGCGTTACTTTCTCGGTACGCGGACGCCGCGAACTAACGCATTCATCGTCGCTCGCAAGAACATCTCAATCGGCCACAACCCGCGCTGGCGCGGCTTCGCTGCCGGCTCGACGCCTTGGCTGATCGCATGCACCAAGCGGAGCAATTCCTTGACATCGGTGCGCGTCGCCATTTCTTCAACTGCGCTGAAGCGGACCTTGCGCTCGCGATCGATCACGAACACCGCCGGATATGCGATTCCGCCCTTCTCGCCGGCGTTCAACAGATCGTACGCCTTGACTACCGCGCGCCCGGGATCGCAGAGCAACGGAAATTTGAGCGCCAATTGCTGGCGGAGCGCCTCGGAACGTTCCTCGTTATCGACCGACAGGGCCGCGACCTCAGCGCCGGCGCTGCGAAACTGATCGGCGACCGCTGAATAGTCCGCCAACTGGCGGAGACAAAACGGTCACCAATGGCCGCGGTAAAATACCAGCACGCACAGGCCGCCGCCGGACAGTTGCGATAGGGTTCGCTCGGCGCCGGTCGAGTCGCGAATCGAAAACTCAGGAGCTGTTTCACCTACGGCCAGCATTTTACGCGCGTCCATTCCACTCCAATAGCAGCCTCGACGCGAGCGCAAAACGCTTGCGCATCGGCCATCTGCCAGCCTAAACAGTTCCGATACTCGGACCGATACTTCAACTCGCGGAGGGAAAATGAAATCAATCGCATCGGTAGTAGGATTAGTCGCAATCCTGGCGCTTTGCGCGCCAGCCGCTCACGCCCAGGATCCAGTTGTGACCGATCCCGCCCACTACAAGCTCGAGCTGGATAACGATCATGCTCGCGTACTCCATGTCACCGTCGAGCCGAACGGCAAAATCGAGCTGCACGAAATGAACGGAGCGATCGTGGTTCCGCTCATGGACTATGAATCGACGCTCAAGACCGCCGACGGCAAGTCAGTGATAGTCGAGCGCAAAGCCGGCAAGGCGGCGTGGCTCCCCGGGGGCAAGCGCGAGTTCGAGGCCGGCGCCAAAGGCGTCGACGCGCTCCTGATCGAAATCAAGAGCGCCGTTCCGTCCAAGTGATGCCCTGACACTTAGCTGGAGATAGAAGCGGCGGGGTAACTCTACTATGGGTGCCCCGCTCGCTACACCTGGTACCTTGTAGCAGGGTGCTAGCTACCAGATAAATGGCAGCAGGTGGCACCTGACCTTGCTTTGATACTCCGCATAGCCCGCAAGGTTCTTTGCCAGAAATTTTTCCTCTTCGAGTAGTCTCCACACGATCACCAGCGCAATCGGAATGATCGTGAAGAGTCCCCACCATGAGCCGAGCGCGAGTGGTATGCCCAACAGCATGACTATTGCTCCGATATACATCGGATGACGCACCAGCGCGTAGGGTCCGGTCGTTATGATTTTCTGCTCACTACCTACTTCGATGATCGCCGAGCTATAAGTGTTTTCCTTGAACACTAAAAATACGACTAGCAGCCCCAGCGCAACCAGGAGATCTCCTACCGCGCTTACATACGTCGGCATAGTTGACCATCCATGACGATGATCGATCGCGGGGACAACTAGCACCGCGATAAATGCTATCTGCGCGATGAATTGGATGATCTTCTGGCTCTTCTCCCTCTCGGCGCCCGGGCCCGCATTTACCCGCCGCTCCAGGAGCTGCGGATCTTCTTTCATAAGGTAGATAGTGATCGCCGCCACCGATCCGGAAAATACCGCCAGAAAAATCCACGCCTGCCGGTAATCGAGGCTCCACGCCGGCAGGAAAATCAACACTGCCATCCCGATGACAAGGCCGAGAAGTCCGGTGAACGCTTTCTTATTCAAATCGTTCATTTCTTAATCCTAACACTCGAAATCTCGTTTCATATGCGAATTGCTAGTTGATAGAGTGCCCGCGACCGCAACCGATCCTACGCCGTAAAAGTTGAGAAGCGCGCTTATGTTCGAAGAGCACAGATTCATTCAGGGGATGTTCGCCTTCAAGGGCCGCGGATTGGAAACCCCGGTTAGCCTCGAGCCCAAAGCGATCTATCAAGTCCCACCGGACAAGCGCGCCCAGCTGATCTACTGCCGGGTCGGCAACCCGACCCCGGAATTTCTTTACCTGGTGCTCCAGCGCGACGGCCGGCCGATGCGCCTGTTCCCATGCGGTGGCAAAAGCGGCATTCACGTGCCGCTCGCGATCATCGACGATATCCACGCCGACTGCGTGCTCGAACTGGTGATCGCGGCGCCCGAAGGACTCGCGGCGAAAGTGATGATCGACATGGGCTTCATGGAGGATCGCTCGGCCGCGGATGCTGTGCTCGGTGACCCGATGCTCGCGAACCTCATCAGCAAGGACCCTGGCAACCTCGAACGCTGGGTGATTGTTTCAGTCGACGAAGCCTACATGCACTGTTCCAAACATATCCCGTCGATGCGGAAGATCGACCACGAAGTGGATTGGGGAACCGATGACGTCCGCGCCAAAGGCGGAGATTACTTCGCCGCCGCCCCCCCAAAAGTGATCGCGGCTCAGCACGCCGGATGGCCGATGCTGCTCGCGATGCGCCTCTCGCCCAAATAGAAAGCGGCGGCCCCGAATCGAGACCGCCGCTCTAATTTCGAAATAGTAGATTCAGTTGCCGACGACGAACACGCAACTGGTCGTGCCGCTGCCGCCGATATTCAGCATCGCGAATTTCTTCGCGCCTTCGACCTGGTAGTCGCCCGCGACGTGCGTAATCTGGCGATGACAATCGAGCATCTGCCGCACTCCGGTCGCGCCCACCGGATGACCAGCGCCGATTAGCCCGCCGCTTGGATTGATCGGCAGCTTGCCGCCCAGCTCGATCACCCCTTCTTCGACTGCCTTCCACGATTCACCCGGCTTGGTGATCCCGAAATGATCGATCGCCATGTATTCCGAGGTCGTGAAGCAGTCGTGCGTCTCGATCCCCGAAAGTTCGCTCGCTCCCGCGATCCCGGCGCGCTTGAAAGCGTCGAGAATCGCCTGGCGCGTATGCGGCAGCACGTATGCGTCGTCCTTGCTCTCCGCGACCTTGGTGGCGAATTCGAGCGGCGCCGTGTGATGACCCCAGCCGAGGATGCGCGGAATCTGCTCGAGCTTTAGCCCGTTGCGCTTCGCCCACGCGCTCGCGAATTTTTCCGAGGCGAGGAACACCGCGACCGAGCCGTCGGTCACCTGCGAACAATCGCTGATCTTGATTCGTCCGCCGATCACCTGGTTGAACTTGCTCTCGTGCTGCGCGTGGCTCTCGCTCATGAACCAGTTGCGCGTCTGCGCGTTCGGATTGCGCTTGGCGTTGGAGTAATTGACCGCCGAGATATGCGCGAGATGCTCGTCCTTGAGGCCGTAGCGTTTGTCGTATTCGTCGCCGAGCCGGCCGAACAGTTTGGGAAACGGAAACTCGATTCCCTTGGCCTCGCGCTCATACCACGCCGCGGTGCCGAGGTAGTCGCCGCCGGTGGTCGAATCGACCGTCTTCATCTGCTCGACTCCGACCACGCACGACAGATCGTAGCGTCCGGCTTCGATTTCCGCCGACGCCGCGATCAGCGCGATCGAGCCCGACGCGCACGCCGCCTCATGCCGGCTGGTCGGCAGTCCGGAAAACGCCGGATCGATCTCGACGAAGAACGCTCCGATATGCCCTTGCTTGGCGTACAGTTCGGCGGCGAAGTTGCCGACGTGCGAGGTCTCGACTTCGCGCGGCTCGATATTGGTCGCTTCGAGCGCGGCGAGCGTCGCCTCCCGCATCATAGCGACGAAATGCTTGCCTTCCTTGGACCAGTTGCGGGCAAAATCGGTCTGCGCTCCGCCCAATACGTACACCGGCGCTGGCTTGGTCATCGCGAGCTCCTCTCGTTCATCTGAAATTCATCCGACATGCGAAATTTTATCCGACAAAGGTGCGGCCGTATTGCAGCACGCCGCCCACGAAAAGTTTAGCATCGTTGACAGCCGCTTGCTCGACCGCCTTGGGCACCGGCAAGCGGAGCCGCTCGAGCATCCGGACGGTATTCTTCGCGCCGAGCAAATCGACGATCGCGCTCGGCGGCGCCCAATTGAATCCGTACGACATGATCGTATCCACATCGGCCGGGCTCGCCGCCACTTCACCGACGCGATTAAGCGCGTAGCTCACGTAGCCGAGCACGACCCTATGACAAAGGTCGGCCTCCGCGCCTTTTGCGTCCGCGAAAATCTTCAGCGCGTCGGAGTAGCGGCCCACGCGATGATGCCGCTTCATCCCTTCGACGAATTCGATCGGCGCGGGCTTGATCAGCGGCACGTGGCCGCCAGATTTCGGATCGAGCACGAACACCTCGACGCCCTCGCGTCGATAGAAGCCGCCGCGCTCCGGCGTTTTGTCGCCGAGGCATCCCTGCTCGAGCCCGCGATTCATGTAGGCCGGCATTTTGAAGCACTCATGCGCCTCGTCCTTACAGTTCGCAAAGACGTTATCGACGATCGCTTTGTGCACGTCCCAGCCGACCAGATCGACGGTCGCGAGCGGCGCCATCGCGCGCCCGGTATGAGGCCCGATCAGGTAATCGATAAATGCGACGCCATGCTCGGCGGCAAGCTGGGCCGTTTCGTTCAAGACCTTGAAGCCGACCCGATTGCCCACGAACGCAGGCCGATCCTCGGTGACGATCACCTTGCGGCCGAGCCGTTTGGTGAGCATCGCGATCGCGGTTTTCAAAACCGCGGGATTGGTGTCGGGACCGGGAATCACTTCGGTGCCGACGATCACGTGCGGCGGATTGAACAGATGGATACCCAAAAAATTGCGGCGGAAGGATTCGCTGCGGCCGGCCGCCATCGCCGCGATCGAGAGTCCCGACGAACCGGTCGCGACGATCGCGTCAGGACGGCGATACTTATCGACCAGCGCGAAGAACTGTTTCTTGAGCGGCAGATCCTCCGCCAACGACTCGAAAATCAAGCCCGCTTCGCCGATCGTCCGCGCCAGGTCGTCGTCGTAGGTGCCGAGCGAGATACGCTCCGCGATCGCGTCGGCCCGGGCGTCATTTTGCACGTCGAGCAGGGCCGCGGCGGCCTTGTCGCTGGAGCGCGCGAGCAACGTGACGGTGTAGCCCGCGCCCGCGAATACGCATCCGGCGCCGGCGCCCATGGTGCCGTTGGCACCGATAATTACGACCTTGTTGTTCTCGGCCAAGTAATTCTCCGGTCCGCTTGATGAAAAATCGGATTCTCAGGACGCTGACCGCGCCGCTTCGATTTGTGAAAGCCACGCGGCGATTTTTGCAGATAGCTCCGATCGGCCGAGATGTTATCCGAGCGCCGCCATCCACGCCACCTCCGCGCAGTCCGCCGTCCGCTCTTCCCCTCTCACGTTTGGGAGGGCAATTATGCCGAAGTTGACGGGAGAGGAAATGACAATAGATTCTGAACGTGACAGGTCGGCGTTTGGTTCATTCCAAACTCGCGTCGAACTCATTAAGAATCTGACTAATCAACGTGCGGAGTTGTTGAAGCGATTTTGTGATCGTCGTTCCGTCGTTGAACAGTATTTGGAAGAGGTGATGAATATTCACCTCCACCTCACGTCTGGCGAGGCGGGCCTTTGCATCACCTATGAAATCGCTCCCCTCCCAGTAGCTACCCATGAAATTAAATCGAACGAATTCTCGGTGCTTGTCGAGGTTGGAAAGACTCTGGAGACGCAACAACGAATCAAATCCATTGTAAGGCTGGAAGCTCTCGATCATTGCGACGTGTTCGTCCGTAAGATGCTTGAAAAAAGCGAGTGGAGACCCGCGCTTCCGAGAGTACCGATCAGCCTCGAAGCGCTTTTTACAATCATAGATCGGAAAGTATGTTCTCTCTATTCGTCTATCGGAATCAAAGAGAGCGAGCGCGAAGACGATATAATCGAGACTGGCGCGGGAGTGGTGGACGAATTCGCTAATAAGTCGCATCGCCTCATCGTGGATATTACGCCTGAACAAGCGAAAAGCCTTCAACATATCCGGATCAGAATCGTGGGAGACAGCCTCTATTGCCGCTTTCCCGCCGACCTGGATCAATCGTTCGAACTGTTCCAGTTTTTTCCCTGCCCAGTTTACCCTGAGCTTGGATTGTTGAAGCGCGCCCACGCGGACCCCCTGACGAACCTTCTACGAGAATCGCGATAACAATGCGCCTACGCTCAACTACCAGACACCGCAGCCCCGAAAATGTCGGGATTGTTCCGATTGTTGAAGCGATACTGAAATTCCGCGAGATACAGCGGCAAATATTTTTTGCTCACCTTGTGGTAGGTGCCGACAATTCCGCGCTTCAACAGCGACCAGAACGACTCCATCGAGTTAGTGTGGACTTCGCCGCGCACGTCTTCGCCTCCGCGATGATTGACGGTTTCATGCGGCAGATTGCCCCATCGTTTCAAGTATTGATAGCCGGAGTGTTCATCAGTCCGACCAGCGACACCTTGTCCTTGTCCACTATACGGTACCGGTTTTGAAACCGCGCAGCGCTCCTTTGTCCCTGCGCGCGCGGACTAATCCCAAAAATGCCTGCGATAGAAAATCCTTGACCCCGCGCCGCCCGCTCAACCTCAGCCAGACCGGGCCGGATTCGCGCCCGACTTCGATTCCGAAATCAAAGAACGGACAGCACTTGCGCTCCATCGAGATCCATTCCGCGAGATGCGCCAGCGCGATCCGATCGTCCGCGATTTGCAGCGCGATGCCAACAGCCTGCTAGGGTTCGTGCCAGGCGCGACCGTCCGACCGGATCAAATCCTCCGCCTCTTTTGGTCCCCAACTACCCGCTGGATACTCGCCCATCGGCACCCGCGAATCATCCTTCCACGAATCGAGAACTCCCTGCACGAATTCCCACGACTTCTCGACGAATTGCCCGCTCGGGAACAAGGTGTGGTCGCCGTCCATCACGTCGAGCAGCAGGCGCTCGTAGGCGTCCGGCGATGCTCCGTCGCCGAAAGTGCTCTCGTAGCTGAGATTCATCGTGACCGGCCGCAGCACGAGGTCCAGCCCCGGCCGCTTGGCCATCACGTCGAACGAAAAACCTTCATCGGGCTGGATGCGTATAGTCAGCAGGTTGGCGGGCACTTTTGATTCGCGATTGAACAAAATCTGCGGCACGTCCTTGAACTGCACGAAGATCGAACTCGCCCGGCTCGGCATCCGCTTGCCGGTCCTGATGTAGAACGGCACGCCCGACCATCGCCAATTGTCGATGTAAGTCTTGAGCGCGACAAATGTTTCAGTGCGCGAGTTGTCGGCGATTCCCTGCTCGTCCATATAGCCCACCACCGGCTTGCCGTCGCTGAGGCCGGCGCCGTAACGGGCGCGCACGGTATGCGACCTCGCCTGCTCCGGAAGAATCGGCCGCAGCGCCTGCAATACGTTGAGCTTGGCTTCCCTGATTGCATTGGCGTGGAGCGACACCGGCGCCTCCATCGCGAGCAGCGCGAGCGTCTGCAGGATGTGATTTTGCACCATGTCGCGCAGCGCGCCCGCGCCGTCGTAGTACGCAGCGCGCGTGCCGACGCCCTCGGCCTCCGCGACAGTGATTTGCACGTGATCGACGTTGCGCGCACCCCATAGCCGCTCGAAAATATTATTCGCGAAGCGCAGCACCAGCAGGTTCTGCACGGTCTCCTTGCCGAGATAATGATCGATCCGAAAAATTTGCGACTCGTCGAGATTTTCGAGCAGGATGCGATTGATATCGAGCGCGCTGGCAAGGTCGTGCCCGATTGGCTTCTCGACTACCACGCGCGTGAAATTTTTTGCTTTCGGATCCGCGATCAAGCCGGCTTGCTTGAGGCGTGCGACCGAATCGCGAACCGCATCGGGCGGGATCGACAGGTAGTAAACTCGATTAGGCGGGATACCGCGCGCCTTTTCGATTGCTTCGAGCTTCGCCTTCAATTTGATGAAGCCATCGGGATGATCGAGCCCCGAAATATAGTCGAGCCCCTCCGCGAAACTCTGCCAGCATCCCTCGTCAACCTTGAGGCGTGAGAATCGATTGGTCCAATCGCGCGCACTCTTGCGGAATTCATCGACCTTGAGTTCGCGCCGCGCAAACCCGAGCACCGCACTCTCGGCCGGCATCAGGCCCTGGCCGCAAGCAACCAGATTGTACAGCGCCGGGATCAATTTGCGCTTGGCGAGATCGCCCGACGCGCCGAAGATCACGACCGTGCATGGTGGCGCGGCCTGCGTTTTCTGAATGGTGAGACTTTCCATTTGGCGTTACCCGCTTGTGTGCGCGAATCCGGACAGTACCCTCGGCGACGCCCGCTGGAATCAGCGAGCCCTGGCTGATAAGTGTGGCATGTTTCCGATCGTCATGAAAAAACCCTCTTGCGCCGTCGATTCTTGCCCGCGCGCGCCCGCTAACCTGTGACTCCCATGATTTCTCAAAGCCAGGTAATTCCGCACGAGACGACGACGCCCGGAAAGTTGGCGCTGTGGTTTCCCGTGATCGCGTGGGGAATCCTCATCTCCGTCCTGTCCACTTCGGCGTTTTCGGCTGATAACACCGCGCGGTTTATCAACCCGATCCTGCAATGGCTGGTGCCCGGCATCACCGCGTCGTCGATGTCGGTTTGCAATTTCTTGGTACGAAAGTCCGCGCACTTCACTGAATACGCCGCGCTGTTCTGGCTGTTGGTGCGCGGCCCGATGGCGCGCCGGCCCTACGCGGCGCTCGCGCTCTGCGTCATCTACGCGATGCTCGACGAGGGCCATCAGATGTTCGTGCAGGGGCGCACCGCGTCGCTCTACGATGTCGCCCTGGATTCGAGCGGCGCGCTCTTCAGTAACTTCCTGAAGTTGACGATCGCTGAACTCGCCTAATCTCGCCGCGCGCGCCGATTGCTACGCCGAAGGATCGAGCCGCGAACTGATTCGATCCATGCGGCCGAAGTACGCGATCAGATTTTTCAGCTCGGCGGGAATCTTCAGCTCGCCGGTGAAAGCGAAATAAAAAAGCTGGCCGTAGAGCGAGAAGTCGGCGAGCCCGATTCGACCGGTGAGGAATGGCATGCTGCTCAATTGCTCTTCGAACGGCGCCAGCGCGGCTTTGACTCGTTGCCAATTGTTCGTTTGCTGCGCGATCATCCGATCGACGAACCCCGCGCCGTACTTGCGTTCGCGGATCAGCCGCCAGAGCGCAGCGCGATCCGCGCCCTCGCGTGCGTAATACGCGAGCTCGTCGGCCATCGCGGCGGGATACACGGCGTCCTCGAGTTGATTGTCGATATAATCGGCGAGCGTGACGTGCAGTCCGCGCCATCCCGGCGGGAAGATGGTCGGTTCGGGATGCAACTCCTCGAGCCTGAGCGCGATCCGCGCTGAATCGACAATCGTCTCGCCACTTGCCAGCGTCACCGCCGGTACCGTCATCTGTCCCGACGCGAGCAGCAGTTCCTTGCGCTCGAGATAGTCAACTTCGATCACCTCAAACTCGACGCCTTTGAACTCGAGCAGCTTGCGCGCCTTGGCGCAGAACGGACTGCCGAGAAATTGATACAGCTTGGCCGCCATCTACTGTGCCCCGCGGAGTGCGTTAAGGACGTCATCAAGATCGAGATCGCGCAGCGACGGACGCACCAAGTCGGCGCCCGCGAGATCCGCCGCCGGCCCAGTCTGACAGATCGCGAGCACCTTCATGCCCGCGCGATGCGCCGCTTCGATTCCGGCCGGCGTGTCCTCCACCACCAGGCATTCGTCGGGCAGAATCGGATCGCGCTGGCGCAAAATAAATCCAAACCGTCCGAGCGCCAGGTCAAAGCCGTCCGGCTCGGGCTTGCCGCGTGCGACGTCTTCCGCCGCGATGATATCCAAAAAAAGATCGCGCAGGCCCGCGCGGCGCAAAATCGCCTCGGCCTCCGCGCGCAGCGTGCCCGTCGCGATCATCAAGGGGAAGCGATGCGCGCAATCACGCACGAATTTTTCGGCGCCATCGTACAGAACGTCCCGCTCCGCGACTATCGCTTGATAGATCGTCGTCTTGCGCGCGATCAGCCCGGCGATTCGATCCTCCGAAGCGTCCTCGCCATGCTCGCGCAACACGGCCGCGAAGCAATCGTGATCGTTGTAGCCAATCAGCCGCTTGAAGTAGTCGTCACGCTCGATTTTGATTCCCTCGGCACGGAGCACCTCATTGAACGCGGCGAAGTGGATCGGTTCGGTTTCGACCAGAGTTCCGTCGAGGTCAAATATCACGGCGCGAATCATGTCGGGGCTATCGTTTAGCGGCTCGGCTCAAGCTTTGGAAGTGCGATTCGACATCAGCGCGACAATCTCGCGCTGGCGCGGCTCTCCGCTCACCGACGCGCGCCCGTTTTCGATCGTCATGTCCAGCTCGCTGCGCACGCCGAATTTGCCGGGCAGGTAGATCCCCGGCTCGACCGAGAAACAGGTGTTCTCGATCAGCCGGCGATCGTCGAGCGTTTCGAGTGAATCGAGATTGGCGCCGGTGCCATGAACTTCACGCCCGATCGAGTGCCCCGTCCGATGCACAAACAGTTCGCCGTAGCCGGCCGCTTCGATCACTCCTCGCGCCGCGCGATCCGCCTCGCGGCCGCTGATTGTTTCACCGGCTGCGACGCGCCGCTCGACAATCGCGACCGCCGCATCTCTGGCGCGCGCGACAATTTCGAACACCCGCGCGTGCGCATCAGGAATCGCGTCGCCCGCGAACGCCACCCACGTGAAGTCGGTGTAGATGCTCTCCTCGGCAGGTTCCTTCGCCCACAGATCGAGCAGAATGAAATCGCCAAGGCGTAGCTGAGTGTTGGCCTCGCGCGATACCGCGTAGTGCGGATCGGCGCTGTGCGCGTTGATTGCCACGATTGGCGGCTCGGCCGCGATCAATCCGTGCGCGCCAATTCGTTCCATCACATGATCCTGAATCCACGGCTCAGTAATCGCGATTCGATCTTTCAGGCGCCGCGCAAGCTCTCCGAAAGTTTCATCGACCACGATGCGAAGAGCTTTGGCCGCGCGATGATGACTCGCCATCTGCTCGGCGGTGAGCATCGCTTCGAAGTGCTGAATCAGGTCAGCCGCGCTAACTACCTGAACGCCTAGCGACCGGATCAGTTCGACCGTGCCCGCATCGACGCGCGAGACATAGGGAATCGCGCATCCCGGCGAATAATTCATCGCGATGGTGTGCGCGCCCGCCAGCGCCTTGCCCAGCGCGGCAATCATCTCGGTGTGCGATCGATAAACGATCTGGTCCGCGCCGAGCGTGTCCAATCGATGAGCCTCGACTGCCGAAACGATCGCGATCGGCTTGCCAGCGGCCGGCACGAAGCAAAACCATCGCCGCGTCGCGATACCCTCGCTGGGAAGTTCCAGAATTCGGTAGGCGAGCGGATCGCTGATGCGAAAATCGTAGAACAGCCAACCGTCCAGCGACGCCGCTTTGAGCGCCCGCGCGATATCGTCCAGCCGGTTCATTTGTCTTTCGCTAAATTGAAGCGCTGACCCCATGCATGCACGCGCTCGGGCTCAATTTTCACGATCGGATTTTTCTCCGGCGCCAGCGCCATGCCCCGATACTGCGAATATTTGTCGCGCAGATTGCGCAACGCGAGCATGTATTCATTCTGATCGTCGACCACGCGCGCGTGCCCGCGAATCAGGACGTAACCCAACTGCGCCCAGTCCTCTTCGTAACAATCTACGACCAGCGCGACGCGCGGATTCTCCGCGATATTGCGCATCCGCTTGATTTTCGTGCCGGTCCGCCGCTTGGGCTTTTCATCGATCACAAAATAGATGCGCGCGCCGTCGAACCAGTAGCAGAGCGGGACGTTGTGCGGCTGGCCGGATTGATCGGCGGTCGCGAGCCGCGCGACTCGCGCTCCGGCGATGAAATTGTGAACGCTTGGTTCATTGAGCAGGGCTAACGATTCGTGAATCATGAGCGCTTCTCCAACCGTTCGAGCGCGCTCCGCGCCGCGCGCGCGAGTGCGGGATCGGTTTCGCTCGCGGCCGCGATTTTCAGCGCCGGCACGGCGCGCGAAGTCGAGCCGCGAACCTGTCCCATCGCAATCGCCGCCGCGCGCCGCACGCCGGCATCAGGATCAGATTCAAGGCATCCGAGCGTGATTGCGGCCGGGTGTTCGCTCGGGTCGTCCAGTTTTGCGAGCACGGCCAGCGCAGCAAGCCGAATATGAACATTCGCGTCGCGCACGGCATCTTCGAGCACTGCGACCAGGTCTGGACCGGCGAACGCAAGATCGCGGATGCAGTAGAGCGCCATCTTGCGGGCATTTTGATTTCCGCTCGAGGCAATCGAAATCACGCGCGCGCGAATCTCATCGCGATACCGTCGGCCCAGCCGCACCATCAACACCGATGCGGCCCAGCGGATGTCGCCATCGTCGTCGCCGAGCGCTTCGCACAACGCGTCCGCGGCATCGATCGCCAGACTGTCGTCGCCAATCTGGGCGAGCGCATACGCCGCACCCCATCGGGCGCGGCGATTGTCGGCGGACATTGTTTGCTTGAGTGAGGCGACAACGCGCGCATCGCCTCCGGCCGCGAGCGCGGCTATCGCGTCGATTGCGCGCCGCTGGATAACTTTGCGCTCGGCGCCGATACATGCGATCAGCGCCGCCAAAGCCGTGCCGCCCACCTTGCTGGACGGTGCGGACAGGATCGAATCAATCGCAGCGAGCTGCCGCGATGGATCGTTCGACGCGAGCTCCGCCGCGAGACGATTATCGCGATCGATATCAGCGGCGTCGTGCAATTTGATCTCGCCAGTCATTTCGCCGCCGCGATCAGCCGCACGATATTGCTCAGTTCGCCAGCGCCGAGAATAAAATTGCCATCGTGCGAGAACGTCCTGGTCACCGCGCGCGATACCGACGCGAGATCCAGCGGATGACCACGCAGCTCGCTTTCGAGTTGCGCAATCGCCGGAGAATTGGCGATGAAGTCCCCGCTCAACGTCGCAGCTTCGATCATGCCGTCGGAGTTGAGTGCGATTCGCGCCTCGATCGAGCCAAGCTGCGCCGCGATCCGATTCGTGCAAATCCCTGTGCAAATCCCTGTGGAAGTCCGCGTCGATGCTGCGCCCAGCCGATTCAACCATCCCGAACTCGCAAGCGCGCGCCCACGATGAGCCCCCTGCGCGGCTTCGTCCGCCGTCAATTCACGGCGTCGAACTTCGCCCAGCAGTCCTTCGTATCCCGCAGTGATCGCGTCGGCGAGTTCATTGAATTCGATATCGCGATCGAGCTCGCGCACCAGCTTGGTCGCCGATTCGGGAGTGTACATCCGGCACGGCAGGATACTCTCCGGGTCGAAATGCTCGAGGTCATGGACGACTTCTTCCATCCCGCGATTCACCGCGAGCATCGCCTCGAAAATCATCGCGCCGGATTCGTTGACGTTGTAGGTACACATCGCGATTTCGCGCTGCGCAAAAGTTATCGCGTCGCGCCCCGGGTAGAAACAATTGACGCCGAGCGCGCGCAACGCCGTCAGCAGGCCGCGGGCATAGCGATTCATGATTTGCTCGGGGCGAAGCGGCGCGGTTTCGTCCTTCAGCAGCGCGGTTCGGGTCGGGAGAATCAGCGCCAGCCCCGTCCATCCCTCGCCCGCACCGGCGATCCGTCCGCCAGTCTGGCGGCGAAACGCATTGATACCGGACCGCTCCGCGGCACCGCTATATAGATGATAGCGTCCGAGCGACAGGTAGCGGCCGGGCGCACTGTGGATTAGCAGGACCGGCACTGTCGCGCGCGTGACGACCGCTTCGAGGAAGTGCAATTCGAGGCCGGCGAGCGCATCGGGCGCCAGCGCCGATGCGCTGATTACATCGAGGGCGGCCACATCCCCGATGCTATCCGCCCCCCTCCGCCCGTATCAAGCTGGTTGCGGTCTCATCACTGCTGCGCCTTCGGATTGAACAGCTCCTCAGCGATTTGCTCCTCGAAATTCTGGCGACCTCGCATGTCGAGCCAAAGAAAGGTGCCGGCACGATCGTCTGGAACGTACAAATCAGCCGCCAAAACGAGTCGCCTGCCGTCGGACGACGACTTATCTCCTATCCAGAAGGCCGCAGAAAGATCCGGCTGCTGGTCGCGAAAGATCTCTCCACCTAGATAGACGTAAGTTTCGCTGTCCAGATAGACTCGCGCCCTAAGAACGTCCGAGCCTGCCTTGATCGGGAGCATCTCAAGGATGTATGCGCTTCGCGGCTCGCACGAGACTTGGCCGAACTTCATCGTGGAGTTGCCCTCATCGAATGCTGCGCCTCCGTCGAGGCACCCAAGCACGATTCGCATGCCGACCAGCTTCCATGAATACGCGGACGTCTGCGGCGGCGCGTACTCCATGTATATCTGAGAGCATGTGTAGGTGCAGGATTGGTTGGGCACAAGCGGGATCGCGAGCCGACGCCACTTGCGCGTCGCCTGCAGATAAACGTAGGAGTCTGGCTGCCGATTCGCTTCAGCGTACAACAGCCCGATGAACTTTCCCCGTTCCGGGCCACACTGATCTCCTCTGTTTTCCCACTCCACCGCAGACTCGCTGGCGCCGTCTCGGCCAGAGCCAGCATCCGGCCGATGTGCGCGCCGCACGAGTACTGCCTGATCGCAGATCTGTTCGTTTCGGAAATCGGGATTGAAGGAATCCCGCAGAAAGGAAAGACCGTCGCCCGTGATGGTGAAGGTTCTCGCCGCCAGGTTCGAGAAGGAAGCTTGTTCCGGAATAAACGGTCCCCAACGCCAGTTGTATGCGATCTTCAGAGCCGCCTTGGGATCAGCCAGATTGATACTCGGGAACGGTAGTCCAGCCACGTAGTTCTTGAGTGAATCATTCTGACCTAGCGACACCTGGCCAGAGTATTTCTCCGTCGCTCGTTGGTAGGCTGCGGGCCACTCGACGCTTTGCGATGGCACGACTCTCACACTGAGACCGTGCGTTATCGCGTCAAACATCGCAGGGGTTAGAGACTGGGCAAACTTACCCGCATTGTTCCGATCGATCACGGCACCCGGCTTTAGCGGTGGGCCTGCAGCCGGCGGAGAAGCCTCCGCGCAAGTCACGAAGCCAAGCGCGAAAATAAGGACGACAATCATGGCTATGCGTTTCACTGTCGCCCGCCTTGCTTGCGCGCTTGCCCGGACCAGGCCGGCCGGTGGTGGTGAGATTCTGCCCGACGTATCCATCGTGCGGTCTCCTGTGATAATTATGGTGTGGGCATAAATATTAGAGTTAACTCTAATATTAGAGTGTACCGTTATCTTCAACCAAGTCTGCTGTCAAGCGGGGCAGGATGAGTCGCCGCTGTTTCGAGTCGCGCTGAATGGGAATTTCTTTCGCCGCTCGCGCGGTGTAATTGATCGAGTGATGGGATTGCGGGAGGAGAAAAAAGTCGAGCAGCGGCGCGCAATTCTCAACGCGGCGATGGCGCTGTTCCGCAAGCGCGGCTACGAGCAGACCCGCGTGCAGGACATTATCGCCCGCCTGCGTATCAGCGAAGCTACGTTTTTCAATTACTTTCCGACCAAGGAGGCGCTCCTCCACGAGTTTGCCCTTGAGGAGGTCGAGCAATCGACCGTCGCTCTTAGAGCGGAACTCGCGCGTGACGATCGCAGCGTGCCCGATCGCATTCGCAACCTCATGGGGATGTGGGCGGAAGGGTGGGTCTCGGACCGGCGGTTCAATGCCTTGGTCGCGACGCGTTCCCGAATTCTCTCCGGACCGCAAGGCGAGCTGCGCGACAAGGTGTTGCGCAACTACGACTTGTTCGCCGCGCTATTTAGCGAAGGACAAAAGCGCGGCGAGATTCGCGCTGACGTGGAGCCGATTCAACTCGCTGAGATGCTCGAGGGAATTTTCACCTTGATCGCCGGTAATTGGCTGTTCGAGTGGTGGAAGGACAGCACCGGTCCGCTCGAAGCGCGTCTGATGAAGGCGGTCAACGTCTTCCTGGACGGATGCAAGCCGTCTGATCGGCCCGGCGCGCGGCTGCTCACCGCTCCTCGCCGAAGAGAAAGAGTGAAAGCGCGATCATCGCGAACGTGAAGTTCGGCAGCCATGCCGCGATCCACGCGGCCAGCAATCCCGAGCGACCCAGCGACGAGGTCATCCCAAAGAACAGCCAGTAGCCGAACCCGATCAGAATCGCGAGCAGGAAGCTCCGCCCGAGACTCGAACTGCGCGGCAGGGGATCGAGGCTGAGCGCGATTCCGAGCGCCACCATGATCAGGCACGCGAGCGGCATCGCGTATTTAAGATCGCGATCGACGACGTAACCGCCGGGGTCGAGCCCCTTGTTGCGCAAATCCTGGATGTAGCGATTGAGTTCCCAGAGACTGAACTCCTCCGGTTCCGCGCGCAGCAGGCCGAAGTCAGCCGGCGTGAGGCCGAGATCGAGGCGCATGTTGCGGGTCTTGGTCACGTTGCCGCTCGATTCCATCGCGAACGAGTTGATCTGATCGGGCACCCATTTGCGCCCGTTCCATTTTGCGCTCTCGGCACGCACGAGGTCCTTCAGCCCGAATGCGTCGTCGAGTTCGTAATGGCTTACGCCGACCAGTTCATTGCGCTTGCCGTCGAAAATGTCCGCGGACACGAAACCGTCGCGCACGCGGACCCAGATTCGCCGATTGGCGAACACGCCTTGCAGCCGGCGTTTCTTCAACTGGACGTCGTAGAGGTATTTCGCCTGCCGGGTGGCGGCGGGAACGATCATTTCGTTGAGGAAAAAATTGAAGCCGGAGATCAGGATCGCGATCGCCAGCACCGGCACCGTCATCTCCAGCCGGCTGATCCCCAACTGCTGGCAGGCGAGCACTTCACCGGAACGATTGAGCAACGCGAAGCCGAGCAACACGCCCGCGAGGCACGCGACCGGCAGCACCTGCGACATGATCAGCGGCAGCTTGAGGGCGAAGTATTGCAGACCCAGCAGGCCGAGGCCGCCGTAGCGCAGCAGATCGTCGAAGCGATCGAACATGTCGCCGAGCAGATACGCGGCGGTGAAGGCCGCGAGACAGACCATGAACGGACCGAAGAATTGGCCCGCGATAAATCGATCCATCACGGGCGACAGGCGCGGACGAAATCTCATGCTGGCTGCCGGCTCCGCTCGAAGCGCTCGACGAAGTCCCAGATCAAATCGCCCGGTCCGCGGCCCTGGTCACCGCGGTCGGAGGCGGCGCGATAGAAGAGCCAGACCGCGAGCGCGGCGAACGCGAGGTCCGGGATGCTCATCGCGACGAAGGCGTTCAGCCGGCCGCTTTGCGCGAACGTCTCACCAACGCGCATCAGCGAATAGTACAAAAAGAACAGCGCGACGCTCACGCCGAAGCGCTCGGAATGCCCGCCGCGCGCCGGCCTGAGGCCGAGCGAGACTCCCAGCAACGCGAACAGCAGCGTCGCGACCGGAACCGTGAATTTGCCGGCGAGTTCGGTCTCCGCGAGATAGTCCGGCTTGCCCTTGGCGCGCGCGTCGTGAATCGTTTGGCGCAGCGCCGGATACGACATCTCCTCGGGATCCAGATCGGTTGAGCCCAGCGCAGTTTCGGGGCTGATACTCAAGTCATACGTTCGAAAACTGGTGACGTGAGTCGTGTCACCGGACTGCTCGACGCCGAACACCGATCCATCGAACAGCCGGAGTGTGATCGATTTGTTTTTTGGATCAGGCAGCAGGATTCCACTTTTGGCGATGATCGTGTTCTGCTGCTTGGGATCGCGAGCGTCGGAGATCAGGACGCCTTTCAGCGTCGAATCGGCGTCGGTCATTTCATCGACATAAACCACCAGCCCGGGAAAGCTGCTGTTGAAGACTTTCTCCCGCAGCCCGGCCGTCGTACGGCTCTGGCCGAGTTCGTACAGCTTCTCGCGCAGATGGTTATTGGCCCACGGCCGGAGCGAGAAGGCGAAGTAACTCGAAAGCGCATAGACGATCAGCGCGACACCCATCACGGGTATTGCGAGCCGGTACAAACTAACCCCGCAGGCGCGCGCGGCGGTCATTTCCTGATCGCTCGACATCCGCCCGAAGCCCATCAGCACCCCGAGCAGCACCGCCATCGGAAAGGTCAGTTCGAGAAATGCGGGCATGACGTAGCCGATGATCTGCGCGACTTCGCCAAGCGTCACGCCGTGATTGACCACCATCTCGGTGAGTTTCAGCATCCGGCCCGTCACCAGGGCGAAGGTGAGCAGGCCGACGCCGACCAGGAAGGGCGCGATCACTTCGCGGGCGACGTAACGATCGAGGATCGAAATGCCGGGTATCGCGAGTTTCATCGGTTGCGCGCAGTCTCCACAATTCAGACTCTAAACATCTAATCAGACTGTAAACATCCTCGGACGCGATTGGAACTTTCGTCGAGTCGCCGGTGATAAAGCGAGTGGCGCGGCGCTCTGATAGTATCGCGCGCGATGAAAGACTTTCGCGACAAGAGCCGCAAACCGCGCTTCAATCGCGACGGGCCGAAACCGCCGCATATCAACAAGAGTAGCGCGCACGCATCGCAGCCAGCGAAGCCGCGGCCCCTGCCGGCGCCGTCGAGGCCGGCGCCACCGCAGCGCGAATATCGAGCCTCGTCGGAGCGCAGCGGCATCGGCAACGAGCGTGAGATCGTGTACGGCGTCGAGCCGATTCGCGAACTAGTCGCGGCGGCAGCGGCGACGATTCGCGTGCTGTACGTGAAATCCGGCGACGAGCGGCGCTTCGCACCTGAGGTCAATGAGGTGCGTACGGCGGGCGGGCGGGTCGAATTTGTCGACGACGCCGGACTCGAGCGTCTCGCCGGCCAGACGGCACGCCATCAGGGCGTCGCGGCGCTGATGCGCGAATATGAGTACGCATCGATCGAGGAAATCCTCGAGCAGAAGCCCGATCCGCTGGTGCTGGTCGATGGCGTCACCGATCCGCGAAATCTCGGTGCGCTGATGCGATCAGCCGAGGGCGCGGGCGTGGGCGCAATCGTGCTCGCGCGCGATCGCACGGTCGGGATTACGCCGGCGGTGGTGAAATCGTCGTCGGGCGCGTGGATCCATCTGAAGATCGCGCGATGCGGCAACGTGGCGCGTACGCTGGAGCAATTGAAAACGGCGGGCTACTGGGTTGCAGCGCTCGCACCGGGCGGCGCAACTTCGATTTACGATCTCGATACGACGCGCAAGCTCGCGATCGTGGTCGGCTCGGAAGGCCGTGGCGTGCGTGAGATCGTGAAGAAGGGTGCGGACTTCGTGGTGGACATCCCGATGCGCGGCAAGGTGGGCTCGCTCAATGTAGCGGTAGCGGGGGCGGTGGCGCTGTTCGAGATTGCGCGGCGCCGCGCGCAGGCGCATCCGGCGGGGTAGCCGGAAATACCGGCCGTTCAGGAAGCAAGAAACAGACCCAAATCGGGCGTTCAGCTTGACAGGTGGGGATGCGGCGAATAGCTTTTTCTTCTTAACGTTGTTTGCCGATGTAGCTCAACGGTAGAGCACCTGATTTGTAATCAGTAGGTTGCGAGTTCGATTCTCGCCATCGGCTTGGTCGGCAAGCGAGCCTTGGGGAGAGGTTCCCGAGTGGCCAAAGGGAGCAGACTGTAAATCTGCCGGCTTATGCCTTCGGAGGTTCGAATCCTCCCCTCTCCACCAGTATGATAGACGACGGGGAGAGAGCGGGAATAGCTCAGTTGGTAGAGCGCGAGCCTTCCAAGCTCGGGGTCGCGGGTTCGAGTCCCGTTTCCCGCTCCAATCAGACCGCGGAGCGTTGAGGCGAAGAATATTTTTGGGCAGCGAGAAGTCAGTTCCGGGCGAGGATTGAATTCCGGCATTTTTCCGGTTGAGCGCGACGGACGCCCATGTAGCTCAGTCGGTAGAGCACTTCCTTGGTAAGGAAGAGGTCACGGGTTCGAATCCCGTCGTGGGCTTTCCAAATTTGCGCCGCTTGAACGGCGCGGCAAGTTTTTTCTTTCGGGAAATACGATTATGCGAGATTTGATTTCACTGGCGTGCGACACTTGCAAACAGCGCAACTACACCACTACCAAGAACAAGAAGACCCAGACCGACAAGTTTTCGATCAAGAAGTTCTGCCCGAAGTGCCGGTCTCATACAGTCCACAAAGAGAACAAGGTATAGGCGGACGCCGCAGGGCCGATCCTCAAGCGGAGCGCGCAGCGACTGAAACCGCTGCGGGCTTGCTTCTGAGAATCGGGTCAAGGGTGGAGAGATTGTCGAGGGCCAGTAGCTCCAATTGGCTAGAGCGTCGGACTCCAAATCCGAATGTTCCAGGTTCGAATCCTGGCTGGCCCGCCATCACTCCAGAGGCCCCAGGATGGTCAGGATGACGCAGCACTTGTTTTTGGTGCATTAAATGGATAGATTAAAAAGTTACCTCAATCAGGGCGTGAATTTCTTCAAGGAAGCGTGGACCGAGCTTTCCAAGGTCCATTACCCTTCGCCCAAGGAGACCATGCAGGCCACGATCGTGGTGATCGGTCTGACGATAGTGATGTCCGTGTGGTTGGGCGTAATCGACTTTTTCGCGGTGCGCGGCGTGCAGATGCTGCTCCGCTAGAAAGCCGTGTTTGGCATAGGTAGCGAGTGCGCATTTCAAATCGCCTCAAAAGGCGGGGAATGCATCGACCGAGTGAGTATCCGACGGCACTGAAAGTAAGATGACTGAAGTTCTGAACGACACTGCCAAGTCCCCGATGAAATGGTATGTCGTCCATACCTATTCGGGTTACGAGCACAAGGCCAAAGCCGCGCTCGAGGAGCGCGTGCGCTCGCTCCATATGGAGGAAAAAGTAGGCAAGGTGCTGGTGCCGATCGAGCGCGTGCAGGAACTCGGCAGGGGCGGTCAGCGCAAGGTTTCCAGCCGCAAATTCTTTCCCGGCTACATCTTCGTGCAGATGGTTCTGAACGACGAAACCTGGCACGTGATCAAAAATACGCCGAAGATCACCGGCTTCGTCGGACATTCGACCAATCCGCCGGAAGTGCCGGAATCCGAAGTCGGCGAAATCGAGCAGCAGATGGAGGAGGGTGCGCTCAGGCCCAAGCCCAAGGTGCTGTTCGAGGTCGGCGAGGCAATCAAAGTAGTTGACGGGCCGTTCCAGGATTTCAACGGGACGGTCGAAGAAGTTAAGCCCGAGAAGGGCAAGGTTCGAGTGTTGATCTCAATCTTCGGCCGCGCGACGCCGGTCGAACTCGATTTTGTGCAGGTAGAGAAAGCCTGACAGGTAGAAAAAGCCTGAAACGACTTCGGCGAAACGGCGGTACGCGAACAGCGAGTGCCGATTGTCGCGCTCATATCGCGAGCGAAGAGCGACAG
>PNBD01000143.1:77058-79989 GCA_003135855.1 Deltaproteobacteria bacterium
GCAAGGCGTTCAACGCGCAGACGCAGAACATGCAGGGGCTGGTGATTCCGGTGATCGTCACGGTCTATGCAGACCGCTCGTTCACCTTCATCACCAAGAGTCCGCCGGCCTCGATTCTGCTGCTGAAGGCGGCCGGTGTGGAAAAGGGATCGGCCACGCCGAACAAGGTGAAGGTCGGCAAGGTGACGCGGGCGCAGGTCGAGGAGATCGCCAAGACCAAGCTGAAAGACCTGACGGCGGCGGACCTCGAGGCGGCGGTTCATACGGTTTCCGGCACGGCGCGTTCGATGGGAATCGACGTCACGGACTGACGGGAGGCGCAGCGGACAAGATGGCAGGCAAGAAATACGAAGAAGCACTCAAGAAGATCGATCGCGAGAAGCGCTATCCGCTGGAGGAAGCGCTCAAACTGGTGGTTGATAACAAAGTCGCCAAGTTCGACGAGACAGTCGAAATCGCGGTGCGGCTCGGAGTCGATCCACGCCAGGCGGACCAGAACGTACGCGGGACGGTCGTGCTGCCCCATGGCACCGGCTCGGTCGCTCGGGTGCTGGTCGTCGCTAAAGGCGAGAAGGAGCGCGAGGCGCGCGAAGCGGGCGCGGATTTCGTCGGTGGCGAAGAGCTAATCAAGAAGATCCAGGAAGAGAACTGGCTCGAATTCGATCGCGTGATTGCGACTCCCGACATGATGGCGCAGGTCGGACGAATCGGCAAAATTCTCGGGCCCCGCGGCCTGATGCCTAATCCCAAGGTCGGCACCGTCACCTTCGACGTCGCCAAGGCGGTGGCGGAAATCAAGGCGGGCAAGGTCGATTACCGGGTCGATAAGGCAGGGGTCGTCCACGCACGGGTGGGCAAGACCAGTTTTGGGCCGGAAAAGCTGCTCGAGAATACGCGTGCGCTGCTCGGCTCGATCGTTCGCGCCAAGCCCGCCAGCGCCAAGGGAAATTACGTGCGTAGCGTCGCGCTCAGTTCGACCATGGGCCCCGGGGTTCGGGTTGATACGGCTGTGGCAACGGCTAAAGCATTGGCGGCGGCCTGAGCCAGCGAGAGAGATCGGACAAGACTTAAATGAACAAGGAACAGAAGACTGCGTTGGTTGACGAACTGACGCAGAGTCTCGGGCGCGCCAGTATCGCGTTGGTGTCGGAGTATCGCGGCATGACCGCGGCACAATCGACCGAGATGCGAAAGCGCCTGCGTGCCGTACGCGGCGAGATGCGAGTGGCGAAGAACACGCTGGTGCGGCGGGCAATCAAAGGCACGCCGTACGAGGCGCTCGACGAGAAACTAGGCGGGCAGATCGGGCTGATTCTCAGCTACGAGGATCCCGTCGCGCTGGCCAAGGCGTTCACCTCGTTCGGCCCGCTCGGTGACAAGCTGAAGCTCCGCGGGGCGGTGCTTGGCGGCAAGCCGCTGTCAGTCGAGGAAGTCCAGGCGCTCGCGACATTGCCGCCGCGCGACGTGGTGTTCGGCCAGTTGCTCGGCCTGCTTAACGCACCGGCGACACAATTGGTCCGCCTGCTGAACGAGCCGGGCTCATACCTGGCGCGCGTGATCGACGCGATAGGCAAGAAGAACGGCGCGGGCGAAGCGCCCGCAGCGCCGCCATCGGCGACGCCGGCGAGCGAAGCTCCGCCGACCGATGCGGCGCCGGCAGCGCCCGAGGGGCAAGCTTAAGATCGAGGGGCAGGCTTAAGATCGTTTGAAAAGTAGCAGACTGCCGAATCAGGGCAGCTTATTTAGATTCGATTTGCGCAAGAAGATTCGCTGAAACTCCCACATTCAGCGGACTGGTAAGGAGAGAAGGTACCATGGCAGAAGCACAGCTCAGCCGCGCTCAGGTGAAGGATTATCTGAAGAACCTCAGCCTGATTGATGCGGCGGCTCTGGTTAAGGAACTCGAGCAGGAACTTGGCGTGTCGGCGGCGGCTCCGGTCGCGATGGCGGCAGCGCCGGCGGCGGGCGGCGGTGCGGCGGCGCCGGCGGCCGAGAAGGACGAGTTCAATGTCGTGCTGACGGGCTCGGGCGACAAGAAGATCCAGGTGATCAAGGTGGTGCGCGAGCTGACCGGACTTGGCCTGAAAGAGGCGAAGGACCTGGTCGACAGCGCCCCCAAAGCGATCAAGGAAGGCGTGAACAAGGCCGAAGCCGAAGAGATCAAAAAGAAGCTCGAGGATGCGGGCGGCAGCGTGGAGCTGAAGTAGGAGACGCGAGTCTTTTTGACGCATAACAACCGGCCGGAGAATCGGTATCTCGCGCGACTCACAGTCACGCGCGATTTTCCAGCGGTACTTTTTAAGGAAGCCGTGGGCGCGAGGGAAACCCTTGTGCCCGCGGTCTCTATTGCTTCACATCGCGCAGCCGGCGAAGCGAGCAATCGCGGCGCGGCGAGCGCGGAGCGCCATCCGAATAAACCGGGCGCAAGCATGGTGAGGTAGCGATGTCCCAGGTTCATGTAACGAGTAATCTTCGTATCCGCCGCTCATTTGGCAAGATCAAAAAAATCATCGAGATTCCGAATCTGATCGAGATTCAGAAGCGCTCGTACGACGACTTCCTGCAGGTGGGCGTTTCGACTGAGGACCGGCAGGATGTCGGTTTGCAGGCCGTCTTCAAGTCGGTTTTTCCGATCAAGGATTTCAACGAGACTGCCTCGCTCGAGTTCGTAAGCTACGAGCTGGGCACGCCCAAGTACGACGTCGAGGAATGCCATCAGCGCGGCATGACTTACGCGGCGCCGCTGAAGGTCAAGATTCAGCTGGTCATCTGGGACGTGGAGAACGGGCGGCGCTCGATCAAGAACGTCAAAGAGCAGGAAGTGTACTTCGGCGAGATTCCGCTGATGACCGGTAACGGCACCTTCATGGTGAACGGCACCGAGCGCGTCATCGTGTCGCAGTTGCATCGCTCGCCGGGCGTGTTCTTCGA
>PNBD01000133.1 GCA_003135855.1 Deltaproteobacteria bacterium
AGGAATTCATGCAGCGGCGGATCCAGCAATCGAATCGTGACCGGCAATCCCGCCATCTCTTTCAGAATCCCGACGAAGTCTCCGCGCTGCATTGGCAGAATCTTCGCGAGTGCCCTGCCCCGCTGTTTCGCATTCTCCGCCATGATCATTTCGCGCACCGCTTCGATTCGTTCCGGATTGAAGAACATGTGCTCGGTCCGGCAAAGGCCAATTCCTTCAGCGCCAAAATCGCGCGCGACCTTGGCATCGTGCGGCGTGTCGGCATTGGCGCGCACGCTGAGGCGCCGTTCGTTATCGGCCCACGACAGAAATTTTTTGAAGAACGGCGGCATCTCGGGATCGACCGTCGCGACGCGCCCCTCGATCACCTCGCCCGCCGATCCGTCGAGCGTGATGTACTCGCCGCGCCGAACCACGATACCGTTTGCCGACATCGTGCCGGCGCCGTAATCGATTTCGAGCGCCGAGCATCCCGCGACGCAGCACTTGCCCATCCCGCGCGCGACCACCGCCGCGTGACTCGTCATCCCGCCTCGCGCCGTCAGGATTCCTTCCGCCACCTGCATTCCCTGGATGTCCTCGGGCGAAGTTTCGACACGCACCAGGATTACTTTGCGGCCGGCTTCCGACACCGCCACCGCTTCATCCGCGGAAAAAACCACTTCGCCGTTCACGGCGCCGGGCGAGGCGGGCAAGCCGCGCGCGATCACCCGCTTCTTGGTGTTGGGATCGAGCCGCGGATGCAGGAACTGCTCGAGTTGTTCCGGCTCGACGCGCTTCAGCGCAGTCTTGCGATCGATCAGCTTCTCGTCCGCCATGTCGACCGCGATTCGCACCGCCGCTTCGGCCGTGCGCTTGCCGGTGCGGGTCTGGAGCATGAACAGACGATTGCGCTCGATCGTAAATTCCATGTCCTGACAATCGCGAAAATGCTTCTCGAGCCGTCCAGCAATTTTGAGGAGTTCCGTGTAAGCCGCCGGGAAGCTTTCCTCGAGCGTCGCGTAATGCGATGCGCACTCTGCCTCGCTGATCCCCGCGCGCTCGGCCCATTTGCGGCTCGCCTTGATGCTTATGTAGCGCCCGGTGCGGATTCCCGCGACCACATCCTCGCCCTGCGCGTTCGGCAGAAACTCGCCGTAAATTCCCTTCTCGCCGGTGCCGGGATCGCGCGTGAACGCGACGCCGGTCGCGCAATCGTCACCGAGATTGCCGAACACCATCGATTGCACGGTGACCGCGGTGCCCCAATCGCCGGGGATATTATTGATGCGCCGATAAGCGATCGCGCGATCGTTGTTCCACGAGCCGAACACAGCACCAATCGCCATCCACAGCTGCTCGTTGGGATCCTGCGGGATGTCGCGTCCAACTCGGCTGCGGATCAGCGCGCGAAACTCGCTGACCAGTTCCTGCAGGTCGTCAACGTTTAGATCGGTATCTTCTTTGACCCCGCGCGTCATTTTCTTGTGGTCGATTATTTCCTCGAACGGATCGGGATCGTTCTTGTTCTCCGGCTTCAACTGCAACACCACGTCGCCAAACATCTGGCAGAATCGGCGATACGAATCCCACGCAAAGCGCGGATTGCCGCTCATTTTCTCCAGACCCTTCACCGTTTCATCGGTGAGCCCGAGATTGAGAACCGTGTCCATCATGCCCGGCATCGATACGCGCGCGCCCGAGCGCACCGAAACGAGCAGAGGATTTTCCGCGCCGCCAAAATTGCGACCGAGCGCCTTTTCGACCCGCGCGATACTCTTCGCGACGCCCTCGGTAAGTCCCTTGGGATACTTGTGGCCGTGGCTGTCGAAGTAGTTGCAGACCCGCGTCGAAATAGTGAATCCGGGCGGCACCGGCAATTTGAGCGACGCCATCTCGGCCAGGTTGGCGCCCTTGCCGCCGAGCAAATCGCGCATCGACGCGCGGCCTTCCGCGACACCGGCGCCGAAGAAAAATATTTCAGGATGAATGCGACCCATGTAAACCGTGCCCCCGTCTCACACGCTCGCGTCTAAGACTCGTGTAATAGAAATTCTGTTGAGAACCGGCCTCAGCAGTAACGCTCGTCAAACCTCGGGCCTTTCCGTCCGAGATGCTAGCGACTTTACCGCGTCCAACCGATTCGATTGCTTATTTCTTCCACCAGACGCACGATCGGCACGCGTTCCTGCGTCGTCGTATCGCGATCGCGCAAGGTTACCGTGTCGTCTTCCATCGTCTGATGATCGATCGTTACGCCATACGGCGTGCCGACTTCGTCCTGACGGCGATAGCGACGCCCGATCGAGCCCGCCTGGTCATACGCAACTGTGAAGTGCCGCTTCAGCGCATCGCGCAGCGCGATCGCCTTTTCGGGCTGCCCGGCTTTTCTCAGCAGCGGATACACCGCGACTTTGGTCGGCGCAAGCCGCGGATCGAGGCGCAGCACGATTCGCGATTCTTCCTCGACGACGTCTTCATCGTAAGCGTCGAGCAGAAACGCCAGCATCGATCGATCGACGCCGAGCGCCGGCTCAATCACCCACGGCCGATAGCGCGTCTTCGCTTCCTCGTCGAAATACGTGAGGTCCTTGCCGCTGAACTTCGCGTGCTGATCGAGGTCGAAGCTGCCGCGTTTCGCGACGCCCTCCAACTCGCCCCATCCGAATGGATACAAAAACTCTATATCGGTGGTGCCGCTCGAATAGTGCGACAACTCGTCAGTCGCGTGTTCGCGGCGGCGGAGATGGTCCGGTTTGATGCCGAATTTGACGTGCCAGTTAAAGCGGAAATCAACCCAATAGCGATACCACTTTTCTTCTTCGGCGGGATCGGGCTTGACGAAGAACTCCATTTCCATCTGCTCGAATTCGCGCGTCCGAAAAATAAAGTTCTCGGTCGTGATTTCGTTGCGGAAAGATTTGCCTTGCTGCGCAACGCCGAATGGCAATTTCACGCGCTGCGTATCGACCACGTTTTCGAAATTCGAAAAAATCCCTTGCGCGGTTTCCGGCCTTAGATAAATCGTCGTAGCGGTATCCTCGACCGGTCCGATGAAAGTCTTGAACATTAGATTGAAATTGCGTGCTTCAGTGAGCTCGCCGCCGCATTCGGGACATTTGTCGCCCACGATCTTATCGGCGCGGAAACGCTGCTTGCACGCTTTGCAATCGACCATCGGGTCGGTGAAATTTTGCAGATGGCCCGACGCTTCCCAGGTGCGCGGATGCTGAAATATCGCGGAATCCAGGCCCAGCACGTCGCTGCGATATTGCACCATCTCGCGCCACCACGCTTCCTTGACGTTGCGCTTGAGCTCGACGCCGAGCGGACCGTAATCGAAAGTTGAGCCGAGTCCCCCGTAGATATCGCTGGTGGGAAACACAATCCCCCGCCGCTTGCAGAGGTTCACAATTTTTTCCATCGTGACCGGACGTTTGGTCGCCGGCTGTGGGTTTTCCGCGGACAAGCACTCCTCCTGAATCGCGATTCGGCCAGTCACCCCGGTCGTGCGGGGTCAGGCCAAGCTGATTATTTCGGCCGAAATCTGGCCGCCATTACTGATTTCCAAAATCGCAACCGTGCCAGGCACTCCGATCAAGTTGCGCGGCAACGTCGCGCTGCCAGGATTAATCACCATCGTGTCGCCGAACCGCATCACTCCCTCGATGTGACTGTGACCCTGCACGATTACATCGACGGGACCGCCGAACTCGCGGTCCATCGCGCGCGCGAAAACTTCGTCTGAAGTTTCATCAGGCGTCGGAATCGCATGAACCAGTCCGATTCGCACGCCCTCGACTTCGATCAGATGCGCCTCGCGCACGCGCTCATCTGGATCGAGACTGTAGCGATGCCCATCCAAACCCTCGTCGCCATTGCCGAGCGCCGCGATCACCGGCGCGATTCGCGACAGCTCGTCGAGCACGCGATTCACATAGACATCGCCAGCGTGCATAACGAGATCGATCCCGGCGAACACCTCGAAGACGCGCTCCGGGAGATGCTCGCAGGCTTCTGGAATATGGGTGTCTGAGATTAGGCCGATTCTCATTTCAATTGGTTTCGCGCGGCGGGCGTCACCCGCCGGGAATGAATCCATCACGCTATCATGGCCTAGAATCGGTCGCAATTTTGCTGCTTTCGTGAAATGCGGCGCGATATTTCTCGGCATTCGGCGCGCGCGGCATTTCCGCGAGCCCTTCACGATAGCGATAATCACGAGCGAGATTGCCATGATGGTCGTTTTCCCAAGCATCGTGCTAAATGTTGAGCTGGGGGCGAGTGGCGACTGTCATCGACGCGCGGACTGGGGAGGACCTTACTGATGCGACTCTCGACGCTCACATTTTGCGCATTGACACTTGGAACTGCGCTCGCGATCACAGGATGCGGTCACAAGCTGGTCGCGCACAATGGCGAGAGCACGATTGCGGTCTATCCCGACGAAGATACGTTCGTGAAACTCACCGACCTGAAGAAGCAAGGCGGCGTTGGCGGAATGATCGGCGGTCTCGGCGAAGGCCTGGCCGCGAAGCAGGTCGACAACAACACGCCAGTGAAAATATTGAGGAGCGACGATCGCGGCTCGCAGATCGAAGTGCTCGACGGCGCCTTCAAAGGGACGACCGGCTTCGTGCCGCGGGACAGCGTCAGTCTGGACTAGATCGGCGATTCGCTACGACGCGGCGCGATATTGCCGCGGGCTCGAGCCGATGATCCCGCTCGCTTCGAGCTCCGCAATCTCCGCGTCGCTCATCGCCAGCACTTCGCGAAACACTTCGCGATTATGCTCGCCCAGCAGCGGCGCCGGCACATCATCGCGGAGCGGTGTCTCGGGAAGATTCGCCACCGCGCCAGGATAGAGATGCGTTCCCACGACTGCTCGATCGATCGCAACGAAATAATCGCGGCTCTGCAACTGCGGATCGCCCATCACGGCCGGCGCTGAATTTACTGGCGCCGCGAGCACGCCGGCCGTGCGCAATCGCTCGACGCATTCGTCCGCATTCATTTCCGCAATCGCGCGCGACAACGATGCATCGAGCGCATCTTCATTGGCTTTGCGGTTGGCCGCGACGGCAAAGCGATCGTCATTCAACAAATTATCCAGCGACAGCGCAGCCGCGAGATTTTTCCACTGCTGGTCGCTCTCACATGCAATCGCGATCCACGATTCGTCGCCAGCCGCGCGATAAATTCCGTGCGGCGCATGCTCAGGATGGCGATTGCCACGCGGTCGCGGCACCATGCCGGTGAACTGGTACTCGAGCATCGAGCGCGTGACGAAAGGGATCAGCGCTTCGACTTGCGCCAGCTCGACCCATTGCCCACGGCCCGTCCGCCGCCGCTCATGCAGCGCCGCGAGCAACGCGAAAACACCGTGCAATCCGCCTACCGGATCGCCCAGCGCGTTGCTCAGCGTGTAGCGCTGCTCGCCGTCGTGATAACCCATCAGCCCGGTGACGCCGGCCATCGCCTCGACCGTATTTCCGTAACCGCGCGCCTCGCACTCCGGCCCATCACTGCCGAACGACGGCATCGAAATCATGATCATGCGGGGATTGATCGCGCGCACCGCCGAATATGGCAGTCCCAGTTTCTCCATCACGCGCGGGCTGTAGTTTTCGATTAGCACGTCCGAAACTTTGATTAGACGCTTGAGTACTTCGATTCCGCGCGGACTGGCGAGGTCGAGCGTGATCCCGCGTTTGCCACGATTCGCGGTATTGAACACGGACGCGCGCTCGATTGGCTGCATCTCCGGCGCCGCCATCGAGAGCGACCCGCGCCACCAATCGAAATGCTGCGTATCCTCGACCTTGATCACTTCCGCGCCCATTTCCGCGAACATCAGCCCGACCAGTGGCCCAGCCCAACCCATCGAAAGATCTAGCACTCTTAATTTGCCATCGAAAATCGTTTTCATATCGTGCCCGCTATTTTGAGCGCGTCGAGTTCGGCGCGCTTCAGTCCAAGCTGCCCTTCGAAAATTTCCTGGTTGTGTTCGCCGAGGCGGGGCGCCGGTCGCGATTGCTCCGTGCGATGCGACGTCAGCCGCAGCGGCGTTCCCGGCAGGCGAATTTTTCCGAGCACCGGATCATCGATCGTCTCGAAGTAGTTGCGCGCCCTGGTCTGTTCCCAGTCGAGCACTTCGGCGACGCTCGGAATCGGCACCAGCGGAATCGCACGACGCTGACCTTCGCTGTAGAGCCATTTGCGATCGCGATCGACGAAAAACTCTTCAACGATTTTCAGCAACGCGTCGTTGCTGCCGTACCGATCCAATGCGGTTCGAAAGCGCGGATCGGTCAGCAGTTCGCGACGACCCATCAAGTCGCACAATCCCTCGAACTGCTTGTCGGTCACACAATGCAAGCCCGCAAAGCCGTCCTTGCATTTCAGGGTCACGATCATGAACGGGCCGACTGCGAATCGCTTGCCCGCGCGGCCGCGCACGATTCCGGAGTACTGAAACGTGACAGTCTCGTAGATCATGGTCGCGACCGTCGCTTCCAGCAGCGAGATATCGATATGCTGGCCGCGATTTAATCCGAAGTCGCGCGCGGCGATCGCCTGCAACGCGCCGATCGCGCCGTACACCGCGCCGACGTATTGCGCGAGCGAGCCCGGCGGCGTCAGCGGCGCGCGATCGCGCTCGCCGACCGGAAAAGTCCATCCTCCGCGTGCGAACAGCACCAAGTCATTCAGCGCGCCGTCGCGTTCAGGCCCGTCTTGCCCAAAATTGGAAATCGAGATCACCGACAGCTTCGGAAATTTCGCGATCAATTCGTCGGGCGCAAGTCCGAACGAGGCCAACGTGCCCGGCGCGAAGTTCTCGATCAGCAGATCGGCGCCGTCGAGCATCCGCGTGATCAACTCGCGGCCGCGGTCATGCTTGAGATTGATCGTGATCGCGCGTTTGTTGAGGTTCAGAAATGCGAACAGCCCGCCGCGATCTGGCGTGCCGCTCGACTCGATGCCGTTGCGATTCGGCCCGAGCTTGCGGCCGCCTTCGCCCCATGGCGGCTCGACCTTGATTACGTCGGCGCCCATGTCGGCGAGCAGTTTCGTCGCATAAGGGCCCGCGATGAAATGAGTCACATCGATTACGCGGAGGTCGTCTAGTGCGCGGTATCGCATTTGAAGTTCAGTTGTCCGGATTCGACCGCATCTCGCCGCGCGCTGTCAAATGAATCGACGGCAGGCCGCGATCCTCGCTTTCGCCGAACGGACGGTGTACACGCGCCGGCGACTCGCACAAAATGCGATCATGAAAACGAGACAACTTGGCAGGAGCGGCCTGCACGTATCGGCAATCGGGCTCGGATGCATGGGGATGTCGGATTTCTACGGTCCGCGCGACGACGCTCAATCAGCCGACACCTTGGAGCGCGCGCTCGAGCTCGGCGTCACCTTCCTCGACACCTCGGACGCGTACGGACCGCATCGCAACGAGGAACTGATCGGCAAGGTGATCCGCGACCGTCGCGACAAATTCGTAATCGCGACCAAGTTCGGAATCGTGCGGACGCCGTCCGATCCGACTCGCCGCGAAATCAACGGCCGCCCCGAATATGTCCGCACCGCGTGCGACGCAAGCCTGAAGCGTCTCGGTATCGACACGATCGATCTTTATTACCAGCATCGCGTGGACCCCAACACGCCGATCGAGGACACGGTCGGCGCGATGGCGCAGCTCGTGAAAGCGGGCAAGGTCCGTTACCTCGGCCTCTCCGAGGCGGCCGCCGCGACGATTCGACGCGCATGCGCGGTTCATCCGATCGCGGCGTTGCAAAACGAGCATTCGTTATGGAGCCGCGACCCGGAGGACGGAATTCTCGCGACCTGCCGCGAGCTCGGGGTCGGATTGGTCGCGTATAGTCCGCTCGGGCGCGGATTTCTTACCGGCCAGATCCGCAAATTCGACGACCTGGCCCCCGACGATTTCCGCCGCTTCTCGCCACGTTTTCAAGGCGAGAATTTCGACAAGAACCTGCAGGTCGTTGCGCGTATCGAAGCGATCGCGCGGGAGAAAAACTGCACGCCCGGACAACTCGCGCTCGCGTGGGTGATGGCGCAGGGCGACGATATCGTGCCGATTCCTGGCACCAAACGCCGCAAGTATCTCGAGGAAAATGTCGGCGCACTCGAGGTCGTTCTCAGTGCCGGCGATCTGAAGCGAATCGACGAAGTCGCGCCGAAAGGCGTCGCCGCCGGCGGACGCTATCCCGAGGCGCTGATGTCGTCGATCAACCGGTAGCTCAGACCGTTGGCACTGCCATGCCCTTTTTCACGGCGGGACGCTCGCCGATCGCGGCGATCCAGCGCGCGACGTTGGCGCCCTCTCCCACTACGTCGGCCTTCGCCGCTTTGATCGCGGGAAATCCCACCGCCAGCCACGGATAGAGCGCGACATCCGCGATTGAGTAGTCGCCCGCGATGTACTCCGTGCGGCCAAGCTGATCATCCATCACTTTGATCAACCGCGCGCATTCCGTGACGTACCGATTGATCGCGTAGGGCAGTTTCTCCGGCGCGGCGTTGATGAAATGATTTGCCTGCCCGAGCATCGGACCGATGTTCGCCATCTGCCAGAAAAGCCATTCGAGCACCTTCGCACGCGCGGGATTCTTCGACGGCAGCAACTTGCCCGTCTTCTCCGCGAGATGAATCAGAATTGCGCCCGACTCGAAAATTGACAGGCTGCTGTCCTTGTCCACGATTGCGGGAATCTTGCTGTTCGGACAAATCGCGACGAACTCCGGCTTGAATTGCTCGCCCTTGCCGATGTTCACCGGATGCACCGAATACTCGAGTCCGCACTCCTCGAGCATCACGGAAATTTTGCGGCCGTTCGGCGTCGTCCACGTGTAAAGATCGATCATGGTGTTTTCCTTTTATTATTTTCGACGCTGGGGCTTTTGACTTTCGCATCGTCGCGGTCATTATGGCGTTGTGTGCAAAACGAGACCACGGACGGATCGATCGCTGGTCTGCTGACAGTCGTCTCGCACTCTCACAGGAGGAGCCCCATGCAAAGCGTTGCTGAACTCGAATCGAGCCCGGAGATTCAGGACCTGCGAACTCGTGTTTCCGCCTTCCTGACCGAGTTCATCTATCCAAACGAAAAAACTCTCGAACAAGGCGGCGAACAGGCGTCGCGGACGCTCAAATCAATCCAGGCCGAAGCGAAGCGGCGCAACCTGTGGGCGCTCGGATTGCCCAAGGAAATCGGCGGCGGCGGTCTCGGCTTCATGCCGTATGTGTTCGTCAATGAAATCGTCGGGCGCAGCGAATATGCGATCGCCGGCCTCGGCACGCACTCCGCGCAGGATGCGACGATGTTCCATCTCTACGGCACCGCCGAGCAGAAAAAACGCTGGCTGCAGCCGCTCGTCAATGGCGATGTCTATCCGAGCTTCTCGATGACCGAGCCCGAAGTCAGCGGCGCCGATCCGACCGGACTTCGCACGCGCGGTGTGCAGGACGGCGACGAGTGGGTGATCAACGGCCACAAGTGGTTCACCAGCGGCGCGAACGTCGCCGCTTTCTCGACCGTGATGTGCGTGACGGATCCCGACGCGCCGACCTACGAACGGTTCAGCATGATCGTCGTCCCGACCGACACGAAGGGCTACGAGATCGTTCGCATTGTCCCCGTGATGGGCGAGACCTCGGGCGGGCACTGCGAAATCAAATACAACGACGTGCGAGTGCCGTTGACCAACCTGCTCGGACCGCGCGGCCAGGCGTTCAAGATAGCGCAAAAGCGCCTCGGCCCCGGACGCATTTACCATTGCATGCGATGGCTCGGGCAGGCGCAACGCGCGTTTGAGCTGATGATCGAACGCGCCATCAATCGCAAAGCCTTCGGCGGTCCGCTGTCCGATAAACAAACCATTCAAAACTGGATCGCCGACTCCGCCGCCGAGATTCAAGCCGCGCGACAGCTAACGCTCAGCGCGGCGGCCAAGATCGACGCTGGCGACGAGGCGCGCGTCGAGATCTCGCTCATCAAGTTCTTCGGCGCCAAGGTCCTGCACGATGTGATCGATCGCGCAATCCAGGTGCACGGCGCGATGGGCGTCTCCGAGGACACTCCGCTCGCCCGGATGTATCGTCATGCGCGATTCGCACGCATCTACGACGGTCCCGACGAAGTGCATCGGATGGTCGTGTCGCGCCGAATCGTGAGCGAGTTCAAGAAAGGCCGGGGATGGGATTTCGGGCGCGCCGTGACGCCCAACGGAAAGCGCGACTAGCTTAATTCGAAGATCGCGGATGCACGAACGGCGACGAGGGTCGGATACTCGTCGCGTTTTGCTTGATGGAATGGCGCAGCGAACTGCCGCGCCGTATTGCTACAATGCGTTGACGCCGCGTTCGCCGGTGCGGATGCGCACCACTTCCTCCATCGGCATCACGAAGATTTTCCCGTCACCAATTCTGCCGGTGCGAGCGGCCCGCTCGATCGTCTCGACCACCTGCGCCGCCAGCTCGTCCGACACAATTATCTCGAGCTTGACCTTGGGCAGAAAATCCACCACGTATTCCGCACCGCGATAAAGCTCGGTGTGACCCTTCTGACGGCCGAAGCCCTTCACCTCGCTGACCGTGAGGCCCTGGACACCGATACTCGACAACGCCTCTTTAACCTCGTCGAGCTTGAACGGTTTTATGATCGCCTCAACTTTCTTCATAAGTCTCCTCTCCGGTCCTTGATCGCATCAGCCGCCCCCAGTGATGGGCCGTGTATTCAGCTTTCACCTCCGCCGCACAAGGAGCAAGTAGCCTGACGTATCACGAAGAATGCGCCGACGATTTCAGCATACTACGAGGCGAACACCTCGCGCGCGTGATTGGTGTCGCAATACTCGCGCACCTCGGCAATCTTGTCGCCGGCAAATCGAAAATAGAAGTGGTACATGTTGCCGTACTTCTTGCCATTGGCGGCGACCGTGTCCGATTCGGCCAGCACTGACGCGTGATCGCCCTCGCAGATGATCGGGCCGAGTTTCATATTGAGGCCGTTGGGCAGCATCGATTTGATCGTCCCGGCGAATTGCCGGATGCCCGCCTTGCCTTTGAGCGGCTCAAAGCCGGGCATTTTCGTCATCACACGATATTCAAAATTGTCCGCGACCATGGTCTCGAGCTTGGCCGGATCCGGATCTTCAAATTCCCGCAGGAACTCGATGACGGTTTCTTTCATTTGCGCTGGCTGCATTGGCGATCCTCCTGACTATGTTGACTGGCTCCTCAAACAATAGGCAATCGTCCGCAATTCCACCAATGCACCGATTGCCAAACGCAAGCGCGATGCCAAGCGGTGATGGAAGCGGTTGTGCAACTTATTCTGGCACAAACGGCGGACGATGCCTGCTTGTCGAGCGTCGGCTTAATTGATGGGCATTCAGGCCGCCATATTGTCCCGGCGCTTCGGCTGAAAGCGCGGCTCTTCGCCACGGCTGAGACGCGCGATATTTTCGCGATGCCGCAACAAGACCAGCGCAGTCATCAGGATCGCCAGTAGCAAATAGTGACCCGGCAAGCCCATCGCGGCGACCGCCGGAGGCAGCACAATCGCGGCGGCCATCGAGGCTACCGACATTATTCTTGTGATCGCGAAGGCGAGGCCGAAAATTGCCAGCGCGAAAAGAATCACCAGCGGCGAGATTGCGAGCCACACGCCGAGCGCCGCGGACACGCCCTTGCCGCCGCGGAATCGCAAAAACACAGAGTAGATCGAGCCGACAAACGCCGCGAGACCCGTCCACGCGATTGCTTCACTGGGAAAGCCCGCGGCGCGCGCGACGATCACCGGGATCGCGCCCTTCAAGACGTCGCCAACGAACGTGATCGCAGCCGCGCTCGAGCCACCGGCCCGCGCCACGTTGGTCATCCCGATATTGCCGGAACCAACAGCGCGCGGATCGAAACCATAGAGGCGGCCGACGATCACACCGGTCGGAATCGAGCCGATCAGGTACGCGGCGACGAGGAGGAGGATTTCGGCTGTCATGCTGTGAATCCTGGCGCACGGCGCGCTTGATACGAGTGAAATGGTCGGGGTGACTGGATTTGAACCAGCGACTCCTGCGTCCCGAACGCAGTGCTCTGGCCAGGCTGAGCTACACCCCGTTACCGTCAAGCTTGATCGGGATAGTTAGACGACTGGTTATATCATCCGCCTCCGCCGCGCGCGAGTCTGCGGAAATCCGGTGGTGGGTCGGTTTTGAATAGGCTGGCCATTCGTAAATGTGGCCCCACGGCACGACAAGTTAGAGCCCGAGAACGCTAACCACCTCATGCAGAGTCAGGGTTTCGTTGAGCCATTGCTCGAGATTAAACAGGAGTGATGCCAGTTCGCGTTGATTGGCTGCCCAGTTCTGCTCGAACTCCTGGAGGTATGGTCTCAGGGTGGTGCCGTAAGGCAAGGCGACTGTGGCGGGTACGCGAATCTGACTGAGAACTGTGCGTAGAGTTACCAAATCTCTGAGGATCAATTTCCATTGCGATCTGGTCACTTCGACACACGCGAAATGATCATACGCCGGGACGTATCTTTCGAAGATTCCCTCGAACAAACAAAATGTAAACTCGTCAATGAACCGTGATCCCGGGCGGCGGTGCTTACCTTCATATGTTGTGCGGTCATACGGCCCCGGTGCAAGTCCGAAGTAGTGCGGTCCAACGAGTGTTGAGGAATCGACACGCAGTCGGAAGTCAAATTTGTAGGTGGACTGACCCACTACCGCCCTCCTGCTCCCGACTATCGCCCGGTGAATTTCGGCGCACGTTTCTCGACGAACGCCTTCACACCTTCCTTGAAATCCTCCGAGCGCGTCATGAGCTCCATCGACGCGTCGTCTTCGCGCACGCCCGTCGCAAGATCGGTGAACAGATGCTGATAGATCATCTTTTTCGCCTGGCCGACGCCTAGCGGCGAGCATTTGGATGCGATCCCCGTCGCTATCTCGCGCGCGGTATCCATCAGTTTGTCGTGCGGGACCACGCGATTCACCAGCCCGATCTCGAGCGCTTCTTTCGCATCGACCAGCCGTCCGGTAATCGCCAATTCGACCGCGCGCGTGAGCCCGATGATCCTCGGCAGCATCCAGCTACTACCGTGCTCGATCGCGAGTCCGCGCTGCGTGAAGATCAAGCCCATTCGCGCGTTCTCCGACGCAATCCTGATGTCCTGATAAAGACAGGTCGTGAACCCGAGCCCGACGCAGGCGCCGTTGATCGCGCCAATCACAGGCGTGCTGAGCGCGAGCGGCCAGGAATATCTGTTGCGATAATCGGCACGCTGCTGACCCAGCCACTCGTCCTCGACTTCGGCAGTGGTCGCCGACGTGTTGCCCTGCGCGATATTCGACAGCCCACCCATATCCGCACCCGCGCAGTACGCACGGCCCGCGCCGGTGAGGATGATCGCGCCGATCGACGGGTCTCGCTCCGCATCCATCATTGCAGTGCGCATCTCCGCGCCCATCTTCGGCGTCCATGCGTTCATTTTCTCAGGACGGTTCATCGTGACCGTAGCCACGCGGTCCTTTTTCTCAAAAATAATTTCATCGAACTTCATGTCATTCCTCCGGCTCGCGATTCCTAAACGGCATCCATCCTCGCGAAGCGATCAAAGCACCTCCTATCCGCGAAATCCAACTCGGCCGACCGCCTTTCTTCTCCTCGCGTCGGCTGTTAGTACAGTCCGGATGCGACCGAGCCCCTCGCCCGATTCCAGGTTGATCCTGCACCGCGTAACCCTCCTGATCGCATTCTTCGCCGCGATATTTTCGCCGGTTCCATCTTTCGCCGCCGATTCGCCCGCCAATCGGTCCGCGGCCGGCACGCATGGAATGGTCGTCTCGGAAAGCGACGACGCCGCGCACGCCGGAGTGGAAATCCTCAAACAAGGCGGCAATGCGGTTGACGCTGCGGTCGCGACCGCGCTGGCAGTCGGCGTCGCCAACCCCGCCTCATGCGGAATTGGCGGCGGCGGCTTCATGCTGATTTACCTCGCAAAAAAGCACGCCTTCTATGCGCTCGATTATCGCGAGACCGCGCCGCTGATGGCCCATCCTGACATGTATCTTCGCAACGGAAAGCCCGATCCGAGTTTGTCCAAAGACGGGATTCTCGCGGTCGCGGTGCCCGGTGAGATTGCCGGCATCGACGCGGCGCTGCGACGCTTCGGCACGATGAAGTTTCAGCAAATCGCCGCGCCTGCCGAAAAACTCGCCGACAACGGCTTCGCGGTGAATCCTCATCTGGCTGATGAGATCGCGCATACCTTGCCCAAGCTGAGTGCCGACCCCGGGATGCGCGAAGTCTTCGTCAAGCCCGACGGCTCGCCCGCGAAAGCCGGCGAAACCATCTACGCAAAGAAACTCGCCGCGACCTTGAAAAAGCTAGGCGACGATCCAGTCGCAAATTTCTATCACGGCGAAATCGCCGCCCAGATCGTTTCGTTCATGAAGGAACACGGCGGCTTGATCACCGCCAACGATCTGACGAACTACCGGCCCATCTGGCGCAATCCGATCAAGCGGCAATATCGCGGCTATGAAGTGTATGCGATGCCGCCGCCGTCGTCCGGCGGGGTCGTGCTCGAGATGCTCGGGATGCTCGACACGGGACAGCTCGCCGGCCTCGGCGTCAATTCACCGCCGTACCTCGCGCGCCTGATTGAAGTGATGCGCCAGGGTTTCATCGATCGTGCGCAATACGCCGATCCTGCTTTCGTGGGCGTCGAAATCGGAAAGTTGCTTTCGGACCAGCACATCGCGGAATTGCGCGAGCGCGCGCTGCATCGGAAAGCGCCCGCCGACGCACCTGCCGCTCACGATCATGGCACCACGAATCTGCTGGTCGCGGACAAGGATGGCAACGTGGTCGCGCTCACGACCACTACCAATACCGTGTTCGGCGCGCTGATGAGCGTGCCGTCGCTCGGCCTGCTGCTCAATGACGAGATGGACGATTTTGCGATCGCGCCGGGAGTGCCCAACGCGTATCACCTCGCCGGCGAGCGCGCCAATGAGATTCGGCCTGGCAAGCGACCGCTCTCATCGATGACGCCGATCATCGTCACGAAAAATGATCGCCCGGTGATGACCACCGGCGGCTCCGGCGGTCCGACGATTATCAGCGGCGTGTTGCAGGTCACGCTGAACATCCTCGACTTTCACCTCGATGCGGCCCAGGCCGTGGACGAACCGCGCATCCATGAGCAGGCGGTTCCCGACGTGGTGATCGTCGAAGAAGCGATGCCCGCGGCGACGCGCACTGCGCTCGAACAGATGGGCTACAAGCTCAGGCTTGTGCCGTCACTCGGGGCGGTCGGCGCGCTGACCATGGAACCGGGCAACTATCGCGGCGCATCCGATCAGCGCAAGGGCGGCGGCGCGGTCGGCTACTGAGCTCGAGGCCTCGCGATCTGATTTTTCCGTGCCGATTCCGCGAGACCGTCTCCGCGCGTTAGACTCCACTCCAGTGTCCGAGATCGCACTCACTCCCGACGCGGCCGCGCGCGATTCCCAGCCGGCCGCATCGTCATCTTCGCTACCGATCGCGTACGACGTCGCCGCGATCCTGGCGCTCTCGGTCACGGTGTTTTTCTTTCATCTCGGCTCCTACGGGCTCTGGGAGCCGGACGAAGGGCGCTACGCGGAAATCGCACGCGAGATGCTGCATGGCGGCAGCAAAATCATTCCGCATCTCAACTACGTCGTCTACGTCGAAAAGCCACCGCTGCTCTATTGGCTAACCGCCATTTCATTCAGCGTGTTCGGTCTCACTGAATTCGCGGCGCGGCTTCCGGTTGCGATCTCCGCCCTCGTCGGCGTGTTCGCGACTTACATTTTCACTCTCCGCACCTTCGGTCGCCGCCACGCTCTCCTCGCCGGCGCGATCCTCGCGACCACGCCGCTCTACGCCATCATGGCGCAAGTCCTCACCACCGACATGCTGCTCACCGCGTTGGTGACGATCGCGAACTTCTCACTTTTTCTTCATTGGCGTGGTCGGACGGGCGCGCGATGGTGTTGGATCGCATACCTCGCGATGGGCCTCGCGGTGCTGGCCAAGGGACCGGTCGGCGCCGCCTTGCCGATTCTCTCGACCGTAGTTTTCGTAGCCTGGCGCGGCGAACTCCGTGGCGCAGTCGCCAAATTTCACGGTATCGGCGGCCTCGCGCTGACGGCGCTGATCGCGGCGCCATGGTTCATCGCGATGATGATGCGCGTTCCCGGCTTCTTCGATTTCTATTTTGTCGGCGAGCACTTCCGCCGCATTTTCGATTCGCAGTACAGCCACAGCGAGCCGTTCTACTTTTATCTCCCGATACTTGCGCTCGGACTGCTACCGTGGTCGATGCTGGTTCCGTTCCTGACGTGGCGCGATGCGCCGAGAAATCCGGCGCGCCGATTCTGCCTGGTCGTCGCCGTCGTGACGCTGGTCGCATTCTCGTGCGCCACCTCCAAATTGATTCCGTACATCCTGCCTGCAATTCCGCCGCTGGCGGTCTTGCTCGCCGACGGCTTGATATCCTGCGCCTGGCCTTGGCCCAACTCCCGCGCCGCTCTCCGTCCGCCGGATTCACGAATTTTGCTCGAGAGCGGTCCATTGCTGACGCTGTTTGGCATTGGCGTGATCATCGCCGCAATACTGGCGCCTCACTTCAGCACGCCCTACGTGATGGCCGCGCGCGCCGCGATGGTCGCAATCGGCGCGATCTTGTTGCTTGGCGGCGGCATCACGAGCGCGATGTTTCTTAGCCGCCGACGCGGCGCTGGATTGATCGCGATCGTGCTGACGATGGGTGTCCTGCTTATCGCGGGGGGATGGGTGCGCCTCGAAACTGAAGCGCTCCGATCGTACGCAGATTTAGCTCGCGCGATCGCCGTGCGAGCGCCGGATGCGCGACTGATTTGCTACCATCGCTACATTCAGTCGCTGCCGTTTTACACCGGGCGCCGCGTCATTCTGGTGGGTCCAAAAAGTGAACTCGACTTCGGCGCGCGTCAGGCAAGCGACGCCGTTGATTGGTTCTTCGCCAACGACCTGCAATTGCTCGAGTTGTGGGAACGGCGCGGCGAGACGGTACTTGTAATCGACGCGCCCGAACTCGCGCGCCTGAAAGAGCGACTGGGCGATTTTGATCTAGTCGCGTCGGAGGGAAAGAAGCGCGCGATCTTACGCCGTTAAATTACCGCGCGCAGATGAGGAAAGCCGCGCGACGTGATCGGCGCGCGGCTCCCCTTCGCAAGTTTATTGCTTATTCAGATTCTGCGCTTCGGCGCGCTTGTGCGCTTGGCGCTGAGCCCGAGCCTGAGCTGTGTCTGCCGCGCGCTCATTCGCTTGCTGATGAACGCGAGCTGCCCCTCGATCCGCCTGCAGATGCTCGCGATAGGCCGACCTATCTTCCTGCTGATGGATACGGGCTGCCTCCCGATCCTGCTGCTGATGTGTCAGGTATGCCGCCCGATCTTCCTGCACGTGGTTGCGATATGCTGCTTGATCCTCAGCGCGCTCGTGATTGAGCCACGCTTGATGATGCAGCATCACCCAATCGCGCCGGTTATTTACCCACCAAGAGCGATCGCGCCACACATGCTGCTCGTCGTAGTCGCCATCACCCGCGTAAGCGTATCCGGGCGCATTCGAATAATTGGGACCGGCGGCGTAGCCGGGCGCATATCCGTAGCTGGGGGCATACGCGGGAGCGTACGCCGCGCCAGGAGCGTATCCGCCGCCCGGACCATATGCGTAGCCCGGTGAACTGCCTGAGCAGGCCTGAAGGGCTAGCGCTCCGATCAAGAGCGCTCCCCCCGTGACTAGGGGAAGAATTCTGAGATTCATAGACATAAATCCTCAATCTAAATGCCGCATCACTCGTGCCATCGAAAAGCATTGGAGAATGCGGCATTGTTTCGAGAGCCGACTGTGAACTCACCTCTAATTGAGACGTTTTGTGTAGCAAAAAGGTTTCGATCGCACAGCCATTAGCGTTTGGTAAGCTGTCGCTGACGGCATCTTGAGTCGCTAACCTCTGCCTAATCATTAAATCTTCACGCAATCTTGCCTTCATCATGCGCGGTCGTTATAGTCCCGACTAACCAAGCGGACAGGCTTCTGGAGTGTGTCTATCTTATGGATGTTATGAAGTCCCTTTTCCTGAACCCGCCTTCTTACGACGACTTCGACGGCGGCGCAGGCTCTCGCTATCAAGCCACCCGCGAGGTCTGGTCGTTTTGGTACCCGACCTGGCTTGCGTATCCCGCAGGCATGATTCCGGGTGCCCGGCTGCTCGATGCTCCTCCTCATAACTACACCGTCGATATGACGGTGAATGAAGCGAAGAACTACGACCTGGTGGTGATTCACACTTCGACGCCGTCGCTCCGGATGGACGCGCGCACTGCGGAATCCATCAAGGCTGCCAATCCGAACGCCATCATCGCGATGGTCGGGGGACATCCGACCGCGCGGCCGGAGGAAGTGTTGAAGCTTTCTCCCGCGATCGATATCGCCGGGCGCAAAGAGTTCGACTACTCGATGCTCGAGGTGGCTGAGGGCCGTGACTGGAGCACGATCGGCGGAATCAGCTACCAGAAGAACGGTGCCCTGCATAACAATCCCGACCGTCCGTCTCTGACCGACGCGGAACTCGACCAGTTGCCGTTCGTCACCGAGGTTTACGAAAAAAACCTCGACTATCTGAAATACAACAGTCCGTATTGCCACTATCCTTACGTCTCGCTGTACACCGGGCGCGGATGCCCTGCGCGATGCACGTTCTGTTTGTGGCCGCAGGTAACCCAGGGCCATCGCTATCGCGTGCGCAGCCCGGAGAACGTCTTCGAAGAAGTGTCGGCGATGAAGTCAAAGTTCCCCAAGATGAAGGAACTGTTCTTCGACGACGATACTTTCACCGCCGACCCTGCACGCGCGCGCAAGATTGCGCAATTGCTCAAGCCGCTCGGCATCACCTGGTCCACCAACTCACGCGCCAACGTCGATTACGAGACGCTCAAGATCATGAAGGACGGGGGCCTGCGCCTGTTCGTGGTCGGCTACGAATCCGGCAACGCGCAAATTTTGAAGAACATCAAGAAAGGCGTTGGCATCGATCGCGCCCGCCGCTTCACCAAGGATTGCCGGGAAGTCGGCATCCTGATTCACGGCACGTTTATTCTCGGGCTGCCCGGCGAGAACAAGGACACGATCGAAGAATCGATTCGCTTTGCGCGCGAAATGGATTGCGAAACGATCCAGGTCTCACTCGCCTCGCCATACCCCGGCACTGAACTTTTCGATTATGTCACCCAGAATGGTTTTCTGGCGGTTGATCCGCTGCTCGATGAATCCGGTTATCAGAAGTGCACGATCACCTACCCGGGACTCAGCAACGACGAGATCTACGGCGCAGTCGAGCGTTTCTACCGGAGCTTCTATTTTCGCCCGCGCTACATTTTCAAGTCGGTGAAAAAGATGCTCTCGTCGGTCGAAGAATCGAAGCGGCTCCTCAAAGAAGGAAGGCAATTCCTGTCCACGATGCGCCAACGACGACACCAAACGACGCAGGCAGCGGTCTGACGCGAGCGCTGCCCTGCTTGCATGATATGCGCCGCTTGAGTAAACAGATCGCCGCGAGGATTTCGCGATTCAGTTCGCGGACCAACGCACGTGATTAGCATCCTGCTGATTCTTTCCGCGCTCGGCGTGGCAGTTTCGATCGGCTACTACATTGTGGCGACGTTGGCCGCGATCAAATTCGCCAGCCGAAGTTCCGCGTCCGATCCGGCCTTGCCAAAAATTGCTCCGAAGGTCGCGATCCTGAAGCCGCTCCACGGGATTCATCAATCGCTCGCCGCCAATCTCATCAGCTATCTCGAACTCGCCTATCCACGGCTCGATTACTATTTCGGCGTCACGGACTATGAAGATCGCGCCGCCGAAGTGCCGGTCGCGCTGCGTCAACGCTATCAGTTCGCGAACATCACGTTGGTCGTGGGCGAGGAGCCCAACTGCGGCAATCGCAAAGTCGCCAAGCTGATCAAAATGGCGGACCGTGCGGAAAAAGCTGACGTGATCGTGATCAGCGATGCCGACGTCTCGGTCGATCGCGATCATCTGCGGCGGATCGTGGCCGAATTAATTTCCGACGACAAGGCGGGAATTGTCACCTGCGCCTATCGCGCGCGTCCGATTGGCACTTTCGGGTCGCGCTGCGAGTCGCTCTACATCAACACCGATTTCCTGCCGCAGGTGCTGCTCGCCGAATCGATCGAGCCGCTCCATTACGCGCTCGGCGCGACCATCGCCATCAAGCGAAGCGCGCTCGACGCAATCGGCGGCTTCCGCGCACTCAAGGATCTGCTCGCCGACGATTTCCACCTCGGCAAGTTGGTCGTCGAGCACGGGTACCAAATCAAACTTTCGAATTCTCTGGTCACCCTTGCAGCCGAAGAAAAAACCTTCGGTGACTTCTGGCATCATCAACTCCGCTGGGCCCGCACTTACCGCACCGCGCGTCCACTCAGCATCGCGACGATTCTGATGCACGGTCCATTCTGGGCGATCACGTTGCTCGCCGCTTCGCGCGGCAGCTTCGCCGCCTTCGCCGCATTTGTCCTGGTGATCGCCGGCCGGCTCGCAATGTCCGCCGCGATCATCGGGCGGGTCGTCAAGATGCCCGAGCTGCTGGCCGATCTCTGGATCGTGCCAATCAAAGACCTCGTGATGACCGGCGTCTGGTTCGCCAGCCTCTTCAGCAACAAGGTCCGATGGGCGGGCCGTCAGTTCCACGTGACGCGCTCCGGTGTGATGCGTGAACTGAAGAGCTGAGCTGCTTTGTTGCCGTACCTGTTCCTCGCCGCCGTTTCGAGCGTGCTGCTCGCAGTCGGCCTTCTGATGATGAAGAGCCGCTCGGACGTTCTGCCGGCGGCATACGGTGTAAAGATACCGAGCGTCGTGCTGGAGTGGCTTCGCGATCCGGTGTGGACCGGCGGGCTCGTCGTTCAAGCCGCTGGCTACGCGCTCTACGTTTACTCGCTTACTAATGCGCAAGTCTCGATGGTCGCGGTGATGCAGCAAGGCGGCATCGCCTTCTTCGTCGTCCTCTCGATCACGTTGCTTGGCGAGCGCGCACGTCCGAGCGAGTGGGTCGGAATCGTCGCCATCACCCTGGGAATGCTGATGCTGACGCTGTCGCTTTCAGGTGAAGACAGCGAAAGCGTGATGGATTCGCGCGCGCTGCTCGAATTGTCCGCGCTGCTGACCGTCGCCGGTATCGCGCCGTACGCAATTGAACGGCTGCGCGTCAGCGGAATCGCCGCGGCAATTCTTTCCGGCGTGGTGTTCGGCCTCGCCGGCCTGTTCNNGGCATGACCAATGACCTCAGCGCGCGCGAGCCAGTCGCCTTCGCGCTCAGGCTGGTGTCGGATCCGTGTTTCTACGGCGTAATTGTCTGCAACATCGCCGGGCTGGTGTTGCTGCAGAATTCGTTCAACGCCGCGCGCGGAATCATCGTGATGCCGCTATCGTCGGCGCTCTCCAACATCGTGGCAATCGTGGGCGGAATGGCCGCGTTCGCAGAACATCTGCCGGGCAATCGAACCGCCGCCGCGATGCGAATCATAGCGTTCCTATTGACGGTCGCCGGCAGCGCCTTGTTGACTGACTCCCGCGCGGTTGCCGTGCAACCCGTCGCCCCGCGATTCGAATCAACCTAGCGCGGCCGCAATTTCCGAAAACTAGAAGTTCGCCTTCGGCACTATCAGTCCGGGAACTTCCGAGCGGCCGCGAAAGATCGTTCCCTTGCAATTCGGATCGTCGGTGTTGTCCGCCGTCACCACGTAGAGATCCATCTGGTCGCGGCCACCGAACGTCAGGCTCGTCACCATCGTCGCCGGCAGTTTGATGCGATTCTTGACGGTGCCGTCCTTGCTGAAATGCACGACTTCGCCGACCCGCACCGCCGCGACCCATACGCCGCCCTCGACATCGACCGCCAATCCGTCGGGCCACCCCTCGGGCATTTTCGCAAAGATGCGCCGATCCTTGACGCCGCGATCGTGCGCCACGTCGTACGCCCACACCGCGCCGGTGGTCGAATCCGAATGAAACAGCAGCTTGCGATCAGGACTGAGCCCGAGTCCGTTCGACACCTCGATGCCGTCCCACAGCTTGTGCGCACGCCCCGGCGGATCGATCCGAAACAAGCTCCCCGGAATCGGCTTGTTGTTGCTCAGCGGATCGAAGTTGATCGTGCCGGTGTACACGCCGCCGTGATCGTCGGTCGTGAGATCGTTCATGCTGACCGGCTTGCCTTCCCACTCGGCGAACAGGTTCCGGCTCTTGCCGGTCTTTTCGTCCCAATGAATCAGCCCTTTGCCGGTCAGCACGAGTCCGCCGCTCTGATTGAAGATCATGCCGCCGACGCCGCGGCGTTTGGGGATTAGAGTCTCGACATTGCCGCCCGGATTGCGCCGGTAAACTCCACCATTGGGAATGTCGCTGAAGTAAAACCGTTCGCGGTCGTCGACGCGCGGCGCTTCGAGCAGGCCGTAGCCACTCGCGAGCATCTCGAATTGCATGGCTGAGATCCTCCTGCCGACCGTTTACCACGGTTGCGATCCATTCGGCGAGCGTTATTAATTGCGGCCGCCGGCAGTTTATGTGAGCGAAGCGGGATCGAAAGCCTGCGTCGTCCGTGCGGTATTGTCGGCCAGCCTCAACTTGCGATGACACAGATAGATCAGCACCGGTTGCAGCATTCGCGTGAGCACCATGATCGCGAGCGCTCCGCCGATCACGACGATCGCCAGCGGGCGCTGCGTCTGCGCGCCGATTCGGGTCGAGAGCGCCGCCGGCAATAAACCGAACGCGTCGACCAGATCGGTCATCATCGTTGCGCGCAGCCGCCGATCCGATCCGAGCACGATCGCCTCAGCGAACGGATGCCCCTGTTCCCAAAGTTGGCGAATGTAGAAGCTCAGCAGGATTCCGTCGCGCACTGCGATTCCGAAAATCGAAATAAACCCCACCGCGGCCGACACACTAAACGGCGTGCCCGTGATGACCAGCCCGACCACTCCGCACAGGCATGCGACCGGAATCTGCACCATGATGATGAAGGTGTCGATCAACGAATTGGTCGCGCCATAGAGCACGCCGGCGATCAGTAGCAGCGCAAACGGTACCACGACCGCGAGGCGCCGGTTCGCTGCTTCCAGTTCGCTGTATTCACCGGCCCACTCGAGATGCACTCCCGCCGGCAAGATCACTCCGCTGGCAACCTTTCGCTTTGCTTCCTGAACCGCGCTTTGCAAATCGCGATCGCGCACGGCGAATCTCACCGGCACGTAGCGCTCCAACTGTTCGCGATAAATGAACGACGCTCCGGCCGCAGTCTCGATGCTCGCGAGTTGCGCGAGCGGTACCTGGCCGCCAGCGGGCACGTTGACCCGGATTTGCCGAATCGCATCGAGACTCTGGCGATACTGCGGCTTCCATCGCACCACCAGATCGAAGCGGCGATCGCCCTCCAGCACTTGCGTAACCGCTTGCCCGCCGATCGCCGCCTGGACCACGCTCGCGACGTCGCCCGCGTTCAATCCATAGCGGGCGCATGCGCTGCGATCGGGTGCGATGAGCAGATTGGGCTGCCCGAGCGATCGATACGAAGCCGCGTCCGCTACCCCGCGGATTCCCGCCAGCACGCGCGTGATCTGGTTGGCGATTCGCTCGTCGGCCTCGAGGTCCGCGCCGAACACCTTGACCGAGTTGGTTCCCTTAACGCCCGACAGCGCTTCGTTCACGTTGGCTTCGATATTCTGCGAGTAGTCGTATGTCACGCCGGGAAAATTGCGGGTCAGGTGCGTGTCGATACTCGCGACCAGTGCTTCCTTGCCGGTCCCGGCCGGCCATTTTGCCTCGGGCTTGAGTTGCACATTGAATTCGATGTTGTAAAAGCCAGTCGTCTCGGTACCGCTATCGGGCCGCCCAAGCTGCGAGATCACGGTCGCGACTTCGGGATACTTCATCAACATCTCGCGCATACGCGAGGAGAGCTTCGCGCCATGCTCGAGCGAAATCGTCTGCGGCATCGTAGCCGTAATCCAGATGTTGCCCTCTTCGAGTTTCGGCAGGAACTGACCCCCCAGCAGCGGAATAGTCTGCGCCCCCGCCAGCAGCAAAAGAACAATCAGCCCGAGCGTAACCCACGGCCAAACCAGGATCGCCTCGAACAGACGATGATAAGCGCGCGAAATAGCGCTCCAGACGGGATTGTGAAACGAGCTCATCCCACGTGCGAAGAAATATGAGCTGAGCACCGGCGATAAAGTGATCGCAAGCAAAATCGCCGCACCCAGCGCGTACGCATAGGTGCGCGACATCGGTCCGAAAATCGCGCCCTCGACGCCCTTCATCGTGAACAGTGGCAGGAACGCGATCACGAATATCAGCGTCGAAAAGAANNGCCCCCGCCACTTCCTGCGTGGCGCCGAGAATTCGCAGCCGATAACTCTCATGTTGCCGCTCCGACGCCGTCAGATGACGCTCGATGTTCTCCATCACGATCACGGTGGTGTCGATGATGATGCCGAAATCGACTGCGCCCAGCGAAATCAGGTTGGCCGGCGTACCTCCCACGTGCATCAGGATGAACGCGCCGCACAGCGCCAGTGGAATATTGATCGCTGCGATGATCGCCGCCGACAGATTGCCCAGGAAAAACACCAGCACCAGAAACACCAGCGCCATCCCGATGGTGAGATTTTCCATCACCGTGCGGAGCGTGGTATCGACCAGGTGCGTGCGATCGTAATACGGAACCACCCGGTAACCCTTCGGCAGGGCTCCCGACGAATTCAGTTTGTCGACCTTGGCGCGAACGCCCTTCAGCGTCTCGAGCGTGTTGCCATACTTGCGCATCAGAACGATCCCGCTGACCACTTCGTCCTGATTGTCCTTGCCGACGAGTCCCAGCCGCGGCGCATATCCGATCTCGACGTTCGCCACGTTGGCCACGCGAATCGGGGTCGACTTGTTGGCCGACAGCACCACGTTGCGGATATCATCGAGCGAGTGGATGAAGCCGAGACCGCGCACGTCGAACGCTTGCTCGCCGACCGTCAGATAGTTGCCGCCTGCGTTGGTGTTGGAATTTTGCAGAGCCGCCAGCAGCGTCGCGAGCGGCACTCCGTAATAGTTCATTCGCTGCGGATCGACTTCGACGTGGTATTCCTTGGTGAGGCCGCCGAAGCCGGAGACGTCGATCACGCCGGGCACTGTTCGCAGTTGCTTCTCCAGTATCCAGTCCTCGACCTCTTTTTCCTTCATCAGGTCGTGGTCGGGACTCTGAACGACGTATCGATAGATCTCGCCGATCGGATTTTCAGGTGAAATGCCGGCGGTGATTCCTTGCGGCAACGGAATGAAGCCCAGGTGATTGATGACCTCCGCTCGATCGTCGTTGTAATCGCTCTCCCACGAGAAGTAGCAGCGCACGTCCGACAGCCCGAACAGCGAACTGGAGCGCATCGCTTCGAGGTTGCGCGTCCCACTGAGCCCAAACTCGAGCGGTACCGTGACCAGCTTTTCCACTTCCTCGGCGCTCAGTCCGTTCGGCAACGTCAGGACCTCGACCAACGGTTGAACCGGATCGGGGTAAGCTTCGATGTCGAGTTCCGAAAAAGAGTAGATGCCCGCCACCAGCAACAGGATCGCGATTCCGAGCACCACCACGCGCTCGCGCAACGCCACCGCCATCAGTGCGCCGATCATCTTCGCGGCTCCGGGAGCCCAATGGTCTCGTCACTCACCGGGCTAGGAACTTTCGCCATGCGCCTGATGCCACAGCGCGTTGACCTGCAACGTCTCGCCGCTGACGACACGCTCTCCCGGCTTCAGGCCCGAGAGCACACGCGCGTAGCCTTGACGGCTCCAGGAGCCAATCGCAACCTTACGGTGCTCGAGATGACCGGGACTGACTTCGACGAATGCGTAGTAGGAATCGGTCTCGAACACCAGCGCAGCTTGCGGCACCACCAGCGCTTCGCCGGGCCGAGTCACGATCTTTATTCGCGCGAGCATTTGCGGCTTTAGTCGTGCGCCGGGATTTTTCACCTCGCATCGAATCTGCAGGGTATGCGTCGCCGGATCGACATTCGGACTGATCCGCGCGATCGAGCCGCGGAAAATCTGGTCGGGAAACGCGGTCGCGACCGCCTCGAGCTGCTGCCCCACTTGCACGCGCGCCAGGTCGTCTTCGTAGAGATCGCCCGTGATCCAGACGTCATCCAGGGTGCCGAGCGAATACAGCTCGTCGCCCGGATTGACCTGGGCGCCGCGCATCGCCTTGTTCTCGACCACAGTGCCACTGATCGGCGCACGCACCCACACCGTGGGATTCGGCGTGCTAATCGCCCTGATGTCAGCATCGTCCATCCCGAGCAGTTGCAGCTTCTTGCGCGCCGCCGACGCCATCGAGGCCGCCAGCTCGCCGCTCCCGCCGACGCCCGGCGCAGAACTCAGCTTGTAGGTCGTTCTGGCTTCAATCAGTTCGGCCTCCGCGGTCATGAAGTCCGGACTATAGAGCGCGACGATCGGTTCGCCCCGGCGCACGTTGTCCCACAGCGATACGCGGGTCTCCTCGATCCGTCCTTGCACGCGGGAAACGATCGTCGAGACGCGGCGGTCGTCGAAAGTTACCTGGCCACTGGTCTCCAGGACGCCCGGCAACTCAACATTTTTGGCTTCCACCAACACCACACCGGGGACATCGTGCGGCTCCAGCTTCAGCAGTTCAGGACCGCCCTGCTGCTTGACCAGTTGCGGCTCGAACGGCGTCGGTTCCGGGACCGCTGCGCGGCTGGCGGGCTGCGTGCGGCATCCCGCGACCAACGCCAGCGCGAGAATTGCGGTTAACGAAAATGGGCGCAGTCGAATCATTGGGGCAGAGGGCTTCCGATTGCCTGCTCGAGTGAAATCTGTCCGGCTAGAAATTGGTTGGCCGATTGCAGATAACTCGTGCGCGCATCGTAGCTGCGTCTAAGTGTACCGGCCAGTGTTACGAAATCTATCTTCCCCGACTGATACGCCGTTAATGCGACCTGGAAGTTCTGGCGCGCCAGCGGCGTCAGCGAATCGCGATACAGAATCGCCGTTTCGTACCCGAGCTGCGCGGAGCGATAGAGCGACGTCACCACCGCCGCGGTCTGGCTCTCGATCGATCTGAAATCATTGCGCGCCGCCTCGAGATTCGCGCGCGCGCGCACGACGTCTTCATTTTGCTTGAGCCAGAAGAAGATCGGCACATTGAAGCCAACGACGAGGCTATGATCCTGCGGCTGGCTCAGCCTGGGCGCAAAGCTGGCAACCAGGTAATTGTCGAACTGGTAGGCGACGGTAAAATCCGGCAAGTACTCCATCTTCGCCAGCTTGATCGCCGTGTCGGAATTCTGCTCCGCGAGTGCCGCCTGCAGAATCTCCTGGCGCGTGTGAATCGCGCGATCGACCAAGTCCTGCAGCGGGATCCGCATCGGCTCGAGCCTGATCGTGCGCTCCACCGGCAGCGGCGACCCCTGCGGACGATACATCAGTTGATTCAGCACCGTCTCGTCGTTGGCGATCGCAGTCCGATATTGAAGTTGGAGCTGGCGCGCAACCGCGAGGTCGAACTCGGCGCTGATGAAATCCGTCTGCGTCACCTTGCTCGCCGAATACGCGACTTGCGTGACCTTCAACACCTGCTCGAGGTTCGCGATGTTCTCGGCGTTGATCCCGGACACCGCGCTATCGAGCAGCAACTGAAAATACCCGGCCTCGACGGCCGCGCGGATGTCGCGAATGGTCGCCGCCAGAGCCAAATGAGCGATCTCGGCATTGCGCGTCGCCTGGTCGCGTTGGAACAGCGCTTTGCCGGGAAACTGAAACGATTCGCTGACGTTGTATTCCCGCAGCGCGGCGCGGCCGAACGGATTTTTCGGGCTGTCGCTGTTCGTGTAGGTGAAAATAGGATCGTTGGGCGCAACGGTCTGGGTGATTGAATGAAGCGCGGCGTTCCAGCGCGCCCGCGCCGCTCTCACTTGCGGATTCGACGCGATCGCGAGCTCAACCAGTTGCGATTCGGTGAGCGTCATTTCGGCAGCGCTCGCGATCGGCGTGGCGATCGTCGCGGTTGCGATCGCTGCAATGAACGCCAGCGTGATCATGACCGATCGCATCAGAACTCTCTCCACGCCACCTCAATCGATCTCCACCTCAATCAGCACTATGGCCCGTTGAGGCTCGTGTTGCCGATGCTAATTAAACCGTTTTAAAACCAAGACCGAAAGCACCCCCGGCGATGCGAAATGCAAACACCCGTCAGGATACTTCCGTCCCGATGCGCCGTCATGCGCGTCCGGATTGTTGGGATACGTCGAACGACCGGCTGAGGTTACTTGCCGGCCAGCTTATTTTTTTTGCGCCGCCTGCAGCGACCGCAGATACATCACCGTCTGCCATCGCTGTTCGACGGGTATTTCCTGCTGGTACGACGGCATCGTGAGCACACCGTTACGAATCGCGCCGTAGATATACCCGTCGGGCAGGTTCTTGCTCGCCCCGCTGATCAGGTTCTTCGGTGATTTCGACAGCAGATGCGCGACCGGCCCCTTGCCGTCGCCATTGTCGCCATGGCAGGGCGCGCAGTAGGTCTCGAATTGCTGCTTGCCGTTCGCAAGATTCTGCGGAGTCGGCTGCAGCGGATTGTGCATCTTTGCAATCGCCTGCTCGAGGCTCATCGGCGCCTCACCGCCATGAACGGGAATCGTGTCGGCAGGCGTGACGCGCGGCTCCACCGCGAACGGTTGCACTTCGGGTCCGCGATACATGTCGATGCTCCACGGAAAACAGGATGCGGGCGCGGGCGAGCTCACGATCGTCCATGCGATCGCGATCGTCACCAGTGTGATTCTGGTCGCGATTCGATTCATCCTGCCCATCTTTTCCTCGGACACCATACCGACCTTTTCAGGATGAAGGCAAAGCGTTCGTTTGCCAAATGAAAAAGCCTGCCTCCTTGCAGAGCCAGGCCTTCTCTTGTAAATCAAAATTCCGCTGTATTTACGGATAGTTAGGCTGCACTCGCGAGCCGACTGCTGGAAATTTCCAGCCCGTTCCTGCCCGCCTCGACGCGCACTTTCGAGCCGTCGCGAATCTCGCCCGCCAGCAGCTTGCGCCCGAGCGCAGTCTCCAGTTCGCGCTGAATCATCCGCTTCAGCGGCCGCGCTCCGTACGACGGATCGTAGCCGTGCTCGGCGAGGTAGTCGCGCGCCTTGTCGGTCAACTCGAGCTCGATCTTCCGCTCTTCGAGCCGCGCTCGCAGCCTGGTCAACTGGATATCGACAATTTTCCGCAACTCTTCCCTGGTCAGTGGATGGAACACCACCACTTCATCGACGCGGTTCAGGAACTCTGGACGGAAACTCTGCCGCAGCACCTCGAGCGCCTCGGCCTTCATCCGCTCGTAATCCTGACCCTTGAATCCGAGGATCTGCTGGCTCGCGATATTCGACGTCATGATCACGACGGTGTTGCGGAAGTCCACCGTGCGGCCATGGCCGTCGGTGAGGCGGCCGTCGTCGAGCAGTTGCAGCAGGACGTTAAACACGTCGCTATGCGCCTTCTCGATCTCGTCGAACAGAATCACCGAGTACGGACGCCGCCGCACCGCTTCCGTAAGCTGCCCGCCCTCTTCGAAGCCGACGTAGCCCGGCGGCGCGCCCACCAGCCGCGAGACAGTGTGCTTTTCCATGTATTCCGACATGTCGATGCGGATCATCGCGGCTTCGTCGTCGAACAGAAATTCCGCGAGCGCTCGCGCGAGTTCGGTTTTGCCGACGCCCGTGGGCCCGAGAAAAATGAATGAACCAATCGGACGATTCGGATCCTTAAGTCCTGCGCGCGCACGAATCACCGCATCGGAGACCGCCGTCACCGCTTCATCCTGGCCAATCACGCGCTTGTGCAGATGCTCCTCGAGATGCCCCAGCTTTTGCACTTCGCCTTCGAGCAATCGCGACACCGGCACGCCCGTCCATCGCGCGACCACCTCGGCGACATCGTCCTCGTCGACTTCTTCCTTGATTAAGCGATCGCCTTTGCCGTGTTTCTCGATCAGTTTCTGCTCGTTCTCCGCCAGCTCTTTTTCCAGCGATGCGAGCTTGCCGTATTGCAACTCCGCGACCTTGTTCAGATCGTATTCGCGCTTTGCCTTCTCGATCGCTTGCTTGGTCTTCTCGATATCGGCCTTGATCTTCGCGAGTTTCTCGAGACCGCCGCGCTCGTTTTCCCACTGCGCCTGCAGCGTCGCTCGCTTCTCCTTGATTTCCGCCAGTTCCTTTTCGAGCTTCTGCAGCCGATCGCGGGACGCCTGATCGGTCTCGCGTTTCAGCGCTTCGCGTTCGATCTCAAGCTGCATCACGCGCCGATTCACCTCGTCGATCTCGACCGGCATCGATTCTTTCTCGGTGCGCAACTTGGCCGCCGCTTCATCGATCAGATCGATCGCCTTGTCCGGCAAGAATCGATCGGTGATGTATCGCTTCGAAAGCACTGCCGCAGTCACCAGCGCCGCGTCCTTGATTCGAATCCCGTGATGAACTTCGTAGCGTTCCTTCAATCCGCGCAGAATCGAGATGGTGTCTTCGACGCTCGGCTCTTCGACCATCACCGGCTGGAAGCGCCGCTCCAGCGCCGCGTCTTTCTCGATATGCTTGCGATATTCGTCGAGCGTGGTCGCGCCGATGCAATGCAATTCACCCCGCGCCAGCATCGGTTTCAACAGGTTCGACGCGTCCATCGCGCCTTCGGCCGCACCTGCTCCGACCACGGTATGCAATTCGTCGATGAACAAAATTATTTCGCCCGCGGACTCCTGCACTTCCTTCAGCACCGCCTTCAGCCGTTCCTCGAACTCGCCGCGAAATTTCGCGCCGGCGATCAGCGCGCCCATGTCGAGCGTGACCACCATGCGGTTCTTGAGATTCTCGGGCACGTCGCCCGCGAGGATGCGTTGCGCCAATCCCTCGACAATCGCGGTCTTGCCAACCCCCGGCTCGCCAATCAGCACCGGATTATTTTTGGTGCGCCGCGAGAGCACCTGGATAACGCGGCGAATCTCCACGTCGCGGCCGATCACCGGATCGAGTTTGCCCTGCCTGGCCGCCTCGGTCAGATCGCGGCCGTAGCGCTCTAACGCCTGGTAGGTCGCTTCGGGATTGGACGAAGTCACGCGCTGATTGCCGCGCACTTTCTTCAGCACGCTCATCAGCTTCTCATGCGTGATGCCGGCCTCGCGGAGAATTTTCGATGCGGCGCCGGGCTCGTCGAGCATCGCGATCAGAACGTGCTCGATCGATACGTAATCGTCCTTGAGCTTGCCCGCTTCCTGTTCCGCGCGCGCGAGCACCCGCCCCAGGCGCTGGGTCGCATAGATCTGCGCCGCGTCCGAACCGCCACCGGTTACTTGCGGAATCTTTTTGAGCTCGGCCTCGAGCTTGCGCTGTACAGCCGCCCGATCGACGCCGGTCAGCTTGAGAATCGAAGACGCCAGACCTTGTTCATCTTCGATCAACGCCGACAGCAGATGTTCAACGTCGACCGCTTGATTATGCGCGCTGAGAGCCGCATTCTGCGCCCGCCCCAGCGCTTCCTGTAGTTTGTCGGTGAACCGGTTGTCAGCCATCTGATGCTTCGCCTCTGTATAAAAGTAACCACTGTCCGCGCTTAGCGACAGGGCAACGAACGGTTAAGATTTGGTCGTCCTTCGCCGGACGAACCGCAAATCGGTTCGGACGATCAAGCTCGCGGGCTGGTGTGCAATCTGGGATGGCGAAGCCGCGATGTGGTCAGATCACATCCGGCCAGAGAGTACCAGTCTCGCCCGGCGCCGCCGGGCGCTAACCGATCAGATGTTAGCCGTCGGAACCGCGCTACTCCGATTCGCACGGCGATCCGCCCGCACACGGCCTGTAGGCGGCGCACTCGCGGCAGGCGGCATCGGCACGACGCTCAAGGACTTCGACGCGGCAAGCAGGATGTGCCGTCGGCCGTGGCGGACCAGAAGGTTCTGCTCGGTCATCTCGGTCAGGAGTTTGCTCACCATCGGCCGTGAACTGCCGATCATCTGCGCCAGTTCCTCCTGCGCAAGCTCAGGCAACAGCAGGGTGCCGCGCGCATCTGGCACTCCAAACCGCTCAGCCAGTTCGGCCAGCACGATCTCGAGCCGTTGGCGGAGCGACATCCCGAGGAACGTCGCGTAGCGGTACGCGACCCCCGACCACATCGAGTTGATCGCCTCGGCAATCCGCAGCAGCGCCTCGGGCTCGAGCGTCTTCAGCACCGCCGCGATGTGATTGCGGGTGAAGAGCGCTACGCAGCAATTAGTCAGCGCCGTCGCTTCGAACAACTGCGATCGTTCCCCACCCGCTTCGGCAAAATCGGCGTATCCGACCAGGTCGCCGGGACCGGCGAGATCGACTAGCACCGGATCACCGCCCGGCCGCGACCCGTGGACTTTGACCACGCCACTCAGCACTGCGAACGCGACGTCGGCGGGCGCGCCCTTGGAGAACAGTTCGCCGCCTTTCGGATAGCGGACGAGCATGTGCCGTTCCAGCAGCGCCGCCGCCGCGGGACGTGGAAGCCCCATCGACGAAAGCTTGGCCAGCAGCCTTTCCTGGGCTTGCGCCGAGACTTGCAAATTCATCCGCATTTTCCCCTTTCGCGGCTGCGCGTATGTGTGGTGTAAATAAACCCTACAACTTGTTATCTCAAGTGCGCAGCGAGCGTCAAGGTTTGAAAAACCGGTCTGGAGGAAAGTGCGGGCGTCAGGCGCCGGCGATCGTCATTTCGGAAATCTTGATCGTCGGCGAGACGGTGGACGAGCGCCAGTTGAGATCGTTGCCGATCATCTCGATGCCACCGATCATCTCTTTCAGATTGCCGGCAATCGTGATCTCCTGCACCGGATACGCCAGCTCGCCGTCTTCAATCCATAAGCCGCCCGCGCCACGCGAGTAGTCGCCGGTGACCAGGTTGACGCCGAAGCCGATCGTCTCGGTCAGGTAGAGACCGTGTTTCACCGACTTGATGATATCGCCCGGCGTGTGCGTTCCGGGTTCGAGATACAGATTGGTGGTCGAGACGGTCGGCGCATCGCCAACCGAGCGCGACGCGTTGCCGGTCGGCGCGAGTCCGAGCTTGCGCGCCGAGTAGCAATCAAGCAGATAGGTCGCGAGCACGCCGTTGTCCACGATTTTCTTCCGCGAAGTCGGCAGGCCCTCGCCGTCAAATGGCTTCGACCCGAGACCGCCGGGCATCAGCGCATCGTCGATGATCGTCACGCCCGAGGCCGCGATCTGCTTGCCCAGCTGACCAACCAGGAACGACGCGCCTTTGTACAACGACGGACCCGACGCCGCGCCGATTATCGATCGGATAAGCCCTGCGGCCATGTCCGGATCGAAGACGATCGGTGCGTGCGTAGTCTTGATCTTCCGCGCGCCCAGCCGGCGGAGTGCGCGCTTGGCCGCGGTAATCCCGACCGACTCCGCATCTTCGAGCTTGCCGAAGCGCCGATTCGAGGTGTACCAGAAGCCCTGCTGCATCGAGTCGCCGTCCTGCGCGATCGGCTGGACAACCAGCGAGTACGAAGTGCCGGAATATTCGCCGGCAAAGCCCTGGCTGTTGGCGAACATAACCTGATAACGGCCCGAACTGAATTCGGCGCCCTCCGAATTCTTCATTCGCGGATCGAACTTCAGCGCCGCCTGCTCAGCCGTCCGCGCAATCTCGAGCGCGCGATCCGCCGACACGATTCCGCTGTCTGGATCGGCGAGCGACAGTTCTGGAAACGTCTTCGGATGCAGCGCCGGATCGGGCAGTCCCGCCCAGGGGTCGGCTGCCNNCGGTCGACGACGTCGCCGACGACTGACCGCAGAACACGCGCAGCCCGAGCCGGCGTTCGCGCGAGCTTTTGAGTTTTTCGACTTCGCCGAGCCGGACGCCGGCCGCGAGCGACTCGGCATTCACGCACAGAACTTCGGCAGCCGTCGCGCCTTTTTTCTTCGCCTCGCCGAGCGCCCAATTGGCGAGTTCCAAATCCACTGTCGCCATCGTGTTATTCCTGATGCCGCGCTCAGGCGCGCGTGCCGCCGACCGTTATNNACCATCGACACCCGCGTCAGCACGTCGGGACCGTTGCCGATGATCGTCGCCCCCTTCACCGGACGCGTCACCTTGCCGCCTTCGATCAGATGAGCCTCGCTGGCCGAGAAAACAAATTTACCGTTGGTGATATCAACCTGTCCGCCGCCGAAGCTGACCGCGTACAGACCATGATCGACCGACTTGATCACGTCCTCGGGCGTCGATTCGCCGGCCAGCATGAAGGTGTTGGTCATTCGCGGCATCGGCGAATGCGCAAAACTTTCGCGACGGCCGTTGCCGGTCGGCGCCATCTTCATCAGCCGCGCATTCATCCGATCCTGCAGATAGCCGCGCAGGATGCCCTTCTCGATCAGCACCGTGCGCGAGGTCGGCGTACCCTCGTCATCGACATTCAGGCTGCCGCGGCGATTCGGAATCGTGCCGTCATCGACCACCGTACAAAGCTCGCTCGCAACTTTCTGTCCGATTCGATTTGCAAACGCCGACACGCCTTTGCGATTGAAGTCACCTTCGAGCCCGTGCCCGATCGCTTCATGCAGCAAAATTCCCGGCCATCCGGGACCGAGCACGACGACCATCTCGCCGGCTGGCGCATCGACCGCGTCGAGATTCAACAGCGCCTGGCGCGCCGCCATCAGCGCATACTCGCGCCATCGATCGTTCTCGAAAAAGTAACTGTAATCGACGCGTCCGCCGCCACCGTGCGTGCCGATTTGACGGCTCTTGCCGTCATCGGCGATCACGCTGACGTTCAGCCGGCATAACGGCTGGATATCCGCCGCGACCTGCCCGTCGCTGTTCACGATCATCACGATCTTCTGCTCGCACGCGAACGACGCCATCACATTCTTGACGCGCGGATCGTATGCGCGGACCAGCTGATCGATTTCATTCAACAGTTTCGCCCGGTCCTGAACCGGCACGTCGAGCGGCGTGCTCTCGAGGTCGTAGAGCGCGCGATGCGCCATCGGTGCGCCGACCTGCACTGCCGCCGGCACCGTTCCGCGCTGGTCGGCGATCGCGCGCGCCGCCTCTGCCGCCAGGCGCATCCGGTCAACCGTCACCTCGTCGGTGTAGGCGTAACCAGTGCGGTCGTCGGCGCATACGCGCACGCCAACGCCCTGGCTGACGCTCTTGCTGGTGTGATTCACCATCGACTCTTCGAGGCCGAGGCCCTCGGCGCTGCGGTACTCGAAGTAGAGGTCGGCATAGTCGGCTTTGCGTTCGAGCGCGGAGCCGAGGATTCGCTCGAGCGCGCCGTGATTCATTCCGAAACGATTCAGAAAAAATTTGTCGGGTACGATCAATTCATTGGACATCTGTTTTTCCGCCTGTGCTCGATAGCTTAACAGAGCGCATCACGCGCCAGAAGTCAGCGACCTCGACGGACCAAAATCGTAGCGAAGATCACGCGAAACGGGTTACGATTCCCGCCATGGCGGCCGCCAAACGAGACACGCTCGCGCTGATCGACCGGCTGATGCTCGAAATGATCGAGCAGCAGGAACACAAGGTCCTCGCGATGGCGCGGCAGATTCATCCGGGTTTGACGACCGAGGACATCCGCAATCCGCACGATTTCCCCGATTTGATCCAGAATGGGATCTGGAACTTCGAGGACGGCATCCTCTCCGGCCTCAAAAGCGCGCACATGGCGCTGCGCGCGAAGCTCCTCGAATCAGTCGAGTAAGACTTGCCAAAAAGGAAAAGGCACCAGGAACTTTCCTGGTGCCTTAACGCATCGATGATTACGAGTTTCGAGATCAGCCGGCGGCGGCTGCGCGCTGGCGCCGCGGCGCCTCGACATTTGCATCCTGTTTGCGCGCGCGTTTCTTCGGCTTTTTCGATTTGGTCTGCTCTTCGTTGCCGGTGAACTCGATGATCGAAAGCATCGCTGCGTCGCCGCGACGATGCCCAAACTTGATCACGCGAGTGTAGCCGCCGTTGCGTTCCTTGAAACGCGGCGCGATCTCATCGAACAGTTTCTTAACCGCCTCATGCGACTGCAGCGCCGCGAACGCGCGCCGGCGCGCCGCGAGGTCGCCCTGCTTGCCCAGCGTCACCATCCGATCGGCAATCCGGCGCAGTTCCTTGGCCTTCGGATCGGTGGTCTTGATTCGCTCGTGGCGAATCAGCGCGAGGACCATGTTTTTGAACAACGCCTTCCGATGAGCGGAAGTGCGATTGAGCTTGCGGCCCGAATTCAGATGACGCATCGGCTAACTCACTCCAAACATTCCATCACGCGCGCCCGGCGACGCCGCGCGCGCCTAAGGCCGGCGAACTTACGCCGACTCGCGCCGCTCCTGCTCTTCCCACATGCGATCGAGTTCGCCGCGCGGCGGCAGATTCTCAAGGCGCATGCCGAGCGACAGACCCATGTCGGCCAGCACTTCCTTGATCTCGTTGAGCGACTTGCGGCCGAAGTTTTTGATCTTCAGCATGTCCTGCTCGGTGCGCTGCACCAGCTCGCCGATATACTTGATGTCGGCGTTCTGCAGTCCGTTGAACGCGCGCACTGAAATCGGCAGCCCTTCCACCGGACGATAAAGCAGCTCGCTCAGCGTCGGCCGCACCTCGCCGCCTTCGATCGATTGCGGCGCCTCGGCTTCTTCTTCGACGCCCGCGAAAATCGTCATCTGATCGCGCATCACCCGCGCCGCGTAGGTCAGGCCCTCGCGCGGATTGATCGATCCGTCGGTCCAGATTTCCAGCGTCAGCCGGTCGTAGTCGGTGCGCTGGCCGACGCGCGCATTGGTCACCGTGAAGTTGACCTTGCGAATCGGTGAAAAGATCGCATCGAGACGAATCGTCCCGATCACTTCTTCCTCATCGGTGCGTTCGCCGGGCACGTAGCCGCGGCCGCGCTTGATCACCAGCTCCATATCGAGCTCGGCACCCTTGTCGAGCGACGCGATATGCTTGTCCGGCGTCAGAATTTCGAGGCTTGGTCCGCCGGTGATATCGCGCGCGGTGACCTGCGCTTCGCCCTTGGCCTTGAGCGTCGCGGTAATCTGCTCACCCTCATGCAGCCGGAGGCGGATTTCCTTGAGGTTGAGGATGATATCAGTCACGTCCTCCTTGACCCCGGTCATAGTCGAGAACTCGTGCAGCACGTTCTTGATTCTGACCGCCGTAATCGCATAGCCCGGCAGGGTGGACAGCAGGATGCGCCTGAGCGCGTTGCCAACGGTGATTCCGTAGCCGCGCTCGAGCGGTTCCGCGGAAAATTTGCCGTAGGAAGGAGTGACTTCCTTCTCGTCGAACTCGACAGCCTTGGGTTTGATCAAATCGCGCCAATCGTTCTGCATAATCGCTGCTCTTTTTTCCGATGGATTTCTGGCGCCCGCATGCCCACCGCGGACCGGGACGCCGATCGGTGTTCCTCCGTTACCTGGAATAGTGCTCGACGATCAGCTTCTCGCTGATCGGCATGGTTAGTTCTGCCCGCGCCGGAAGCGAACGAAGCGAACCGCGAAATTGCTCCCGCTCCAGCGCCATCCACGGCGGTACGCCGCGACGCTGCGCCATCTCGATCGCTTCGACGATCACTTTCTTCTGCCGGCTCGATTCGGTCACGCTGATCATGTCGCCCACTTCGACCAGCGTCGACGGAATCGTGACCTTCTTGCCGTTGACCGAAATATGCCCGTGCCGCACCACCTGCCGCGACTGCGCGAGCGAACTCGCAAAGCCGAGGCGGTACACCACGTTGTCGAGCCTGCGCTCGAGCAGCACCAGCAGATTCTCGCCGGTGACTCCCGGCATCCGCTCGGCCATCTCGAAATACTTCGAGAACTGCGTCTCCATCAAACCGTAAATCCGCTTCACCTTCTGCTTTTCACGCAGCCGAATAGCGAATTCGGAGAAACGCGTACGCGCCTGTCCATGCGCACCCGGCGGATAGTTACGCCGCTCGATCGCGCACTTGTCGCTGTAACAACGCTCTCCCTTGAGGAAGAGTTTCAGTCCTTCGCGCCGGCAGAGCCGGCATACCGGACCTAAATTCCTGGCCACCTTGTTTTATCCTTTTTCGCCGCTGCGAGCGCGCGCGTCAGACTCTGCGCCGCTTCGGCGGACGGCATCCGTTATGCGGAATCGGCGTGACATCCTTGATCGATATCACTCCCAGTCCCGCGGCCTGGAGCGCGCGCACTGCCGACTCGCGTCCGCCGCCCGGGCCTTTGACGTGAACCACCACCGCGCGCATCCCGACTTCCGAGCATTTGCGCGCGCAAGCTTCAGCCGCCATCTGCGCGGCGTACGGCGTCCCTTTGCGCGATCCCTTGAATCCGACCGAGCCGGCGCTCGACCACGCGAGCACCGTTCCCTGCTGGTCCGTGATCGTGACGATCGTGTTGTTGAACGTCGCATGCACGTGCGCGACGCCCTCCGGCACATTGCGCCGGATTTTCTTGCGCCGCGGCGCAGGTACTGGTGCGCCCGATGCTCCCGCCGCGGCGGGTGCGCCGGTCGTCGCCTTCTTTTCCGGCGCTGCTTTGGTCTCTTTGGTTTCTTCAGCCATCAGTTTGATCGCGCTCTCGTTCGATTCTGCTCGGATCGATTGGTTGCCTTAATCCTTACTTGGTCGGCGCCTGCTTCTTGCCCGCGACCACTTTGCGCGGACCCTTTCGCGTTCGCGCGTTGGTATGCGTGCGTTGTCCGCGCACCGGAAGTCCGCGCCGATGCCGAATCCCGCGGTAGCATCCCAAATCCATCAACCGCTTGATCGATTGCTGAACGTCGCGGCGCAGATCGCCTTCGACCTCGAAGTCCGTATCGATCACCTGGCGGATATGGACCTGCTCGTCCGCCGAAAGATCGTCGGTCTTCTTCGCCGGATCGACCTTGGCCGCTTTCAGGATTTTGAGCGCGCCCGGACGGCCGATGCCGTAGATATAGGTCAGCGCGATATCCATCCGTTTATTTTTCGGCAGTTCGACTCCAGCTATGCGTGCCATCGCGAAACCCTTCCTAGCCCTGGCGCTGCTTGTGGCGCGGGTTAGAGCAGAGAATTCGTACGACGCCCTCGCGCCGCACGACCTTGCAGTTCTTACAAATCTTTTTTACCGACGCTCGAACTTTCATTGTCTTGCCAATCGCTCTCCGGATTTCCCGCTAGCGCATCCGGTACGTGATTCGTCCGCGGGTCAGGTCGTACGGCGATAATTCGACCGTGACTTTGTCGCCCGCCAGGATCTTGATGTAATGCATCCGCATCTTGCCCGAGATATGCGCCAACACCTTGTGCCCGTTGTCCAATGTCACCCGAAACACTGCGTTAGGAAGCGCTTCCTGAACCGTCCCCTGTACTTCAATCGCGTCGCCCTTAGACATTTTCGAGCTCGCTCAAGATTTCCGGCCCGTTGGAGGTAATCGCGATGGAGTGTTCGAAGTGGGCAGATAGCTTACCGTCCGCCGTAACCGCAGTCCAGCCATCGGCAAGAATCTCCAAGTCGGGGCTTCCCTCGTTAACCATCGGTTCGATCGCAAGCGCCATCCCCTCGCGGAGCCTCGGATTAGGCATCCCGGGACGAAAGTAATTCGGCACCTGCGGATCTTCATGCAATCGCCGGCCGATTCCGTGTCCGGCAAAATCGGTCACCACTGAAAATCCTGCCCGCTCGACGGTCTCTTGCACCGCGCGCGCGATATCGCCGATCCGATTGCCCGCGCGCGCCTGCGCGATTCCCGCATACAGCGACTCGCGCGTCACCCTGAGCAGCTTCTTCACATGCTCCGGAACTTCGCCGACTGCGACGGTTCGCGCCGAATCGCCATAAAAGCCCTCGTACACCACGCCGAAGTCCAGGCCGACGATATCGCCGGCTTTGAGCTTTCGGCTCGACGGAATCCCGTGCACGATCTCGTTGTTGATCGAGACGCAAAGACTCTTCGGATAAACCACGTCGCCCGGTTTGTAGCCCTTGAAGGCAGGACGCGCGCCCTTTTTCAGCGTGAGCTGCTCGGCCAGCCGGTCCAGCTCGTCGGTGGTGATTCCCGGACGCACGGCCAGCGCGAGCTCCGCGAGGATCTCGGCGACGATTCTGCTCGCCTTGCGCATCACGGCGATTTCCGCCGGCGTCTTGATCGTAATCATCCTGGGTTCAGGCCTTGCCGCCGGTTCCGCTCGCGGGCAGCAGACCCTCCAGCGCGCCAATAATTCTCTTTTCGATTTCTTCGGTGCGCCCTACGCCATCCACCTGCGCCAGTAAACCGAGCCGGCGATAATGGTCGAGCAGCGGACGCGTGTTCGTTTCATAGACTTTGAGCCGTTCACGAACCGTCGCTTCGGCGTCGTCGGCGCGCTGATAAAGTTCACCGCCGCACTTGTCGCAAACGCCCGCGATTTTCGGCGGCTCGAACTTCACATGATACATCGCGTTACAACCCTTGCACGTCCGCCGACCCGAAATGCGCTGCACGATTTCGTGATCCGGCACTATCACCGCGACCACCTTGTCGATCGCCCAGTGCGTGCGCCCGAGCATCCCCGCCAGCGCTTCGGCTTGCGAGACGCTGCGCGGAAATCCATCAAGGATGAAGCCCGCTTGCGCATCGCGATTCGCGAGGCGCTCCGCGATCAGCTTCAGCACCAGTTCATCGGGCACCAACTGCCCGCGATCCATAAAAGTTTGCGCCTCGCGTCCAAGATCGCTGCCGTCCTGGACCGCCGCCCGCAGCAGATCTCCGCTCGCGATCTGCGGGATATGCCAGAGCGCGCCGAGCGCCCGCGCCTGCGTTCCCTTGCCCGCACCTGGCGGACCAAGCAACACCAATCGCACCGCTTAAGCTCTCCGCCGCGATTTCATGCGCCGCGTTCCACCCGGACCCATGAAACCTTCGTAGTTGCGCGTAATCAGATGAGTCTGGATTTGCGCGACGAAGTCGATCGCCACCCCGACCACGATCAATAGCGCCGTGCCGCCAAAGTAGAACGGCACGTTGAAGCGCTGGATCAAAATAGTCGGCAGCACGCAAACCGCGCTCACGTAAATCGCGCCGCCCAGCGTGATTCGCGACAGCACTCGATCGATATAGTCCGCGGTAAAACGCCCGGGCCGGATTCCCGGGATGAAGCCGCCATACTTTTTCAGATTGTCGGCGACGTCGACCGGATTAAAAGTTACCGCCGTGTAGAAGTAACAGAAGAAGACGATCAGCGCGACGTAAACCAGATCGTAATAGACGCCGCCCGGCGTCAGGTACGCCGAGTACGGTTTCAAAAATGGCACGAAGGTCGCCAGGGTCGCCGGGAAAACCAGAATCGACGATGCGAAAATCGGCGGGATGACTCCCGAGGTGTTGATCTTCAGCGGCAGATGCGAACTCTGGCCGCCGTAAACTCGCCGCCCAACTACCCGCCGCGCGTATTGAATCGGAATCCGCCGCTGCGCCGTCTCGATATATACGATTCCGTAAATGACGCCCGCCGCCACCGCCAAAATGAAGAGCAGCAGGAAGATGCTCATTTCACCTTCGCGGACGAACTGCACCGTGGTGCCGATCGCGCTCGGCAAGCGCGCGATAATGCCGGCCATGATGATCAACGAAATTCCGTTGCCAACTCCGCGCTCGGTGATCTGCTCGCCGATCCACATCAGGAACATCGTGCCGGCCGTCACGGTCAGCACGGTCATAACTTCGAATCCGATTCCGGGATTGTAAACGACCGAGCCGCCGCCCGGCGCCTGAATTTTTTCGAGCGAGACGGAGATCATGAAACCCTGGATCAGCGCGAGGCCAACCGTCCCGTAGCGCGTGTACTGAGTGATCTTGCGCCGCCCCGCTTCGCCTTCCTTGTACAATTCATCGAGATAGGGCGACGCCACCTTCAGCAAATCGAGGATGATCGCCACCGAAATGTAGGGCATGATCCCGAGCGCCAGAATCGAGAAATGCTCGAGCGCGCCGCCGTTGAAAAGATTGACCCAGCCAAACAGCGTGCCCTTCATCTGATCGAAGAACGAGGCCAGCGCCTGCCCGTCGATTCCCGGCGTCGGCACCGCTACGCCGATTCGGTACACCGCCAGCATCATGGCCGTGAAAAGCAGCCGACGGCGCAGTTCGGGGATGCGCGAGGCGTTTGAAAGCCCTTCCAGCATCTAGCTTTTGACGGTGAGTGTTACCAGCTCCGCGGTTCCGCCGGCGGCGGTGATTTTTTCGCGCGCGCTTTTCGAGAACGCATCGGCGCGCACGGTTAGTTTATGTTTGAGTTCGCCGTCGCCCAGCACCTTCACCTTGCGCCCGGCCGCAACGAGTCCATGCCCGGCGAGTGCTGCGCTATCGACCGTCGCACCGTCCTCGAAATCGGCGAGCCGCGCAAGATTCACGATCGCGAATTCATCGCGGCGCGCCTGGTTCTTCAGCGTCCGGCGAAATCCCTGCTTCGGCAAGCGGCGCTGCAACGGCATCTGTCCGCCTTCGTAACTCGGCGGCGTGTTGCCGTGCGAGCGCGAGCCCAAGCCCTTGTGCCCGCGGCCAGCCGTCTTGCCATGCCCCGAGCCAATTCCCCGGCCCACGCGGCGTTTGCGATGCGTCGAGCCGGGCGCCGGCTTTAAATCTTTGAGATTCATTTCTTCAGTACAGTCCCTCGATCACTTGGGCGACTCGATCGCTTCGCCGATTGCTCGTGATCTACAGCTCTAACGCGGTTCAGTCCTTGAGCTCGATCACCAGATGCTTCAGCTTATTGATCATCCCGATCACCGACGGCGTCCGCTCGAGTTCGCTCACGCTGCCGATCTTGTGCAAGCCGAGTCCCTTCACAGTTTCACGCACGCGCCGCTTGGTGCTGATCGGGCTCCGTACCAGCTTGACGCGAATTTTGTCGGACATCGTAACTACCTCAGTCTCCTAATCGTCAAGCAGCGGCTTCAGGCTGATGCGGCGCGCGACCGCGAAGCCGCGCGATATCATCGGTGCTGCGCAGTTCCGCCAGCGCTTCGAGCGTCGCTCTCACCAGGTTATGCGGATTCGACGAGCCCAGCCGTTTCGTCAGGATATTGCGGATTCCGGCGAGCTCGACCACCGCGCGGATGCCGCCTGCTGCGATCACGCCGGTTCCTTCCGAGGCCGGCCGCAGCACCACGCGTCCGGCGCCGAAACGCCCAACCACTTCGTGCGGTATCGTCCCGTTCTGCAGCGGCACTCGCACGAGACTCTTCTTGGCGCGATCGACGCCCTTGCGAATCGCCTCGGGCACTTCATTCGCTTTGCCCAGGCCAAAGCCGACCAGCCCATTGTGATCGCCCGCCACCACCAGCGCGCTGAAGCTGAAGCGCCGTCCGCCCTTCACCACCTTCGCGACGCGATTGATGTGGACGACCTTCTCCTTGATCTCCAATCCCTGCGGATCGATCCTCTGCGCGACGCTGCCTTCCCGAAACGTTCGTTGCCTGCCGTTCAAAATTTTAGCCCCGCTTCGCGTGCCGCATCGGCAAGCGCCTTGACGCGGCCGTGGTAAAGAAAACCGTTGCGATCGAAAACCACGCTGTTAATTCCGTTCTCGAGGCAGCGCGCCGCGATCGCCTTGCCGACCGCCTTCGCCGCTGCGACGTTGCGCGTGCTCTTGAGTCCTTCGCTGACGCCGGCCGTTTCGGTCGAAGCCGCTGCCAGCGTTCGTCCGCTCTGGTCGGAAATCACCTGCACGTAAATATGATGCAGCGAACGGAACACCGAGAGCCGCGGACGCTGGTCGTTGCCGATCGCCTTGCGCCGCACGCGCCCTTGCCGCAGCTTCCGTTTCTCCGATCTCTCCCTGGCCATAATCGCAACTAACCTTCGCGCCGTCTTAGGTCGACGTCGATCCCGCGGCCGCTTTGCCGGCCTTGCGGCGGATCGTCTCGTTCGAATACTTGATGCCCTTGCCCTTATATGGTTCCGGCGGCCTGAGCTCGCGAATCTGCGCCGCTACCGTCCCCAGCAACTGGCGGTCCGCGCTCTCGAGCGTAACGGTCACCTGTTTTTCGACTTTGGCCGTTACACCCGGCGGCAGTTGATAGACAATCGGATGCGAATAGCCGAGCGTCAGGTTCACTTGCATGCCCTTCGCTTCTGCGCGATATCCGACACCGTTGATCTCAAGCACGCGCGTGAAGCCCTTGCCCACGCCCTCGACCATGTTCGCGATCAGCTTGCGCATCAGGCCGTGGATCGCGCGATCGTTGCTGGTATCGCCGGGACGCTGCACGACTATTTGCCCGTCCGTGATTTCGATCCTGAAGCCCGGCTGAACCTTGAGCTCGAGCTTGCCCTTCGGCCCTTCGACCTTGAGCATCTCGCGGGTCAACGTCGCTTTGACGCTCTTGTCGAGAAGAATCGGTAATTTGCCTACTCGCGACATCGCGCTACCAAACCCTGCAGAGAATCTCGCCGCCGACTTTCTTGCGCCGCGCTTCGCGCCCGGTCATCACGCCGAGCGGCGTCGATACGATTTGCACGCCCATCGCGCCGCGCACTTTGCCGATCTCATCGATACCCGCGTAGCGCCGCCGGCTCGGCTTGCTCACCCGCGAAATTCCCCTGATGACCGGCTCCCGCGCCGGCGAGTAGCGCAGCTTCAGCGCCAGCATCTTCTTCGGTACTTCGCCGCCAACCTCGACCCCGCCAATAAATCCTTCGGACATCAGCACGCGGCAAATTGCCTCGCGCAGCCGCGAATGAGGCAGCGTCAGGTCATTATATCGCGCACGCATCGCGTTACGGATGCGCGTCAGCAGTTCTGCAATCGGATCGGTCTGCGACATTGTTCGTCTCTCTACCAGCTCGCCTTGATCACGCCGGGCAACTTGCCGTCGAGCGCCAGCTTGCGCAGGCAGAGCCTGCACATCTTGAAGCGCCGATAATACGCGCGCGCCCGTCCGCACAGCGGACAGCGATTATAGGCGCGCACCTTGAACTTCGGCTTGCGCGCCGCTTTCACCCTGAGGCAAGTCTTCGCCATTAACTCTTATCCTTCACGTGGTCGCTTGCGCCGCCGCTGCCGCCGCGGGAGCAGGTGCGCCCACTTTCGCCGCGCCCTCTTTCTCCGGACCGCCGCGCAGCGGCATGCCGAGCGCGCGCAGCAGCGTCTGCCCTTCGTAGTCGCTGCGCGCCGTAGTCGTGATCGAAATCGTCAGCCCCTTCACCTTCTCGACCTTGTCGAGATTGAGTTCGGGAAAAATCGTATGTTCCTTCAACCCGAGCGAGTAGTTGCCGCGCCCGTCGAANNCGCAGCGTGACCATCACGCCGATCGGCATCCCCTGGCGCAATTTGAAATTCGATATCGCCTTGCGCGCCCGGGTCAGCACCGGCTTCTGCCCGGTAATGACCCGCAACTCTTCGAGCGCCGCGTCAAGGACCTTCACGTTGTCGCGCGCTTCCTGCAGCGCCATGTTGATCGTGATCTTCTGCAGACGCGGCACCCGCATCCGGTTTTCAATCTTGAGCTCGCGCNNGGCCGCCGTTTTCGCATCTTCGGCGGCCTGCTTCTGCTGCGCCTGACGCAGTTTGCCCTCGCGCTTGGCCTTGGCCGCCTGGTCGGTCTTGGCCGTCTGCTCAGCCTTCGCGGCCTGCTCCGCCTTGTCGGGCTTTTCCTTCTTGTCGGCCATCAGTCGTTACCTATCGCCTCGCCGCAGCGGCGGCAAACCCGGCTTTTCGAGCCGTCGTCCGCAGCCTTGATTCCCACTCGCACCGGCGCATTGCAGCGCTCGCAAAAGATCATCACGTTTGAGATGTCCAGCGGCGCTTCCTTGTCGACGATTCCGCCCGGACTCGCGGCGCCGCGCGCCTTGCTGTGGCGCTTGACCATGTTGAGCNNGCCGCGCTCCCGCAGCACGCGCATCACCTTGCCGGTCTTCCCGCGATCGCGCCCGCTGACGACCATCACCATGTCGTTTTTCTTGATCTTGTATTTGACCGTCCGCTTCGCCTGAGCCATCACAGCACCTCTGGCGCCAGCGAAATAATNNCGCGCAGCTCGCGCGCCACCGGGCCGAAAATACGCGTGCCGATCGGTTCGTGATCCTTGTCGAGCAGCACCGCCGAGTTGCCGTCGAAGCGGATATAGCTGCCGTCGCCCCGGCTGATTTCTTTCGCCGTCCGCACGATCACCGCCCGCGCCACGTCGCCCTTCTTTACCTTGGCGTTGGGAATCGCCTCTTTGACCGCCACCACGATCACGTCGCCGACGCTCGCGTATCTGCGCTTGGAGCCGCCGAGCACCTTGATACACATCACTTTGCGCGCGCCCGAATTGTCGGCGACGTCGAGCACTGTTTGCACCTGCACCATCGCGCGCCTACCCCGCCGCCTTTTTCAGCACCCGGCTCACGCGCCAGCGCTTGTTTTTCGAGAGCGGCCGCGATTCGATAATCTGCACCCGGTCGCCTTCCTTGCATTCGGCGCGTTCGTCATGCGCCATGAAACGCGTGCTGCGCCGCACCCGCTTGCCGTAGAGTTTGTGCTCGACCAGACGGTCCACCTGCACCACCACCGTCTTGGTCATCTTGGCCGAGACCACCGTGCCCTCGCGCCGCTTGATTCGTTCACGCATTGCCGGCCCTCTTGTCCGCCGCGCCCGATGCGCGCGCCTGCTCGCTCAGCAGAGTTACGATCTGCGCCAACTCACGCCGCGCGCGCCGGTAAGTCGCGTGATTATCCAATTGATTGGTCCGCAGCTTGAGCTTGAGGCGAAAGATCTCCTCGCGCGCCTCGTGTTCCTTGACGCGCAGATCGGCCGCGCTCATCTGCCTGAGATCGCTAAGCTCCAAGGGCCCCTTCCTCTCGCTCGACGACGATTGTCTTGATCGGCAGCTTATGCGCCGCAAGCCGCATCGCTTCGCGCGCCGTCACGCGATCGACGCCTTCCATCTCGAACAAAATCCGCCCCGGCCTGACGCACGCGACCCATCCCTCGGGCGAGCCTTTGCCCTTGCCCATGCGCGTTTCAGCCGGCTTCTTGGTGTACGGCTTGTCGGGAAACACCCGAATCCACACCCGTCCGCCGCGCTTGATATGCCTGGTCAGCGCGATTCGGGCCGCCTCCAGCGCGCGCGCGTCGATCCGCGCGGTCTCGGTCGCCTTCAATCCGAAATCGCCAAACGCAAGCCAGGTGCCGCGCGACTCGGCGCCGGTCACGCGACCCTTCATCATCTTGCGCCATTTAACTTTTTTTGGTGCGAGCATTTTTTACTCAGCTATTGGGCCTGCGCCGGCGCTCCCGATCGCTTCGCACCCGCTTCCCGGCGGGTCAGCACCTCGCCGCGGAAAATCCAGACCTTCACGCCGATTTGCCCGTAGGTCGTCCGCGCTTCCGCGAATCCGTAGGCGACGTCCGCGCGCAGCGTCTGCAGCGGCACCCGCCCTTCGCGGTACCATTCCTGCCGCGCGATTTCCGCGCCGCCGAGCCGTCCCGCGACGTGCACTTTGACGCCCTGCGCGCCCATCCGCATCGCCCGCGTGACCGCTTCCTTCATCGCGCGCCGAAACGCGACGCGCCGCTCGAGTTGCAGCGCGATATTCTCCGCCACCAGCTGCGGATCGAGGTCTGGGCGCCGCACTTCATGAATATTGATAAACGAATCGCGGCCCTTCATCAGCTTCTGGATGTCGAGTTTCAGCTTGTCGATCTCAGCGCCTTTCTTGCCGATCACGATTCCCGGACGCGCCGTATAAATATTGATCTTGGCCTTGTTGGCCATCCGCTCGATCTCGATGCGCGAAATTCCTGCATGATAAAGTCGCTTCTTGATGAAGTCGCGGAGCTTCAAATCCTCATGCAGCAACTTCGCGTAGTCGTGACTCGCGTACCAGCGCGAATCCCAACTCTCGATTATCCCGAGCCTAAGCCCGCGCGGATGTGATTTCTGTCCCATCTCCGACCTCAGGACGCCTGTTCGTCCACGATCACCGTAAGATGACTCGTGCGCTTGTGAATCGGCGTCGAATGCATATGCGCGCGCGCGATCGATCGCTTCCACGTCGGCCCGGTGTCCGCCGTCGCCCGCTTCACGAACAGCTTGTCTTCATCGACGTTCTGCTGATCGCGGGCGTTGGCCACTGCCGCCAGCAGCGTCTTGGAGACGAACTTCGCGCCTTTCTTCGGCGTGAATTCCAGAATCGACAGCGCGTGATCGACCCGCTTGCCCGCGATCAACTCGCAGATCAGCTTCAGCTTGCGCGGCGAGATCCTGATAAAACGGCTTCGCGATAACGCTTCCATGATTCTTGCCCGCTATCTCGCGCCCGCTGGCGGCGCGGCCGGCGCCGCCGGTGTCGATGCCTGTTTGACTTCGCCCTTGCGATCGCCGGCATGCCCGCGAAACGTCCGCGTCGGCGCGAATTCTCCGAGCTTGTGCCCGACCATATTCTCCGTGCAGTACACCGGGATGAACTTGTTGCCGTTATGCACCGCGAAGGTCAGCGCGATCATGTCCGGCGTGATCATCGATCGCCGCGACCAGGTCTTGATGATCCGCTTGTCGTTGGTCGCGGTCGCCACTGCAACTTTCTTCAGCACATGCCCGTCTACGAACGGACCCTTCTTCAATGACCTCATATTCCTAACGCTTCCCGCGCGGCCGCTTGCTCACGATATAGCGATCCGACGGCTTCTTCTTGCGCGTTTTGTAGCCCTTCGCCGGCTGTCCCCACGGCGACTGCGGATGGTTTCCTTTCGAGCGGCCTTCGCCGCCGCCATGCGGATGATCGACCGGATTCATCGCGACCCCGCGCACGTGACCGCGCTTGCCCAGCCATCGCGAGCGCCCCGCCTTGCCGATCGAAATATTTTCGTAATCGAGGTTGCCGACCTGCCCGATCGTGGCCCGGCATTCCGCCTGCACCATGCGCTGCTCGCCTGACGGCAATTTCAGCAGCGCCATCTTGCCCTCTTTCGCCATCAACTGCGCCTGCGTGCCCGCACCGCGCGCCAGTTGCGCGCCCGCGCCCGGCTTCATCTCGATCGCATGAACGATCGTGCCGACCGGGATATTTTTAAGCTTCAGCGCGTTGCCCGGCTTGATATCCGCGTTCTCGCCCGATTCGACTTTATCGCCGACTTTGAGTCCGTCCGGTGCGAGAATGTAGGTCTTCACTCCGTCCGGATATTGCAGCAGCGCGATATTCGCCGAGCGATTCGGATCGTATTCGAGCGCCGCGACCACCGCCGCAATCCCGTCTTTGATCCGCTTGAAATCGATCAGCCTGAGCCGCCGCTTATGGCCGCCTCCGCGATGCCGCGAGGTCATGCGTCCGCGATTGTTGCGGCCACCGGTCCGCTTGACCGGCACCAGCAGGCTCTTCTCCGGCTCCTTCTTGGTGAGCTCGGAGAAATCCGCGATCTGCATGAACCGCTGACCCGGCGTGCGCGGATTTAGTTGTATGACTGCCATCGTGTTTCGCCCGCTCGCCTGTTCGCCCGCTCTGATGTTCGCTCGCTACTCTTTCGCCGCGCTCGTCGTCTTCGATTTGTCGATTTCTACAGACCCTCGAAGAACTCGATCTTCTCGCCTTCCTTGAGCGTGACGTACGCTTTCTTCCAATTCATCTGCCGGCCCTTCTTAAGCCCCTTGCGCCGTTCCTTGCCGAGAAAGTTCAGCGTCCGCACTTTGACCACGGTCACTTTGAACAACTGCTCGATCGCTTCGCGAATCTGGTCCTTGCTCGCATGCTCGCGCACCCGAAATAGCACCTGGCCCGCCTTCTCGTTGGCGAAGGTGCCCTTCTCCGTGATGATCGGCGCGAGGATCAAATTCTCCGGACTCATTTCGCTTCTCCGGTAAATCGCGCTTCGATCGCCTTGGCGGTCTTGAGCGTCATCACCAGCTCTTCGTAGTTGAGCACGTCGTAAACGTTCAGCCCCGCCACCGCCAGCACCTTATGCGAGGCGAGGTTGCGCGCAGCGCGTAAAAAATTCTGATCATGATCATCTTCGCCGATCACGATCAGCGCATGCTTCACGCCCAGCTTGTCGAGCGCCGCGCGTGCGGCTTTGGTCTTCGCCTCCGACAGCTCGAGCGATTCAATTACGAACAGCTTGCCACTCTTCGCGCGATCCGAAATCGCCAGGCAAAGCGCCTTGCGCCACGCCTTCTTCGGCATCTTGTACGAATAGTCGCGCGGCTGCGGCCCGAAGATCGTTCCGCCGTGCCGCCAGATCGGCGATCGCGTCGATCCCGCGCGCGCCCGGCCGGTGCCCTTCTGCCGCCACGGTTTGCGTCCGCCGCCCGAGATCAAACCCTTGGTCTTGGTCGAGGCGGTCCCCGAGCGGCGATTCGCGAGCTGCATCCGCACCGCTTCATGCAGCAGCGACAGATCGCCTTCGCGTCCAAATACTCCGCCAGCGACTTCCAGTTCGCCGATCTTTTCGTGCGCCGACGAATAGAGCGGCAGCTTTACCGGCGAGAGATTTTCGCTCTGCTTAGGCATTGGCCGCCACCTTCACATTGGATCGCCGCCGCGGCCGCGCCGCATGATGAACCACTAGCAACCCGCGATCGGGTCCCGGCACCGCGCCCGAAATAACTATCGCGTTGTCTTCGGGCAGCAACTCCAGAACTTCGAGGTTCAGGATGGTGGCGGTTTCGTTGCCCATCTGTCCCGCCATCCGCAGTCCCTTGCGCACTCGGCCCGGATACGACCGGTTACCGATCGATCCGCCATGCCGAAAATATTCGTGGGTGCCGTGCGAGCCCGGGAATCCCGAAAAATGATGCCGCTTGATTACGCCGGCAAAGCCGTGGCCCTTCGACACCGCCGTTACGTCGACTTGGTCGCCAACCTTGAACACGTCGCCCGCCACGATCGCCAGCCCGAGCGCCAACTCGCCTTCGCCGCGCCGCTCGAACTCGACCGACTTGATTCCCGCCGCGACCCCGCTCTTCGCGAAATGTCCGCGCTCGCCGCCGGTCACCCGGGTCAGTTTCTTCTTGCCGAACGTCACCTGCACGGCTTCGTAGCCGTCGGTCGGTTCGGTCTTCAGTTGGGTGACAGTGCAGGGACCGAGCGTCACGACCGTAGCCGCGCGCACGCGGCCCGACGCGACCGTCACCTGGGTCATCCCGATTTTTTTGCCTATTAGTCCGTTTAGCATCGCCAGCACTCGCCGCTCAGCATCGCCCCTACTCGAGCTTGATCTCGACGTCGACACCGGCCGCCAGGTCCAGCTTGCCTAACGCGTCGATCGTCTGCTGGGTCGGCTCGAGCACGTCGAGCAGACGCTTATGGGTTCGAATCTCAAAATGCTCGCGCGACTTTTTGTCAACGTGCGGCGAGCGATTGACTGTGAAACGCTCTATCCGGGTCGGCAGCGGAATCGGGCCCGCCACCCGGCCGCCAGTGCGCCGGATGGTATCCACAATTTCTCGCACCGACTGATCGAGCAGGCGGTAGTCGTACGCCTTGAGACGTATCCGTATCTTGTCGTTCATCTAAGATTACCGCGCCCGATTCCTTGTGCGACCCTGTCACTCAGCTCCGCAATTGCTGTCCAACTCTTACTTTCGATTACTGCCGAACTCTCTTACTCAAAGATCATTTACTTGATGATTTTCGAAACCACGCCTGCGCCGACCGTGCGGCCACCCTCGCGGATAGCGAAGCGCAGTCCCTCATCCATCGCGACCGGCGTGATCAACTCGCCGACAATCTTGATATTGTCGCCCGGCATCACCATCTCGGTGCCTTCCGGCAGCGTCAGCACGCCCGTCACGTCAGTCGTCCGGAAGTAGAACTGCGGGCGATAGCCGCTGAAGAACGGCGTATGCCGTCCGCCTTCGTCCTTGGTCAGGATGTACGCCGAAGCTTCGAACTGCGTGTGCGGCGTGATCGATCCCGGCGCCGCCAGCACTTGTCCACGCTCGACGTCTTCGCGCTTCAGACCGCGCAGCAGCACGCCGATATTGTCGCCCGCCTGCCCTTCGTCGAGCAGCTTGCGGAACATTTCGACCCCGGTCACTACTGTCTTCGTAGTATCCTTGAAGCCGACGATCGCGACTTCCTCGCCGACCTTCACCTTGCCCTTCTCGACCCGTCCGGTGACCACCGTGCCGCGGCCCGAGATCGAGAACACGTCTTCGACCGGCATCAGGAACGGCTTTTCAGTCTCGCGCTTGGGCTGCGGGATATAGTTATCGACCGCGTCCATCAAGTCGAGAATCGGCTTGCAGTTCGGACAATCCGCCTTGCCGCATCCGCAATTGAGCGCGTTCAGCGCGCTGCCGCGAATCACCGGCACGTTGTCGCCATCGAACTTCTGCTTGGTCAAAAGATCGCGCACTTCGAGCTCGACCAGGTCGAGCAACTCGGGGTCATCGACCATATCGACCTTGTTCATGAACACCACCATCGACGGCACACCGACCTGGTACGCGAGCAGGATATGCTCGCGCGTCTGCGGCATCGGACCGTCATTGGCGCCCACCACCAGGATAGCGCCGTCCATCTGCGCCGCGCCNNCCGGTGATCATGTTCTTGATGTAATCCGCATGGCCCGGGCAATCGACGTGCGCGTAATGGCGCTTGGTCGTCTCGTATTCGACGTGCGCGATCGAGATCGTGATACCGCGCTCTTTTTCCTCGGGCGCCTTGTCGATCTGATCGAAAGCGGTGAACACAGCCAGCTTCTTCGACGCCAGCACTTTCGTAATAGCCGCGGTCAGCGTGGTCTTGCCGTGGTCGATATGGCCAATCGTGCCGACGTTCGCATGCGGCTTGGTCCGTTCAAATTTAGCCTTGCCCATCTGATGTACCCTCCGATTGAGGCTGTTCCTAAAAAGCGCCTATGCACGCGCGCGAGCTTCGCCTTCGGCGTTGCGCGCGGTCAATTCCTCAAAAATATTTCGCGGCACCGGTTCGTATACCCCGAACTGCATCGTGTAGGTCGCACGTCCCTGGGTCATCGAACGGAGCCGCGTCGCATATCCGAACATCGTCGCGAGCGGCACCCGCGCTTCGATCACTTGCGCGCCCGCGCGATTCTCCATGTCCAGTATCTTGCCGCGCCGCCCGTTCAAGTCGCCGATCACTTCGCCCATGAACTCCTGCGGCGTTACCACTTCGACTTCCATCACCGGCTCGAGCAGAATCGGCTCGGCCTTCTCGCAGCACTCCTTGAATGCCATCGAGCCCGCGATCTTGAACGCCAGTTCCGACGAGTCGACGTCGTGATACTTGCCGTCGATCAGAGTCGCCTTGATATCGACCATCGGGTAGCCCGCCACCACGCCGTTTTCCATCGCTTCTTTCACGCCGTTTTCGATCGCCGGGATGAAGTTGCGCGGAATAGGAGCGCTCTTGGTGCCGTCCTCGAACTCAAATCCGCCGCCTTTGCCGAGCGGTTCGATCCTTAGTTCGACCACGGCGAACTGTCCATGACCGCCGGTTTGCCGGACGAACCTGGCTTCCGCCTCGGAAGCTCGCTTGATCGTCTCGCGATACGCCACTTGCGGCTTGCCGACGTTCGCATCGACTTTGAATTCGCGCAGCATCCGATCGACAATAATTTCCAGATGCAGCTCGCCCATCCCGGAGATCAGGGTCTGCGCAGTCTCCTTGTTCACGCTCACGCGGAACGAAGGATCCTCTTTGGCCAGCTTCTGCAGCGCCTCGGACAGCTTCTCCTGGTCAGCCTTGGTCTTGGGCTCGATCGCAATCTGGATGACCGGCTCCGGAAATTCGATCGACTCGAGCACGATCGGATGCGCCGGGTCGCATAGCGTATCGCCGGTGGTCGTGTCGCGCAGTCCGACCGCGCAAATGTCGCCGGCATAAACCTCGGTGATATCCTCGCGCTTGTTCGCGTGCATCTTGACCATCCGCCCGATTCGCTCGCGCTTGTCGCGCGTCGAATTCAAGAGCGATGATCCGCTTTCGAGCTTGCCCGAATAAACCCGGATAAAGGTCAACGTCCCCATGTAGGTGTCGTTCATGATCTTGAACGCCAGCGCAGAGAACGGTGCGTCATCGCGCGGCCAGCGCTCTTCTTCCTTGCCGTCAACCTTGCCGATCACCGGCGGCAGATCGAGCGGCGACGGCAGATATTCCACCACCCCATCGAGCATCGGTTGCACGCCCTTGTTGCGAAACGCCGAACCGAGCAGCACCGGCGTGACCGCCAGCTTGAGAGTCGCGGCGCGAATCGCGGAACGGATCTTCTCCGGGCTCGGCACCTTGCCCTCGAGATACATCTCCATGATCTGCTCGTCGTGATCGGCGAGCGTCTCGATCATCTTGTCCCGGTAGCCCAACGCCTGTTCTTTCAGGTCGTCCGGGATTTCCTCGGTTCGATAGTTCGCGCCGAGACGATCCTCGTCCCAAATCAGCGCCTTCTGATCGACCAGATCGACCAGGCCCGTGAACTTGTCTTCGTTGCCGATCGGCAGATGCAGCAGCAGCGGCGTTGCCTTCAGCTTGTCGCGCATCTCCTGCACGACCCGCTCGAACTCCGCACCCACCCGATCCATCTTGTTGATGAACGCGATGCGCGGGACGCGGTACTTGTCCGCCTGCCGCCAGACCGTCTCCGATTGCGGCTCGACGCCGCCGACCGCGCAAAACACCGCGACCGCGCCGTCCAGCACGCGCAGGCTCCGCTCGACTTCGATCGTGAAATCGACGTGCCCCGGCGTGTCGATAATGTTGACGCGATGATCCCGCCAGAAACACGTGGTCGCCGCCGACGTGATCGTGATTCCGCGCTCCTGCTCCTGGACCATCCAGTCCATCGTCGCGGTGCCTTCGTGCACCTCGCCGATCTTGTAGTTGATCCCGGTGTAGAAGAGTACGCGTTCGGTAGTCGTGGTTTTGCCGGCATCGATGTGGGCCATGAT